>JAVXHY010000003.1:0-142221 GCA_036656615.1 Lachnospiraceae bacterium | reverse complement strand
GCATGATTTTTCAGACAGTAGGCATAGTGCCTGTATATGCGGTGGAAAATGCGGCAGACAGCGGCATTATCGCAAATACCATCACCGCCTTTGCACCCTTGGAGCAGAGCGAATATACGCTGCCCATTGGTGCGGACGAGGACACCATTGCCAGTGTGCTGGTATTCCCAAAAACGATAAAGGCAACAGTGAATGAAGCGGAAATTGACCTTTCCGTGACGTGGGAGAGTGACAAGGCTATTTCCACCGAAAAAGCCGATACCTTTACCTATACGGCAAAGCTGACGGACGATGGCTATACTTTGGTAGAGGGTGTTTCTTTGCCCACCATTATGGTGGCTGTGGAGGAAGTCACGGCAGTGGCGCTAGCGGAGGGCGGTGCTAGGATCGTTACGCCTAGCGATTGGAGTGAAGTACAAATGGCCATTAATGGTATGCAGGATGGTGGCATTCTGGATTTGAGCGGCGTTTCCCGGAACATGGGTGCCACGTTTGATACCCTCACTGTGAACAAGAGCATTACGATTCAGGGCGAAAACACCAATGGACACAATGCGACAAACACATGGAATTCAGCGTATAATCTGCGCATCGAAATAACGGACAATGCGCATGTTACGCTCAAAAATATGTATTTATCATTGAACGAATATGCAACTGACCCCAATCCGGGAAGCAGCATTGTCAGCGGCATCGGAAATTTGACCATCGATGGATGCTTTTTAGGGTATGAGGGGCTTTATAGTGGACAGGCACAGACAAGCTATACTCCTGCACCTATTATTGACATAATTGGTGATGTAACGATCAACGGCGAAATGACGGAAGCTGCAACAAATGGCACGACCGAAATTATCGGCGCATATTTGGATGGAAGTATGACTGCAGGGAGTACCGGTGCAGCCGGTATCGGCGTACGTGCCACCGGCAAGGTAATCGTTAATGGCGGGGAAATCAGCGGTGGAACGTGCAACAGCGCAAAGTATCCGGGAGGCGCAGCCATTGTGGCAGGCAGTGTGGAAATCAATGGTGCTGCCAGTACAATCGCTACAAACAAATTTAGCACCTGCATTTTTGGCGGCAACAAAGGAACACAGGGCGGCGCGGCAATTGAAGCAGATGGATCTGTTGCCGTAAACGGTGGTAAAATCATGGGTGGTTCCAGCAGTGCGGGAAAAGGCGGCGATTGTATTGTCGCCAAGGGCGATGTTGCGATCCAAGCCCAAACCACAGGCGATGTAATCCTGCAAAGTGGGAAAGGTGCTGCATCTTATTCACCTGGCAGCATTGTGGTTTTACAGTCCGTTGAGGAAGCGTCTGAGCGTACATTGACCATAGATAATGCAACCACATATACAAGGAATGCTCCGACTAGCGGAACTGCATCAATCCCATTTGTAATGCAGGAAAATGACAAGGCAATCATCAATAAGAGTGATGTGGGTTGGTCAAGTTCTGATCCGCTATTCAGCGCCGGCTGGTTTAAAATTACAAATCCGGTTTCCACCCGCGGCAATTTTCTAAATGCAAAGTCCATCGTACTGGAGGAGGCAAAAACGGCGGTGGGTGCGATTGTCCGCGACTTATATACACCAGAATCCCTTGTTGCGTTGGATGCCGCAGTGAACGCGGCGCCCACAGATTTTAGCGACACGACTACCTATAAGGGCAACGCCGGTGTGACTAAAATAGACACGTTGGCGCAGGGCATCACCCATGCGATTGACGGATTGATTCTTCTTAAGACTTCTGTTACGATTACCGGATTAAGTGTGGAAACTGGTCTGACCTATACCGGCAGCGTACAGACTGGCTATACCGGCACGGCTGTTTGCAAAAACGGTACGACCGATGTGACCTCCGCTTGTGGCACACTGGTCTACACCTACTATAAGAGCACCGGCGAGGGCCAATGGGATGCCACCGGCTCCACAACCGCTCCCACAGACGTAGGCACATACAAGCTGGTTGTATCCGTTGCCGATAGCAATGAAACCTATACCGGCAGCAGCGCGGAGATTATCTTTGCCATCACCCAAAAAGAAGTGACGGTAAAAGCCAAGGATAGGGATATTTTGGTAGGAGCAGAAATTCCAAGCCTTGCTAATCCTGTTCCGGACACAGATTACACTGTGGCAGGCTTTATCGGAACCGACACGCTTGGCGGTACTATTTCCATGAGTTACACAGGAACACCGGACAATACACAGCATGGTTCTTATCCGATTACCATCAGTGGTGGCACGGCAAGCGATAATTACTCCGTGAAACATGAAAACGGAACGCTTACCATTTCCATTGATGTGTCCCTGATTACCGCAGCCATTACAGCGGCAAATAATACAAAGGGTGGCATAGCCACTTATGATACCGCCGCTTCCTCCGTGGCATACGGCACAAAGTTTGTGACCACGGCAGAAATGAGTGCCCTAAATACAGCAATCCAAACGGCAACCGATGCTAAAGCAAGCTGTACGACCTTGGCACAGGTACAGGCGGCTGCAAAGGCTTTGGACGATGCAGTAGCAGATTTCAAGGCAGCAATTAAGACCGGAACCTATACCGCACCAAGCGGGGGTGGCTCTACAGGTGGAGGTTCTGATAGTAGTAGCGGTATTAGCAGTACCACAAGTACTACCAGCACAAACCCATCAGCACCAAGTACAGGAGATGCTACTCCACTAGGTGCAATGGCAGGTGTTATAATGTTAGGATTAGCCTCCATAGCAGAACTGGTTTGGAAGAAGAAAAACAGATAAGATTTAAAACCGTAGGGACCGCCATTGGCAGTCCCTACGGTTTTTTTCGCCCATACTAGGCGCAAAAAAAGAAGATACTGGAATAATATATCCCAGTATCTTCTTTTTTAATCGTTTGGTCTCAAATGATTTGAATAATGAAGTTTATAATCATCCGTAATAAAAATAGCCTCTGTATGGTCCAACTGATTGATTAATTCCATTCCCTTTTCCAATCCAAGCGCAAAACAAGTAGTACTTAATCCATCTCCATCCACCGACTGTTGGGAAATTATAGTTACCTCTAGCAGATTATTTTTATATGGAAACCCTGTTTCCGGATTTAAAATATGATGATACAACATTCCATCCTTTTTAAAATATCTTTCATACACTCCAGAAGATACTACCGATTGATTGGATATTTGAACACTTGTAATAGGAATATTCTTTTTATCAAAGGGTTTCTGGATTCCAATATTAAATGGATGATTATCTGGTTTTGTACCTACTGCAAGTACATTCCCACCCAAATTAATAAGCCCATGATCTATTCCCTGATCTAATAAATATTTTTTTAATTGATCTGCAATATATCCTTTTGCAATACCACCCAAATCAATTTTAGCTAACGGATCCAACAAGGTCACTGTATTGCCTTCTATGCAAATATTTTCATAATTTACATGGGCTATCGCTTCTTGAATCTTACTTGCATCTGGAATATTACTTGTGTTATTCTTAAAATCCCACAATATACTAAGTGGATCAATCGTAATATCAAACGCACCATTGGATAATTGACTGTAATATAATCCTTTATTTAAAAGTTCAATGGTATCATCTGATACTGTAATGGGTGTTCCATTGCTAGCATTTATCTTGGAAATTTCACTGGTTTCAATGGTTCTACTGAATTTATTTTCATATTCTCTGCATAATTTAAAGCATCCATCTAAGATCTTTTGATCTGTTGTTCCATAGAGATCAATTTGAATCACCGTGTCGAAAAAGAGTTTGCTTCCAGATATAGGTTCTTTGCTTTCAGGAGCTGCACATCCTGTAAGAATAAGGTTCACTGTAAGTAATAGCCATAAAATTCGTTTCATAAAAGACCTCTTTCATTATTTTAATAGAGATATTATAACATGTATAAAATGAAACGCAACCGAACATGTGGTTGAACTATGAAAATCAATATGCTAGAATAGATATCAGAGAGGTTTTGTAATGAAAAAAAATGATATAAAGTTCATAATAGTAGTACTAAGTTTTGCGTTAGTATTTTTCCTTGGGAACAGGTTTCTATCCATGGATAAAGATACCTACATCAAAATAACTGTAGACGGAAAGACCTATGGAAAATATAGTTTAAAGGATAATCAGGATATCCATATTAATCAGACCAATATACTTCGAATTAAAGATGGCACTGCTGATATGATACATGCAACCTGTAAAGACAAACTATGTGTTCATCAAAAATCAATTTCTCATGACAGAGAAAGCATTATCTGTTTACCAAATAAAGTAATTGTTGAAGTATGTAATAAGAAAGGCTCAAAGAAATTAGATGCCGTTGCAAGCTGTATACCAAGTAATGTAAAATGTATTCATTTTCTAGAAGGAGAAAGGCTGCATATGCTTGGCTTTAATTTAGTCCCAGCCAACAAGTAGGAGGAGTGTTTTGAAACATAAAGTCGCTTATTTCGGAGTATTTGTAGCATTAGCATTAATTTTCAGCTATGTAGAAACACTGATTCCGATACATTTTGCAATTCCGGGCATTAAGCTTGGTTTGGCGAACCTAATTATCGTAATTGCACTATATAAATCCGATGCAAAATCCGCATTATTATTATCCATAGTACGAGTTGTTCTAGCTGGTTTTTTATTTGGAAATATGTTTACAATTATATACAGTTTAGCTGGATGTACATTGAGTTTAGCTGTCATGGTACTTTTAAAGAAACAAAAGGGATTTAGTATTATTGGTGTAAGCATTGCAGGGGGTGTATTTCACAATGTAGGACAGTTACTTGTGGCCATGCTGGTAGTAGAAAGCTTTAGCGTTGCTTATTATTTTCCTGTACTTTTAATTGCAGGAATTCTAACTGGGGGAATTATTGGTGTTTTAACAAATGAGTTATTAAAACGATTAAGTAATATTGAATTATTTAATTAGAAAACAGGGGAAATGTGATGATTGCATATATAAGGGGTAAATTAGTTGATAAGCAAATGGCTAGTATTATTGTAGATGTACAAGGAGTAGGATATGGGATTTTTATGCCAGCTCAGGCTGTGGAAATGCTTCCCCCTATTGGAGAAGAAATCACCATACACACCTACTTAAATGTTCGCGAGGATGCAATGCACTTATTTGGATTTTTAACGAGGGATGATTTGCAAGTGTTTCGCCTGGTTATTAGTGTCAGTGGAATTGGTCCAAAAGGTGGTCTTAGTATTTTATCTAAACTGACACCAGATGATTTGCGCATTGCTGTAATGACAGGGGATGTAAAGGCAATTTCAGCTGCACCTGGAATTGGGAAAAAGACAGCAGAAAAGCTTATTATTGAGTTAAAGGATAAGCTACATTTAGAAGACGTTCTTAAAACAGAAGATCAGGAGTCCCACTCGGATTATACTAGTGGAATTGGAATCATACAATCTGAAGCAGTTCAAGCTTTAGTAGCATTAGGATATAGCAATGCCGAAAGTCTGAAAGCCGTCGGCAAAATTACAGTTACTCCTGAAATTAGTGTGGAAGATGTTCTAAAACAGGCACTGAAAAATATGATGTTTTAGAATAAGAGGTAAACATGGATAAACGAATTATTACAACTGAAAATTTGGAAGAGGATTTAAAGATAGAGAATCATCTGCGTCCTCAACTTTTAAAGGACTATATAGGTCAGGAAAAAGCAAAAGATACATTGAAAATATACATTGAAGCAGCAAAGGGAAGAAAAGAAGCGTTGGATCATGTACTATTCTACGGTCCACCAGGGCTTGGCAAGACCACACTGGCTGGAATCATTGCCAATGAAATGCAGGTAAACATGAAAATCACCTCGGGTCCAGCAATTGAAAAACCGGGAGAAATGGCTGCTATTTTAAATAATCTACAAGAGGGTGATGTCTTATTTATAGATGAGATTCATCGATTAAACCGTCAAGTAGAAGAAGTCCTTTATCCTGCCATGGAAGATTATGCCATTGATATTATGATTGGTAAAGGGGCCAACGCCCGGTCCATTCGACTAGAGCTTCCTAAATTCACACTGGTTGGTGCTACCACAAGAGCCGGAATGCTTACAGCACCCTTGAGGGATCGCTTTGGTGTCATTCACCGGCTGGAATTTTATACTGTAGAAGAATTACAGACTATTATTATGCGGTCTGCCAAGGTGTTAGATGTAGAAATTGATGAACAAGGTGCACGAGAGCTTTCAAAACGTTCCAGAGGAACTCCACGCCTTGCTAATCGACTGTTAAAAAGAGTACGTGATTTTGCACAGGTGAAATATAATGGTATAATTACCGAATCGGTAGCTAGTGATGCTCTTGACATATTAGATGTGGACAAATATGGCTTGGACTATGTCGACCGTAATATGTTATTAACCATGATTCACAAATTTCAAGGTGGTCCCGTAGGCCTTGATACTTTGGCCGCTGCCATTGGAGAGGATGCTGGCACCATTGAAGATGTATATGAACCCTATTTATTAAAGAACGGTTTTATACAAAGAACACCCCGTGGAAGGATTGTAACCACCACCACCTACCAACATTTGGGAATTTCCAATGAAAATGACGGAAAATAGTTGTTTTTATTCCTAGATAGTTTATAATAGAGAAGTATAAATAGGATAGTTCGAGGAGGATTTCATGGCTTCAAGGAAAAATAATGCGGAGGTTTTGATTGGGGGCAAAGTATTTACCCTAAGCGGATTCGAAAGTGAAGAATACATGCAAAAAGTTGCCACCTATCTAAACCACAAAATAATTGAATGTACCAGTAGCGAAGGATATCGTAAACAAAATATTGAAACTCAACATACATTATTAGCCCTTAATATTGCTGATGATTATTTTAAAGCAAAAGCTCAAGTGGAATCTTTAGAAAAAGATATTGAGATTAAAGATGGGGAAATGTATGATTTGAAGCATGAATTAATTTCAGTTCAAATTAAGCTTGAAAATGCAGAGAAAATAATTGAAACATTAAAAGAGCAAAATAATGATTTACAAAAAGAACAGATTAAATTAGAAACCGAAATGAAAAATCGTAAAAAATAGGCTGTCACGAGACAGTCTTTTTTTAAAGGAATGAAAAATGAAAAAGAAAATAGAAGTGTTGGCACCGGCAGGATCATATGAAAGCTTAGTGGCAGCCATCACAGCCGGAGCCGATGCCGTGTACGTGGGCGGGAACAAGTTTGGAGCCAGAGCGTTTGCTAATAATTTAACACAAGAACAATTATTAGAAGCGATTGATTATGTGCATTTACATGGAAGGCATATATACTTAACCGTGAATACGTTATTAAAAGAAGAGGAAATCACCACTCAATTATATGATTATCTGGAGCCTTTATACTTACATGGTCTAGATGCTGTTATTGTTCAAGATATAGGGGTGGTTCAATTTATTAAAAAATATTTTAAAGACTTACCCATACATGCAAGCACTCAAATGACGATTACCAATGCATTAGGAGCCAGGTTCTTAGAAAGCCAAGGTGTAGAACGGGTGGTAACTGCACGAGAATTACAATTGCATGAAATCAAAGAAATTGTAGAGGAAACCAGTTTAGAAGTGGAAAGCTTTGTACATGGAGCTCTATGCTACTGTTACTCAGGTCAATGTCTCTATAGCAGTCTAATAGGAGGAAGAAGTGGCAACCGTGGTCAATGTGCTCAGCCTTGCCGCCTGCCATATGATATTTCTGCAAACTCCACTAACTCCTCAAATCAGTATGTATTAAGTTTAAAAGATATCTGCACTTTAGATGTGCTTCCCGAATTAATTGAATCTGGTATTTTTTCTCTTAAAATTGAGGGCCGCATGAAACAACCTGAGTATGTTGCAGCTGTTACCAGTGTATACCGAAAATATGTAGATTTATATTTAGCAAATGGAAAATCTGGTTATCAGGTATTACAAAGTGATAAAAATATGCTCCTTGATTTATATAATAGGGGCGGCTTTCATTCTGGATACTATCACTCCTATAATGGTCCTGAAATGATTAGCATGAAGCAGTCTAATCATGCTGGAGTAGCCGCGGTAAAAGTAATCCATTGCAAGGGCCGTACACTGTATGGAAAAGCAATAATCAAGCTAAACAAAGGGGACATCCTTGCAATTCCAAATCAAAAAAATGATTATACTTTGGGTCAGGAATATCAGCCAGGTGAACAACTAACCTTATGTCTATCACCAAATACACAGATTGTTAAAGGTGTTCTTATAAATCGAACCAGGAATGAACAGCTTCTTCAATCCATAAAATCAAACTTTATAAACCACAAATTACAAGAGAAAATCAACGGAAAATTAGTTCTTTCTACGCAAAGAACTACAAGCTTTATATTATCCTATCAGGATATTACAGCTCAAATAGAAATACCTCCGGCTCAGGAAGCACGTAATCAACCAATGACAAAGGAACGTGTGGAACAACAACTTCGCAAAACAGGCATGTCGGATTTTCAATTTGATAAACTTGATATTGAACTAGAAGATTCATTATTTCTTCCTATGCAACAATTAAATGATATACGAAGGTGTGGAATAGATGAGTTGAAAAGAGCAGTCTATAGCCGTTACCGAAGAACTACTATTGAAAAAAAAGACCGGACTACTTTTGATCAACATCTTGCAGGTCAAGAATATACTTTAACAGACAACTTCCAGATTATCGCATATGTAGAAACATTAAACCAGTTAACAGCAGTCATAAATAGTCCTGGAATCAATCGGATTTATGTGGACTGTAATATAATCGAAGAATCTTATCATAATAAAAAAATGGAAGAGTTCATAAAATCCTGTCATAATTGTCAACAACAGATTTATTATGTAATGCCATATATTTTTCGTACCCATACAAGAAATCAATTTGTTAAATTTTGGAAAGATTTTATAAATTATCATTACGATGGTATGGTAATTCGAAATTATGAAAGTTATCAATTTTTAGTGGATATGAAGTATCAAAAGCCCCTTATTTTAGATCATAATGTATATACTTTTAATCATTACAGTAAGGATTTTTGGGAAAAAAGAAATATAGAGCATGATACGGTACCATTAGAATTAAATTTCAGGGAATTAAAAGCACTTTCATTAGAAACTTCTGAACTAATTGTCTATGGATATCTCCCAATGATGGTTTCTGCTCAATGTGTTCAAAAGACCATTTTGGGTTGTACACATAAATCTGGAATCACTTCCATTCGTGATCGAGTTCAAAAAGAATTTGTGATTAAAAATTGTTGTGATTATTGTTATAATGTAATATATAATAGTGCACCTCTTCTTTTACTGGATCAAAAGCAAGAAATAGAACAGCTCCATACCCGTTCTATAAGACTTCAGTTTACCTTAGAAGATAAGCAGCAGACTTTGCAGGTGTTAAAGGCGTTTAATGATACATTTAAGAAAGGAATACCTCCTGATGATTTGCACATGGAATTTACACGCGGACATTTTAAACGGGGAATTAAGTAGGTGATTAGTTGGTAAATATAATTGTTGAATTATCAAAATATCTATTGATTATTTTATTTGCAACGTATACGTATTCTTGTTTTAGCGTATTTGGATATTCTGATTCAGATGATAAAAGCAAGATTTTATTTCGGCAAAACAAGCTGATGTTTGCAATTCATTTTATTGCATATTTAGTCATGTATTTAAAAACGAAAGAGTTAAAGCTTGTATTTTTCTACTTCGCACAAGTAGTATTATTTATTGCCATTATTTTACTCTATACAATGATTTATCCAAAAGTATCAAGATTAATTGTAAATAATATGTGTATGCTTTTATGTATTGGTCTCATTATGATTAGCCGTCTTGCTTTTGATAAAGCAATCAAACAATTTATTTTTATAGTCATATCAATATTTATCAGCCTAATGATACCTATTGTAATTCGAAAGCTTAAATCATTAACTAAGTGGACTTATCTGTATGCCGGAATTGGATTGGTTTCCCTAATTATCGTAGCATTGTTAGGTAAGACCTCCTATGGTGCAAAATTAGGTTTTTCCATTGGCGGCATTAGTATTCAGCCCTCAGAATTTGTAAAAATCCTCTTTGTATTTTTTGTTGCAGGAAGTCTTTCCGTTTCAACAGAATTTAAAGATGTTGTGAAAACTACTATGATTGCTGCATTGCATGTATTAATTCTAGTTGCTTCCACCGATTTAGGATCAGCCTTAATTCTATTTTTAGTTTATTTGGTTATGCTTTATGTTGCTACTAGACAACCCCTCTATATGATTGGGGGTTTAGCTTCCGGAAGTGTGGCAGCAGTGGCTGCTTATCATCTGTTTCATCATGTAAAGACACGAGTAGTTGTTTGGCGCGATCCTTTTGCCGTATATGACAGTGGTGGGTTTCAGGTAGCACAATCCTTATTTGCAATTGGTACAGGCAGTTGGTTTGGCATGGGATTGTTCCAAGGTGATCCAAATTCTATACCATTAGCAGAAACAGATTTTGTGTTCTCTGCGATTTCCGAAGAGCTTGGTCTAATCTTTGCACTTTGCTTGATTCTTGTATGTATTAGCTGCTATGTTATGTTTCTTAATATTGCCATGCAGATACATAATTTATTTTATAAGCTGATTGCTTTAGGCTTAGGCACTTGCTATATTTTCCAGGTATTTTTAACCATCGGTGGAGTAACAAAGTTCATCCCTTCAACAGGGGTAACACTTGCCTTAGTTAGTTATGGGGGCAGTTCCATTCTAAGTACCTTAATTATGTTTGCAATTATTCAAGGGCTATATATTTTAAGAGAAGATGAGGAAGAGAATATTGAAAGAAAGAAAAAGAAACAATTACGAGAAAAAAGACGACGACTTCAGAACGCCGGAGGATATAAAAAGGGAATTTCAAATCGGGAAACCCACCGCCAACAAAAAGACCCAGCTAAACGCAGACCCGACACGCACAAAAAAAACAGCTAAAAAGGAACAAAAAAAGCGAAAAACAACAAACAAAGAATTTGCCAGAGTCACCTATATGTTTATTGGACTCTTCTTTGTGTTGATGGGATATATTGTATACTTTAACGTAGTAAAAAGTAAAGACATTATAAATAGCCCCTATAACTCTAGACAAGATTCCTTTGCCGATCGTGTAGTACGGGGTTCTATTTTAGATAGAAATGGTGAAGTACTGGCAGAAACCCAGGTAGCGGATGATGGAAGTGAAACTAGGGTTTACCCCTATGGAGATGTGTTTTCACACGTAATAGGTTATGCATCTCAAGGAAAATCCGGTTTGGAATCCGTAGAAAACTTTAACCTTTTAACATCTAATGCCTTTTTTCTTGAAAAGTTAATGAAAGAATTTAAAGATGAAAAAAATATAGGTGATAGTGTAGTAACCACCCTAGATGCAAATTTACAACAAGCTGCTTATGATGCACTTGGAGATAACAATGGTGCAGTTATTGTAATGGAAGCAGGAACTGGAAAGATATTAAGCATGGTATCCAAACCAACCTTTGATCCAAATCAAATAAATGAAGAATGGGATTATCTAAATTCTAATGAAAGTGGAAGTGCTTTATTAAATCGAGCAACCCAGGGTTCTTATGCTCCAGGCTCTACTTTTAAAATGGTTACTGCTTTGGAATATATGAGAGAATTTGATGACTATGCTTCTTACTGGTATACTTGTGGTGGAGAAATTACTCAGGATGGAACTACCATTCACTGCTTTGACAGTACCGCACATGGTGATCAGGACTTACTGGCATCCTTTGCAAATTCCTGTAACTCTTCTTTTGCAAATATTGGTTTACAACTAGATCGAACTACCTATGCTAAAACAGCCAAAGAATTATTATTTAATTCTAAATTGCCTGGCGTACTGCCATATAGTAAGAGCAGATTTGTATTAAACTCCCAATCTACTAGTGCAGATGCTATGATGACCGCTATGGGACAAGGAGAAACACAAGTAAGCCCCTATCATATGGCCTTAATTACTTCAGCCATTGCTAATGGTGGAAAATTAATGGAACCTTATTTGGTGGACACCATTACCAACTATGGAGGAGCAAAAGTAAAAAAGAATATGCCCGAAAAATATAAAACACTGATGACACCAGAAGAAGCTGCTCAACTTACTGAATATATGACAGCCGTTGTAACTCAGGGGACCGGAAATGTATTAGGCGGTGAATCTTATACCGTAGCCGGTAAAACTGGAACTGCAGAATATAGTACAAATAAAGAACAAAACCATTCTTGGTTTGTTGGGTTTACGAACGTGGATAATCCAGAGTTAGTAATTAGTGTTATCGTAGAAGGATCCGATGGAAGTGCTGGAACAAAAGCGGTACCAATCGCCCATGATATATTAAATGCTTACTACTACAACTAAGTGAAAGGAGCTCCCATGAACGTATATAAGAATCTATATGTAAGCCAAGAACTTCAAAATCACCAAGAAGAACTCATAAAGAACATACAAGAAAAAAAAACTCTTTTTAATATTTATATCATTGTACTTGCTCAAAACGAACAAAATAATTTAGAGATTTATAATACTGCATTAAACATACAACATTCTTTTTCTACAGAGAATGTGATGATTGTAGGCATTGCAAAGGGTTATCACAATGCATTGGAGCTTGTTAGAACGATAACACAAGAAATATATGAAACTACACATGATACAGATATCCGAGGCTATTTCTTGAAATAGCAATAACCACTAAAAGAAAGTAAAAGCAGGTGCAAAGATGCTGCATATTTTATTTTTGATATTAAAAATTATAGGAATCATTTTATTGGCAATTCTCGGTGTGCTGATTCTTTTGTTGTGCATCTTTTTATTTTCCCCCATTTGCTACCAAGGAACTATACATGGAGAAGATACCCCAGAAAGTATAAACGCCCATGTTCAAGTGTCTTGGCTGCTACACTTGTTCTCCGCATGGTTTTCCTTTGAACATATGAAAACTCAGTGGGGATTACGAATGATATGCAAGAAATACCCCGAAGCGGAAACATCTTCAAAGAAAAAAGATAAAAAATCCTCCACAATTAAAAAGGCACCAATCGAAACGGCACCCATTGAACAAGTGCCAATCGAAAAGGTACCAATTGAAAAGGTACCAACCGAAATTCCAGTGGCAAAAGAGCAACGTAAAACTTGTAAAACAGATGTATTATCACCCCATTCTGTTGTAAAAAAAGAAAATTTTTTACAAAAAATCAAAAAATGGTTTGTAAAGATAAAATGTACAATTTTAAAAATATATGATAATATAAAGAGATTATTAGGAAACAAAGATACTCTAATAACATTCACACAATCAAAGACTCATAAGGCAGCTTTCACAAAGGGAAAAAAAGAATTATTTCATTTACTGAAGTATATAAAACCAAAGAAATTTAATATGAATTTTCGCTTTGGTTTTGAAGATCCCTATATAACTGGACAAATATTGGCCCTATTAAGCATGTTCTATCCTTTGATTGGAAATAATGCAGATATCATACCTGATTTTGAACATGTTGTTTTTCAGGGTTCCATACTGATCAAAGGAAAAATCAGGGTTATTTACCTTGTAATGATTGCCCTACGGTTATTAATAAATAAACAGGTAAGAAGAACAATAAAAGATATTAAAAATTTCAAATTTGATTCAATCTAATCAATTCAGAGGAGGATAATAAAATGGCAGAGAATAACTTTTCAAACACAGTAGAAGCACTTTTTAAAGGAATGGACAGTGTTGTTTCAACCAAAACAGTAGTAGGTGATGCAATTCACATAGGTGACACCATTCTGCTGCCTTTAGTGGATGTTTCTTTTGGCATTGGAGCTGGAAGCTTTCGAGGAGAAAAAAAAGATAACGGTGCTGGTGGATTAGGTGGTAAAATGTCTCCATGTGCAGTACTTGTAATTCAAAATGGTACTACAAAGCTTGTAAATGTAAAAAATCAGGATACCATGACTAAAATATTAGATATGGTTCCAGAAATGGTTGATAAATTTACAAACAAGGGTGACAAGAAAATGACAGAGCAAGACGTAGATGAAATGTTAGACCAAGCGGATAAAAGCACGGTAGAAGAGTCATAAATTACAATTTTGCACATACAGTATAATAACTACAATACACTGGGAGAAAATCCATTGAAACGAATCATCGGTTTTTCATTATTCTTTATTGCAGTTGGAATGCTTATTATGTTATTTATTCCAAATACCTTTGTAGGCGTTATGTTGATTTTACTGTGTTTGTTGATTGGCTATAATTTATTTTGTTGTTAAAAGATAATCTATCTGTTTCAAATTTCATCATTAAAATAAAAAGATAGATGGTGAAAGGAATAAGCATACGTATGATTGATTTACATGTACATCTTGATGGTTCTCTGGAACCATCGGAAATATTGCAATTAGCTGAATTATCTCAGGTTCCATTGCCTACCAACGATGTGTACGAACTTCGCAATCTTCTAACGGTTCAAGAGGACTGTACAAGTCTAAGTGAATATTTAGAGAAATTTAAACTTCCTTTAACAGTACTTCAAACCGATATTGAAATAGAACGATCGGTTTGTTTCTTGGTAACAAAACTTGCAAAGCAAGGGCTATGTTATGCTGAAATACGCTTTGCGCCACAGCTTCATATACAAAAGGGCTTTAGCCAAAACGAAATAGTTACCGCTGCAGTCAATGGACTTAAAAAAGGAATTCAACTTTCTGGTATGCCTTGCCAATTAATTCTTTGCTGTATGCGTGGAAATCAAAATTATAATGAAAATATAGAAACAATAGCGGTATCTAAGCATTTTCTTCACAAGGGTATTTGTGCGGTTGATTTAGCCGGAAACGAATCTGCTTATCCTACGAATGCATTTACAGATGTGTTTGATTATGCCAGCCAACTGGATATTCCAATCATTATCCATGCAGGAGAAGCAGCGGGCGCACAAAGCGTAAAACAGGCATTGGAGTTAGGTGCGGTCAGAATTGGTCATGGAATTCATGCAATAGAGGATTTGGAATTACTACGTACAATCAAATCAAAAAAGATAATACTGGAAACTTGCTTTACAAGCAATTTACAAACCAAGTCCATTGAACAGATGAAAGATTATCCGATTAAGGACTTTATGGACTATGGAGTCTTAGTGACTGTAAATACAGACAATATGACAGTTTCAGGCACAACACTAAAAAAGGAATATCAGCTTCTAAAAGAATATTTTTTTTGTTCAGAAGAAATGCTCAAGCAATTTGCCTTGAATGCAGCAGAGGGTGCTTTTGTATCCAAACATGAAAAGGAGATTCTTTGTAACCAAATCTATAAGAATTTTCATACATGGCTTTTAGAATAATAATTTTTTTGAAAAATCTTAACACAAAAATGGAGCTACACTCAACTGACTTGAATCAGTCTGTGAACAGCTCCATTTATTTTTGTCTCAAGCATCTCGTAAGCACACAAATTATGCGCGTTCAACTCTGCCGGATTTTAAACATGATGTACATACGTTCATTTTCATTGAACCACCTACCGTTTTGACTCTTACAGATTTCACGTTTGATTTCCACATTTTTGGTGATTTTCTATGAGAGTGACTTACGTTGTTTCCGAAATGAGCACCCTTTTCACAAATAGCACATTTAGCCATGATTGCACCTCCTAACGATCTTAATAGTCTTTTCAAGACTCACAACACTAGTAATTCTATCAGAATTTGATTTTATTTGCAAGTAATAAATACAAAATATAAAAACTTTATTTACGGTTGTTGTAATAAATTGCAAAACAGAGTATAATAATCGAGATAATATGTAATTTTCTAAGTAATACATATTTGATTGGAGGGCTTAAATATGAAAGGAAGCATAAGCACAGATCTAGGTATCATTACAGTTAACCCAGATGTGATTGGAAAATATGCAGGATCTGTGGCAGTAGAATGTTTTGGAATTGTCGGAATGGCTGCTGTTAACATGAAAGATGGTTTTGTTCGGTTATTAAAGAAAGATAGCTTAACACATGGAATTCATGTGACTATTTCGGAAGACAATAAAATAAAGTTAGATTTTCATGTAATTGTAGTGTATGGAGTAAGCATCTCAGCAGTTTCAGATAATTTAATTGACAATGTAAAATATAAGGTAGAGGAATTTACCGGAATGCCTGTTGAGAAAATCAACATATATGTAGAAGGCGTTCGAGTAATTGACTGAGGAGGAACTTGTTTTGGCAACCAATACTATTAATGCAGAAATGCTTAAGAAGATGTTTTTAGCAGGGGCTGCAAACATTGAGGCAAAAAAAGAATATATCAATGAATTAAATGTATTTCCCGTTCCAGACGGCGATACAGGTACCAATATGTCACTGACCATTATGGCTGCAGCGAAAGAGGTATCAAATCTTACAGATTTAAAGATGTCAACTTTAGCAAAAGCTATTTCTTCTGGCTCTTTAAGGGGAGCAAGAGGAAATTCAGGTGTTATTTTATCCCAGCTGTTTCGTGGTTTTACGAAGATTATACGTGACCATGAAGAATTAGATGTGCATCTATTGGCCGAGGCATGTCAGAAGGCAAAAGAAACAGCTTATAAAGCAGTTATGAAGCCAAAAGAAGGAACCATTCTTACCGTAGCTCGTGGTATTGGCGATCGAGCGATTGAATTGGCTCATTCGACCAGTGATTTAGAAGTGTTTTTTCCACAACTGATTAAGCATGCTGAGCATGTATTAAGCAAAACACCGGACATGCTTCCTGTATTAAAACAAGCAGGTGTTGTTGATTCTGGTGGACAGGGTCTGTTGGAAATTATTAAAGGTGCCTACGATGGATTTTTGGGCAAAGAGATCGATTATACCTTTGAAATGCCTCATATTTCTAAGAATCTTACTACCTCGTCTGGAACAAGTGCTCATATTGAATTTGGCTATTGTACTGAGTTTATTATATTAGTAAAAAAGCACTTTACCGAGCATAATGAAATTGAAATGAAGCGTTATTTAGAGTCTATCGGTGATTCCATTGTATGTGTAGCAGATGATGAAATTGTAAAAATTCATGTTCATACAAATTCACCAGGATTAGCCATACAAAAGGCGCTGACTTATGGCGAGCTTTCTCGTATCAAGATTGACAATATGAGAGAAGAACACGAGGAAAAATTAATAAAGGATGCCGAAAAGCTTGCATCCCAAACTTTAGAAAAAGAAGTTGGTTTTATTGCAGTTTCTTTGGGTACAGGATTGAATTCTATTTTTAAGGAACTTGGTGTAGATTACATTATAGAAGGTGGACAAACCATGAATCCTAGTACAGAAGATGTACTAAATGCAATTGATAAGGTAAATGCAAAGACAATCTTTCTCTTCCCAAATAATAAAAATATTATTCTTGCTGCAAATCAAGCAAAGGATTTGACAAATAATAAGAATATTATTGTTATTCCAACTAAAACGATTCCACAGGGTATTACTGCAATTATAAATTTTATGCCCGAAAAAGATGTGAAATCAAATGAAATTACCATGATAAGCGAAATCCAAAATGTGAAAACCGGTCAGGTAACCTATGCAGTGCGTGATACTACCATCGATGGTAAGGTGATTCATCAGGGTGATATTATGGGTATTGGAGATACTGGTATTTTATCTATAGGTAAATCAATTGACAAAGCAACAATGAAGCTTCTTTCTCATTTGGTAAATGCACAATCTGAATTGATTAGTATTTATTACGGAGATGGTATTTCAGAAACGGATGCCAAACGCTTAAGCGAAGAAATCGAAAGCTTATATCCTGAAGTAGATGTGGATATGCATTTTGGTGGACAACCCATCTATTATTATGTATTAGCAGTAGAATAAAAAACATATGAATGAACAGTCTAAACTAAGTGAATTAAAAGGCGTGGGGCCAAAAACGGAAGCATTATTTCATAAATTAGGATTAAACACCATTGATGATTTAATGCATTTCTACCCACGGAATTATGATGTATATGAGAAGCCCGTTTCTATTGGTGAAATAGAAGAAGGCAGAACACAAGCAGTCTTCGGAGTTATTTATGGTCGCGTACAGATATCTGGCAACCAAAAACTTTCGGTGACTACTTTGTGTTTAAAAGATATAACAGGCATATTAAAAGTCATCTGGTTTCGGATGCCTTTTTTAAAGCATACCTTAAAAAGTGGACAAGCGGTTATCTTAAGAGGTCGAATTGTACGAAGAAAAGGTGTCTGCGTCATGGAACATCCGGAAATCTTTTTGCCTCCAACTGATTATGATAAGAAATGTGATACTCTACAGCCTATTTATCCTTTGGTAAAGGGACTGACTAACCACACCCTTACGAAAGCATTAGCACAGGGAATGGAATATATTGATTTACATGGTGAACTTTTACCAGATAGCCTTAGGCAAACCTATCATTTAATCACCTATCGTGCTGCCATACAAGGAATCCATTTTCCAAAAGATAAAGAAGAATTCTATACTGCAAGGAAACGACTAGTATTCGAAGAGTTTCTAATTTTTATTCTTGCTCTTCAATATATGAAAAAACAAAATAATAAGGTTCATAACAACTTTGATTTGCGTTCTTCTAAAGCCTTAAGCGCAATTCAAGACTTTCAGAATGCGCTTCCTTATGAATTAACCAAAGCACAAAAACAGGTATGGGAAGATATAAAGAAAGATTTGTGCGGCCCTTTTGTAATGTCCCGTTTGATACAAGGAGATGTTGGATCCGGTAAAACCATAGTAGCCATACTTGCCTTAATGTTAATTGGACTTCATGGTTACCAAGGAGCCATGATGGCGCCAACTGAAGTACTTGCAAAACAGCACTACCTTTCCATTATCGAATTATTTACAGCTCATAAAATACCTTTACAAGTGGAGCTACTAACTGGTTCTATGAGTGTAAAAGAAAAAAAAGAAGCAACAAAGCGGATTTATAATGGAGAGGTTCAGATTATCATAGGGACACATGCATTAATACAGGAAAAAGTAATCTACCATAATCTAGCACTTGTAATTACCGATGAACAACACCGTTTTGGCGTAAAACAACGAGAACAATTAGCACAAAAGGGTAAAATGCCCCACATTCTAGTTATGAGTGCCACCCCTATTCCACGTACACTTGCAATTATTTTATATGGAGATTTGGATATATCGGTTATGAATGAACTTCCTGCAAACCGACTTCCTATTAAAAATTGTGTTGTAGATATTAATTATCGCAAAACTGCTTACCAATTTATGAAAAAGAAAATAGAAGAAGGTCGACAATGCTATGTGATTTGTCCCATGGTAGAAGAAAGTGAATTTCTAGAAGCCGAAAATGTAATGGATTATGCTAAAACCTTGCAAGATGAATTTGGCTCCACTGTTTCTGTTGCATATTTACATGGTAAGATGAATCAATCAGAAAAGGACGAGATTATGACCTTGTTTTCCAATAATCAAATTCAAGTAATTGTATCTACAACGGTAATTGAAGTTGGCATCAACGTTCCAAATGCAGTAGTGATGTTCATCGAAAATGCTGAACGATTTGGTCTGTCTCAACTCCATCAATTACGTGGGAGAGTAGGAAGAGGAATTCATCAATCCTATTGTATTTTTATGAGTAATTCAAAAAGCAAAGAGACGAAACAAAGGCTCGAGATTTTGAATCATTCAAATGATGGGTTCTTTATTGCCAGTGAAGATTTGAGACTTCGCGGTCCTGGAGATTTATTTGGGATTCGTCAAAGTGGTTTATTACAGTTTCGATTAGGAGATGTGTTCCAAGATGCAAAGATTTTACAGCAGGCAAATGAAGCAGCAAATGCAATTCTTGCAGAGGATTCTAACCTTGTCCAACTAAAGTATAAGCAACTTCGTAAGTATTTAGCTTCCTATACACAACACGAAACACTAGAAACAACTTTGGAATAAACTGTTAAATTAGACAGGAATTTCTAGTGTAAGCCAATGATTTTTCCACATACTATCACTGTAACAAAAAAAAACGTTACAAAAAAGGAGGAATTAATCATGGCAAATCGTTCATCTAATCATGCAGCTGTTCCGGAAGCAAAGGGTGCTTTAGACAAATTCAAGTATGAGGTTGCAAGTGAGCTGGGAGTCCCTTTGACAGATGGTTACAATGGTGACTTAACTTCTAGACAAAATGGATCAGTTGGTGGGTATATGGTCAAAAAAATGATTGAACAGCAAGAAAAACAAATGGCAGGCAAATAGTTTTAAACTTGTGAGAAAAAGCGTATTGGAGTTATTTGTCCAATGCGCTTTTTTCTTTGAATACAATTGACATTTTATGACAAACTCCTATATAATAACAATGAAATAAAATTAGAACTAAATATTGTTCAAAAGCGAGGGGACATATGAGAGTAATAGCAGGAAGTGCCAAACGTTTACAGCTAAAGACCTTAGATGGTATAGATACCAGACCAACCACAGATCGTATAAAAGAAACTTTATTTAACATGATTCAGCCTTATCTTTTAGATGCTGTTTTTTTGGATTTATATAGTGGCAGTGGCAGTATTGGAATAGAAGCATTAAGCAGAGGTGCTAAAGAAGCCACCTTTGTTGAGCAGAATCCAAAAGCTATGGCGATAATTAAAGAAAATTTAGAATATACTAAGCTAAATGAATATGCAAAGCTAATGTCCACAGATGTGGTAACTGCACTTCATAAGCTAAATGGTGAGAAAAAGTTCGATTATATATTTATGGATCCACCATTTAACCAAGAATTAGAAAAAAAAGCTTTGGAATATATTGCGGATGCAGACTTATTAGAAGATCATGGTATTATTATTGTAGAAGCGTCTAAAGAAACAGACTTTTCATATTTGGAAAATTGGAATCTAACAATCATTAAAACAAAAATTTATAAAACAAATAAGCATATTTTTTTGGAATTAGAAAAAGGGGATGAAGTATGTTAAAGGCAATTTATCCAGGGAGTTTTGATCCCGTTACTTTTGGACATTTAGATATTATTACTAGATCATATAATTTAGTTGATGAGTTAATTATTGGAGTATTGCATAATAATGCAAAAACGCCGTTGTTTTCTGTCAAAGAACGTGTTAATATGTTAAAAGAGGTACTGATTGACTTACCTCAGGTTAAAATTATGCCTTTTGATGGATTATTGGTTGATTTTGCTCATGAAATTAATGCAACTGTAATTATTCGTGGGCTTCGAGCAATTACCGATTTTGAATATGAATTACAAATGTCGCAAACAAATCATAAATTAGATGCGAATATAGAAACCTTATTTTTAACAACTAATTTAGATTATTCTTATCTAAGTTCTACAATAGTAAAAGAAGTAGCAGAATTAGGTGGAGATATTTCACAGTTTGTTCCACCACTTATAGTTGATAAAATAAGAAAAAAGAAGGAGAGTGTTAAATATGAGTAGCCGTATTGAACAAATCATCGAAGAAATTGAGGAATACATTGATAGTTGTAAGTTTCAACCATTATCTACTACTAAAATTATTGTAAATAAGGATCAAATGGATGAATTACTTCGAGAGTTGCGCATGAAAACGCCAGATGAAATAAAAAGATATCAGAAAATCATTACAAATAAGGATGCTATCTTGGCGGATGCGCAAGCCAAAGCTGATAGTATGTTAGAAGAAGCACAAATCCATACAAATGAATTAGTAAGTGAACATGAAATTATGCAGCAGGCTTATGCACAAGCTAATGAAATTGTTACTTCAGCAACTGAACAAGCACAGCAGATTTTAGATAATGCAACCATTGATGCCAATGATATTCGTATTGGGGCAATGCATTATACAGATGATTTAATGTCTAACGCGGAAAATATTATCGGACACACCTTAGATAGTTATTCCACCAAATATGATGGCTTAATCAATTCCTTAAAGGAATGTTATGATATGGTCAAACATAATCGTTCTGAGCTTGATATACCAGAGCAGTCTGAACGTGCTTTGAATGCGGTAAGAGATCTTTAAGTTTTCTTTCCTTATAATCATTTAGTGTGTCTGCAAACACAAATAACAATACCCCAGTATTCCGGTTAAGGTTGCTGTGATTACTTTTTGCAACACATAGGCTCTAATGGAAAGTTTTACAGGGTTTATCATACTATTGGTTTGTAAGATCGAACAGAATCCCCCAAAAGAAGTTAACATAAGAACCAAAATAATTCCAATTACAGAACTTCCAAATTCATTACACAACAAGACAATTCCATTGGTGATTTCCAGTGTTGCAAGTAATGAAATAAACCAGTTATTATTGGCGAATGGCAGAGAACCAAGACAAGTAATAGCAATGGAAAAGATGATAATATAACCACCAATCTTTGTAATTGTTTCAAAACTATTCATGATACAAGTATCTAAGATATGAAATTGAAAATTCATATTTGATGCTTGTATTTTTTTAGTATTTTGTTTCCTATATAGATGTTCATAGTTTCCATGATCATTATAAAAAGGTCTAAAAATATAACTGGCTAAAATTGGCGTAATCATTAATATCAAAAGCAATGGTATAACAGATGTATACATTTGCAGGTTTTGACTAATTACAAAACTGATGATAAAAAATGGACTGGTGTTGTTACAAAAGGACAAAATATAACTTCCTTCTCTTGTGGAAATACGATTGGTTTGAATTAAATCTGCTGTCACCTTTGCACCCATAGGATAACCACATAGGAATCCAACCAATACGGCAAAACAAGCCTCCTTTGTAATATGAAATAAGCGGCAAAAAAAGGGACTTAACACCCTGTTAATTAAACGGACAGCATTCGTATAAATTAATAAATTAGAAAGAATTAAAAAAGGAAGCAGGGTTGGTAAAACAATCTGAAACCAAAGCAAGAGGCCTTCACGAGAACCGATAAATATTTCATTTGGAAAAAAAGGCATTAAACTAAAAAGGAATAACAAAAACAGCTTATATATCTTCGGTTTCATTTTTTCTCCTAATTGTTTAATTTCATATGATTATACTTATGGAATGGGTTGATTTTTTATGCACAATGTGACACAATAGGAATAGAAAAATAGAAAAGGGGACATGAGGAAATGGCAAGTTTAGAAGAATTAGAACCACAAAGAGTATTTTATTATTTTAAGGAAATTAATAGCATTCCAAGAGGCACATTTAACTGCAAGCAAATCAGTGATTATTTGGTTGGTTTTGCAAAAAAACATGAATTCGAATATATACAGGATGAATATCATAATGTAATTATTAAAAAACCCGGTAGTAAAGGCTATGAAACGAGTGAACCCGTAATTATTCAAGGTCATATGGATATGGTTTGTGAGAAAACAGAACATTCTGCCCATGATTTCACAAAAGATCCAATTGAAATGTATATAGAAGATGGTTTTTTAAGAGCAAAGGAAACGACTTTAGGTGCCGATGATGGTATCGCTGTTGCCTATGCTTTGGCAGTGCTAGAAAGTAAAGACCTGAATCATCCACCTTTAGAAGTTGTGATAACTGCCGATGAAGAAGTAGGTATGGTAGGTGCAGAACACATTGATATTTCTTCCTTAAAGGGACGGATGCTGATTAATATTGATTCCGATGTAGAAGGTACTATTTTAAGTGGATGTGCAGGTGGTTTCCGTCAGACTATACATATTCCACTTCAAAGGACAAAGGCTGAAGGTACACTGGTGTCGCTTCAAATCAGAGGACTTCAGGGGGGACATTCTGGAATTGAAATTCACCAGCAACGGGGAAATGCTAATAAAATCATGGGACGTATTTTGACACATTTACAGACAAAAGTTCCTTATGTTTTAGTTGATATGAATGGTGGAACCAAGGATAATGTAATTACTTCTATCAATGATGCATCTATTATCATCAAAAATGGTCAGGAAGAATTATTAAAAAAAGTTGTTTCCGAATTGGAACATATTATACTTACAGAAATGCAGCCAGATGAACCAAATTTTTCTGTTGTAATATCTACAAAATCAAATGAAACAGCCAATGCGTTTACCATGGAATGCACAAAGAAAGCAATTTATTTTGTTACTTGCACTCCAAATGGCGTACAAGGTATGAGCCGTGCACTTCCAGGATTAGTGGAAACTTCTCTTAATCTTGGAATTGTAAATTCTTTAGAAGATGGTATTGAGGGTATGTTCCTGGTTCGAAGCTCTATGGAAAGCAAGAAGGAAGAATTAAAAGAAGCCCTTGCGACATGGGCTGAGATATTAGGCGGAACTGGTGAAATATCCAATTCCTATCCAGGCTGGGCATTTAAATCAGATTCCAAGCTACGTCCAATCGTTTTAGATACCTATGAAAGTTACTTTGGCAGAGAACCCATTGTTACGATGGTACATGCTGGATTAGAGTGTGGACTTCTTTGTGGGCAGCTTAAAGATCTTGACTGTGTTTCCTTTGGTCCAAATAACTATGATATACATTCTGCAAATGAGCACTTGGACATTGCATCTACCAGACGATATTGGAATTATTTATTAGAGGTATTGAAGGTGTGTAAGTAATAATCATTGGATAGATTTCATATAGTCTAAAAAAGGATTTTTTTAGATGAGAAAACAAACTATTTATTTGTTATTGTATCTTTTTCTTTTGTCATTTTTTATTGAAATTGGAATCGAACATTTATATGAAATCAGCGAGTTACATCGATTAAATACAACTACCATTACTAGTGATGCATATCGAAGTCAACTTTTAAACGAAGAGCTTCTTTTATATGTGAAACAGATAAAAGACCCAAGTGAATACTTGGGTCTTTATTGGTTGGAAAGTGCCTTTGGAAAAGAAACGTTTTTCCAGCCATATACAAAAGAAACGTTTCAGCACCTAAAGGTAAAATGGGCAGGACAAAATTCTTGGAACAGTTATTTAGACCACATCAAATCTATTTGGGTGGATGTAGAATATTTCCCCATTGCAGAGGCAGAAAATAGAGCAGATGCAACTGTATCTTACGTGGATTCCTGGATGTTTCAGCGTGACTATGGTGGAGTTCGCAAACATGAAGGCACCGATATTATGGCAGCCATTGAAAAAAGAGGATTCTATCCCATTGTAAGCATGACAGATGGTGTGATTGCTAACCTTGGGTGGCTAGAGCTTGGCGGTTACCGCATTGGCATTCTTGCCCCCTCTGGTGCATATTTCTACTACGCTCACATGGATTCCTATGCCAATATTCAAGAAGGGGATACTGTAAAAGCAGGAGATCTTTTGGGATTTATGGGTGATACTGGTTATGGTGTGAAAGAAGGTACAAAAGGAAAATTTCCTATACATTTACATCTGGGTATTTATACCTATCCAAATGGGAAAGAATGTAGTGTAAATCCGTATTGGATATTAAGATATTTGGAAGATAAACGAATTCCCTATCAATATTCATAGAAAGTATGATATAATATTTGCTGATATGGAGGAGAGAGTATGAATTTACCAGATACATTTACATTAAAAATGAAAACACTGCTAGAAAAGGAATACGCTGATTACATATCTTGTTTTGAGGAAAAAAGATTCTATGGACTACGTGTAAATACCAGTAAAATTAGTATTGAAAAATTTTTAGAAATTTGCCCCTTTGATTTGGAACCAATCCCCTGGATTGACAACGGATTTTATTACGATGGCGAAAAGGTACGTCCTGGAGTACACCCATATTATTTTGCAGGGTTATATTATTTACAAGAGCCAAGTGCCATGACACCGGCAAACAGACTCTCTATAGAGCCTGGGGATCGTGTATTAGACCTTTGTGCTGCACCTGGTGGAAAAGCAACTGAATTAGGCACAAAGCTATTGGGAAATGGCTTGCTAGCTGCCAATGATATTAGTAATTCCAGAGCAAAAGGATTGTTAAAAAACATAGAATTATTTGGTATTGGCAATGTACTTGTGCTTAGTGAAGAACCGGAAACTTTAGAAACATATTTTCCGAATTATTTTGATAAAATATTAGTGGACGCGCCTTGCTCTGGAGAAGGCATGTTTCGTAAAAACGAAAAAATGATAAAAGAATGGTGTGAGCATGGACCAACATATTTTGTTCCTACTCAAAGAAAGCTTTTAACCTGTGCTGCACATATGCTAAAACCTGGGGGTATGATTATGTATTCAACTTGTACCTTTGACCCAGAAGAAAATGAAAGCTCTATTGACTATATTTTACATGAATTTCCAGAACTGGAACTCATAGAAATTCCTTCCTATGAAGGATTTAGTCCGAGTATTGCCAAATATATGAAGGTTCCTAATCCCCAGCATGCAGTTCGTATATGGCCACATAAAATGCAAGGTGAAGGACATTTTATGGCACTTTTAAGAAAAAAGGGAAAGAAAGAGTTCCCTTTGGACATAGTAGAACACGAAACTTACATTTCAAAGCTACCAGAAGAATTATTACTTTTTTTCCATGAAATAACTTGGGAAATGGACTGGAAAAGATTGTTACTTCAAGGGGAAAAGCTATATTATCTTCCCACCCATATGCAAGCACTAAAAGGGCTTCGATTCTTAAGAACAGGCCTTTATCTAGGAGATATTAAGAAGAAAAGATTTGAACCTAGCCAGGCATTGGCTATGTGCCTGAAAAAAGAAGAATACTCACAAATTATTGATTTAGAATTATCAGACCAGCGTGTAATTCGTTATCTAAAGGGTGAAACATTGGATATGTCTGATTTACTGACACCAAAAGACAAAGGTTGGTTTCTAGTTTGTGTGGATGGATATCCTTTAGGCTGGTGCAAAGTAACAAATCAAACCTTGAAAAACAAATACTTACCAGGATGGAGATGGCAATCATAAATGATTCGATTAGATAAATATTTAGCAGATATGGGAATTGGAACTAGAACTGAGGTTAAGAAAGAAATACGAAAAGGAACCATTACCATTGATGGAACGGTAGTGAAAATACCTGAAGTAAAAGTAGAACCTGGCAAGCAGCAGATTGCTTATCAAGGTGAAGAAATAGAATACGCCAGTTTAGAATATTATATGTTGAATAAGCCCACTGGAGTCATCTCTGCATCTTCTGACCGAAAACAAAAAACGGTGTTAGATTTGATTGATACCAAAAAAAGAAAAGATTTGTTTCCAGTAGGACGATTAGACAAAGATACGGAAGGTCTACTCCTAATTACCAATGACGGAGATTTGGCTCATCGACTGTTATCACCAAAAAAGCATGTGAACAAAGTGTATGTTGCTAAAGTTTGTGGATTGGTAACGCAACACGATATAGATCTATTTAAAGAAGGCATAGATATTGGTGAGGAACAAAACACCAAACCGGCTATATTAGAGATTTTAGAAGCAGCAGAAGTGTCCACTATTCAACTTACCATACAGGAAGGTAAGTTCCATCAGGTGAAAAGAATGTTCCAAGCAGTTGACAAAGAGGTTCTTTATTTAAAACGACTGTCTATGGGAAGCTTGGTATTAGATGAAACCTTGCAGCCCGGAGCGTATAGATCCTTATCCAAAGAGGAATTAAAAAAGCTAAGTTAAGGAATATGAGGTAATATAAATGAATGCAGGATTTTTACCAATTAGTCATAAAGAAATGATAGATAAAGGATTACAACAGGTAGATTTTGTCTACGTTATTGGTGATGCATATGTGGATCACCCGTCCTTTGGACATGCAATTATCAGTCGTATACTAGAAGCAAATGGATATAGTGTAGCAATTATTTCCCAGCCCAACTGGAAAAATCCATCCAGTATAACCATATTTGGAGAACCAAGGCTTGGATTTCTTGTTACCAGTGGAAATATGGACTCTATGGTAAATCATTATTCCGTTTCAAAAAAGAAAAGAAGAACCGATGCATTCACTCCCGGAGGCATTATGGGGCGAAGACCAGATTATGCCGTTGTTACGTATAGTAAGCTGATTCGTCAGACCTATAAAAAGACACCGATTATTTTAGGTGGTATAGAAGCAAGCTTACGAAGACTTGCACATTATGATTATTGGTCTAATAGCTTAAAAGCATCTATTTTATTAGATTCTCAAGCAGATTTGATTTCATATGGAATGGGAGAGCGCTCCATTGTAGAAATTGCAGATGCCCTAGCAAGCAATATTGCAATCGAGGATATTACCTTTATTGATGGAACTGTATTTAAAACGAAATCCTTGGACTCTGTCTATGATGCAAAGAAACTGTTTCGTTTTGACCAGTTAAAAGCAGATAAAATGAACTATGCAAAAAGTTTTTATATGCAATATTGTAACACCGATCCTTTTTCAGGCAAACGGCTGATTGAGCCTTATGGAGCACATCTTTTTGTGGTACAAAACCCGCCATCTAAGCCGTTGGAACAAGCAGAACTAGATCGGGTCTACAGCTATCCCTATCAGCGAAATTATCACCCCTCTTATGAAGCAGCCGGCGGAGTTCCTGCAATTGAAGAGGTCAAATATAGTTTAATTAGTAATCGCGGATGTTTTGGAGGATGCAATTTTTGTGCGTTAACCTTTCATCAAGGACGAATCATTCAGGCAAGAAGCCATGAATCTCTTGTATCTGAAGCACAACAGTTTATATGGGACAAGGAGTTCAAAGGTTACATTCATGATGTGGGAGGGCCTACGGCGAACTTTCGGTTTCCATCCTGTGATAAACAGTTAGTGTCTGGTGTATGCAAAGAAAAACAATGCTTATTTCCATCGCCTTGTAAGAATTTAAAGGTTGATCATTTAGATTATTTAAAACTACTGCGTAAGCTTCGTGAACTTCCAAATGTGAAGAAGGTATTTATTCGTTCTGGGATTCGGTTTGACTATCTGATTGCAGATAAGAATGATTTGTTTTTTCGAGAATTATGTGAACATCATGTGAGTGGACAACTAAAAGTTGCACCAGAGCATGTGTCAGATAAAGTACTAAGTAAAATGGGAAAACCAGAAAACGGAGTTTATCAGACCTTTATCAGTAAATTCAAGAAAATCAATGAACAATTACAAAAGAAACAATTTGTAGTGCCTTATTTAATGTCCTCACATCCAGGCTCTACGATGAAAGAAGCAGTAGAACTAGCAGAATATTTAAGAGGTCTTGGTTATATGCCAGAACAGGTTCAAGATTTTTATCCAACTCCCTCTACTATTTCTACCTGTATGTACTATACGGGAGTGGATCCTAAAACTTTAGAGCCGGTATATATTCCATCCAATCCCCATGAAAAAGCCATGCAGCGGGCATTGATTCAATATCGCAATCCAAAGAATTATTATTTGGTACTAGAGGCTTTAAAAGCAGCGGACCGCATGGATTTAGTTGGATTTGATAAGCATTGTTTGATTCGTCCTAGACAATTCAAATCTGAGCAAAATTCGAATACTTATAAAAAATCCGAAAATTCTAACAAGGATTCTATTTCTGCTACAAGGAAGCATAAAAAAACAATTCGTAATGTACATAAGAAAAAAAGAATATAGGAGGAATACTGCCATATGAAAATAGCAATTGTAACCGGAGCTTCTTCTGGGCTTGGAAGCGAGTTCGTAAGACAAATTGAAGATTTATATGTTGCATTAGATGAAATATGGGTCCTTGCAAGACGGGGAGATAAAATGGCTGCAATACAACGAGAGCTAAAAACACCACTTCGTATTTTTGCATTAGATCTAGAGAATACTGACTCATTTGCTACTATAAAACAAGTGTTAGAAAAAGAGAAACCAAATATCCGTATGTTGGTAAATGCTGCAGGATTTGGGAAAATTGGCTGTGCAAACACCTTATCCACTCAGGAACAGATTGGCATGATAGATGTGAACTGCAAAGCATTGACACAGATGACGCTTCTGTGCCTCCCTTATATGCAAAAAGAAAGCTATCTCATTCAGATTGCCTCCGCAGCAGCTTTTTGTCCACAACCGGAATTTTCAATATATGCAGCAACAAAATCCTACGTTTTAAGTTTTTCCAGAAGTTTAGGTGTAGAATTGGCTTCTCGTAATATACACGTAACAGCAGTTTGCCCAGGTCCTGTAGATACAGAATTTTTCCAAGTGGCTGGTACTTCCCACCATTTAGATTTTTTAAAAAAAGCTGCAATGGCACAGCCAAAGCAAGTAGTACATCGAGCATTGTTAGATGCCGTACATGGAAAATCGCTTTCTATGTATGGATGGATGATCAAAGGCGCTTATGCAGCCACAAAAATATTACCACACCATTGGCTCCTACATATGATGAGCTATATGTAAAGTGATGGAATATGTATTGAGGAAAGGATTTACATACATAAGATGAAAATAGCAAAAGGTCAACCTGAATATTTAAAACAAAAAAAGAAAAGAGAACTTGGCATTACCTTCTTTGAATTTGCAATCATAGCCGGCTTGATTCTTGTAGGATATACCCAGACTGGAACCAAACTAAACTGGTTCACATTTGCTGCCATACTTGGCTGCCTGCCTGCATCCAAACAATTGGTTAGTGTGATTACCATCTTTCCTCACAAATCAATTGATATATCATTTGCTGATGAGCTGCAAAAAAAAGCAACCGTTGTGACTTCGCTTTATGATTTGGTGATTACTAGCCGCGAGCAAATCATGCCTATCGATTGTATGGTAATATCTAATTGTACCATTTGTGGTTATACGCATAGTTTTAAAGTAGATGTGGACGCTACAGCAAAATACATAAAAGACATGCTTGCTTCTAATCACCTGGATCGAATTTCGGTAAAAATATTTACCGATTTCAATGCATTTATTTCCCGGGCAGAGGGTATGAACAATATTGCAATGATTGAGAAAATGGAACCGGACGAACGTACATTTAAAATACGTCAAATTATTTTAAATAATTCTTTATAAACACAAAACATGTAGGAGCATATCATGAAAGAGATTAAAATCACTTCCAATGAAGCGGGTCAACGATTGGATAAGCTATTAGGAAAATATCTGAACCAAGCCCCAAAGAGTTTTATTTATAAAATGCTTCGTAAAAAAAATATTTTGTTAAATGGGAAGAAAGCCTCTGGAAATGAAATGCTTTCTTTAGACGATGATGTTACCTTGTTTCTAGCAGATGATACCATTGCAAAATTTTCTCAAATTAAAGTTGAAACCGTACATACAGATTTGGATATTATTTATGAGGATGCACATATTCTGCTGATTAATAAACCATCTGGTATGTTATCACAAAAGGCATGTGACACAGATGTTTCTCTAGTCGAATATCTGATTTCTTACTTGTTGGAAACCAAGCAAATTACAACAGAAGAGCTTCGCAGCTTCAAGCCTTCGGTTTGCAACCGCCTAGACCGCAATACCAGCGGATTAGTAACAGCCGGGAAAAGTCTAGAAGGATTACAAGATTTATCATGGATGTTAAAAGAACGAAAGCTGGAAAAATATTATTACTGCTTTATACAGGGAGAACTTTCAAAAAGTCAATATTTAAAAGGATATTTGCAAAAAAACCCAAAGACAAATAAAGTGACCATTTCACAGACGGAATCTATGGATGGTCAATGGATTGAAACTTCCTATGCTCCTGTTTGGTGGAACCAGGGAATCACATTGTTGGAAGTAGAACTCATTACAGGGAAGACCCATCAAATCAGGGCACATTTGGCCTCCATTGGACATCCAATTATTGGAGACTACAAATATGGAAATCAAAAAATCAATTTGAAATTCAAAGAAGAATTTGGTATCAAATCACAATTGCTGCATGCCTATCGTATGGTGTTTCCCACATGCACAGGAGCACTTGCATCCTTATCAGGGCAAACATTTACCGCACCTCTTCCAAAAGAATTTCAACAAATATGTAAAGTAAAAAGGGGATTATAACGCTATGGGAACATGGAATTCAAGAGGGCTTCGAGGCTCCACTTTAGAAGAACTCGTGAATCGTACCAATGAACGATATCAGGAGAAAGGACTGGCATTGATACAAAAAATACCAACGCCTATCACACCTGTTCGAATAGATAAAGAAAACAGACAAATTACATTGGCTTACTTTGAACAGCGAAGCACCGTCGATTATATTGGAGCTGTACAGGGGATTCCTGTATGCTTTGATGCAAAAGAATGTAATATGGACACCTTTCCCTTGCAAAATATCCATGAACATCAGGTAACCTTTATGGGAAATTTTGAAAAACAAAAGGGAATTGCATTTCTAATTATTTATTATAGTCAGAAAAATATAGTCTATTATATGAGATATGTAGAAATGCTGAAATTTTGGGAACGAGGGAAACAAGGTGGACGCAAAAGCATACGATATGAAGAATTAGATGAAGCTTATTTTATATCTCTGTCAAATGGATGCTTCATCCCATATTTAGATGCAATACAAAAGGATTTAGAAAATCGAACTAATTAAATTCAGTAAAGGGGTAATGAGAATGAGACAACAATTATTACATACACCGGAAGGTGTTCGGGATATTTATAACATGGAATGCGAAAAAAAATTATCACTACAGAATAATTTACACAGCTCCCTGCAGCTTTATGGATATCATGATATTCAAACACCTACTTTTGAATATTTTGATGTGTTTCGCAAGGAAATCGGTACTATTTCTTCCAAAGAATTGTATAAATTCTTTGATCGAGATGGCAATACTTTGGTTTTAAGACCAGACATTACTCCTTCCATTGCACGAGCAGCCGCAACTTTATACGAAAAGGAAGATTTTCCGGTTCGCTTATGTTATATGGGTAATACCTTTATCAACCATTCCAGCTATCAGGGTCTGCTAAAAGAAAACACCCAATTAGGTGCTGAATTGATTGGTGATGATTCTATAGAAGCTGATGCAGAGATGCTTGCATTAGTTGTGGATAGTCTAAAGAAAGTTGGCTTAGAAGATTTTCAGGTAAGCGTTGGTCATGTTGACTTTTTTCAAAGTCTGATGGATGAAGCGAATTTAGAAGAAGATGTGGAAGAACAAATCAGAGAATTAATTATTAATCGTAATTATTTTGGGGTAGAAGAGTTACTTGACCAAACCCTTATTACACCTCATATGAAAGAAATATTTCATATGCTTCCAGAATTAGTAGGTGGCAAAGAGGTTCTCCAAAAAGCAATGAAGTATGCGCCAAATATAAAAGCAACAGAAGCTATTTCCAGGCTTATTTCCATTTATGATATTTTAAAATCTTATGGAGCAGCCGATTATGTTTCCTTTGATTTAAGTACCAGTGGGACTTATGGATATTACACTGGAATTATTTTCAGAGGATATACCTTTGGAACTGGTGATGCTGTTGTAAAAGGTGGACGTTACGACCATCTAATTGAAAAGTTCGGACAGCAGTCACCTTCCATTGGTTTTGCCATTGTAATTGATGAATTGATGAGTGCATTGACTAGACAGAAAATAAACATTACATATGAAAAAGAAAATACCTTGATTGTATATGAGCCAGAAACTCGTGATTGGGCCATTTCTCTTGCTCGGGATTTCAGAGAAAAAGGAAAGAATACAGAGCTGGTAAAACAAGAAGAACAGAAATCACTTGCGGATTATATCACATATGGGAAACGCAATTTATCCGGAAATATGTTATACTTAAAAAAGCAGGAAGAAATTGTAATGATAAATTTGCATACTGATGAAGAAAAAATAGTACCATGGAACAATACCGTTAACACAAAATGAGGAACAAAACATGAGATATTTAACATTTGCCCTGACAAAAGGGCGTTTGGCTAATCAAACATTAGAATTGTTAGAGCGACTAGGAATTACCTGTGAAGAAATGAAAGATAAGAATTCCCGCAAACTAATTTTTGTAAATGAAGAATTAAAGCTTCAGTTTTTTTTAGCAAAAGGACCTGATGTACCTACTTATGTAGAATATGGAGTTGCAGATATTGGTGTAGTTGGAAAAGACACGATTATTGAAGAAGGAAAAAAAGTACATGAGGTTCTAGATTTAGGATTTGGTAAGTGCAATATGTGTGTTTGTGGACCCAAAGAGGCAAAAGACTTGCTTTTGCACCACGAGCTTATAAGGGTAGCTACTAAATATCCACTGATTGCCAAGGATTATTTCTATAACAAAAAACATCAAACAGTAGAAATCATTAAATTAAATGGTTCCATTGAATTAGCACCTATAGTAGGACTTTCTGAAGTAATTGTGGATATTGTAGAAACTGGTTCTACTCTTCGTGAAAATGGTCTAGAGGTCTTAGAAAAAATATGTCCACTATCTGCCCGAGTCATTGTAAATCCAGTTAGCATGCAAATGGAAAATGATCGGATTAAAACATTGATTACGGAATTGAGAGCTCTTTTACAGGAGGACAAACATTGAAAATACAACGTTTAAATGAAGATACCAAAAAGAATTTATTAGAGGATTTATTAAAACGAAGTCCCAACCACTATGGAGAATATGAACATGCAGTTGCTGATATCTTAGAACAGGTAAAGCTACATAAAGATCAAGCTGTTTTTAAGTATACTCAAATGTTTGACAAAGCAGCCATTACAAAAGATAGTATTTTAGTGACGGAAGAAGAAATTGCATTGGCATATGAAGAAACCAGTGATGATTTATTAGCTGTAATACGAAAAGCTATGAAGAACATTACTTCTTATCATGCAAAGCAAATGCAATATAGTTGGTTTGACAGCAAACCAGATGGTACCATGTTAGGACAAAAAGTTACACCTCTGCAACGGGTAGGTGTCTATGTACCTGGTGGTAAAGCAGTATACCCTTCCTCTGTATTGATGAATATTGTACCAGCAAAGGTAGCTGGAGTGGAGGAAATCATTATGACAACTCCACCAAATCAGGATGGAAAGGTGAATTCTCATACTTTAGTTGCCGCAAGAGAAGCCGGAGCAACTTCCATTTACAAAGTAGGTGGAGCACAGGCTATTGGTGCCATGGCTTATGGAACTGAAAGTATTCCCAAAGTAGATAAAATTGTTGGCCCGGGCAACATCTATGTAGCCTTAGCCAAGAAAGCAGTCTATGGTCTCGTGAGTATAGATGCCATTGCTGGACCAAGTGAAATCCTTGTTCTTGCAGATGAAACAGCCAATCCACGATTTGTTGCCGCTGATTTGCTTTCACAGGCAGAACATGATGAGTTAGCTTCTGCTATTTTAGTTACTACAAGTGAAGAATTAGCTGGACAAGTTTCACAGGCAGTTGATGTATTTCTAGGTGAATTATCACGTACGGAAATCATGCAAAAGTCTTTAGATCATTATGGTTATATACTCATTGCCAATACCATGGACGAAGCCATTTCCATAACCAATGAAATTGCCTCTGAACACGTAGAAATCATGACGGCAAATCCCTACGACATTATGACAAAGATTCGCAATGCTGGTGCGATTTTCATTGGAGAATATAGCTGTGAGCCACTAGGTGACTACTTTGCAGGACCAAACCATGTATTACCCACCAATGGAACAGCAAAGTTCTTCTCCCCTCTGTCGGTAGATGATTTTATTAAGAAATCCAGTATTATCGCATATTCTAAAAATGCTTTGGAAGCTGTACATCTAGACATTGAAACATTTGCACATGCAGAACATCTAACCGCACATGCCAATTCCATCCATGTACGATTTGAAAATGAATAAATAAGGAGGCAGATATGGAAAAACGAATTGCATTATGTACTAGAAAAACAAAGGAAACAAATATTGTAGTAACCTTAAATATAGATGGGCAAGGCATAACGAATATTCACACCGGAATAGGATTTTTTGACCATATGCTAGATGGATTTGCACGCCATGGATTATTTGATTTAGATGTTCATATTGACGGCGATTTGGATGTGGATTGTCATCACACCATTGAAGATATGGGAATTGTACTTGGCCAGGCCATTCATCAGGCCTTAGGTGAGAAAAAAGGGATCAAACGTTATGGCAGTTTTTTGCTTCCTATGGATGAAACCTTGGCACTTTGTGCAATTGATTTGTCAGGACGCCCATATCTGAACTATCAGGTTGATTTTTCCGTAGAAAAAGTAGGAGATTTGGATACAGAAATGATACGAGAATTCTTCTACGCGGTGAGCTATAGTGCTGCAATGAATCTACATTTAAAAATATTAGACGGACAAAATAATCACCATCTTGCAGAAGCACTTTTTAAATCCTTTGCTAAAGCATTGGATGAAGCAACAAAAGAAGAACCACGTATGAAGGATGTTTGGTCCACAAAAGGAAGTCTGTAAAATGAATTTTACAAAAGGAGAAAGAGCAATGAGTTATAAAAGATTAATCCCCTGTATTTTTATTATTCAGGGAAAAGCTGTAAAATGGTTCGATGATAATGAAGTAATATCAGAAAATGTTATTGAACTCGGAAAATATTATAGTGATCACGGAGCAGATGAATTAATTATTTTCGACCTCTCTACCACAGAAGAAGACCACGAAGAAACCATTGATTTAATCAAAAAAATTAATCGAGTTATTTGTATTCCTATGATTGTAGGTGGCAATATTAAACGTCAGGAAGATGTAAAGAAAATTCTCTATGCCGGAGCCAAAAGAGCCATGCTTAATTTTTCTAAGCCGGCCTCCATAGATATGATAGAAGAATCCGCAAAAAGATTCGGGAAAGAAAAAATAGCTGTATCTCTAAATGATTTTGACGCATTATTTAAACAACAGCACCTGATTGATCAATTCAGTAGTGAAATTGTATTTATGCACCGTCTAGACTTGAATTCTGTTATGAATATTACGAATATCCCCTGTGTAATCGTTACCGATGCAATGGAGGAAATAGAATTATATAAAATACTAAAATGTCCAGGTGTCAAAGGTTTATCTGGTCGATTTGTCAGCCAAAAAGATATGGATTTTGTGGATTTTAAAGAAAAATGCACCCATGAAGAAATCCGAATGACCTCTTTTGAAAGCATGATGGATTTCTCAGAATTCACTTTAAATTCCGATGGATTACTTCCTGTTATTGTACAAGAGTATAAAACCGGTGAAGTTCTGATGATGGCCTACATGAATGAAGAAGCCTTCTACCATACCATCAAAACCGGAAAAATGGCCTATTACAGTCGTAGTCGACAGGAATTATGGGTTAAAGGAGAAACCTCGGGTCATTATCAATATGTTAAATCTCTGACCATTGATTGTGATAAAGATACCTTACTTGCAAAAGTAAACCAAATTGGTGTTGCCTGCCACACTGGAAATCCAACCTGCTTTTTCCAGCCTCTTGTTGGTACTGATTATGATGAAACAAATCCACTGCAAGTGTTTGAATCGGTATATAATACCATTCAAGAACGAAAGCTTCATCCGAAAGAAGGCTCTTATACAAACTATTTATTTGATAAAGGAATTGATAAAATATTAAAGAAAATAGGGGAAGAAGCAACAGAGCTTGTGATTGCAGCTAAGAATACGAACCCCGAAGAAGTGAAATATGAACTCTCAGATTTCTTATATCACGCGATGGTCCTCATGGTTGAAAAGGGTGTAACATGGGAAGATATCACAAGAGAATTAGCAGACAGATAATAAAATACCGAAGAATTTGTATATCAAATGAACACAACACATATATTGTGATAAACCATATTTGTTAATTGGAGTACCCCAATATGAATGAGTCTGAAAAGCGCCGTAAGGAACTGCTGAACAATGCAAGAGAGCAATATAGTGATCGCAGAACACCACCGGCTATCCACCCACGACACCGTGCCATTTATGGTGCCTTATATGAAGACGACGATGATGTTTTACATACATCTAGCCTTAGTCTTCGTATCATTATGTGTGTATTATTATTTCTTTGTTTTGTTGGAATGGATTATCAGCATGCTTCATTTAAACATATTGATACCCAACTGATTTGTGATGAAATTACATACCAAATAAATGTAGTAGAAGTCTGGAATAAGTTATAAAAAATCCCCGCGGAAGATCCCAATGGCATTAAGTTAAGAAATCTCACATCACAGTAAAATGTGGTGTGGGATTTTTTTCTGTAAAAAGCATTGACAAATATGCAAAAAAATGCGGCCGCTTTAACTACTGATGTATTTAAGAAGTAGTTAAAGCGGCCCTTGTAATTAGAAGAATAAATCTTTTTACAAGGAGGACATGGCATGAACAGTAATTCTCAAGAACTAAAGAATTTATTGCTTAGTATCATTGATAAGCAGAAACAAGATTTGACCGGACTTGTTTCTAATCCTAAAGCGGATTTTTCAAGAAATAGGAAAATGCCCTATGAAAGTATGATCTTATCATTACTAACAATGGAAGGAACCACTTTATCCAACGAACTGTTGCGTCAGTTTGGCTGTAACACAACCACTGCAACATCATCAGCATTTGTTCAGCAACGAAAGAAAATACTTCCAGTTGCATTTGAAAGCCTTTTTCATGATTTCGTAGCACATACTACTCAAGAAGATAATTATAAAGGATATAAGCTTTTAGCTGTTGATGGATCAGATATACAAATCCCAACTAATCTAAAAGATGAGGATTCTCTTTTCATAACCCGAGAAGGGGTTAGACCTTATAATCTACTTCATTTAAATGCTCTATATAATCTGCTAACTTATACATACGAAGATGCTATTGTGTTTAAGCGCAAGGAAGCCTTTGAAAACAAAGCACTGGTTGAAATGGTGGATAGGTCTACTATTAAGGGAAAAGCAATTGTAATAATGGATAGAGGATATGAGGCTTATAATAACATGGCTCATATCCAAGCAAAAGGTTGGTTTTATATAATACGAGTAAAGGATTTTAGCCAACATAAAACGGGGATTTTGCACGGTTTGGAGTTACCAGCTACAGAGGAATTTGATGAGTATATAGACTTGAACCTTACCCGTAAGCAAACAAATGAAATGAAAGAATTGACAAAACAAAGAAACTCATTCCGCAGGATAGCTCATAATAAAACTTTTGATTTTTTACCTTTAAAAAGCAGAAAATCGGATGCTGCAGTATTGTATCATTTGCCATTTCGAATTGTACGATTCCCAATATCAAATGATTCTTATGAAGTCGTAGTAACAAATCTCGAAGCAAATGAATTTCCTCCAGATAGCCTAAAGGAACTATATGGTATGAGATGGGGAATCGAAACCTCATTTAGAGATTTAAAATATACGGTAGGATTACTTCATTTTCATTCGAAAAAGGTGGAATATATACTACAGGAAATTTTCTCTAGTTTAATAATGTATAACTTTTCTGAATTGATTACCTCGCATGTAGTCATAGAAAAGGGAACTAGAAAATATGAGTATAAAGTTAACTTTTCTGTTGCAGTACATATATGTCGCGAATTCCTATTGAAAGTAAATATCCCACCTGATATTGAGTCACTTATTGCCAGGTATATAACGCCTATTCGCCCTGGGCGCTCTAGACCTCGTGAAATGAAAGTCAAACAAGCAATAAGCTTCATGTATAGAGTAGCATAAAAAAATAAAAATGCATATATTTTTTGACAAGGGGATCCTCTTGTCTATTTGTTGTGAGTTAAAATGATTTAAAACTGGATCATTGATTGCTTTAAGGAAAAATAAAAGAGAAGCTAATATCGAAATGATACGAACTTCTCTTTACCGGACTTAACTTAATGCCATTGCGGAAGATTCGTGTGGATTTTTTTGTTAAAGAATAGTTGAAACATTTTTGAACACAGAATTCTCGGGCTTGAACTTCTCCCGCAGAATGTATATAATAGATTAGATTGTAATTAACTACCAAAAATGAGAGGAAGACCATGAGAAAACTTGCATTAAGTGATGAAATATTACTAAAAATTGATAAACCAGCCCGCTACATTGGCAATGAAGTGAACTCGGTAACTAAGGATCCGGACAAGGTGGATATCCGCTTTTGTATGTGTTTCCCAGATGTTTATGAAATTGGCATGTCACACTTAGGAATCCAAATTCTTTATGATATGTTCAATCGCCGTGAAGACACTTGGTGCGAACGTGTTTATTCGCCATGGGTGGACCTGCATGCAATCATGAAGGAACAACAGATTCCTTTATTCGCATTGGAATCCCAAAACCCAATTAAAGAATTTGATTTTCTTGGAATAACCATTCAATATGAAATGTGTTATACCAATATTTTACAGATTTTGGATTTGAGTCAAATTTCCATGTATGCAAAGGATCGTGGTGAGAACGAACCAATCGTAATCGGAGGTGGTCCTTGCAGTTATAATCCTGAACCACTGGCAGATTTTTTTGATATGTTCTATATTGGTGAAGGGGAAACTGTCTATGGGGAATTATTAGATGCCTATAAAACTAACAAAAAACAAGGGGGAACACGACAAAATTTTCTTGAAAAAGCAGCTCAGATTCCGGGGATTTATGTCCCTTCATTTTATCAAGTAACCTATGATGAACAGGGATTAATTACTTCCTTTCTACCAATCAACCCCCATGCCAAACCAAGGATTGAAAAGCAAATGGTCTTAGATGTGACCCATACCTATTATCCGGATAAACCAGTGGTTCCATTTATCAAAGTCACACAAGACCGTGTAGTCTTAGAGATACAAAGAGGCTGTATCAGGGGCTGCCGCTTCTGTCAGGCTGGTATGCTGTATCGCCCAACCAGAGAACGAGATTTGGAAATGTTAAAGGATTATGCCTACCGCATGCTAAAAAATACAGGACATGACGAGATTTCCTTAAGTTCTCTTAGTTCCAGTGATTATTCTAAATTACAGGAGTTAATTACATTTTTAATTGATGAATTTAAAGGGGAAGAAATTAATATTTCCCTTCCTTCTCTAAGAATTGACTCCTTTTCCCTTGATGTTATGAGCAAAGTACAAGATGTTCGTAAAAACAGCCTTACCTTTGCACCGGAAGCTGGATCTCAAAGACTTAGAAACGTGATCAATAAAGGATTAACAGAAGAAATTATATTAGAAGGTGCCGGTCAAGCCTTTGAAGGTGGCTGGTCAAAAGTAAAGCTCTATTTTATGCTGGGTCTTCCTACGGAAACCGAAGAGGATAGAAAAGAGATTGCAAGGTTAGCCGAAAAAGTGGCGAAACGTTATTATGAACTTCCTAAAGATCAGAGGAATGGGAAATGTCAAATTACAGTTAGTACCTCTTTCTTTATTCCAAAGCCCTTCACCCCGTTTCAATGGGCTGTGATGTGGAATAAGGATGATTATATATCCAAAGCACATACCGTTAACCGTGAAATGCAAGAGCAATTAAATAAAAAAAGTATCAAATATAATTGGCACGAAGCAGATGTTACTGTACTAGAAGGAGTCTTTGCCAGAGGAGACCGACGAACCAGTGCGGTTTTAGAAGAAGCCTATCGCCTAGGCTGCTTATATGATTCTTGGACCGAATGCTTCCGAAACGATTTATGGATGAAAGCATTTGAGAACACTCATACAGATATGGATTTCTATAACCGAAGAGAACGTGATTTAGATGAAATTCTTCCTTGGGATTTTATTTCTATTGGTGTAACCAAAGAATTTCTTAAACAAGAATGGAAACGCGCTTTAGAAGAGCAAGAGACTCCCAACTGCCGGGTAAGCTGTTCTGGCTGTGGTGCCGGAAGTTATGGAGGAGGTGTCTGTGTTGAAAGCAAGAATTAAATTCAAAAAATATGGAGCAATGAAATTTATTGGACATTTAGATATGATGCGTTATTTTCAAAAAGCTATGAGAAGAGCTGCCATACCAATTGCTTTCTCTGGTGGATACAGCCCACATATGATTATGTCCTTTGCAAATCCATTAGGTGTAGGTGTAACCAGTGATGGCGAATATTTTGATATTGAATTAAGAAACTCTATTACTTCAAAAGAAGCGATTCAGCAATTACAAGCCGTTATGGTAGAGGGAATTGATATTATTGACTTTAGAGAAATACCTGAGCAAGGAAAAACTGGCATGTCCATTGTGTCAGCTGCCGATTATCTTTCCTCTGTCAAATATGGAAGCTTTCCAAATGGATGGGAATCTAAAATAGAAACTTTTTTAGAGCAAGAACATATTTTCATTGTGAAGAAAACTAAAAAAAGCGAGAAAGAAGTTGATATTCGTCCCATGATTTATAAGCTTTTCTGCCAAAATGAGAAATTATATATGCTCATTGCTACTGGAAGTGTTGAAAATTTAAAGCCAGGATTAGTCATGCAGGCATTGGCTCAATATTTTAAAATAGATTTAGACCACATATCCTTTACGCACCACCGGTTGGACGTGTATGCAACAGACGAAGGTGAACGTTCTTTCGTCACATTGAATTCATTAGGGACAAAAATAGAATGAGCCGAAAAATAATTATCGTTAAATTGAAAGCTTTTCCACGTAAAATCTTTACTATCTTAATAGAAAATCAGGAAATCGTTGAACTCCATTGCAGTGAAGAAGAAGCAATGGACGTGCAGCTTGGAAATATCTATATTGGAAAAGTAAAAAATATAGTACCCAATATTAGAGCTGCTTTTATCGAAGTAACAAAAGGACAAGAATGTTACTATGCCTTAGATCAACATAAGGATGCGCTTCATATGGGAGATGAAATCCTTGTACAAGTAAGTCAGGAAGCTGTGAAGTCAAAAGTTCCCACTGTAACTTGTAATTTAAATCTGACTGGTAAATATGTGGTATTAACAAAAGGAATAAATCGAGTTGGAATTTCTGCCAAGATTACAGGAGAACAAAAAGGACATTTAAAAGAGCTGATGGGACCTTTTCTTTCAGAAGAATATGGCTTTATTGTCCGAACTAACGCAAAAGATTGCTCAGATGCCATCCTTATGAATGAAACCCAGCAACTTATAGTGGAATATGAATCACTTATTGAACGCGCAGCAACCAGAACTTGTTATACCTGTCTAAAAGAATCAAAGAAGCCTTATATAGCTCATTTAAAGAATGTTTACAAGGAAGGGTTAACTAATATAGTCGTTGAGGATTTGGGGCTTTATACCGAAATATATGACTTTCTAAAGGATAACCAATCCGATGTTCTTCCTTTACTGCAACACTATCAAGATTCATTACTTCCACTTCATAAGCTTTATGATGTAGAAACTCAATTAAAGCATGCTTTGCAAGAACGAGTATTTATGAAATCCGGAGCATATCTTGTCATTCAGCCAACAGAAGCATTAACCGTTATTGATGTAAATACTGGTAAATGCGTAAAAAAAGAAGCTAGCAAAGAAGCCCGTTTATTAATTAACTTAGAAGCTGCAAAAGAGGCTGCAAAACAGATCAGACTTCGAAATTTATCTGGAATTATTATTATTGATTTTATTAATTTAGATCAACCATGTATGATAGAAACCCTCATATCTACTCTTCAGAAATATATTAGTCAAGATCCCATACCAACGAAGTTCGTGGATATAACTAAATTGCAGCTAGTAGAATTAACTAGAAAAAAAGTTCGAAAAACTTTAAAGGAAAGTCTGACTTAAAAGTTTTAAAAATATAAAACAAAGGAAAAATTATTTTAAAAAATCGTTTGGAGGAAATCGTATGAATAAAGTAGTAAAATTTGGGGGAAGTTCTTTAGCAAGTGCAGAACAATTTGAAAAAGCAGGCAGTATTATCAAATCTGATTTATCCAGAAAGTATGTCATTCCTTCTGCCCCTGGGAAAAGGAACTCGCATGATACCAAGGTTACCGATATGCTCTATCAATGCTATGAATTAGCTGTGCAGGAGAAAGACATTACTCAGCCTCTAAATACAATCAAAAACCGCTATGAAGAAATTATAAAAGGCTTGCATTTAAACCGATCATTAGAAGATGAATTTGCCACCATTCATAAGAATTTTTCAGAAAAAATAGGTTTGGATTATGCTGCTTCACGTGGAGAATATTTAAATGGAATTATTTTGGCCGATTATTTAAACTTTGAATTTATAGATGCAGCAGAAATTATTATTTTTAATAATAATGGAGAATTCAATCCACAAGTAACCAATACAAAAATTCTGGAAAAACTAAATCATATTGAATATGCGGTGATTCCCGGTTTCTATGGAGCTACCCTAGATGGAACGATCAAAACCTTTTCTCGTGGTGGTTCCGATATTACAGGTTCTATTGTATCTCGTGCAATTGGCGCAGATTTGTATGAAAACTGGACAGACGTTTCTGGTTTTCTTATTGCAGATCCCAGAGTCATCAAGAATCCAGAAGTCATTGAAATTATCACCTACAAAGAATTACGCGAATTATCCTATATGGGTGCCACAGTTCTTCATGAAGAAGCTATTTTCCCTGTTAGAAAAGAAGGCATTCCAATTAATATTCGAAATACTAATATTCCAGAAGACAAAGGAACCTTGATTGTAGAAACCACCTGTCGTGATCCCAAATACACGATTACAGGAATCGCAGGAAAAAAAGGATTTGCTTCAATTAATATTGAAAAAGCAATGATGAACACCGAAGTTGGATTTTGTCGCAAGGTTTTGGAGATTTTTGAACAAAATAATATTTCAATCGAACATATGCCATCTGGCATTGACACCATGTCCATTCTTGTCCACCAGACTGAATTTGTTGAACAAGAACAAAAAGTATTGGCCAATATACATCGTGCCGTTGAACCTGATTCCATCGATTTAGAATCTGATTTGGCACTGATTGCAGTAGTTGGACGTGGAATGAGAGCCACAAGAGGAACCGCAGGACGAATCTTTTCTGCCTTGGCACATGCAAATGTCAATGTTAAAATGATTGACCAAGGTTCTAGCGAATTAAATATAATCATAGGTGTGAAAAATCAAGATTTTGAAGCTGCAATTAAAGCAATATATGATATCTTTGTCATGATTAGGATTTAACTCTTGACGTATCTTTGCAAATATGCTATTATACTCAAGTATGCCGCACAATGAGGTTAAAAGTTTCATTTTATGAACACCGAAGTTGGCGAGTAATGATAATAGGAGGTGCCATATGTACGCAATTATAGCAACAGGTGGTAAACAGTACAAAGTAGCCGAAGGCGATATCATTAAAGTAGAGAAACTTGGTGTTGAAGCTGGAGAAACATTCACATTTGACCAAGTACTTGCAGTAAGTGATTCAGAAATGAAAGTTGGAAGTCCAACAGTAAGTGGAGCAACAGTTACAGCTTCTGTAATTGGAGACGGTAAAGGAAAGAAAGTAATCGTCTACAAGTATAAGAGAAAAACTGGATACCATAACAAAAATGGTCATAGACAACAATTTACAGCAGTTAAGATTGAAAAAATCAATGCTTAGTATGGAGTCCATATGATTAAAGTAACAATACTTAAAAATTCAAAGCATGAATGTGTAGGTTTTAAAGCAGTGGGACATGCAGGCGCCAATATAAAAGGACAAGATATTGTATGTGCAGCAGCTTCCGTATTGATTATTAATACAATCAATTCAATTGATAAATTTTTACCAGATGAAACAACTATGGTTTCAGACGATGAAGATGGTATAATAGATTTTTCAATAAATGGGAACCCTTCAGATGAATCTACATTACTTTTAAAGGCCATGATTCTTGGATTAGAAGAAATGGCAAATGATGAAAACTATGAACAATATATCGATATGACATTCGAGGAGGTGTAAAAAATGATGAAATTAAACCTTCAATTTTTCGCTCATAAAAAAGGAGTTGGTTCTACTCGAAATGGTAGAGACTCTGAATCTAAAAGATTAGGTGCGAAAAGAGCTGACGGACAATTTGTAAAAGCTGGAAACATTCTTTACAGACAACGTGGAACAAAGATTCACCCAGGTACTAATGTAGGACGTGGTGGAGATGATACTTTATTCGCATTAAAAGACGGCGTTGTAAGATTTGAAAGAAAAGGAAGAGATAAGAAACAAGTTTCTATCTATCCTGTAATAGCAGAATAAGAATTTTATGAATGAATAGACATTTGGCTTCAAATCTTCTTGGTTTGAAGCCTTGTTTTTTTTAAATAATAGATGTATGATATTGGAAAACTAGCCAATATATTTAATTATATGTAATGAAAGGGAAAAAATATGTTTGCAGATAGAGCAAAGATTTATATAAGATCAGGAAAAGGTGGTGATGGACATGCAAGTTTTCGCCGCGAGCTTTATATTCCCAATGGTGGGCCTGACGGCGGAGACGGGGGACGTGGTGGAGACATTATCTTTGAGATTGATGAAGGACTAAATACGTTAGCTGACTACCGTCACAAAAGAAAATTTTCTGCTTTGGATGGAGAAAATGGTGGCAAAAAGAAATGTCACGGAAAAGATTCTGATGATCTTATTTTAAGAGTTCCTGAAGGAACGGTTATTCGAGAATTAGAAACAAACAAGGTTATTGCTGATATGTCTGGTGAAAATAAACGTCAAGTGGTATTAACAGGTGGAAAAGGTGGATTGGGGAATCAACATTTTGCAACAGCTACCATGCAGGCTCCAAAATACGCACAACCGGGAAAAAGCTCCCAGGAGTTATGGGTTAATTTAGAATTAAAAGTCATTGCTGATGTTGGATTAATCGGATTTCCTAATGTAGGTAAATCCACATTTTTATCACGCGTGACAAATGCTACACCCAAAATAGCTAATTATCATTTTACTACATTAAATCCAAATCTAGGAGTTGTTGATTTTGGAGATGGTTTAGACGGATTTGTAATTGCAGATATTCCAGGACTTATCGAAGGTGCTTCCAATGGCATCGGTCTTGGGCATGAATTTTTACGTCATATTGAACGTACTAAAATGATGATACACGTTGTAGATGCCGCGTCTTCAGAAGGTCGCGATCCCATTGATGATGTATATAAAATAAATGCTGAATTAAAAGCCTATAACGAGCAAATTGCAGATCGCCCACAAGTAATTGCAGCAAATAAGACTGATTTAATCTATAAAGAAGATGAAGATCCTGTAGAATTATTAAAATTAGAATTTGAACCACAAGGAATAAAAGTATTTCCCATATCAGGTGTTAGTGGCGCAGGTATTCAGGAGCTTCTATATTATGTAAGAGAACAGCTAAAGACATTAGATACAGAACCGATAGTCTTTGAGCAGGAATATTTTCCGGGAGAAGAATTTATTCATATCGATTTACCATTTACCGTAGAACATGAGGATGATATGTTCGTAGTAGAAGGCCCTAAAATTGAGAAAATGCTTGGATATACTAATATAGATTCTGAAAAAGGGTTCTTGTTCTTTCAAAAATTCCTTAAAGAAGGCGGCATATTAGATGAATTAGAAAAAGCGGGAATAGAAGAGGGCGATACTGTACGCATGTATGGATTCCAATTTGATTATTATAAATAGAAGGAGCATCATATTATGACAACAAAACAAAGAGCTTATTTAAAAAGTTTGGCAATGACAATGGATCCTATCTTTCAAGTAGGAAAATCAAGCATGACACCTTCCTTAACAGAAGCCATAGGTGAGGCACTGCTTGCAAGAGAATTAATTAAAGTAAGTGTACTGCAAAACTGTTTAGATGATCCTAAGGAAATTGCTCAAATAGTTGCAGAGCGTACCCACTCAGAAGTGGTACAAGTAATTGGAAAAAAAATAGTATTGTATAAAGAAGGCAAAGATAATAAAAAGCGAATTCAACTTCCAAATTAAAGAATTTATATCAAGGAGAAAATCTATGAGAATCGGAATTATGGGTGGTACTTTTGATCCCATTCATATCGGACATTTAATGCTGGGTGAATTTGCTTATGAGGCATATGGATTAGATACAGTATGGTTCCTGCCAAACGGAAATCCTCCACACAAATCAAATCAATTAATGGATACAAATATTATGCATCGAATAGAAATGACAAAATGCGCCATAGAAGATGTGGAACATTTTGCTATTTCTCTTTATGAAATAGAAGGATTAGAACGCGCAAAGATAGCATATTCATATGAAACAATGGAAACATTTCACCAGCTTTATCCAAATGATGAATTTTACTTTATAGTAGGCGCTGATTCTTTATTTTCAATTGAAAAATGGAAAAATCCGAAACGTCTCTTCCAAACCTGTATTGTACTAGCAGCATTCCGTGATGATAAATGCGTTGATAATATGCAAAATCAAATAGAATATCTAGGATTGAAATATGGTGCTAAGATTGAATTACTATCTGCTCCTTTACTAGAAATTTCTTCAAGCACGATTAGAGATCGAGTAAAAAAGAGTTATTCCATCCGTTATATGGTCCCAGATAAAGTGAATGAATATATAACAGCGCATCATTTGTATAAGGATATATAAAGAATATGAAAAGTTTAAAAGAAATACAAAAAGAATTACGAATTAATCTTGACAAAGATCGATATTGTCATACAATCGGTGTAATGTACACCGCTGCAGCTTTAGCAATGAGTCACGAAATAGATATGGAAAAATCGATGCTGGCCGGATTACTACATGATTGTGCAAAATGTATTCCCAATGCAGAAAAATACAAACTCTGCGAAGAATATCATATAGAACTGAATCCATCCGAGTTTAAGAATCCTGTGTTGGTTCATGCCAAATTAGGAGCATATTTAGCCAGTTCCTATTATCACATTTCTGATGAAACAATTCTAAATGCTATTGCAAACCATACAACAGGTCGGCCCTCTATGACTACTTTGGAACAGCTTATATTCATTGCTGATTATATTGAACCTGGAAGGAAGGAATTACCCGGTCTGAAACTAATTCGCAGCTTAGCTTTCCATGATATGGACGAAGCAATCATGCTGATATTAGAAAACACATTGATATATTTGAATAAAATAAACAAGACAATTGATCCTATGACAGAAATGACCTATCAATATTATAAGGAAAAACAAAACAGATAATTACAAGGAGGAAACACATGGAAGGATCTAAAGAAATATCCAAACAAATGGCACGTATTGCCTATCAGGCACTAGAAGAAAAAAAGGGAGAGGATATCCGAATTATAGATATCTCAGATGTTTCCATTTTAGCCGATTATTTTATTATTGCAAATGGTACAAACGAAAGTCAAGTTCGCGCATTGGTAGATAATGTTGAAAACGAACTAAACAAAGCTGGCTATCATGTAAAGCAAAGAGAAGGATACGGCTCAGGAAGCTGGGTTTTACTAGATTTTGCAGATATTATTGTTCATGTATTTGATAAAGAGAATCGATTGTTTTATAATTTGGAAAGAATTTGGCACGATGGAAAAACTATTGAAATCAATGCATTAAACTAAAATAAAAAGCTATCACTACAGCAGCTATGCTGGAAAGTGGTAGCTTTTTATATATTGTCAAGTTACACGTCGTAGTCAAGGTGAATATTCAAAATACGCTTCGCTATTTCTTGATGAGGTTAAAAAAATCGAAATACACCAATTACTTTTCCTAAAATGGATATATCCGTTACAATAATAGGATCCATATTGTCATTCTCAGGCTGAAGACGAACATAACCATCTTCTTTATAAAATGTTTTTACAGTAGCACCGTCTTCAATCAGTGCAACAACTATGTCACCATTATGTGCAAATTGCTGTTGTTCAACCAAAATTAAATCCCCACTTAAAATTCCAGCATTAATCATACTTTCACCTTTGACAGTTAACATAAAAGTCTCACTATTTGGCATCATTTCAACTGGAATAGGAAAATAATTCTTAATATTTTCCTGGGCAAGGATTGGTTCCCCTGCAGCAACATCACCAATAATCGGCACATTCACCATTTCTCTCCTTGTTAAATTAAAAGTATCATCCATAATCTCAATGGCCCTTGGTTTCGTCGGGTCACGTCTAATATAACCATTTTTTTCTAAAGTTTCTAAATGTGAGTGGACAGAAGAGGTCGATCTTAAGTTGACTGCCTCACAAATCTCCCTTACTGCCGGTGGATATCCACGTTCTAAAATTTCAGACTTTATATATTGCAATATATCTTCCTGTTTTTTAGTTATTTTACCTTGTGACATAGTAAATCCTCCCTTGTAAAAATATTTTATCATAGGTCAAAACAAAAAGCAAACAAATGTTTAGAAAATATGTTCGATTTTTTACCGAATTCAATTGACAAACATCTGTTCTTGTTTTATACTAATAGCAGATAGAACAACTGTTCGTTTTAAAATATAATATAGGAGGAATCATATAATGAACAAACAAAGAAAAAATAAGTTAGTTAACCGAAAGACCCTACAATTCATGAATAAAAAATCTATTGCAATATTGATCGTAGTAACCGTTATTATAATTTTTAATATTTCTTTTGGTAGTTTTTTATCTGATGCACACGACAAGAATGAAATAACAAATATAACAGCCAATCAATCTAATAAATGCTATAAAAGTATAGAAATCAAAGAAGGTGACACCTTGTGGAGCATTGCAAATGAATATAGAAACAAAGAACTTGTGTCAACCACAGAATATATTCAGGAATTAAAGCAAATTAATTCCTTATATAGTGATGATATTCAAGCAGAACAATATTTAACTATATCTTATAATGAGAAAACTCTATAGCTTCGATGATTTAATTTATTGATTTTATCTCCTCAAATAGTTCCCCATATTTTACATAAAATAGGGCTTTTATAGTCCTATTTTATAAATGAATTATAAGAAACCAATTGACACCACTTGATTTAAAGAGTAGACTGTAAATTAACAAAATAGATCTATACTACAAATACCGATTTTTCCAATAGATATATATAATAATAAGTTTTTATAAAAAGGAGCCTCTTATTATGACAAAAAAACCTTTAACTTACCAAGAACAAAGCTACATAGACAATACCATGCGGCTGCGGGAAATCTTAACCACATTGCCTTCCTTTGCGGCTGATTTTTTTCGGGCCATTGAACCCAAGTCATCCGCACTTACTAGAATTTCTTATGCTTATGATATTCGTGTATTTTTTCATTTTTTAATGGAGAATAATCCCACTTATAAAGATTATAACATGAATCAATTTACCATAAATGATTTACAGCAAATGGAGCCTTTAGATATTGAAGAATATCAAGAATATCTCAAAGTGTATTCTTCAAATGACCGAAATATTACGAATGGCGAAAAAGGATTGTCCCGTAAAATGTCTGCATTACGAAGTTTTTATCGCTACTACTATAGACATCATTTTATTGATAATGATCCCACTGCTCTAGTTGACATGCCAAAACTTCATGATAAAGCAATTATCCGTCTAGATGATGATGAAGTAGCTGAATTATTGGATTATATTGAGTCTTGTGGCAATCTTCTCTCTGGCCAGCGAAAAAGCTATTATGAAAAAACTAAGAGTCGGGATTTGGCAATAGTCACCCTATTATTAGGAACAGGGATTCGGGTTTCCGAATGTGTAGGCTTGGATATTCAAGATGTAGATTTTAAAAATAATGGAATTAAAATCACTCGAAAAGGTGGTAATGAAATGGTGGTATATTTTGGTAAAGAAGTAGAAACTGCCTTAAAACATTATTTAGAAACCACTAGAGCTGGTATCTGTCCCTTAAGTAATCATGAAAATGCACTGTTTTTATCTACACAGAAGAAACGCATGGGCATTCAGGCAGTTGAAAATATGGTAAAAAAATACACCAGCCAAATTACTCCACATAAAAAAATCACCCCACATAAATTAAGAAGTACTTATGGCACTTCCCTTTATAAAGAAACCGGTGATATTTATTTGGTAGCTGATGTTTTGGGACATAAAGATGTGAATACAACCAAGAAGCATTATGCTGCCATAGACGAAAACAGACGAAAACAAGCTGCTAGTGCAGTGACCTTAAGAGAATAATTATTGGGCTTTTATTCCTAACAAGCCAAGTTCAACACACCTGGCTTGTTAGATTCCCGGAATTTCTAAAGCATTAATCCCATAATATATAAATTGTAATATTTTCCATTTAATAAAGTTGAATTTTTTAACTCTCCTTCAATTTCAAATCCAAATTTCTTGTATAATTTTACTGCTAATTCATTGTCTGTACGGGTATCAAGTTGAATTCTCGTAGTGATACCATTAGATTTACACCAATCTATTAACTGCTGTATGATTTCGCTTCCAATTCCCTGTCCCTGATATTTGTTAGCAACAACAATACCAAGTTCTCCTGAGTGTCTGCTTTTAATTTTATTACTAGAATTAATTGTACCAATACCAATAACTTTACCATTTACAGTTGCAAGAATCATAATTGCATTCTTTTGTTTTTTTGTATCTTCAATAGAAATTTTTTGTGCTTCTACATCTAATGGATATTCATCTTTTTCAAAACTCAAAAAAGATGTTTCACCCCCTACTTCATTGTAAAATGCCACTAGCTCTGATGCATCTTCTACGGTTGGTTGGCGATAAATTACTTCGTAATCTCTCATAATGATGTTCTCCTTTGTTTTATAACAAATCTGTTCAATATAATTATCAGTAAATAGTATACTATATTTACTTGTCATATTCAAGAAAAACTGGTACTATTCTAAACAGCAAAGTAAATATGAAATGAGGTTTTAATACAATGAAATTACAACAGTTATTAAGTTATTCTAGAAAAGCTATTGATGAGTATGAAATGATTCAAAAAGGTGACCATATTGCTATTGGTATATCCGGTGGAAAAGATAGTTTAACTTTATTATATGCTCTTCACGGTCTGAAGCGATTCTATCCTAAACATTTTGAAATAAGTGCCGTTACCGTTGATTTGGGGTATGAAGGATTTGACTTGTCACCTGTAGAATGCCTCTGTAAAGAGCTAGAGATACCCTATAAGGTAGTAAAAACCGATATTGCACATATACTTCTCGATACAAGAAAAGAGGCCCATCCCTGCTCTCTATGTGCAAAAATGCGTAAGGGTGCTTTAAATGATGCAGTAAAGGAAATGGGATGCAATAAAGTAGCATATGCCCATCACAAGGATGATATTATTGAAACTATGCTAATGTCCTTGTTGTTTGAAGGTAGGTTTTATTCTTTTTCACCTAAAAGCTATTTAGATAGAATGGATCTTACCGTCATACGCCCAATCATGTTCGTAGATGAAGCTGAAGTAATTGGATTTAAAAACAAATATAATCTTCCAGTTGTGAAGAATAAATGCCCTTTTGATGGGTATACAAAAAGACAATATGCCAAGGATTTAGTTAAGGAATTAAATAAAAAGCATCCTGGTGCAAAAGAACGAATGTTTACAGCTATATTAAATGGAAATATCAATGGATGGCCTGATCGAATTCCACATTTGCGTTCTTAATGATTAAAAAAAGAACGTATGTCAGCTAGACAAGCTACATACGTTCTTTTCAATCCGCTTATAAAACTGGTGCCGGATGATTCTCTTTTATTTTAATATATGCTTCTATGGCTTCAATACAACCATCGATTCCCAGTTTTCCACTATCAAGACAAATATCATATCCAGCAGCATCTCCCCATTTTCTATTTGTAAAATAATTATAATAGCTGGAACGCTTTTTATCTGTTTTAACAATCATATCCTTAGCTTTTGCATCTGTTAAGTCAAACAATCGTGCAACACGTCGAATACGTTTATCTATGTCTGCATGTATAAACACATGTGCGCAATTAGGATAATCTTCTAACGCATAATCAGCACATCTTCCTACCATAACACATACTTCCCTATTTGCAATGTTCTTAATTGCATCAAATTGTGCTAAAAACACGCGATGATTAATGGGCATGTCAGAGTAACTTCCTACTGGGTATCCCATAGAATAAGGATCCATTACAAGCGAATAAAGGAAACTATTCGTAGGCTTTTCATCATGTGTTTCAAATAAGCTTTCACAAATTCCACTTTCTTGGGCTGCTTCAGTCAGTAACTCTTTATCATACATTTTAATACCATAGGCTTCTGCCAGTTTACTTCCAATCTCACTACCGCCACTGCCAAACTCTCGACCTATTGTAATAATTGTTTTTGCTGTATTCATAAAACATCACACTCCTTTTAGTTAAGCTAAAACACGCATTAATATGATATCTCTTTTCTATATTATACAATAATTATGTACAAAAGTACATCATAATTATTATATACTATCCATTGTGTCTAATAGAATGAATTCTATAGTATTTTAAGTAAATCCAAAAAATACTCTGGCAATGGAGCTTCCACCTCTATGTATTCTTTCGTACGTGGGTGATGAATTCCAAGTAATTTTGCATGTAAGGTCTGGCCCTGTAACTGAAAAGAAGAGCTTCCTGATCCATATACATCATCTCCTAAAAGTGGATGGTGAATACTAGCCATGTGTACGCGAATCTGGTGAGTTCTTCCTGTTTCTAACTGACATTCAATATAGGTATATTTATGAAAACGCTGTAGTACTTTATAATGTGTAATTGCTGCTTTTCCATTTTTATAATTAACTGCCATTTTTTTACGGTCGTTTATATGTCGTCCAATAGGCTGATCAATGGTTCCTGCATCCAACTTTATAGAACCTTGTACTATAGCATGATATTTTCTCGTGATACTATGTTCTTTTAATTGTTTCGCTATTTCTTGATGTGCCATGTCATTTTTACAAATAATCAATGATCCTGTGGTATTCATATCTATCCGATGTACAATTCCAGGCCTTAACACTCCATTTATACCTGAAAGATTATCTTTACAATGGTACATTAACGCATTCACTAAGGTACCGCTATAATGTCCTGGGGATGGATGTACTACCATGCCTTTTGGTTTATTTACGACTAATATATCTGCATCTTCATAAAGAATATCCAACGGTATATCTTCCGGAAGAATATCTGGCATAATTGAATCCGGAATTATAATTTGTACACTGTCATTATCTACCACTTTATAATTAGACCGCACAACTGTATTATTTACTTTAACCTGTTCTTCTTTTATCAATCTTTGAATATAGGAACGTGATAAATCAGTAAGCTGTTGGGCTAAATATTTATCAATTCTTGTTTCTTCATTTTCTAGTACCGTATATTCCTGGATGGTCATATATCTCACTCCTTAGAATTCCTTTTTGAAAATAAAAAGGTGAATTCTTCTTCTTTATAATAAAATAAAATCAAAAACGCTAATAACAATGTTGCAGTGACAACATACATATCTGCCACATTGAAAATAGGAAAATCAATTAACTCAAAATACAGGAAATCAACAACATAATTCAATTTAATACGATCAATTAAATTGCCGATAGCTCCAGCTGAAAGAAGAACACAACACACACGCAGAGGTAAATAATGTTTCGTCAGTGGCATCTTAAAATAGCAATAACCAAATAATAATAAAATAAAAACAGCACTTACAATAAAATAAACTTTTTGATCTTGAAAAATGCCAAAAGCTGCCCCTCTGTTTTCTAAATAATAAAATCGAAAGATTCCCTCCCATAATGAAATTCCATTATTTCCTCTCAAAAAAGTAACTGCCAAATATTTTGTCCACTGATCAATACAAACAAAAAAAGTACAAGCAGCTACACCGATTGCATATGTTTTAGATAATTTATTTTTTTTATTCATTTTTTCTCCAACTATATCTTTACTTATATTTTAAAACAGAAATGTAAAGTCGACCTTTTTTCGTATTTGTAAGGACTTCTTTATACTGAAATTTTCCAAGCCCCCGTACAGATATCAAATCATTTTCTTTCACGTTATAACTATTCGTTGTAATTAATTTACTATTTACAAATACTTTTCCGCCTTCAATCAGCGGAACTAATTTACTTCTAGAGGATGTAAATACCATGGAAATCAAACTATCCAATCTTATAGAAGCTACTGTCCCTTTTATAATCTCATAGCTTGGTTCATAATCTTTATTAAAAAATTTTTGCTTTTTTATACTAATCGACGTATGTTTGATTTTTGTTAAATTATTTATAATAAAATCACACAGCATCTCTTGAACAAAAATAATTGCCTTTGAATCTTCTACTAAAATATCTCCTATTTTAGTACGATCTATACCCAAATTTAGAATAGCACCCAAATAATCACGATGATTCAGCACTTCTGCATATTTTAAATTTAATGCTTGAATTTCTAATATTGAAATTGGGTAATTTAAATCACCACAAACAACATCAGATATAAAAGCAACTACCTGACGTTCAGCAGTAACATATCCACCAAAACTTTTATAACAGGTATAAAGATTTTGTGATGGTGTTGTATGTAAAATATTCAATTCATTTAAATTAAGGAAATCAGAAAAAGTTGTTCTACCTTGATTGTTAGCAATTCTTGACAGCTCAATCAATCGTTTTTTTAGTAATTCTTCTTCTTTTTGCATTGTATACACTAGAATCTTGTCCTAATTGAAGGTACCTCAAAAGAACTTCCAAGTAAATCTTGTAAATCTCCAGAAATATCGACGTTTGTTGGAGTCACTAAAAATATATAGTTTGATATTTTTTGTAAATTTCCATTAATAGCAAATGCTGCACCTGAAATAAAATCAATAATACGTTGCGCTATTTCTAAGTCTAATCCTTCTAAATTCAAAATCACTGTACGAGAACTGAGTAATGTTTCCGTAATTTCTCTGGAATCATCTACTGAAGTTGGTTTTATGACACAAACTTCCATGCCTGTAGTCTTCTTTACTGGTGGACGCATTGGTGTCACTTTATTATTACTACTGCTGGTGCGATTACTTAATGCTCGACTATTGCTTGAAGATTTAGTTTGTCTACCCCTATGACTTACTACATCATCAAAATCATCATCCTCGTCATCATCGTCATATCGAGTTTTTCCTTTTTTAAACAATCCTTTTTTCGGTTTATCTTCGAAATCATCAAAGTCATCATCATCATCATAATAATCATCTGAATCATAATCATCATCCTCAGTTAATTTCATAATTTCTAAAAACTTATCTAATACTCCCATTTTTCTAATCTCCTATCGTTAATTTGTTAAAGTATAATTTCTATCACCAAAAACACCGGTTCCAACTCGAACCATAGTTGCACCCTCTTCAATTGCCACTATATAGTCATTGGTCATCCCCATTGAAAGAACACTCATAATAACATTATCAATGTTTTTGCTTGCTATGTCAACAAATAATTTTCTTAACTTTGAAAACACTTCCCTATTCTGTTCCCCATCTGTTACCAATGGTGCAATAGTCATTAAACCTTTTATAGTAATATGTGGAAATTTTGAAATCTTTTCTATCAGCGGAAGCACTTGATCTAAAGCAACACCGTCTTTACTACTTTCATTTGCAACATTTACTTCAATAAGAATAGAAATAATACAATTATTTTTTTCTGCTTCTTTCTCAATAGCCTCTGCTAATCGGAAAGAATCCACTGAATGAATACAGGAAACCTTACGAATAATATATTTTATTTTATTTCGTTGGAGATGTCCAATCATGTGCCAATTAATATCTGCTGGCAGTTCCTTGTACTTTGCTTCTAACTCTTGTGCTTTGTTTTCTCCAAACTCTCGAATACCTAAATCATATGCCTCCTGAAGCATGGAAACAGGCTTCGTTTTACTGACAGCAATCAGAGTCACCTCATCCCTACTCCTTCCAGACTTCCTACAAGCTGCAAGAATGTTTTTTTCTACCTGTTCTAAATTTTGTTTCACCATTGTATCTCTCCTTACTTGAAAATAACATCATCTTCTTTTACTGTATTCCCATCCAGAACAATATGGTCATAGTTGGATAAGCCATAATTATTACCTGCTTTCACAATATAATATTCATCACTTTCGCTAAGAATTGTAATGATTTTAAAAATGGTATAACCTTTATTAATATTATAAACCCCTTCTAGTTTCTTTTTATTGTCACCTAACGTAAGTACTTCACTGGATTCAGGCATAACAAGAACATCTCCTGTATGAAATAATCTGGTATCCAAATAACACATTCCTTTTTCAGTTTTATTATATATTTCTACAGAAACAAATTCTGTTGTACCATCTTTCCTTTTACTTTTTTGCTGTAAAAGGACGCCCGCCCCAGAGCCATTTCCACCTTTTGTTATATAAGATTCTGGTACCAAATAAAATTCTTTCTTTACCTTGGCTGATTTGGGTATTTTGAGTCCCGACTCATTTTCCATAATTAATTCAACATCAAGAAATCGATCTGTATCATATCTAATCATAGAATTATCAAAGCTTAAAATGCCATAATATTTATTTGCGATCTTTTGAATTTTAAGGTTTGCCCACAACAATTCATTGTCTTTTATAATATTTACCTTGATTACAGTTTGATCTTTCAATTCATTTGCAGTTTTTTTTGACAATGGAACTACAATAGACCACTCTTCATTTGTAATTAATTTATAGACCGGCATTCCGGAAGTTACTTTTTGATTGTTGGTAAATTCCTGCTTTGCATAATTAGATTTATCAAAGGATGCCGCTGTAAGATTTTCAAATTTCAATCCTTCATATCCATCCGTATAATATGCTATAATTCCGTCATCTGGAGCTGGTGACATTTGAAACTGTGTGGTATCACCATTGGAAATCAATTGATTTAACTGATTGATTTTATTATGACTAGAAACTGTTTCATATACATTATCTACTTCTGACTGAATTTGATAAGTAGTAGAAAAGTTCTGTTCATCAAAATTACGATTGAATTTTTGAATTTTCAATTGCAGTGAACGTTGTTCTTCCTTTGACAATGTAAGTGGTTGTTCTTCCCCTTGTTTTACTGATACATTAGGACTCTTTTCAGGAGTCAGTGTATATATGTTTGTTCCTACTGCAACTTTCTCACTTTCCGGTGTATAATAAGTAATATAGCCATCTCCTTCACTGGAAATAACGGACTCTTCCCGAAGCACGAGTCCTGTATATGCATTATCGCGCAATATTGTTCCATTCCTAACTTCATAAACACTTACATGCTTTTCTGTAAGAAATAGAAAAATTGTAATAAGTAAATATAAGAAAACAATTCCAAATACCACAATTCCTATATTCATATTCCAACGTTTCCTATACTTCAATATCTTATTTGATTTTTTATCGGACAATTCATAGCCTCCTAAGGTAGTTTCTTTAAAGCAGCACCATTTAAGTAGTGAAAGCACTTTCCTTGAAAGCTTTGTTGCAGCTGCATCTGCAATAGCACTTCCTCTTGCAGCTTCCACCAGCTAGTACCCCAGTTGGAAAAAATAGAATCTTCTTTTGGTATACGACTAAACATTCGCTCAATTACTATTTCTGGATTTAAGTATTCAACAAAGCAAATTAAACGATGTATATATTCTTCCTTTGAGCATATGGTCATTCTACCACTTTTATATTCATTGCACAATACGGTATTGTGTGCAATATACAGGGAGTGTATTTTGACGATATCCACACCAAGTGCTGATATTATTTTAGCTGTTTCAATGGAATCATCTATATTATCACCTGGAAGATTAAGAATAACATGCGCACAAGTTGTAAAAGAATAGGCTTTAATCTGTAACATTGCATCAATAAATTCTGCCAAACTATGTCCTCGGTTAATCTCCTTTAATGTATGGTAATTTGCAGTTTGAATTCCAAGCTCTATATTAATGTCCATATGAAACGTATCTTGGATTTCATTTAGAACATCCAAATATTCTTTTGTAATACAGTCAGGTCTTGTGGAAATGGATAACTGCACTACATCGGATACCAAAGCCGCTTCAACCATATATTTTTTAAATTCCTGCAATGGCAAAAATGTATTTGTAAAATTTTGAAAATAAGCAATATATTTTTTTGCTTTGTATTTCTTGGTGATTTTTTCTTTTGTAATTGTAAGTTGATTGGTTACGGATAATTGATTGCTATATGCTTCAAATCCGGTCCCATTTTCAGCACAAAAACTACACCCTGATCCTTCCAATCTGTTGGGGCAGGAAACAGGTAAATTAATTGGTAGCTTGTATACTTTTTCTCCATATTTTTCTTTTAAATAATCGGAATATTTATTATATAATTCATGCTCATTCAACATTTATTTTTCCTTTTTGTTATGTATATATATTTTCTTTTGGTTAACACTATTCCTATATGAAAAGGAGGAAATAACATGAAATGGTTTGAAAATATAGCATTAACACTTGTTATAGTTGGCGCTGCAAATTGGTTATTAGTAGGTGTCTTTCACTTTAATCTAGTATCTTTTCTTTTTGGAAACTTTTCTTGGTTGTCTAGAATTATCTATATTCTAATTGGCTTATGTGGCTTATACTGCATCAGTCTTTTTGGACGAATAAACAACAATTCTGCAATAGAATAATACAAAATATGTCTAAGTCAAAGCGGATATTTGGAATCCGCTTCGTGACTTACTTGATAAGGTTAAAAAGCGTACCAACAGCAATAGAAAGCACGCTCTGCGAACTTTCTATTGTTTATCATATATATTTTTTAATCTGCGGTGATGGGCAATGCATTTATTAAAGCAGTCATATCACTGTATAAAATTGTTTTATCAGGTGCTCCCATAATAATTGAAATGTAATTGTTATGGGACGCGTCCGTTTCCATCAATATCACACAAGATCCTGCTTCATCCGTCGTTCCCGTCTTACCACCTATCACTTTGACATTAGATGGCTGCGAAGCTTCACCTGATGAATAATAATTTGTAGCTTTCCACACTTGAGTACGTACACCACTTGCCGGATTGGTAATATTTACAGAATATGATGGCTCTGAAATTATTTTAATAAACGATTCATTTTTCAAGCATTCATTAAAAATCAAATATAAATCATAAGCCGTTGTATAATGATCTACGTCATGAAGTCCATGTGGATTTACAAAATGCGAATTGGTAGCACCTAATTGCTTCGCTTCTGAATTCATAATATCGACAAATCCCTCTACGCTTCCGCCTATATGTTCTGCAATAGCAACTGCTGTATCATTTCCTGAGTACAACAATAATCCATTCAATAAATCTTCTAATGTTAATTGATCTCCTGCCTGAAGTCCACATAGCTGTGAATCTGCGGTAAAATCAACAGCCCGTTCACTTACTGTAACCATATCTGTCAATGTACCATACTTCAATGCTATATAGGCAGTCATTACTTTTGTGGTACTTGCAGGATACAATTGTTCATGTAAATTTTGAGCGTAATATACTTTAGATTGTTTGACATCAAATAAACCTGCGGCTGATAAATTCATATCCGTAGTGTACTGTGGAAGTTCCAGGTTGTCGTTCTGAACACAAAGTGACTCTGCGAATAACTCCCCTTGAAATAAGTTTTTGTCATAAGAAGCCTCTTCATATTCCGTAACAACTGTGGTTTCTTTTGAACAGCCTGTTAAGCTGAATATTATAATACTAAAACATAAAATTCCTTTGATTAATTTATCTATACATCTCACGCCAGTCTAAGTCCCCTCTATCAATTGCATGTACAAGTAACTCTGCGGTAGCCAAATTTGTAGCAATTGGAATATTATGCATGTCACAAGTACGCACAATATCATTTACATCCGGTTCGTGGGATTTCGGATTAAGTGGATCCCGCAAAAAAATAAGTGCATCTATTTGATTATGCTCTATTTGAGCATTTAGTTGTTGTTCTCCTCCCAGTGGTCCTGATAAATATTTATGAATGGAAAGATTCGTAACTTCCTCAATCAAACGACCAGTAGTCCCAGTTGCGAACAAATCATTCTTACTTAAAATCCCTCTGTATGCAATACAAAAATTTTGCATTAATTTCTTTTTTGCATCATGTGCTACTAATCCGATGTTCATGTTCTTCACTCCTTATTGATATTTTTTCGGTTGTAATCCTATATTTAAAATAAAACCTATACCGATATACATACTGATCAAAGATGTTAATCCGTAACTGACAAAAGGTAAGGGAATCCCAGTATTCGGAAAAATTCCAGTTGCAACTGCAATATTAATAAAACTTTGAATTCCTATCTGTGCCGCGACCCCGCAGCACACAATCCTCCCAGCCAAATCCGGTGCTTTTACTCCTATTAGAATACACTGTATCACTATTAATAATAACAGAGTTATCACTACACAACAACCCACAAATCCAAGTTCTTCTCCTACAATTGCAAAAATAAAATCTGTTTGCGGTTCTAATATAAAATTACCATTTTTTACAGATGTAGTCGTATTGTTGTTTAACCCTTTTCCTTTCAATTGTCCAGAACCAATAGCCATAATAGAATTTGTCTGCTGATAAGCTACATCATCTTCATATTGCTGCGGGTGAAGCCATGCTAAAATTCGTTCTTGCTGATAATCCTTTATCATTGTTTGATTGGGCTGTACTGCAATGCTAATAAACACCAGTGACAATGGAACCACAATTGCCAAAGCTGTTCCTATAAAACGATAACTCAAACCACCTATATACATTATAATACAAAATACAAGTGCAATTGAAATTGTTGTAGACATATCTGGCTGTTTATATATCAGCAGCAAAGATGGAAGAATCAGTATTGCTGCAGTAATTAAAGTTTTCGGAGTACTCAAATCTTCCTTGTGTATCATAATGAACTTAGCAAAAAAGAGAATCAATAATATTTTTGCCAATTCTGAAGGTTGAAACTGGGTGAATCCAATATTGATCCAACGTTGGGCACCATTAATATTTTCTCCAAAAAAACGTACACTCAATAAAAGCAGCAGATTTCCTATATAAAGAAGCCAATACCAATTCAATACCCAGACATAGTCTATCAATGATATAACTACCATAATCACTAAGCCTAATATAAGCCCTACTATTTGTTTGTTTTGTACTGAGTCTTTTGCACTTCCAATTACCATAATTCCCAAACAAGATAAGACCCCAACTAGTACTACCAACATAAATTTATAATCTTTTAAATGATACCGTTTTAAAAATTTCACTATTTTTCTCCTGTAATTTTGATATGTATATCAGATTGTGTCATTTGAACATCAAATTTCTCCGGTGTAATTTCAATATATTTTGCAACTGCATAGTATAGATCAAATTTCATTTTTTCAATCATATCCGGCGAGCAGTTTACACGGTCTGAAATTAATAATAACTTCAGTCTATTCTTCGCAATATCTACGGATGGCTTTCCTTGAGTAAATTCAAATGCACGCATAAGGCTCCTCCTAATTTTTCTTAAATATTCTTGCTATTTTAGAAAGGAATCCCTTACTTACATCTAAATCAAGGAATGGAATATTTTCTCCTATTATTCGTTTACAAATATTAAGATAAGCTTGTCCTGCTATAGAGTCAAGCCCAATAACTGGTTCCCCTTGATTTGTTCCTATAACTACCTGTTGGTCATCTGGTATAATACCTATTAATGGAATAGAAAGAATTTCTGTCACATCCTCTACAGACATCATATCCCCTCTTTTTATCATATCAATACGCAAACGATTAATAATTAAATCCAATTTTTTAATATGTTTTGCTTCTAATAAGCCAATAATTCTATCTGCATCACGAATGGCTGACACTTCAGGTGTTGTCACTATAATTGCACGATTTGCTCCAGCTATGGCATTTTGAAAGCCCTGTTCGATTCCTGCTGGACAGTCTAGAATAACATAATCATACTCCTCAACTAATTCTTCCGTTAGTTTTCTCATTTGCTCTGGTGAAACTGCAGATTTATCTTTTGTTTGTGCCGAGGGAAGCAGGGACAAATTAGGATATCGCTTGTCTTTAATTAATGCCTGTTTCATGCGGCAGTGTCCCTCCACAACATCCACAATATTATAAACAATTCTATTTTCCAATCCCATTACAACATCCAAGTTCCGAAGTCCCAAATCTGTATCAATTATTACAACTGTTTTATCTAACTGTGATAGACCCACGCCAATATTTGCCGTTGTGGTTGTTTTACCAACCCCGCCTTTACCTGATGTAATTACAATTATTTCACCCATTTTTCTTCCTCCTGTTGTCAACTTCGTAAAGTTATATTAAGGGATCCAAATATATATGTTCCCCATCTACAATGGCTATCTTAGGATTCATGGTAGAATCATCGTTTTGAGCAAACAGATGACGTTTTGCATCTATATTTGCAATACGTAATTGTTTTGGTTTCATAGAAAGTGCAACTATAAAAGCGTTTGTATCACCCATAGCACCTGCATAAGCAGATCCTTTTAAAGAACCAATAATAACAATACTTCCTTTGGCAATTACTCTTGCACCTAATTCTACATTTCCAATAATAATTACGCTTGTCTCTGATTCTAACACTTGTCTTCGCTTTAAAGTGCCTTTATAAAATTGACCATCTTTTTTATTAATATCTTCTATGCTTTGCTCAACAATGCTTCTATAAGCCTCTTCTGTACTGTGATTATGATCAATAATACAAATAATATCAATGTGTGCTGTATTGGAAATAATTGCTATAATTTCCTGTTCTTGTTCTTTTGTGAGTACACGGTCTTCAAAAGATACTGCCATTTTAGAATTTTCAAAAAACTTTGCCGCATCTTTGAATTTACGTTCTATTTCTAGTAATAGCGTATCATATGGGATATTTGGATTCAAATGAACCCCTAGACCGTATTTGTTACTTTTAATTGTCACAAAGCTATCCATGTACATTCACCCTTTCTTTTAATCCCCAACTGCCGCTTCTCCTAAATTGGAGGCAGAACCGGTTATTAACTGTTCTGGAGTAGCTAACCCATATTTATACTTAACAATATCTCTGCCAATTTCCGCAGGATAAGAGGAGCTATACCCATTTGCTATACGGACACTCACTGAAATTTCCGGTGTCTCCGCTGGTGCATAACCTAAAAACAATCCATGATCTGGATGAGTGGTACTTTGCTGTGCAGTACCAGTTTTCCCAGCCATGCTCATTCCCAAGCCGTTAAAAGTAGTAGAACTGGAAATCATCAATTCCATTCCTGTCTGTACTGCATTCCATGTGCTTGGTGCAATCTCTGTAATTTTCCTGGTTTCTTTTGACTTAAAATCCTTCACTACCTTTCCATCTACACTTTGTACCTTATCCAACAGTGATAACTGAAATACAGTACCCTTATTGGCAACTGCTGTCACATAACGTGCAAGCTGACTATTCGTATAGTTATTCGTACCCTGTCCAATTGCAGAACGAACGGTATCCTTATCTGATATTTGGGGTTCTGCTTCCGGTATTTCCAATCCCGATTTTTCATTTAGTCCAAAAAGTGTTGCATATTTACGTAATTTCTCGAGTCCTAAATCATTTGATAATGTAGGAACTGTTTTGATTGTACCATCAGGTTCTGTTACACTTCCAGTTGTCTGTCCAAGCATAAATCCAACATCATAAAAGAAATCATTACAAGAATGTTCTATGGCTCCCACAACATTCAGTCCTCCATGAGCTCCAGGATATATCCAACATTTTGGACTTGGTACAATTTCATCAAATACACCACTACAACTAATAATGGTATCATCGGTAATCACCTTTTCTGTTAATCCTGCAACAGAAGATATCATCTTATAGGTAGATCCAGGTGCGGTTTTTTCTTGCGTTGCATTATTATAAAAAGGTCTGGATTTATCATTTACTAACTTATTATAATATTTTGCATCCATAGTATTTGCCAGCCGATTGTTATCATATCCGGGATATGATACACATGCCAATACCTCTCCTGTTTTTACATCCGTTACAACTGCCGATCCAGTACATGGCTCTAATGCTAATTGTCCTGGTGTTAATTCTAAGGATTGAATTTTATTTCGTATAAAACCATAAGGATCAATTTCTCCCGAAGCCAATCCATTGTACTGCCCCTCATCAGGTGCCAACACATTTTGTTCATAAAGCATCATACAGATTTGTGTTCCGCTGATTTCTCCACCTTTAATCATATATTTGTAAATTAATTTATGAAAGCCATTATCTGTTTTTAAATATTCTGTTATATAGGAAAGAATACTTTGGTAAACTTCATTGGACGAAGAATACTTTCCCTCATTTGCAACATATTCTTTTAACTTGGAAGTATCGACCCAATTCTTTGAAATAGCATAATTCAAATAGGTATATAAACTAATACTTTCCTCTTTCGTCCATGCTAGATATGTTTTATCATTGGTATCAATTTTGTCTTTCAACAGGATTCCTGTAGCATTTTCCAATACATCATTGCAAATGTATACCATATAAGCCTGTATTTCTTTTGGCATATCTTTGTATGCTGGTGAATTGGGATCTTGTAAATTACCCAATAAGCTACCAAGTACATTCTCCTGCTTTGCATTAAATTGAGCTGCAACCCCTTGTTCCGTTGGTCCGGCTTTTGGATTTGAAAGACGCTCTAAATTAAGTATCTCATTTGAAAAAAAAGAATTGTAAACATCGTCAACCGGTATAATAATTTTACCTGTCTCACTTTCAGGATCTGGTGTGTAATTCATTATATTTTGCATGTTAGACAAAAGAATAGCTGCAAGTTTTTCTTCTATTAAGTGATATGTCGCTTCCTGCAAATCTTTATCAATCGTTAGGTATAGATCATTTCCAGCCTTTGCTTCCTTCCCTTTTTCTTTCTCTAATACCTTTCCCACACTGTCTACGTATACAATTTCCTCTTCTTTCGTTCCCTGAAGTGATTCATCCATAGTCTGCTCAATTCCGGACTTTCCAATAACATCAATGGGCGAATATTTTTTTCCGTCATTTTTATAAGTATCCAATTCTTCTTGAGAAATCTTACCGGTATATCCAATGATAGACGCAAAATAAGTGCTTTTGTCGTAAACACGCAAAGAATCTTCCCCTATGGATACGCCTTGTAACTGATCTAAGCTTTCCATAATTGTGGCTACAGTTTCGTTGCTTACATTAGAAGCAACTGTAGTCGGAATATACTTTTTGAAGCTATTTAGCCCCATTGCATATCGAATATTTACCAGTTTTAAAACATGGTTCTTTTTAATCTTTTTCTGGTCAATGCCATAACCGAAGCGTTCATCCTGACATAAATACTTCATAATATCATCTGCTGTAGAGTTTCGCTCTTTTTCTTTTAGTTCATCAATCGTTTTATATCCATAAATATCCGCAATAAACCGTAGTCTTTGTGGTCCTTCAGGAGCGGTAAAGACATAATTATCATTCGCATCTATCACTATACCAAAATCATTGATTACTGAGTCTCCATGACTTTCAACAACATCAATTATTTGATTAATAGTCTTATTTAATATTTTATTTTTTTCCTTTAGTGTTTCATAACTTCCATTATCTTCTATGGTTACAGAATAGGCCAGTTTATTTGATGCCAAAACTTTCCCATTTCTATCATATATATTCCCTCTAGTTCCCTGTACTTCCATGGTTTTTCTTATTTTTAATTTGTATTTGTCTAAGGCATCCTGCCCATTTACAATTTGTAAATGGAAGACACGTCCAATCAATACGGCAAAAAGTATCACAAAGACAATAATTAGTACAAACAATCTAGATTTTACAAGTTGAAATAGTCCTTCTTTCATTCGTTCAAACAAATTTACTCGCGCTCCTTTTTTCTCCAGCTTCCAACCTACGATTTATATAGAGAATCAGTTGATATAAACCTAATGTTACAACAATTGTGTATACCAGTTCTGGAATAATAATATGACTTAAATAATAAAAAAAATCAAAACTGCTTCTCATCATAAATAAGAAGAAATATACAATCAAACCATAAATAAATTCACTTGCACTGATAAGAATGAGTGGAAGTTTAATATCATCTTCATAGAATAACCGCCTAAACATGCCATTTCCAAATCCTATTACAGCATAGACTAACCCATAAAAACCAACTAAATCACTATAAAAAATATCCAACAAAAGTCCTGCTACAAAACCTACTATTACCCCTTCTTTTTCACCACGCATAAAACCAAAAGCTGCAGTTACAACAATCAGTAAATTCGGTGTAACAGAAGCAAATGCTAAGGATTTAAATACGGTACATTCTAAAATAAAACATACTAATATAGTTAAAAAAGTGACGACTTTACGTTTCATATATTAATTACTTCCCTTTCCATGAAAAAATATCTATGGTGTAGCACTTTTAGCTGCTTCTTTATCTGTTGCTGAATTAGGCTTTACCGTAGTAATAACAAGAACTTCCTGTAAATGTTTGAAATCCACAACTGGTGTAATATATCCAGAACGTGTTAAATTATTAGCATCTACATTGATTTCACTCACATATCCAATTAATATACCTTGAAGGAACTTACTGCTGACATGAGATGTTACAATATGCTCGCCTACTTTTATCTCTGTTTCGTTATTCACCAGTTGTTCGAATTTAATCTTGCCTTCATTCATTAGCTTTAAATCTCCACGTACCATACAGGTATCTTCCGTAGATAACACACGTCCACTAACATTACTCAAATCATCAATAATAGAACGCACTCTAGCCCAGTCTGGTCCGGTTTCTGTAACAATTCCAACTAATCCACTTCCTGCAATAACATTCATATCTTTAGTAATGCCATCTTTTTCACCCTTATCAATAATAAAAGTGCTGAACCAATTTCCTGCATCTTTCATAATAACATGGGCACCCACTTTCGGGTAATCTGAATAGTTTTCATCTAATTTATATAGCTTTTGTAAACGTGCCAGTTCATATTTTTCCTGCTGTAGACGGTTATTTTCCGTTGTAAGCTTATCTACTTTTTCTTGCAGCAATTTGTTACTGGCTTTCACATCTTGTAAAGTTTCGAAATTGTCAGATAAATCGCCAATCCACATGCCTACTTTATTAATCCCTTTTTGCATTGGGACTACAGTATAATTTGCAAGCCCGCGAAGAGGCCCCCCCATATTTCCATCTGTAATTCTCGAGAGAAACATCAAAATAACGCATATCGTAGCAATAATTAGCAACCAATATTTGCCTGCTAAAGAAGTCTGATTTTTCTTTTTCATACTATCTCATCCACCTATAATCTTCGTCTAACATGGTATATGTTAATCGTTTTAATTCTTTGTTTAAAATTATTTTTTTCAATCCTTCTACAACACAAATATCAGGAGCCTTAGAAACTGTAACCTTCAAACCCGTCATACCCTCCAAATATGTAGATAATCCGCGCAAATGTGCAATTCCGCCAGTAAGATAAATACCGTTTTTCTCTACAATACGAAGAACATCAGGTGGTGTTCGATCCAACAGTGATCGGATTGCTCTAACACACTCTTCCAATGGTTCTTTAATCGCCGCTCGAACAAGACTGATTGATATTTCCTTCTGCTGTGGTACTCCTGTAATTAAATTCCTACCCGCAACCGCTAAGGAAGCATCATTTGACTGATTAAATACACCAAATTCTCTTCGCAGGACCTCTGCTGTCAAACGTCCAATCAAAAACTCATGACTATTTCGTACTAAATTCTGGACTGCAATATCAAATTGTACGCCGCCCTTTTTTACTAAACGGTTTAACACCATACCACCAGAGGCTATTACAGAAAGTTCTGTTGTTTCACCTCCAAAATTAGCAATGAAGATTCCTTTTTCATTTTCCACATCCAACCCTAAGCCCAAAGCATCTGCTATACCACGTTCCACAATGGTTACACTTTTCGCTTTTGCTGTTGAGTGCTCGACTAAATCATAAAATGCTCTTTTTTCTACTTCCGTAACATCCGTAGGTACCGCAATTAAATAATCAGACCCACGAGCAAAATGCCGTTCTTTTTTCAGTAAATTTTGCAGTAAATACTGCATATCGTTAAAACGTGAAATTACACCTTCCTTCATCGGGAAAACTACCTGAATATTTTCCGGTGCTTTTTCATACATTTCATACGCTTCATCTCCAACAGAAAAAATATGTTTTTCATCTGCTATAGCTATTACATCTTTTTCTTTCCAGATCTCATTTTTCTTTTTATCATATACCTTAATCTCATAAGTTCCAAGATCTAGGCCGTATACATTTCTAGCCATATGATGTCCCTTTCTTCTGTTATATAATGCCCTTTTCACAAAAGCTGATATAACAATTGTTCCCAATAATAATATGATCTAACAGTTCTATTCCAATTAAACTACCTGCTTCCTTTACCCTTTTTGTAACTAAGATATCTTCTCTGCTTGGGGAAGGATCACCACTGGGATGATTATGAAGTAATATAATGGAAACTGCATTCTTTTGTAATGCTTCTATAAATAATTCTCTCGGAGAAATCAAGGAAGCATTTACTGTCCCTTTAGAAATATTACTTTCTCCAATCAGTCGTGTTTTTGTATTTAACATTAAAAGCTTTAATTCTTCCTGCTTTTGATGTCGCATATCTTCCATGTAGTATTCTGCGACAGATGAAGGTACCGAAAAATTAAGTCCTTGGTAAGCATCTGCTTTTGAAAGCCTCTTAGCAAGCTCTGACACACACAATATTTGTATTGCTTTCACTTTGCCAATGCCTTTCATCATAACTAATTGTTCCAATGACCATTTGTGAAGATTCAATATTCCATCCTTTAAATGGCTAGGGAAAAGAATCTGCCTGGCTAAATCAAGCACATTTTCTCCCTGAGACCCTGTACGTAAAAGTACAGCAAGTAACTCCGTATCCGTTAAACTAGTTGCCCCCTTGTGTTCGCATTTTTCATAGGGGCGTTCCTCTTTTGGTAATTCTTTCATGGTATTTGTCTGATTCATCTTATCATTAGACTCTTGTATTGCAATAGAAAATGCTATAAGAAACGATACACAATTGCTGCTAAAACAACTCCAATAATACTGGCAATTGTGATTTTAATCTGTAGCCCAAAGGTTATAACTAACAACCCTAAATTAACAATAATTGGGCGATCCAGTCCAAAAGTCTGCCCATAAGACAACCAAGACAGAACTGGTATTTTTTCCGCTAGCATTCCAATAAATCCACCAAGAACAATACCTGCTAAAAGCAACAGAAATAATGCCCAAGGATTTTTACCTGCAGATTTCATAGTTTCATTCCACCTCAATTCAATATTTTCACAAACTCACATTATTTTACCATATTTTGAAAATAGTGTATATACCATTCTAAAGAATTCTTTAAAACGATATTTCATCCTTCAAACTGAATTCTACGGCAATGGCCTCTGCTACCTTCATTCCATCCATAGATGCCGACACAATACCACCTGCATATCCTGCGCCTTCTCCTGCTGGATATAATCCTTTCACACTACTTTCTAAGTTGGAATCCCTAAGAATTCTAACTGGTGAAGATGTTCTGCTTTCTACGCCGGAGATCACGGCATCTTCCATTGCAAATCCCTTGATTTTTCTATCAAATTCTTTTATTCCCTGTTCAATGGCATCTCCTATTTCTTTTGCAAAAATAGAACGAACATTTGCTAAACGATAGGTTCCTTTGATTTGTGGCGTGATCCTTCCCAATGTAGTTGTTTTCTCATGAAGTACATAGTCCTTAAAACACTGAACTGGAACCTGCCCTTCTCCAATTTGAAAAGCTTTTTCTTCCAAATCTCGTTGGTATGCAATTCCTGCCAGTGAATCCTTACTTGCAAAATCATCTGGGGTAACGGTTACCACAATGGCACTATTGGCATTGACCCCATTACGGTCACGATAACTCATTCCATTAACTGCCAACCGATTTTGTTCAGAAGAAGCATTCACTACGTAACCACCTGGGCACATGCAAAAAGAATACACCCCTCTCCCGTTCCCTAATTGAGTAGCTAATTTATAGGAAGCCGGAGGAAGCTGGTCTTTCATGACTTTTCCATATTGACTTTCCTGTATCATATCCTGAGTATGTTCGATGCGTACTCCAATAGCAAATGCTTTTGCTTCCATTGGCACATGCTTCTCTTGAAGACATTCAAACGTATCTCTTGCACTGTGCCCAATTGCAAATACGACTATAGAAGATTCCAACAAATAATCCTCATTGACTTTGACACCTGTTATTGTGCCATTTGATATTTGGATATCTGTTACCTTACTGTGAAAACGAACCTCTCCACCCATTTGAATCATATGATTTCTCATGTTTTTAACAACGGTGGTCAATACATCCGTTCCTATGTGAGGCTTGCTTTCATATAAAATAACTTCTGGAGCTCCATGTTCGACCAAAACTTCTAATACCTTCTGATTTCGATTCCACTTGTCCTTTACCAGTGTATTTAATTTCCCATCTGAAAAGGTTCCTGCACCTCCTTCACCAAACTGCACATTTGATTCTAGATTTAAAACGCCATCTTTCCAAAAGTGTTCTACATCCGCGGTTCGTTCATCCACATCCCCGCCACGTTCAAGCATAATCGGCCTAAATCCAGCTTCCGCTAATAAATAAGAGCAAAACAAACCAGCAGGACCACTTCCCACTACAACAGGACGTTTACTTAGTGGTGTGCTGCCACATTCTGGAAAACGATAGGATTTCTTTTCAATTTTCTCAATTTGTTTATTATGATTACTTTTAAGCCACTGAATTTCATTGCCAATACGCACATCTACCGTATAAATATATTTAATATCCGCCTGATCTCTTGCATCAATTGATTGTTTTCTGATCCGATAGGTTTTAATCTTTGTTTCCTCTAACCGCAACATTTTACTTATTTTAGCAAGCAAATCCTTCTCTGTGTGATCTGGTGAAAGCTTTAATTGATTAATTCTTAGCATTATAATTTCCTTTCGCTGCACTTTCACCGGCTATATATCCGGTTGCCCATGCCCATTGTAGGTTATACCCACCGCAGATTCCATCTATATCCATTAATTCTCCTGTCATATACAAAGATTGGATTAATTTAGATTCCATGGTGTGTGGGTTTATTTCTGTTGTTTTTACTCCACCTGCGCAAATCTGTGCCTGATCAAATGATTTGGTTGCACTTATAGGAACAACATATGATTTGCATAGATTGGTGAATTGATACAGCTGATGATCGGTTAGACTGCTTCCTTTGATTTGTAATTTGATTTGTGCCTGTTTCAAAAGAAAAGCAGCTAGTTTCTTATGAAATATACCAATCAGAAGTTCTTCTGATGTCTTACTATTATTTTGTTTGATTCGTTCTTTTAACAAATGAAAAAAATCCGAATGATTGATAGTTGGAAGGAAATCCACCCTTACTTCCACATTTCTTTTTTCATAGAGACCTCTGGCAGCATAACGGCTAATTTGGAATACTGGAATGCCTGAAATACCATAGTCTGTTAATTGAAGCTCTCCTTGATCTGTGGCAGCCTCACGTCCATCAATCAAAGCCGTCACTGCTGCTTCTGTTCGTACTCCTGCTAATTGTTTAAAATATGTTCCAGCACCCTCTAACTGAACAAGTGCCGGCACGATTGGTGTAAGGGAATGTCCAAATGCTTTCGCTAATTGATAACCACTGCCATCTGAGCCAAGAACAGGAGCTGCTTTCCCACCAGTTGCCATAATTACAACATTACCATCCAAGATCTTTTGGTTGGTATAAACAACAAACCCTTGAATTGTCTGCTTAATTTCTGTTACTTTCATGTTCAAGAGTACGGGAATGCCCAAATGTTCTACCTCAAGTCGTAACACATCCAGAACTGCTGCCGCCTGATCAGACAGTGGATAAATATAACCATTTCTGCTTCTTGTTAATATACCAAGAGATCGAAAAAAGGACAAGGTCTCTGGTACCCCAAATCGATCCAATACCGTCGAAACAATGGACGTATCTTCTCCACGATAACAATCCGGATTCATATATTCATTCGTCAGATTGCATCTTCCATTTCCTGTAGAAAGAATCTTTTTCCCTAATCGATCTTTTTGTTCTATGATTAGAACCTGCGCCCCATTTCTAGCTGCGGCTATTGCAGCAGTCAGACCAGAAGCGCCACCGCCAATTACAAGAACCTTTGGTTGTTTCATAATGATATCATTCCTTTTCTTACTAATTGTTCCAAAGACATTAGAATTCCAAACTTCCCATGTGCCCAAGTAAGACCCCCTTGAAAATAAACAGCATAAGGTGGTTTAATTGGCCCATCTGCACTTAGTTCAATAGAGGAACCCTGGACAAATGCTCCTGCCGCCATAATCACCTCACTGTCATATCCCGGCATGGGCCATGGTTCCGGTGATACATAACTATCCACCGGTGCCGCCGCCTGAATTCCCTGACAAAAAGCAATCACGGCTGCTCCACTGCCAAGCTCCACTGCCTGAATAATATCATGTCTGCTCTCCGTGCTGTTTGGAACCACGAAATACCCTAATTTTTCATAAATATTTGCCGCAAAGACCGCACTCTTTAGCGCACCTGCTACTACAGTCGGTGCCAAAAAGAAACCTTGATAGAAAGACTGCATCACACCTAAGGAGGCACCAACCTCCTTTCCAAGTCCAGGGGACGTAAGTCGATATGCACAATTCTCAATATAAGAATTCTTACCAGCAATATATCCGCCAATAGGTGCTAGTCCCCCTCCAGGATTTTTAATCAAAGATCCTACTACCAAATCAGCGCCCACGTCACTTGGTTCTATCCGCTCTACAAACTCTCCATAACAATTATCAACCATACAAATCACATCTGGTTTGATTGTCTTCACAAAGGCAATCAATTCTCCGATTTGAGTAACCGAAAAACTGGGTCTAGTCTGGTAACCTTTGGAGCGTTGAATCGTAATCATCTTGGTTTTCTTTCCAATGGCAGCTTTGATTGCTGGATAATCAAAGGTCCCATTTTCTAATAATTCTACCTGCCGATAGGTCACACCATACTCTGCTAAGGAACCATTGGATTTTCGAATTCCAATCACTTCTTCCAACGTATCATAGGGTTTTCCCACTGGTGACAATAATTCATCGCCATAACGCAGATTAGCCGCTAATGCTAAAGATAGTGCATGAGTACCACAGGTAATCTGTGGTCGTACCAGTGCTGATTCCGTATGAAAAGTACTGGCATAAACTGCTTCTAATGTGTCTCTTCCCTGGTCATTATATCCGTATCCACTAGAATAATGAAAACAAGCTTCATTTACTCTATTTTCCTGCATTGCTTTAATCACCTTCAACTGATTGTATTCAGCCGTTTCATCGATTTTTTGAAACCGATCTTTTAAGGAAACAGCAATATTCTCCCCAAATTGATAAACCTCTTTTGATATTCCTAATTGTTGATATAGTTCCAAACATTCCTTCATAAAATGGATAACCTCTCCTTCACGTTCTCTAACATCACTCTTTCTATATCTTCATCCACATATTGATACTGACTCTTATCAATCCATATGACATTTCGTTCTCTTTTAAACCAAGTAAGCTGCCGCTTTGCAAAATGTCGGGTGTCTCTTTTTAAAACAGTAACCGCCTCCTCTAAGGTATAAGCTCCATCCAAATAAGAGAGTAATTCCTTATAACCTAGTCCTTGCATTGCCACCATATCTTTTGTGTAACCCTTAGCCTTAAGACTCTTCACCTCTTCTAATAACCCCTGTTTCATCATAAGATCAATACGCTGATTAATACGCTGATATAAATGGGTTCGTTCATCTGTCAAAACAAAAAAGCAAAGCTCATAAGGCGATTCTTTTTGGCGTTCCTTTTCATTGTGTTTAGATATTTTGTTTCCAGTCTGCTTATAAAATTCCAGTGCCCGGATGACCCGTTTTAAATTATGCGCATGAATTTCCTGGGCTGCTTTTTCATCTACCCCTTTTAGCAGGTCATGAAGATAAGTAGATCCACGTTCTTTTGCAAGTTGTTCCAACTCCATCCGATAAGAAGAATCGGTTTCATTTTCCGTAAAATCAATATCATAAATAAGCGCTTGTATGTAAAATCCAGTTCCACCAACAAGGATTGGAATTTTTCCCTTCTTATAGATTTCCTCCATTGCCTGCTTTGCCATTTGTTGAAATTTCACCACATGAAATTCCTGATCTGGTTCTAACACATCAATTAAATAATGAGGAATGCCTTGCATTTCTTCTGGTGTAATTTTGGCAGTTCCAATGGTTAATTCCTTGTATACCTGCATGGAATCTGCAGAAATAATTTCTCCTCCAATAGCAGCTGCCAAATGGATTGAGGCTTTCGTTTTTCCTACAGCAGTTGGACCAGCTAATACAATTAATGGTTTTTTCATGTTGCTCCTACACAATTCTTTTAAATTTTTTTTCTATTTCCTTCTTGGTCATGGCAATAATAGTAGGTCTGCCATGTGGACAATGATATGGATTATCCAACTGCAATAATTCCCCAATCAAATGATCCACCTCACTTTCTGATAGTTTAGAATTCCCTTTGACCGCCGCTTTACATGACATGGATGCTATTTTTTCAGCGATGGTATCTTCCACTACATTAGATGACAGGCTTTCTGATAAATGATCCAGCATTTCGATCAGCAGATCTTCTTTTGCTATACTGTATAAATTAGCTGGCACAGCACGCACTGCAAATGCATCCCCTCCAAATGCTTCAATCTCGAATCCAATTTTTGTAAAACTATCCAAATGCTTGCCCAAAAGCTGTGCCTCCTGCATCGTAAGATTCAAAATAATTGGCGGATCCACATACTGAGATGTGAATTCTTTGTTCAAAATCCCCTTGATCATCTGTTCATAAAGTACTTTTTCATGGGCTGCATGCTGATCAATAATATAAAGCTGTTCTTTGAACTCCACCAACCAATAGGTCTGAAACAGTTGACCAATCAGGCGATATTCTAAGGCTACATCCTGCCTTAATAAATGTTCCTGAAAAAGATTTAGTTGTTCATTTATCGGTTCATTTATCGGTTTCATTTGGTTTGGTTTATTATAAGTAACTGTTTCTTTGATTTTATTGATGTGCGCTCCTGGATTCAGTAGTTCGGTTGTGTTTCTCACTTCTGCTGCGGATTCTTGTTGGTGATAGGAGGCTACACGTTCTTTCATCTTTTCTATAAAATAGTCTTCTGAATAATTGTTCACCGCTTCCACTGTGTTCACAGGTTCTGGTACTTCAACCACTGGGATGGTCTCGCGCTCATGAAGTGCTAGTTTGATGGTTTCACATATATCACGATAGACTTGCTGCTGGTTACGAAACCGCAATTCCATTTTAGTAGGATGAACATTCACATCCAAATCATTACCATGCATTTCTATATGTAGGACGGTAAAGGGATAACGATGCTGCATCGTAAATCCTTTATAAGCATCTTCAATGGCTTTTGAAATAATACTGCTTTTTACATAACGGCCATTAATAAAAAAAGTTTCATAATTACGATTTCCTCTTGAAATCAACGGCTTCCCAATAAACCCGGTCAGCTTTATGTCAGGTGTTTTTCCTTGCACCTCAATCACATGATTGGCAATTTCTCTACCAAATATATGATAAATGACATCTTTTAGATTCCCATTCCCCGATGTATGCAGCTTTTCCTGCCCATTTGTAATAAATTGAAAAGAAATCTCCGGATGTGAAAGTGCTAATCTTGTAACCAGTTCATTCACATGACTTGCCTCTGTCATGGGTGTTTTAAGGAATTTACGTCTAGCCGGAGTATTATAAAAGATTTGATGAATTAAAAACGTGGTACCATCAGGAGCACCAATGTCTTCTAAGGATTTCGCTGTTCCTCCTTCCATCATATAGCGACTGCCCGAACCATCTTGTGGTCTCTTTGTAATGAATTCCACTTGAGAAATGGCAGCGATACTAGAAAGTGCTTCTCCCCGAAATCCAAGAGAGGCCACGTGAACCAAATCATCCACCGATCGTATCTTACTTGTAGAATGACGCAAAAAAGCTAACGGGATTTGTTCTTTTTCAATTCCTTGCCCGTTATCCGTAATTCTAATAAATGTAATTCCACCCTCTTTAATCTCTATGGTTACAGCCGTTGCTCCTGCATCAATGGAATTTTCTACTAATTCTTTTACAATAGAAGAGGGACGTTCAATGACCTCTCCTGCGGCAATTTTGTCTATCGTCAACTGATCTAAAATTTGAATATCTGACATATGTTCACCTACCAACGATTCTTCAGTTTATTTTGTAACCGATAAATGGTGTTCATGGCATCCATTGGAGTCAGATTCGTAACATCTAACTCTTTAAGCTCTTTTAGAACATCATCATCTTTCACCGTATCAAACAGAGACATTTGGGCCAAATCCACTTCATCATAGCGTTTGGATATCTGCTTTTTCTCATCCCCATGCTTTTGAATAGAAATATCTTTCACTCTAGTTGTAATATCTGCCTCGCTTAATTCAGATACAATTTCTTTTGCTCTATGAATAACAGAATCTGGTACACCAGCTAATTTAGCGACCTGAATTCCATAGCTTTTATCTGCTCCGCCTTTGACGATTTTACGAAGAAACACGATATCATCACCATTTTCTTTTACTGCAATACAATAATTATTTACATTTTCTATTTTTCCTTCTAGCTCTGTCAATTCATGATAATGTGTAGCAAACAAGGTCTTTGCACCAAGCAGTCGACTGTTACTTATGTGCTCCACTACCGCCCACGCAATACTCAGCCCATCAAAGGTACTGGTTCCACGACCAATTTCATCCAATATCAAAAGACTTTGACTGGTCGCATTACGCAAAATATTGGCTACCTCTGTCATTTCTACCATAAATGTACTTTGTCCCGAAGCCAAGTCATCGGACGCCCCAACTCTAGTAAATATCCGGTCTACAATTCCAATATTGGCGCTTTGTGCCGGAACAAAGCTTCCAATTTGAGCTAATAGTACAATTAATGCGGTCTGCCTCATATAGGTAGATTTTCCCGCCATATTAGGTCCTGTAATAATCGTAATACGATCTTTCTTATCATTTAAATAAGTGTCATTTGCAATAAACATATCATTTGGAATCATTTTCTCCACAACAGGATGTCTTCCATTCTTGATATCAATCACACCTTTTTCGTTGATTTTAGGACGCACATAATTATTTCGTTCTGCCACCAAAGCCAAGGATGCGAAGACATCTACATAAGCAATGGCCTTGGCCGTTTGCTTGATTCTTAATACCTGTGCGGCGATAGAGTCACGTACTTCACAGTATAACTGATATTCCAATGCAAACAGTTTGTCTTCTGCGCCTAATATAGTATCCTCTAATTCTTTTAATCTTGGGATGCTGTAGCGTTCTGCATTAGCAAGTGTCTGCTTTCTTGTATAATAATCTGGCACCAAATTCTTATTAGAATTAGTCACCTCCAAATAATAACCAAACACCTTATTATATTTTATTTTCATATTTTTGATTCCGGTTTTTTCCCGTTCTTCACTTTCCAATTCTGCAAGCCAGTTTTTGCCTTCTGTCTTTGCACTTCTAAGCCTGTCAACCTCTTCATTAAATCCATCCTTTAGAATGCCGCCTTCTTTCATAGCAAGAGGTGGCTCATCCAAAATCGCACGATGAATGAGGGCATATAACTCTTCTAATGGATCTAAAATTTCATACAAATGTTGAAGCAGAGGGGAAGACATATCGGACAATATACACTTCATATGTGGCAGCATTTGCAAAGAACTTTTAAATGCAATCAAATCCCTTGGGTTTGCAGACTGATATGTAATCTTACTGATCAAACGTTCCAAATCATAAACAGGTATCATATATTCCCTTATTTCTTCACGAGAAATCGCCTGGTTTTTTAATTCTTCAACTGCTTCAAGTCGTTCCAAAATATCCTTCTTAGCAATTAAAGGTTGTTCCAGAAAACTGCGAAGCATTCTAGCACCCATTGCAGTCTTTGTTTTATCTAATACCCAAAGAAGAGACCCTCTTTTTTGCTTCTCTCTTAAGGTTTCACACAGCTCTAAATTCCTTCTGCTGGAACTATCTAATAACATATATTTTCCTGTAGAATAACTGGTAATAGCTGTAAAATGTGCCAGCGAAGTCTTTTGTGTTTCATATAGATACTTCAACAATGCTCCTGCTGCAATCAAACCACATTCATATTCTTGAATACCTAAGCCTGCAATACTATTTACATGAAAATGTTCTTTTAAGGTTTTTTTACACATGTCATCATCAAAATACCACGAATCCAATGCATAAATTGTAATTCCAAGTCGATTGCGTAAATCATCTAATTCCACTCCACTTATGTAAAAAGATTCATTACAAACAATCTCAGCTGGTGAAAACTTAGATATTTCATCTAATAATTTACGGTCTTCGTCCAATTCCGTGATAAAATAATCCCCAGTAGACACATCGGCTACAGAAAGACCAAAGTGATCCGCCATATATACAATACACATAATATAATTATTTTTCGTTTCATCTAGTGCATTGGTATTTAAATTTGTTCCTGGTGTTACAATTCGGACAACCTCACGCTTTACAATACCTTTTGCCAGCTTCGGATCTTCAACCTGCTCACAGATAGCCACCTTATAGCCCTTAGAAACTAAGCGATTTAAGTAGCCCTCAACTGCGTGATAGGGAACTCCACACATAGGTGCACGTTCATCTAAGCCACAATTCTTTCCGGTTAAAGTGATTTCCAGTTCTCGAGATGCAGTAATTGCATCCTCAAAGAACATTTCATAAAAATCTCCTAATCGATAAAATATAATACAGTCTTTATACTGCTTTTTTGTTTCTATGTATTGCTGCATCATAGGTGTTAATTCTGCCACGATCGTTCTCCTCTTCTTTTGACAGCATATCGGACTAAAAACCGATATGCATAGGTTTTACATTTCATTATATAACACTTCTTGCTTTCACTGCAAGCTATAGCACATAAAATTTTGGCTTTACTTCCCCATATAGACCATAAACCAAATAACCACTCATCACAATCCCAACCGCACAAAGTCCCAAGAAGATAATGGCAAAAGGAAGACATATCTGACCAAATAATTGATAAGGAAGATTGCTATAATCCCATACATTCCATTTCAACCACTTATTTACAATCATTCCTGTAATGAATTCACAAGAAACTACAAAAATTTCACATCGTATCAATTGAGTAATTATCGAATCATGCCACTTCGTCCAAATCCCTTGCAATGCACAAAACAGGAAACAAGTACCACCCAATATAAACATTGTCCAATGAGAAAATCCCCGGAACATCATTTCAAATCCGTAATACAGGCATCCACCCAGTGTCCAAAGAAATAAAAACTCACTAAATTTCTTCATAAAAATTGCGCCCCCTCTAAGTAATGATAATACTTAGTTTTGACGCAATAGTTGGAATTATAGATGGAAGTTATATCCTAGTTCCCAGATAATAAAATCCTTTACATGTTTCTAATTTTACATCAATAATCTGACCAATTAAAGAACAGTCTCCTGGAAGATGTACCAGTATATTATTACTTAATCTTCCCGTTACTAAGGATGAATCATGATCATTGACAGCTTCAATCAATGCTTTTTGTATACTGCCTTGATGTATTTGACACACTTCTGAAGAAATATACTGTACCCTTTCCAATAAACGTTCAAAACGATTCTTAATCACTTCTTCAGGAATTTGATTTTCCATTACGGCAGCAGGAGTCCCCGTCCTCTTGGAATATATAAAAGTAAATGCACTATCATAGCGTACTTTTTCAATCACATCCATAGTATCTGTAAAGTCTTCCTCTGTTTCGCCCGGAAATCCAACAATAATATCTGTAGTCAGCGAAATATCCGGAATAGCCACCTTTAGTTTTTTGACAAGCTCAAGATATTGTTCCTTTGTATAACGGCGGTTCATTTTTGTTAAAATATTCGTACTCCCAGATTGCAATGGCAAATGAAGATGTCGACATATTTTCGAAGAATGTTTCATCACATCTATTAATTCATCTGATAAATCCTTTGGATGAGAGGTCATAAAACGAATACGCTCTAATCCTTGTATCTTCTCTATCTGCTCTAGCAGTTCTGCAAACGTAATTGGCTCTTCTAATGTTTTTCCATAGGAATTGACATTTTGGCCAAGGAGCATCACTTCTACTACTCCATCCGCCACCAGTTGCTTGATTTCTCGTAAAATATCTTTAGGATTACGGCTTCTTTCTCTTCCTCTTACATATGGAACAATACAATAACTACAAAAATTATTACACCCAAACATAATATTTACACCTGATTTAAACGTAAATTTACGTTCACTTGGTAAATCCTCAATGATTTGATTGGTATCCTGCCATATATCAATTACCATTCGTTGCGATTCAAATCTTGTAATAATTAATTCTGCAAATTTATAGATATTATGTGTTCCAAAAATCAGATCAATGAACCGATAACTTTTTTTTAATTTTTCTACTACAGTAGGCTCTTGCATCATACATCCACACAAACCAATCATCATATGTGGATTAGCTCGTTTTTGAAGGTTAAGCCTTCCCAACCTTCCATACACACGTTTATTGGCATTCTCACGTACTGTACAAGTATTAAAAATAACAAAATCGGCATCTTCCTCTGTGGATTCTATATATCCAATTTCTTCTAAAATGCCAACTAGCTTTTCAGAATCCCTTGCATTCATCTGACAGCCAAAGGTCGTGACACAAAATGTAAGTTTTCTTCCTAATTTTTTACTTTCTTCTAATATGTAAGTACGGGCTTTCTTTATAAAGTAATATTGACGCATAGGCTCTGTACTTGGAGCTTTCTGTGTAATATCTATGTTGTCTATAAGTGCCTCCAAATCATTAGTACTTTTCATTTCATGTATTCTCCTTTATGCTCTTTATTTAAAAAACTATTGACAATATAGTTAGTATATCCTTTATAGTAATACATGTAAATAAAAATAACTACAATTCATAAAAGATTGGAGTCAATCATGTCAACACAAACAAACAATTGTCAAAAAAGTTGGGTACGTTACTTTACCTTATTATTAGGAACTGCAATTCTTTCCTTTGGATTATACAATATTCATAGTCAAAGTCAAATTACCGAAGGGGGCGTATTAGGCATGACACTGCTCTTGAAACACTGGTTTGGTATTTCGCCAGGAATCAGTGGTATTTGCCTAGACTCTCTTTGCTATTTCTTCGGATATAAACTATTAGGAAAAGCGTTTTTAAAAAATGCCATTATTGCCAGTCTAGGTTTCTCATGTTTTTATAATACTTACCAGGTTTTTGGTTATGTTCTGCCTGATTTCAGTAATCAACCTTTACTAGCAGCCATGCTTGGTGGTCTGTTTGTCGGCGTAGGTGTGGGACTCGTTGTCCGTTCCGGTGGTGCTTCTGGAGGAGATGATGCACTGGCACTTATCATCACCAAACTAACTACTTGTAAGATATCAAAAGCATACCTCATTACTGACCTGACCGTTCTACTACTTTCATTGACTTATATTCCTATGAATAAAATCTTTTATTCACTTATTACCGTTACATTATCTTCATTTATCATTGGCAGAATTCTACCCTCTGTCACAAGTATTTCTGGTCTAAAGTCAAATGCTTCTGCCGAAATATGTGATACACATTGAATCTCATAAGACAAAGCAATCGTTTGACCACAAGGATGAAGCTTCAAATAACGATCGTAATACCCGCCACCATATCCAATACGATTGCGTTCTTTATCAAAAGCAACACCTGGCATAACAATCAAGGCTTCTGGATTATTGGCCAGTTCCTTGGTTGTTGGTTCTAAAATATTATATTTTCCCTCTTCTACATCCTGCATATGAGAAATGTAATAGAACTTCATTGTATGATTTTGTATTTTAGGTATTCCCACTCGTTTTCCTTTTTTCCATGCATCACGAATCAATAATTCGGTTTGCACCTCAAATGGTGTATTCATATAACAATACACTTCTTTTGCATTCGTATACCATGGGTGTGAAATCACCTTGTCACAAATTTGCATACTTTTTATTTTCTGTTCCTTATCTGTCAATGTCTTCCTTGCTTCTATAATGCGTACTCTAATTTCCTTTTTTGTTTCCATACTTTTCCCCTAAATCAGTAATCGTTCCATCTGTCTCCTGGATTGAGATTTGATTTAGCTGACCTCTTAAGTTTTGCTTAAAAGAAGCAACATACTCTTGTCTTAACAATTTCTGCTCTTCCTGTTCTTTGGTGGTTAGTCCCTCTGCTTTTGATTTTTTATATAATACATTGATTCTTTGTATTTTATTTGCATCCATCTCTTTGGTTCCTTCCTGCTATATTAATTCTTTTCTCATCTTACACTATCACATTCATGAAGTCTACTATTTTAATGGATTATCCTCAAAGTCAACTAGAGTAATTTTCCAAAAATCCGTATAATATTTCTGTGGTTTCCAAATATTTCCCTTTTTTTATTTCATCTTGTAATTCTTTCGGAAGAATATCCACCTTGATATTAGTATCTTCATATATCGTTACGCCATCTGATAAATATACAAGAATAAAACCATTGCGTTCTTTTAAATAATAACCAGTTTCTTTTCTTGCAAGTCCATCCGTTGTAACCGTTGCTTCTTGTTTAACAGCCTGCTCTAATTGTATTTCATATTTTTTCACTGCTTTTTGATAACTAAGATAATAAGCTCCAGTTAACAGAAGAATAATACTTATCATTCCGCAAAAAAAACCAATACTATATTTTCGTTTCATAAAGACAACTCCTTTTTTATATAGTATCAGCTTCTTTTCTAAGATTTATACAAGCATAGAAAGATTATTCTCTATGATAAGACCTTCTCTTTCATCATAATCGTATTTGTTGCTTTCCTTAATACATGCTAATACAAAATCATGAGATAATTTTACACTTTCCAAGATATCCCTGTCCTTTAAAATACTTCCAATAAAAACACCATCAAATGCATCCCCAGTACCATGATAATCCGATAAAGCACGTTCATTTTCAAGGAACATAAACTTTTGATCATGATAAATTGCAATTCCTTTATTATTTTTTCCAACAGGGACACTGGTAATAACCATATCTTCTACATGAAATAAATCCAGTCTTTCACAAAATGTTTTTGCCTTTTGAGGACTCCAATTTCCTTGGATTTCAATACCCGTCATCAAACAACACTCTGTTAAGTTTGGCAATAAGATATCCGTATAAGGAAGTAACGATTTAATTGCACTGCAATAAGATTGATTGAAATTCTCATAGAAAACCCCTTTATCGCCCATAATTGGATCCATAATCACTTTAGCATCTGGAAAACAGGAAATAAAATATTTTACAGCTTCTACCATTTCAATACTTCCTAAATAACCTATAAAAACGACATCAAAGAACACCCTGTTTTCTACATAATGATTTGCACATTGAGTAATATAGTCCGGATCTACTTTGAACATTGCCGGGATACCATAACCACCTGTATGGGTAGATAAAAGCACCGTTGGTATTGGACAGACTTCCGCCCCCATAACACTAAGAATTGGCATCATATTCGTAAATGATGCTTTCCCCACTCCACATAAATCATGTAATAAAGCTATTTTTTTCGTTGGTTTCATTTTCTCACTCCTATTTCAATAAATGTACTTTTTTTAATACTGTTGTAAGTGCCGATCCACCTGGCAAACTAATAATTTCCGACTCCGTTAGTCCACCCAACATCAGAAGGCTGACTCCATATGTAATGACTGCAATGATCAATGCAATAATCGTTGCAATACGTCCTCCGATCCATGCATCTAAAATGCGATGTACCATCCATGTAATAACCCCCATAATTATTGAGGCAATTCCCGGTATAATAAAAGTTTTGGCTTTTTCTTGGTGATAGCCAATTGTTTTAGTTATCGCTCGGCTATTAAGAGTCCACATAATAAGTGCAAAAATAATATTACTAACAATAACCGCATAAATTCCCCATTTAAACATTACTAGCATAATAAATAATGCAATTAAATGTATCACTAATGAAATAGCCGCATTTATTACTGGTACAGCCAACTTATTTAACCCTTGTAAAATAGCATTCATTACAGTCGCCAAACAGTAAAAAACAACTGTAATTGCACCTAACATTAACATATAAGCAGGCTGCTTTCTTGCGTCACCAAAGAGCAGCTGCATTAAAGGTGATGCCAATACTACATACCCAACAAAGCTTGGTATTGCAATCACCATAGTAAAACGAATGGCTAAATGAATCTTCTGATGTATATGCTTTTTATTTTTCATAGCCATCACTGCCACCAAACTTGGTATGACAGAAGTTCCGATTGCATTTGCAATGGACATGGGTACATTAATCAAAAGACTGGATTTGCCGCTATAAACGCCCCATATTGCAACGTATTCTTTTACTGCATAGCCTTGTGCAAACATGACTTTATTAAATACGCCCTGATCCAATACCTGTGCAATATTATAAACAGCCGAACTTAATATAACAGGAGCAATGGTCATAAATAAAATTACAACAATCTGATGATAACTTTCCATATCTTTGCCTTGGTCAGATTTTAATTTTCTCTTTATAATACCACTATATGCATACACAATAAATGCCAAAAATATACAGGCTGCCAAAGCCCCCATGACCGTTCCAAGTGTTCCTCCCGCTGCTCCCATTGCAGGACCCATCAGTTCATTTCCTTTTGCTTCTCCAATCTTTTTACCAACATGAAATAAATAGCTGGCTCCAATAATACTGACTATTGCATTGATAATCTGCTCAATAATCTGTGAAGCTGCCGTGGGAATCATCGTACCCAATCCTTGAAAATATCCTCGTATTACACCCATAATTGCTACAATTAAAAGCCCAGGCGCCAAAACACGCAATGCATAAGAACTTAATTCTAAGGTCATAATATGTTTTGCTATAAATCCTGCTCCAAAAAATATAATCACGCTTATAATTGCTCCCACTACAAGGGCAAAATATAAAGCACCTTTAAATACGCGAAATGCATTTTTAAATTCACCTTTTATCACTCGAGCTGATACTAGTTTAGATACCGCAAGTGGCAAGCTGAATGATGATAACAAAAGTGCCGTTCCATATACCTCAAATGCGCAGGAATAAAAACCAATTCCCTCATCTCCAATAATATTGGTCAATGGGATTCTATAAACTAATCCTATAAGTCTTACAACAATAGACGCTGTGGCAAGTATTGCACCTTGTATTAAAAAGCTATTGTTATTTTTCTTTTGTCTGGCACCCATAAAATACTCCAATCAATTTTTTAACGTAAAATAAGCAATCTCTCTAATATATCTCTTTGTTTGCTCTCCATCTCCTGGCGTTGTATTTCCTCTATATGATCATATCCAAACAAGTGTAACATACTATGAGCAATTAAAAAAGCAAATTCTCTTTCTATTGTATGACCATATTCATTGGCTTGCTCTATAACCTTCTCTTTTGATATGACAATATCACCTAAAATCAATTCCCCTGTTTCCGGATGAAAACAACTTTCCTGGTCCTCTAATCCGCAAAAATCACCTGGCCTGTCATATGCAATCATAGGAAAAGATAATACATCCGTCGGTTGATCTTGTCCACGAAAATCCCGGTTTAATTCTTTGATTTCCTCATTCATAGTGAGTAATAGATTGACCTCACATTCATAAGGACATTCCTCATAGATCAGTGCTTCGTTGATTGTTTTTTCTGCAAGTTCCTTACAGGGAAGTTCTAATACAAGACTTCCTTCTTCTTCCATATATACCGTCATTACATTCTCCTTTTATCCATTCGATGAGGCGGTTTCTTTTCATATTCCTCATAAGCTTTTACAATCTTTTGCACCAGTGGATGACGTACAACATCCTTGGCAGTCAACTGGCAGATACTGATATCCTCAATATTTTTCACAACCTTTACTGCAATATCCAAACCGGATACCGTTCCTGAAGGTAAATCCTTTTGGGTTAAATCACCTGTAATAACTGCCTTTGATCCGAATCCGATTCTAGTCAAGAACATTTTCATTTGTGCTGCTGTAGTATTTTGTGCCTCATCTAAAATAATAAACGCATTATCTAAGGTACGTCCACGCATATAAGCTAAAGGAGCTACTTCTATCAGTCCTTTTTCCGTGTTTTTTTGAAAGCTTTCTGCACCCATAATCTGGTATAGAGCGTCATAAAGCGGGCGTAAGTATGGATCAATTTTACTTTGCAGGTCTCCAGGCAAAAATCCCAATTTCTCACCTGCCTCCATGGCCGGCCTGGTTAGAATAATTCTGGAAACCTCATTATTTTTAAAGGCCATAATTGCCATTGCCATTGCTAGATATGTTTTGCCTGTACCTGCGGGTCCAAGTCCAAAGACAACCATATGTTTTTGGATGGCCTCCACATATTTCTTCTGTCCCAAGGTTTTCGGCTTAATTGGTTTTCCCTGCAGGGTATGACAAATAATTTCTTTGTCAATCTCTAATAAACCACTTTCTTTATCTTCCAATACAAGAGAAATAACATAATTGATGTTTTGTTCCTGAATAATATTTCCACGTTTGGACAATTCTGTCAGCTGCTCTAAGACTCTTTTGGCCATATCTGCATAAATTGGATCTCCTAATATTTTCGTTTCACCTTCTCTTGAAATCAAAGTAACATGTAAGGTACGTTCTATTTTCTTTGCAAAGACATCAAATTGTCCAAAAATATTAGATTCATGTTCTGCCGGAATTTCTATACTCAATTCAACAATACTCATTTTATTTCCCCTTTCCAACTCATAAATCTTTCCTCTCCTACATTTGCTGGCTGTTCCAGTGGTATCATACTCAATGGTGACTCTTCTCCTACTGGCTCTAGTAGCTCCAATGTACCTGTTGCTGTTGATGCCTGTTCATCTATGTGTATTTTAACATTATTTTGAATAATTTCTACCTTTTTTTTCTTTAAATCTTTACAGTAATTCTGAAATTGTATATTTAATTTTTTTATAATTTCATCTTCTGTATATTTTTTATTCGTTAAATGGTAGTGTTGAATGGTTGAATAGCCAACAGATATTGGTAATTCATATTTTCCTGCCAGACAAAGAGGTATTTGCTCCATAACTTGAGTATACTCCTTATAATCGTGCTTTTCATCTCCAAGAGTAAAAATAAAATTTCCAATTTTCAAAAAATATAGATTTTTTTCTACACCTGAATACTCTTTCATTGGATAATCGGCATCAATTCTATAATTATAATCAACCATTGTTTTAGCATAAATATCTGCATCTGCCTTTACATACTGATATCCTACAACTTCATTGCTGTCATTTATTACCGGAATCTGTCCACTAATCAACATCTGTTCTAATTGAATTCGATCTCCTACATGTACCTGTGGAATGCCTTTTCTAGTAACGATTTTTGTAATAACTCCATCGGACTGTGAGATAATGTTCGTTGGTGCACAATCTTTTGTTTCAAAAGCAAGATAGGAATCTGTATTTTCTTTCATATCTATAATTAAACGCGTTCCAGATACATATGCTGAAACCCAGATAACGTCATTATACTCTTTTCGTATATATTTTACAATTTTCTCACATTCAATTTCAGATTTTCTTATACCATAATATATATCTACCGTTTTTAAATATTGTATTACTGCCTCATCTGTCCGTCTATTGTTTCCACTTATTTCAATACTCCAAACGAACTTAGTTAATGTATAAATAATAGCCAGACAAAGCAAAATTCCTGCAAAAAACATTTTTCTCTTCCTATATTTATGTAAAAAGAAACCACAACCATGTCGATTTAATATCATAACTTTTGTATTAGTTTTTTTTAAAAGTGGTTTTAATTTTCGGAACCCTGACACACTGATATTCATTTCATATGAATGGGCCATTGGAACAAGATTCCACAGCAGAATCTGACGATGACTACATAAGTTAAGGAATCGTTCCAAGGAATATCCAGTGATTTTTATATGAAGATATCCTCTTAAGTACCGTAATATTACAACCAGCATACTACAGCCTCCTAACTATATTCCAAAGTGCTAAAATGTCCAATGATTTTCATTTCATCATTGGTATAGTATTGAATTTGCAGACTGCTTCCCAAGATCTTTATTTGACCCACCTTAGTTTGTATACGAATGAACGTGTTGGTGTATTCAATAATACCCCGATAATTTTCGATACGAATCTCTTCCTGCCCTACTATCGTAACAATAGGCGCCCCAAGTACCACATCCCGTGGCATACTCGACATTTGAACAACTTTTTCCTTAAAGCTGCTGTAATTTTCTTCTCGATCCATAATAAATGCCACACATACACTTTTTATAATTAGTATATGTGTGACATTTTAAGTTATGCACCGTTACTTGTTTTATCTTTCGATTTTATTTTTTACTTAAATACTGATGAATGCCCAATGCTCCTGCTTTTCCAGCACCCATAGCAAGGATGACTGTTGCAGCGCCTGTTACAGCATCTCCACCGGCATAAACGCCTTCTTTTGTAGTCTCTCCCAGTACTTCATCTGCAACTATACATTTCCATTTGTTGGTTTCCAATCCTTCTGTAGTAGAAGATATTAGTGGATTTGGTGAAGTTCCAAGAGACATGATAACCGTATCCAATTCCATCTCAAATTCAGAATTTGGAATCTCTACTGGTCGTCTTCTGCCAGAAGCATCAGCTTCTCCCAATTCCATTTTCACACAACTCATTCCAGATACATATCCGTTATCATTCACAAGAATCTTTGTTGGATTTGTTAATAAATCAAAAATAACTCCTTCTTGTTTCGCATGGTGAACTTCCTCTACTCTAGCTGGCAGCTCTTCCTCACTTCTTCGATATACAATATGAACCTCTGCACCAAGTCGAAGTGCTGTTCTAGCTGCATCCATTGCAACATTTCCCCCACCAACTACAGCAACCTTAGTTCCTGCAACAATTGGAGTATCATACGACTCATCAAAAGCCTTCATAAGATTACTTCTCGTTAAATATTCATTTGCCGAAAATACACCATTTGCATTTTCACCAGGAATACCCATGAATTTGGGAAGACCCGCTCCTGAGCCAATAAATACAGCTTCAAATCCTTCTTCTTCAAACAATAAGTCAATGGTTGTAGATTTTCCTATTACAACATTTGTTTCAAAAGCTACACCCAATTCTTTAACTTTTTCAATTTCTTTAGCTACTACTTTTGACTTTGGAAGACGGAATTCCGGGATACCATAAACCAATACACCACCTAGCTCATGAAGTGCTTCGAACACTGTAACTTCATAACCAAGCTTTGCCAAATCCCCAGCACAAGTTAATCCTGCTGGACCAGAACCAATCACTGCCACTTTATGACCATTGGAAGCTTTTGTCTTTATAGGTGCTATATCATGTGTCAAAGCGTAATCCGCTACAAAACGTTCTAACTTACCAATAGAAACCGGTTCGCCTTTGATTCCTCGAATGCATTTTCCTTCACATTGTGATTCCTGTGGGCACACACGTCCACATACTGCAGGTAATGCAGAGGATTGTCCAATCACCTGATAAGCTTCTTCTATATGACCTTCTTTGACTTCATTTATAAAAGCAGGAATATCAATTGCTACCGGACAACCGGAAATACATTTTGCATTTTTACAATTGATACATCTGCTGGCTTCTTCCATTGCTTCTTCTTGATTATAACCTAGGCATACTTCTTCAAAATTCGTTGCACGTATCTTAGCATCTTGTTCTCTTACAGGTATTTTCTTTAAGATATCCATTTATTCTTCACCTCCGCAATTTCCACAGCCACCGTGATGGGTGTCTCCTTCTTGTAATTTCAACATTGCACGACCTTCTAATGTCTTGTACATGTTGGAACGATTCATTGCCTGGTCAAAATCAACTAAATGTCCATCAAATTCAGGACCATCTACACATGCAAATTTAATTTCTTCGCCTACTTGTAAACGACATGCTCCGCACATTCCTGTTCCATCTACCATAATTGGATTCATACTTACAATTGTAGGAATCTGTAATTCTTTTGTTAATAAACTAACGAATTTCATCATAATCATTGGCCCAATTGCAACACAAACATCATATTGATTGCCTTTTTCCAACACTAATTCCTTAATTACTTCTGTAACCATTCCGGAACGTCCATAAGAACCATCATCGGTTGTAACATATAAATTTCCTGCCACGGACCTCATTTCTTTTTCTAAAATCAACATGTTTTGTGTCTTTGATCCAACGATAACATCTGCATGTATCCCATGCTCTTTTAACCACTTCACCTGTGGATAAACAGGTGCTGCACCAACGCCACCAGCTACGAATAATATCTTTTTATTTCTCAAACTATTGATATCTTCTCCAACAAATTCCGATGCCCGTCCAAGTGGTCCTGTAAAATCACGAAAACTATCTCCAATTTTTAATTGAGACATCTTCTCTGTTGATGCACCTACAATTTGAAATACAATTGTAACTGTTCCTGCATCTCGGTTGTAATCACAAATAGTCAATGGGATTCTTTCCCCCTTTTCATCTATCTTTACAATTACAAACTGCCCTGGCTCACAATGTTTTGCAATCCTTGGTGCGACAACATCGAGCAAATAAATCTTATCTGCTAATACTTCTGACTTCACAATCTTATACATGATTTGCCTCCTTATAATAGTTATATTGTTAATAATAAAACAATATAACAAAAAAAGCAACTACTCATTCATTGTTAAATCATAATTTCGTTTTGTAACTTCACTGGTCTTGCCTTTACCATTTATAAGTATGGCACTAAACAAGGTATTTCCGGTTGGCATATCAATGGGTCCGATATATTTTTTTGAAGCTGCTGTTGGTACGCTTCCGTCGGTTGTATAGTATGCCTCACAGCCTGCTGGAACTTGAACTTCTATTTTCATATTTTGTTCATACTGTCCTGTGGATGGTGCTACAGCCGGTGGATCTTCACTTGGAAGTTCCACTGTATATTCCTTTTTTGTTTCCAAACTTGGAATTCCCCTTTTGCTTACAGAAATAGCACGAATAATTGTAGTTCCTTCCCCTAACTGTATGGGTTCACTATACTTCGTAGACAACGTAGTTGGTTCACTGTCATCTATCGTGTAATATACTGCTTTCCCCTTTGTGGTCAAAGATAACTGCTGGACATCATCATAGACATCCTCTTTCAAACTAAATCCAGGTGGATTAGATTTGTAATCTTTTAAATTTTTTATGACTGAACTATCTTCACAATCACTTAATAATACAGAAATTTTTTCTGGTTGCTTTGTATCCATATAAAAATTAATAGCCGCCTTATATATTTCTGAATTGGAAGGATCCTTTTCAATTGTATCTAAGAATAATGATTCTGCTTTTTCAAATTCATCCATAGCCACATATACTTTAGCTAATCCAGTATAACCTTCTGGTCTTTCTTTTTTCTTAGAAATTGCTTTTTTAAAATATTGTTCGGAAGCTTCATATTGTTTTTGATCTAATTTCTTATATCCTTTTTTGAGCTGACCACCAAAAGAAGTCGAATATAAAAATACACAAATAATTCCAAACATCAAAATTGCTGCTGAAATAGTTAGTAATCGAATTTTTCGTTTTCGCAGTCTTAACTGTTTCTTACGTACATTTTGTTTTTTTCTGCGTTCTTCTTCACGTCCCATTTCCATGGGTGACTTGGATACATGTTTTCCTTTTGAGCGATTCTCAGCTGACTTTATCTTTCTTCTTGGATCGGTCTGCTGGTAAGTCTCTTGTCGCTCTGTCCGATCCAGCATTGTTTCTGGGATTGTAAAAGTTCCTCCATTAATGGCACCCTTTACTTGAGCTGCAATCACTTCATCCAGCGGATTATAATCAGGCACAATCTGCACCTCTTCTCCACAACTTTCACAATATAGCATTCCATCTTCTATTGTGGCACCACAACTTTTACAATTCATAATTTCACCTCCTACCCTTTTACTGCTTCTACGCAGTTGTTCATTAACATCGCAATTGTCATTGGACCAACTCCGCCTGGAACAGGGGTAATTGCTTCTGCTTTCTCAATCACACTATCAAAATCAACATCACCACATAGTTTCTTGTTTTCATTACGATGCATTCCTACATCAATAACCACTGCTCCAGCCTTTACATATTCTGAAGTAATGAATTTCTTCTGTCCAATTGCAACAATGAGAATATCCGCTTTTTTGGTAATTTCTGATAAGTTTTTGGTTCTAGAATGTGCAACAGTTACCGTTGCATTTTCCCGTAGCATTAATAATGCCATCGGCTTCCCTACAATATTACTGCGGCCTACGATAACACATTCTTTTCCTTCTATTGCAATATTGGAACGTTTCAATAATTGAATAATCCCAGCCGGTGTACAAGAAACGAATCCTTTTGTTCCCAAACAAAGATTACCTACATTTATTGGATGAAAACCATCCACATCCTTTTCGGGACTTATTTCTTGAATGACTGCTTGCTCATCAATATGCTTTGGAAGAGGTAACTGCACTAAAATACCATGTACTGTTTCCTTACTATTTAATTCTTGAATCAATTTCAAAAGTTCTGCCTGGCTTATATCTTCCTCTAATTCATATGCTAAGGATTCTATTCCTATGTAAGCACACGCTTTTTTCTTATTATTAACATAAACTGTGGATGCAGGATCTTTACCGACTTGAATTACAGCCAGACATACTTCTTTTCCTTGTTTTTTTAGTTCTTGTACTTCTGTTTTTAATTCATCTTTAATCATACCGGCAATACGTTTGCCGTCAATAATCCGTACCATATAATCTCCTTAAAATAATCCAATAATATTGCCATCTTTTGTAACATCAATTTCATTTGCAGCAGGAACCTTTGGAAGTCCCGGCATAGTCATTACCGCTCCAGTCAATGCAACTACAAAACCTGCTCCAGCATTCACATATACTTCACGAATATGAATGGTGAAATTGGAAGGCCTTCCCAGTAAAGTGGCATCATCTGACAAAGAATATTGATTTTTAGCCATACAAACAGGCAGAGAACCAAATCCCATTTTTTCAATTTTATCTAATTGCTTTTGAGCTGTTGAAACAAATTCCACACCATCTGCACCATATATTTCTTTTGCGATTTTCTCTATTTTTGATTTTAAATCTAAGTCATCTTCATAAAGTGGTTTGAAATTACTTGTCTGATGTTCTAAAGTGTACAGCACTTTATTTGCAAGCTCAATACCACCTTCTCCACCCTTTTCCCATACTTGTGAGCATGCAAATTCACAACCCTTTTCTATACAGAATTTACGGATAAAGTCATTTTCAGCATCCGTATCTGTAACAAAGGAATTCAAAGTGACCACAATTGGTACTCCAAACTTTTGTAAATTCTCAATGTGTTTTTCCAAGTTTACTATGCCCTTGGATAAAGCATCTAAATTTTCTTGCCCTAAATCTTTTTTTGCAATTCCACCATTATACTTTAATGCGCGTACAGTTGCAACTAAAACTACCATATCAGGGTGTAATCCTACCTTTTTACACTTAATATCAAAGAATTTCTCAGCACCAAGGTCTGCACCAAATCCAGCCTCAGTAATTGTAATATCACTTAGTTTCAATGCGGTTTTGGTAGCTCTTACGCTATTACAGCCATGGGCAATATTAGCAAAAGGTCCACCATGTACGAGTGCAGGTGTATGTTCCAGGGTTTGAATAATATTGGGTTTAATTGCATCCTTTAAGAGTGCCGACATAGCACCTGTAGCATGAAGTTGCTCTGCTGTTACTGGTTCTCCTGCAAAATTATAAGCCACAATTATATGTCCCAATCGTTCCCTTAAATCCTTAATATCTTCTGCTAAACATAATATCGCCATAATTTCAGATGCTACCGTAATGACAAAATGATCTTCTCTTACCATACCATCCATTTTATTACCAAGCCCAACCACTACATTACGAAGTACTCTGTCATTCATATCCAGACAACGTTTCCATACTACCTGCCGTGGATCAATTTGTAATTCATTCCCCTGCTGTATATGATTATCCAGCATAGCTGCCAATAAATTATTTGCAGAGGTAATAGCATGAAAGTCTCCAGTAAAATGTAAATTCAAATCTTCCATTGGTACAACCTGACTATATCCTCCACCGGCTGCTCCACCTTTGATTCCAAAGCAAGGACCTAACGAAGGCTCTCTTAAAGCAATCATTGCTTTTTTGCCAAGTATTTCCATTGCCTGACCCAGTCCCACTGTTGTAGTTGTCTTCCCCTCTCCTGCAGGTGTCGGGTTAATTGCCGTTACCAGCACAAGTTTTCCATCTGGGCGATCTTTCACCTTATTCCATAACTCATCTGAAATCTTTGCTTTATATTTTCCATAAAGTTCTAAATCCTCTTCTATAATTCCAATCTTTTCTGCTACCTCTTTGATGGGAAGCATGGTTGCTTCTTGTGCAATTTGAATATCTGTTTTCATTTTAGTCTTCTTCCTTTCCTTTGTTTGAATAATGGTTTATATATACTCCTCTATGTATTGTTCAAATTCTTGCATTGACATTAAGATTTTTCGTGGCTTTGTTCCATCTTCCTCTCCTACCACCCCTGCTTCAGCTAGTTGGTCCATAATTCTAGCTGCGCGATTAAAACCAATTTTAAATACACGCTGTAGCATTCCAATAGATGCTTTATCCTTTTCTATCATAAATTTACCAGCTTCCACAAAGTAAACATCTCGATCATTTTGGCGCTCTCCGTCTCCCGTTGAGGTAAGTGACCCTAAAGCAGCATTATTTACATGCGTTTCAATATCCGTACTATAATGTGCGGTTTCTCCATGTGCCGTTAGGTATGCTACTACCTTTTGTACATCACCATCAGAAACAAAAGCACCCTGAACACGTGCCGGCTTTTGATAACCCGATGGGTAGAACAGCATATCACCTTTTCCCAGTAGTTTTTCTGCACCATTCATATCTATAATTGTTCTGGAATCCACTCCTGAAGATACAGAAAATGCAATACGAGAAGGCATGTTTGCCTTAATCAATCCAGTAATAACATTTACAGATGGTCTTTGTGTTGCCAGTATTAAATGAATACCTGCTGCTCTAGCAAGCTGTGCAAGTCTGCAAATAGCTTCCTCTACATCACCTGGAGCAACCATCATCAAATCTGCCAGTTCATCAACAATAATAATAATCTGAGGCATTTTTTCTGGTTTTCCTTCTTCTTCTATCTGTTCAATCGTCTTAATTTTTTCATTATAACCAACCAAATCTCTTACGTTATGTTCTGCAAATAATTGATACCGTTTCGTCATTTCTGCAACACCCCAGTTTAAAGCACCTGCCGCCTTCTTTGGATCTGTTACAACAGGAATTAAGAGATGGGGGATTCCATTGTATACACTTAACTCTACTACTTTAGGATCAATCATAATCAATTTCACATCTTCCGGACTTGCTTTATACAAAATACTCATAATTAAAGTATTAATACAAACTGATTTTCCCGACCCTGTTGCTCCTGCAATAAGCAAATGAGGCATCTTCTTAATATCTGCCACAACTACTTTACCAGCAATATCACGTCCGGCTGCAAATGCAATATTAGAAGAATGTGTTTTGAATTCTTCAGTTTCTAACAAATCCCGAAGCATTACTGTAGTATTTTCTTTATTTGGCACTTCAATTCCAACTGCTGCTTTACCAGGAATTGGTGCTTCAATACGTATATCTGCTGCAGCTAAATTTAACTTAATATCATCAGAAAGTCCCACTATTTTACTAACTTTTACCCCTTGCTCCGGCTGTAATTCATATCTGGTAACTGAAGGTCCTTTACTGTAATTTGAAACAGTAACATTTACTCCGAAATTTTTTAAAGTCTGCTGTAATTTTATTGCGGTTTCCCGAAGTGACGCATCCGAAGCACTAGAAGCTTTCTTCCCCTTTGTCAATAAGGAGAGAGGTGGAAAGTGGTATGTTCCATTCTGCTCCTGTTCTGAAATAACCTCTTCTACTAATGCAACTTCTTTTTCAGCATCCTCAACAGAATCCTTTTTCTTTCTTTTTCGCTCTGTTTTACTTCTGTCTTCTTGTATAGTCGCTTCCGCAAATTCAGGTACTGGCTCAGGGATATCCAATGGTGGTGGCGTCCCCATATTCAAGCTTTGTTCTTCCAATTGCAGTTCTTTCACATTGGGTGATTTTTTTGTCAGCGTGGTATTAAAAGACACCCCTGTTATTTGCCTGTCTTTTCGTTGTTCCTCTGCTAACATCTGCTTTTGTTGTCGTTTATTTTCTCGTTTTGAATCTGCTTGTTCTTTTATTTTTTTTGCATCTTCACGAACAGAGGAATAGGCTTTTGTTCCACTTCTTTTCACTCCATGTAAAAATGATTTTTCCGTAATGAGCACCAAACAAATAATAATAACCACTACAATAATGGCATAACTTCCCACTAATCCAAAAGAAGGACATAATAACCGTACCAAAAAGCCACCCACTATTCCTCCACCTTGCTTTTGTGTACTGGAATACTGAAAATATGAATACAAACTGGCCTGTTCTTTAAAAGATACAGTAATTAGTTGTAGTAAAGCGCATATCATAACTGTACCAAGGAAACCTATTAGAACCTTAATGTATGCATGGATATTTCCTTTATTTGAAAAAACAAAAGCGACTCCCAAAAATAAGAAGATGGGAACTAGATATGCTAAAAGTCCAAAAACACCAAAGACAAAAGATGAGATTGCTCCTCCTACGGTACCTCCTATTCCAAAATTACTGATTAACAAGATGATACAAAAAGCTAATGTTATAAGGATGACAACCTCATCCTTTAAAAAGTTTTGAGAAGAGGTCTGCTTATTTTGTTGTTTTGAATTTTTCTTCTTTTTTGTTGACTTTGTAGCCATATAATCCTCCTTCCCGTATTACACATACTTCATATATTATATCATCTATAAAAACTCATGTCATTACCTATTTTCAATCAATTCATATAACTTATGCATTGCGTCACTCATTCCGCCCACTGCATCTATTAATCCTTCCTTTACAGCCTCTTCTCCTTCTAACATAGTTCCTACATCCTTAACAAGCTGGGAAGAGTCTAACATTAAAGTCTCTAGTCTTTCCTTTGAAATATGAGAATGCTTGGATATAAATGTAGTAATCCGATCCTGAGTTTTCAAAATGTTACGATAACTTTGTTTTACACCAATAAAAGTTCCACCGCTACGAACCGGATGAACAATCATGGTACCACTTGGAACAATAAAAGAATAATTGGTAGCAACAGCCAGAGGACCACCAATGGAATGACTTCCTCCAAGAACTAAAGAAACCGTAGGTTTACTCAATGATGCAATCATTTCTGCAATGGCAAGACCCGCTTCCACATCCCCACCTAAAGTATTTAACAACACCAGCATCCCTTCAATCTCCTCATTATCCTCTATTTCTGCTAATTTCGGAAGTACATGTTCATATTTTGTAGATTTGGAATTTCCGGATACCGCTTCATGTCCTTCAATTTCACCAATAATAGTTAATAATTGTATCTGATGTTTCTTTGCGTTTTGATCCAAGGTAAGACTTCCCATTTCCTTTATTTCTTCATTCTTTACTGCTTCATTTTTATGCGCTGTCTCCATATCGCCACTTCCTTCTTTTTTCATAGTATTTGAAAGTCCTCACTTTTTATACTACTTATAGGAAATCCCCTTCACACCAAAAATGAGAGTGCATACTACACTCTCATTTTAAAAACTTATTGTAAAGCCTGTTCTAAATCTGCAATGATATCCTCCACCTGCTCAATACCCACACTTAGTCGAATTAAGTCCGGCTGCACTCCTGCCTCAAGTAATTCTTCTTCTGACATTTGTCTATGCGTGTGACTAGCTGGATGCAGTACAGAAGTTCTTACATCCGCAACATGAGTAACAATAGCTGCCAGCTTCAAGCTGTCCATCATTGATACCGACGCATCCCTGCCTCCCTTGAGTCCAAAGGCAACTACACCACAAGTTCCTTTTGGTAAGTATTTTTTCGCCAAATTATAATATTTATTTCCCGGAAGTCCCGCATAATTTACCCAGGAAACTTTGTCATGTTGAGCCAGATATTCAGCCACCTTCTGTGCATTTTCACAATGTCTTTGCATACGTATATGTAAAGTTTCTAAACCAACATTTAATAGAAATGCATTTTGCGGCGATTGAATGGAACCCAAGTCCCTCATTAACTGAACAGTTGCTTTTGTAATATAAGCACCTTTTCCAAATTTCCTGGTATAAATAACACCATGATATGTTTCATCTGGGGTGGTAAGTCCTGGGTATTTATCTGATTCTTTTTCCCAGTCAAAATTACCACTATCTACAATACACCCTCCAACACACATAGCATGTCCATCCATATATTTCGTTGTAGAATGAGTAACAATATCTGCTCCCCATTCAAATGGTCTACAATTAATTGGGGTTGGAAATGTATTATCTACAATGAGAGGTACTCCATGCTCATGTGCAATTTTTGCGAATTTTTCAATATCTAAAATGACCAAAGCAGGATTTGCAATGGTTTCCCCAAAAACAGCCTTTGTATTATCTTTAAAAGCAGCATGGATTTCTTCCTCAGAAGCATCTGCATCTATAAAAGTGGTTTCGATACCCATCTTCTTCAGAGTATGAGCATACAAATTAAATGTTCCGCCATATACAGCAGTTGTACATATCATGTGGTCGCCGGCACTGGCAATATTTAAAATAGCATAAAAATTAGCTGCCTGACCAGATGAAGTAAGCATTGCAGCTACTCCTCCTTCCAAATCACAGATTTTGGAAGCTACTGCATCATTTGTTGGATTTTGTAATCTAGTGTAAAAATATCCAGAATCTTCCAAGTCAAATAAACGTCCCATCTGTTCACTGGTATCGTATTTAAAGGTTGTACTTTGGTATATTGGAAGGACTCTGGCTTCACCTTTCTTCGGTTGCCATCCTGATTGGATACACTTTGTTTCAATTGCGTATTGATTGTCCATTTTTTTCCTCCTTAGTTCTGTAAATAAAAATATCGGTCATGCAATGTCTGAACCATCTCAGAATAAATTATTTTGCATTCTTCTTTTTTGTCTATTTCAATTAAATGAATACAAGGCGATAAGTACTTATCCCATACTTCCTTGTAAATATTTTTTGCATTTTCTTTTTTATTGATATGATTCACAATAGTTGGTGCAATATTGTAATACTCTTTCACCATATCACCATTGCCGGCTTCTAAGAGATATTCATCTCTGTAAGTCCGTAATGTATTCAATTCATAACAATCATCTGATTTTCCCATACTCTCACATACTGCTGTGGTAATATAGCATAACCCTGATCTAAAACCACCCTGTATGCTTTCATAAGTCGACTTACTAATCTTTCCAACAGGAAATTCATGATTCCATTTTTCAATGAGTGTATCAATAATTTGATCCATACAGTCATCCCTGACTCCATTTAATAATGGAATCATATAAGAAACCATTGCCAAATTGTAATCTAATATCCTTAATTCCCGTGTACGCTTTTTGGGAATAGCCCCTAAAAGATCCGCCACTCTTCGTGGCATGATTTCTGCTATATCCTCCACAAATTCTTCCTGATTATCTGCCTTATGATACTCACTTGGAATGGACGCTAATACCGTATGATATTTCTTACGCAAGAACTCAAAAGAACCCGCATATGTTTTCTTTTTAAAATGCTTCATTGATATCATAATCTCATCAAAAAGCTCCTGTAAGCCTTCTCTAATCTGTATGTTTTTCTCTTCTTCCATGTTCTTCACTTCTACTTTCCGCAACACTTTACGTTATATTTATTCTTCCCAATTATGATATACTTCTTGCACATCATCATCCTCTTCCAAAAGATCCAGTGTTTTTTGTATATTTTTGATATCTTTGTCATCTGTAAGTTCTACCCATGTTTGAGGAATCATGGTTACTTCCGCGCTTGCCATTATAATTGCTGCTTCCTCAAGTTTTAAACGTATTTCACTGAAATCTTCAGGTGTTGTAATGATTTCATAACTATCTTCCTCTTCCATAAAATCTTCAGCGCCAGCATCCAATGCCAGCATCATTAAGGCATCTGCATCTATTTCACATTCTTCTTTATCAATAATAATCTGGCCTTTTTGATCAAACATAAAAGATACACAACCAGGTGTACCTACATTGCCACCGCCCTTTGTAAAAGCATTGCGTACATTAGAAGCAGTCCTATTTTTATTATCTGTAAGTGTAGCAACAATAATTGCAGAACCACTTGGTCCATAGCCTTCATAAGTAATATGTTCATAATTGGCACCATTGATATCCCCTGCTGCCTTCTTGATGCTTCGATCTATTGTATCATTTGGCATATTATTAGACTTTGCTTTAGCTACCACATCTCGCAAACGACTGTTATTGGCCAGATCTGCTCCACCGCCCTCTTTCACTGCTACCGCTAGTTCTCTTCCCAGTTTCGTAAAGATTTTCCCTCTAACAGAATCGTTTTTCTCTTTTCTATGTTTAATATTTGCAAATTTTGAATGACCTGACATGTATGTACTCCTCTTCTTTCTTATGTAATCCTATCTTTTCTACATTTTTCTATTTTAACATTCTTCCTCTATTTTTTCAACTTTTACTGACTGAATCGTGTTGTTTTCTACATGTTGCACTTGAAAACGATAGTTTTTATAATTTATTTCACATGCTTCTCCTTCACATGGTATGTGATCTAAACGTATGACTAAAAATCCATTTAGGGTTTCGCAGTCTTCCGTTTCAAATGAAATCTGTAATAAGGATTCTAGTTCTGTTAAAGAGGCCATTCCCTGTATCAAATATGTACCATCCGTTTGTTTGATAATAAATTCTTCTTCTACATCATATTCATCCAAAATATTTCCTACAATTTCTTCAATAATATCTTCCATAGCTACAAGCCCGGAGGTCTGTCCATACTCATCTATTACAATCACCATATGGATTTGATCTCGCTGCATTTGTTTGAAAAGTCTGTCTATACTTCTTGTTTCCGGAATAAACTTCACCGGGCGAATAAATTGTACCAAATTCTTAATTGGTACATTTCTCAAACGTTCATCAAAATAACATTTCATTGCATCTCTCAAATGCAAGATTCCAATAATTGTATCAATGTCATTTTCATAAACTGGAAGTCTAGAATTATTCTGCTCTAATATAAAGGTCAAAGCATTTTCTAGGGTTTCTTCTCCATCTAAGGCTACAATATTCTTTCGATGTGTCATGATATCCTTGGCATCTTTCTTTCCATATGCAAAAATATGACGAATCATTTCCGCCTCACTTCCACCAAATATGCCTAATTTTTGTCCTTCATTTATCATGGAAAGAATTATTTCTGTTGCATTTTCTTCCGTATCTTCGCTTGAAAATAAACGTCTTATCTTCTGCGACAGTTTGGTATCATCCCCCATACGTTGACTCCTTTACTATGTATGAAGCTCTAAACTAATCCTAAGTGCTTCATTTACTTTCATCATAAGTTCTGTATCCAAATGACAAACTAATTCCCGCAGTCTTTGCTTGTCAATGGTACGTACCTGTTCCAGCAAAACGACTGAATTCTTTACAATCTGATATCGCTTCGCATCTACCTCTACATGAGTGGGTAATTTTGCTTTATTCATCTTCGACGTAATTGCCGCACAAATTACAGTAGGACTATGCTTGTTACCCACATCATTTTGAATAATTAGAACCGGTCTGATTCCTCCTTGTTCCGAACCCACTACTGGGCTTAAATCTGCATAAAAAATATCACCACGTTTGATTATCACTTTCTTCACACTCCGATTTTTTTAGATACTTGTAGTATTTCCAAATTCTTCGGATGTATTCTAAGAAGTATAAGACTATTTAAAATAATCAATCTGTTCCTCTATTTTTCCATGGTAACTATATTCCCGTGGAATTCTCTTGCTCAGACAGCATACAAATTCATAATTAAATCTTCCTGAAATATCACTTAATACTTCTACTGGCAGAACTTCATCACCATTTCTACCTATCAGGGTAACTTCATCTCCAAAAGAAACATCTTTAATAGCTGTCACATCTACCATAAATTGATCCATACATATACGTCCAATGATATTTGCACGTTGTCCTCGGATTAACACATACCCTTTGCCGGAAAGACTTCTAGCATATCCATCTGCATAACCTACTGGTATCGTAGCTACCAGCATATGTTCTGATGCTACAAATGTACTTCCATAACTAATGGGTGTTCCTGCCTCAACTGCTTTCACAAATGCAATATGACTCGTCAAAGTAAGCGCTGGCTTTAATGCTACATTGTTCTTTATGACCTCTTCTGAAGGATACATGCCGTAAGTTGAAATTCCTGCTCTAACCATATCAAAGTTAGCTTCTTTTATATCAATAATTCCTGCACTATTAGAGCAGTGTCTATAAGAAAATGTTACGCCCAATTCCTGTAAGCGATCTACCACCCAACTATAAGCCTCTAATTGGTCCATGGTAAACTTTTTATCAGCGTCATCTGCAGTAGCAAAATGTGTAAAAATTCCTTCCATGCAGATATTTGGCATTTCATTTATTTGCTTAATAGTCTGCACACTTTCTTCTTTAATTGAAAATCCAAGACGTCCCATACCTGTATCCAATTTGATATGAAAATAAGCTTTTTTTCCTTCTTTAACCGCTAATTGAGAAACTGTTTCTGCCATTTCCTTGGTGTATACTGTCATGCGAATATCATGTTCTAACATCTCTTGGTATTGATCGGGGAAAATACATCCCAACACTAGAATTGGTTTTGTTATTCCATGTTTTCTAAGCACAACACCTTCATCCAAAGTAGCAACAGCAAATCCCCAAATATAAGATTCTTTTTCAAGCATTGCTGCAATGGGCACTGCTCCATGGCCATATCCATCTGCTTTAATAACTACTAGCATAGATGTGCCTGATTTAATGTTTTTTAACATCTGTTCTACATTATATGCAACTGCATCCATATCGATAGTTGCACATACACGATTATACTTTTTCATAATGATCCACCTCTCCTGACTGGATTATCACACCGCTTATGCTCTCCACAATGTCACTGGCTAAAACACCATAGTTCCCTTTTTGTGTTCTTGCATAATCTCCGGATAAACCATGTAAATAAACTCCAACAGTTGCTGCATAATGACTACTTAACTTCTGCGCAAAAAGTCCCGCAATTATTCCAGAAAGCACATCGCCGGATCCTCCCTTTGCCATTGCATTGTTTCCTGACGTATTGACATATAAATGGTGGTTTTTTGATGCAACACAGGTTCTGGCATCTTTTAAAACACATGTAATATTATAGGTCTCAGCCAATTCCAATACCGATTCAAAGCGTTGATTTTGTAATTCTTTCATACTACAATTTAATAATCTACACATCTCCTTCATATGTGGAGTTAACACATAATTCCCAAATTTTATGTATTCCCACAATTGTTTATTTTTTGATAACAAATTCAATCCATCTGCATCTAAAACACAGGGTGTTGTTCCCATGCGCAAGGTTCCTTCCAAAAGTTGTAATGCAAGGTTGTTTTCTCCTATACCAGGTCCTATAACCGTAACATCTGCCCACTCCAGTAATTCTTCTAGCTTTGCTTCATCATATACCGTATAAGTACGTATAATGGCTTCCGGCAGCTGTTGCTGCAGAATCAAACGGTTGTCTTCATGGGTATAAATTATAATCAGACCGGCGCCAACTGTATATGCGGCTTTGGAACTTAAATATGCGGCACCTGCCATTCCTTTACTCCCTACGACCATTAATACCTTGCCATAAGATCCCTTATGGGTATCGGGAGTTCTTTGTGGCATTCGCTTTGGTATATCCTCTTTGTCATAAGTATAAAAGATATCCAGATTTTCTTCAAATATGTGGAACGGTATCCCTATATCAGCAATCATAACTGTTCCTGTATATTGAGCACCCGGATACATCACCATACCTATTTTCTCAAAAGCAAAGGTAATAGTCATATGGGCTTGAAAGGCAATTCCTAACACTTCTCCTGTGGCAGCTGATATTCCGGATGGAATATCAATGGCAATTTTTTCACTGCATTTTTGATTTATTTCCTCGATGATTCTATAATATTGATCTTTGATTGGTCTAGATAAACCAATACCGAATATACAATCTATAATAGCACTAAACTCTCCTTGCGGAATTGTATGTTCAATTATAAATCCATAATTCCTTAATATTTGCATTTGTTGAGCTGTTTCTTTCGTACAAGATGTCTGATTCCCTACAAAAACAGTCGTTACTTTTTTCCCTTTCAGTTGTAATAATCGTGCAATTGCAAACCCATCACCACCATTGTTACCAGATCCACACACAACTAATACATTAGATAGATCTACTTTCTTTCTTTCCATAATCGATACGCTTTTTAAAGCTGCACGCTCCATCAGCACCATAGAAGACATTCCAATTTCCTGGATGGTTTTCGTATCTGCCAATTTCATCGCTTCCCCATTAGGCAAATATCTCACACTGTATCACCTTCCCCTACTGCAAATGCAATAGCATATTCTTTTGTATTAGAAATAGACACATGCATTTGATGAATCCCCAAAGATTCTGCTATATGAAAAGCTTCTCCATATAAATGAACATAGGGTTTTCCTTTTTCATCTCTTAATACTTCAATATCTTTGAGATCAAATCCTGATATTCCACTCCCAAATACCTTTGAAACAGCCTCTTTCACTGCGAAATTTCCTGCTGCCTTCTGACTGCTTTCTTTTATAATTTCTTGTTCCTTTAATGTAAAACAACGCGCAAAAAAAGCCTGTTTTTGACACGCTTTCTTTACACGTTGTATTTCTATCATATCCGTACCAACACCGATAATCATTTTAATCTTCCTTATGTTCACTCTTGTATCGATTAATGTTATAAGACAGTCTCATTAAACTTTCTGATAAATGTACATTTTCAACAATAATACGTTCTGGCATATTCAGATCTGTATGAGCGAAATTCCAAATTGCTTGTATTCCACTGTCTACAATCATTCTCGCAACTTCAACCGCTCTTCCTTTTGGAATAGTAAGCACTGCAATTTCAATATTATTATTGCCTATAAAGCTAGTCAGTTCATCCATCATCCTTATTTCTATTCCACGAATAGTAACACCTGCTAATGTTGGATTCACGTCAAAAATACCCTTAAGCACAAATCCACTTCTTTCAAATGCTGCATAATTCGCAAGTGCCTGTCCTAAATTACCCGCACCTATAATTATAATATTATGATTCACATCTAACCCAAGTATTTTCCCAATCTCAGCACGCAAAAATTTAACATTATATCCATATCCCTGTTGCCCAAATCCACCAAAATTATTCAAATCCTGCCTGATTTGAGAAGCTGTTACCTTCATTCTCTTGCTTAAGTCATTGGAAGAAATTCTCTCTACCCCATTTTCTATCAGCTCTCCAAGATATCGATAGTACCTTGGTAACCTTCTTATCACAGCCTGTGAAATCTCTCTTTCGTCCACTCATATCACCTTCCAATCCTATTCTATGTATAATTATATATAATTGTAGCTTTAATGTCAAACTTTTAGTTGTAATTTTCGCAATTTTCGTTATAATGGTAACGACACCATACATCAACCGAAGGAGGTTAACATGATTTTAGCATGTCATAATATTAGCAAATCTTTTGGTGAACAACAGATTGTAAATAATGGATCTTTTCATATAGAAGAGCGTGAAAAAACGGCACTTATTGGTTTAAATGGTGCCGGAAAATCAACACTGTTAAAGATGATTATGAAAGAAATTCCATCGGATAATGGTGAAGTAATTATTGCCAAAAATAAGACAATCGGTTATCTTTCTCAACATCAGAAATTGCAAACTGGAAATACCATTTTAGAAGAATTACAAACTGCAAAAGAAGAATTAGTGAACCTAGAAGCACAGATTCAAGAATTATTAATAACAATGGAGCAGCTTACTGGAGAAGAACTAGAAAAACAAGTAGCCATTTATCACCACTTAAATGATCGTTTTGAAAGTGAAAATGGATATGCCTATCAAAGTGAATTAACTGGAGTATTAAAAGGATTGGGATTTGCAGAATCCGAATTCAACAAAAAAGTAGATACCCTGTCCGGGGGACAAAAAACACGCGTTTCTCTTGGAAAACTTTTATTAACAAAACCCGATATACTACTGTTGGATGAACCTACTAATCATTTGGATTTAAATTCTATTTCTTGGTTAGAAACTTATCTTTTAAATTATCAAGGCGCTGTCTTAATTGTATCCCATGATCGTTATTTTATTAACCGAGTTGTAACAAAAATCATTGAAATTGAAAATGGAATTATTACAACTTATTTAGGTAATTATAAAGATTTTGCTTATAAAAAGAAAATGTTACGGGAAGCGAAACTCAAGGAATTTTTAAATCAACAGCAATTAATTAAGCATCAAGAAGAAGTCATTAAGAAATTAAAATCCTTTAATCGCGAAAAATCCATTCGTCGTGCAGAAAGTCGTGAAAAAGCCTTAGATAAAATAGTTCCTTTAGACAAACCAATGGAAGACTTACCGGAACTGCACTTTGCTTTAGCACCCCGTGAAATCAGCGGAAATGACGTTCTAAAGGTCGAAGATTTAAGTAAGTCCTTTGATGGATTTCCCCTATTTCAACATATATCTTTTGAAATAAAACGGGGGGAACATGTAGCGATTATCGGTGATAATGGAACTGGGAAAACCACCCTGTTAAAAATCTTAAATCAAGTTTACAAAGCAGACTATGGAACCTTTGTACTTGGATCAAATGTTCGGATTGGATATTATGATCAAGAACATCATGTACTGCATGCTGACAAACGAATTTTCGATGAAATTTCTGATGATTATCCTGATTTAACTATCACACAGATTCGAACTACTTTAGCGGCTTTTTTGTTTACCGGCGATGAAGTATTTAAGCTAATTAAAGATTTAAGTGGTGGGGAACGGGGGCGTGTATCTTTAGCAAAACTAATGTTGTCTGAAGCTAATTTCCTGATTTTAGATGAACCTACCAACCATTTGGATATTGCCTCAAAGGAAATATTAGAAAAAGCCTTAAATGAGTATACTGGAACCATCCTTTATGTCTCTCATGACCGTTATTTTATTAATCAGACTGCTACTAGAATTTTAGATTTAGTTCATTACTCTTTTGTAAACTATATTGGAAATTATGATTATTATTTAGAAAAAAAAGATACACTAACTAAGGCATATACCACTGATATTGGTATGGAAACAGTATCTTCTGACTGTGAATTCCCCAATCATAAATCAGACTGGCAGACACAAAAAGAACAACAGGCAAAAGAGCGGAAACGTCTAAATGATTTAGCGAAAGCTGAAGATCAGATCAATAACTTGGAAGTTCGCAGCAATGATATAGATCAACTACTGACTCAATCCGAAATCTTTACCGATGTACGTAAATGTCTTGAATTGACCGAAGAAAAAGCGTCCATTACTTCACAACTAGAAGCGTTGTATGAACAATGGGAACTTTTAGCAGAAGAAAAGCCCTCCTTAGACTGACTTTTGGAAGGCTTTTCTTCTGCTATATAATAAAAATCAACATGGTTATTTGTAATATTCTCAGCTGCTTTCTTACACTCTTACTGAAGTTGTGCTGCTACCGCTTGAATAAATTCTCGACTATTTAAAACAGTTGGATGATGAATGCTGGTAATAAGTGCCAAATCTTTTGTCATTTTTCCCGATTCAATAGTGTTCAGCGTTGCTGTCTCTAATCGTTGTGCAAAATTTATTAATTCTAAATTATGATCTAATTCTCCACGTTTTCGAAGAGCTCCTGTCCAGGCAAAAATAGTGGCAACAGAGTTTGTTGAAGTTTCTTCCCCTTTTTGATGCTTGTAATAATGGCGCTGTACTGTTCCATGGGCTGCTTCATATTCAAAATAGCCATCCGGGGATACTAGAACCGAGGTCATCATTGCAAGTGACCCAAAAGCAGAGGAAATCATATCACTCATTACATCTCCATCGTAATTCTTACAAGCCCAAATATAACCACCCTCCGACTTCATAACCCTTGCCACAGCATCATCAATTAACGTATAAAAATACTCAATGCCTGCTGCTTCAAAAAGCATTTTATATTCATTTTCAAAAATTTCTTGAAAAATATCCTTAAATGTATGATCATATTGTTTTGAAATCGTGTCTTTTGTAGCAAACCAAAGATCTTGTTTTACAGTAAGTGCATAAGTAAAACAACTTCTTGCAAAACTTTCTATGGATTTAGTTACATTATGCATTCCTTGAACAATTCCGCTTCCAGTAAATTCATGAACCAATTCCTTTGTTTGGATTCCATCTGCACTGGTATAAACTAATTCAACTTTACCAGTACCAGGAATTTTCATTTCCACGCTTTTATATACATCTCCATAAGCATGTCTTGCAATTGTAATTGGCTTTTTCCAATTCTTCACACATGGTTCGATACCTTTCACAACAATAGGCGCACGAAATACCGTACCATCTAAGATAGCTCGAAGTGTACCATTAGGGCTTTTCCACATTTCCTTTAGATGATATTCATCCACTCTAGCTGCATTGGGTGTGATCGTAGCACATTTTACCGCCACCTTGTATTTCTTAGTTGCCAAAGCAGCATCAATGGTCACCTGGTCATTGGTAGCATTACGGTGTTCTAAACCCAAATCATAATATTCTGTATGTAAATCTATAAATGGGCACAGTAATTCTTCTTTTATGATTTGCCAGAGAATTCGTGTCATTTCATCCCCATCCATTTCTACAATAGGTGTTGTCATTTCAATTTTCTTCATCTTTTTCTCCTATTTATCTTCTAAAATTTCTCCCATTTTATGGAGATTTTTCATTACATTGAGTATGTGTTCATTTGCAAGTTGTTCTGCTAAATCGGCATCTTTATCTTTGATTGCTTTCAATATTGCCTTATGTTCGGCGATGGATTTATTTGTTCGCTCCTTAGTTTTTACAGAAGTTGCTCGAGCTAACTTTACATATTTGTGAAAATCCGATAATTGATGTTCTAGAATTCGACTATTGGAAGCTTGATATAATATCTCATGAAACTTACCATCTAAGTCTACCACCTGTGTAGAATCCGCCTTATTAGAATGAAATTCCGAAAGCAGTACAATACTTTCTAATTCTTCAATCTGCTCTGTTGTAATATGTTCCGTTGCCCAACGTGCACATAAACCTTCCAGTAAGGAACGTATATAATAAATATCTGCCACATCCTTATCTGAAATACCGGTTACAAAAGCTCCTCTATTTGGAATAATTTTAACTAAACCCTCTAATTCTAATTGTCGCAAGGCTTCTCTAACCGGTGTACGGCTCACACCTAGTTCTTCACCAATTGTTAATTCCTTTAGTTCATCCTGTTCTTTATAATTTCCTTTTAATATATCATCCTGCAATTTATGAAATACTCGTCCACTTAAAGAGTATTCATGATATTCTGTCATAATGGCTCCTCCATCTCATTCACATCATGTAACACATATGGTTTTATAAAGATATGGATAGCTTTGCACATGCATTTTCAATGGTCAGCACTAATTCATCATCCGTCAATACCGTCACACGCCCTGATGCATATTCGGCATCTACCCATTCCTTCACAAAAACGACCAACTCTGAATTCTTATCCACTTGCTTTTCTTTTATAAGCTTATAGTAAGTATTAATCCAATGAGCAATTCCTGCCAAACCGGAAGTATTAGATACCGCAACACGAACGGGTCTGTCCAGGAATTTGTCCGTATCAAAAATATTATATATTTCTTCGTTTTTCAATAATCCGTCCGCATGGATCCCAGCTCTAGTCACATTAAAATTCTTCCCTACAAATGGGGTTCTAGATGGTATCTTATATCCAATCTCCTGCTGATAATATTCTGCAAGCTCTGTAATCACTCTTGTGTCCATTCCATCTAATGTTCCTTTTAGCTGTGCATATTCAAAAACCATAGCTTCTAATGGTGTATTACCCGTGCGTTCTCCGATTCCAAACAAAGAGCAATTCACTCCACTTGCGCCATAAAGCCATGCAGTGGTAGAATTATTTACGGCCTTATAGAAATCATTATGTCCATGAAACTCAATTAATTCACTTGGGACACCTGCGTGAGCCATTAAACCATATATGATTCCAGGAATAGAACGTGGAATGACTGATCCAGGGTAATTTACCCCATATCCCATAGTGTCGCAGGCGCGAATTTTTACTGGTATTCCATATTCTTGCTTTAACTTCATCAGTTCCAAACAAAATGGAATGACAAATCCGTAAATATCGGATCTTGTAATGTCTTCTAGGTGACACCTTGGACTGATACCAATTTCCAAACATTCCCGAACAATAGACAAATAATGTTCCATGGCCTCACTTCTTGTCATTTTTAATTTATAAAAAATATGATAATCTGAACAACTAACCAATATTCCAGTTTCCTTCATTCCAATATCTTTTACCAGTTCAAAATCTTTTTTACTGGCGCGGATCCAGCTAGTAACTTCTGGAAACTGATAACCTCTTTCCATACATTGATACACTGCATCTCGATCCTTTTTACTGTACAAGAAAAACTCACACTGTCGGATTTTACCATTTGGTCCACCTAAGCGATGAAAATAGTCAAACATCGTAACGATTTGTTCCGTTGTATAAGGTGCTCGGGATTGCTGTCCATCTCTGAATGTGGTATCAGTAATCCAGATATCTTCCGGCATATTATGTGGTACAATTCGATCATTAAATGCTATTCTTGGAATCTCATCATAGGGAAATAAATTACGAAATACATTTGGTGTATGTACGTCCACTAATGGATACATATGCTCTTCTAGCTGCAATAAATTCGTGTGTTGATTCATAAATACTTTTCGGTTTTCCATAGCCATCACTCCTTGACTTCTCATATTTTTTAAAAATAAATTTCAATTATTTTATCTTTATAATGTATAATTGTATACAATTATACATTATAAGTCAAGAAAAATCTTTAAAAAAACAGCAGGCTATCTCAACCTGCTGCTTTCGTATTTTAACAATGCTAATAGATATTTTCGAATACTATCATATCTAAGATCTAATGTTTCTTCATTTTCTACATAATCTAAACTGTGTGCTATCGCACTTAATAGTTCATCTGTCAAATAAGGTTTTGATTGTTGCAATATTTCAACCTTTTTTTCATTTGAATTTGCTTCGAGAAATTGCATAAGAGGCGTATCTACTTCCATCTCTTCCTTTTTTTCTTCTAATTCAAAGCGATACTCTTGTGTTACTTTTGGATATTTTTCTTTGTCTACCTTACTAATAAACAAATCAAGTGGTCTTACAAATACCCCACATTCTCCATACAGCGCCTGATAAACCACCATTTCTTCCATTGTCTCTGAATGTTTGGCAATCGCTAGAATTTGGTATTGATTCCCCTTAAAATGCTTGTAAATCTCCCCTTTTTTTGGCATTCTATACTCCATGGTTTCCCTCCTAATATAATTTTGCTCCAATTTCCTTTGGTTTAAACCCATTTTTTTCAAGAGCTTCCATGATTTCTAATTTATGCTCAGTGCCAAATGCCTCAATTGTAATTCGCAGTTCCACCGAAGCATTTCGATTAATACTAACAAATTGATTATGTTCTAGCTTTATTACATTCCCTTTTGCATCTGCAATTGTTTTAGCAACACTTACTAATTCACCTGGTTTGTCCGGCAACAATACAGATAATGAGAAAATACGATCTCTTTTAATCAGTCCATGCTGTACAATAGAAGACATGGTAATCACATCCATATTACCTCCACTTAGTACGGCAACCACTTTCTTATCCTTTAAATCCAGCTGTTTCAAGGCCGCAACTGTTAAAAGCCCAGAATTTTCCACTACCATTTTATGATTTTCCACCACATCCAAGAATGCGCCAATTAATTCGTCATCCTCCACCAGTACAATATCACTTACATTTTCCATGACATATGGTAAATTATTAATACCAACCTTTTTCACTGCAGTCCCGTCAGCAATTGTATTTGCAGATGGAAGTGTTACAACTTCTCCTGCTTTTACGGCTGCAGTCATACTAGCAGCTTCTGCCGGTTCTACCCCTATAATTTGAATACTTGGATTGAGCATTTTTGCCAATGTAGCAACTCCACTAATTAATCCACCGCCTCCGATTGGTACTAGAATATAATCAACTGTAGGAAGTTCTTTTACGATTTCCATTGCAATCGTTCCCTGACCAGTAGCTACATCCAAATCATCAAATGGATGTACAAAAGTGTAACCATTTTCCTCGGCTAATTCATAAGCCTTTGCGCAAGCATCATCATACACATCCCCGTACAAAATAACCTCTGCGCCATAACCTTTTGTTCGATTTACTTTAATCAATGGTGTAACTGTTGGCATAACAATTGTTGCTCTGCACCCAAAAGCCTTGGCTGCATAAGCAACACCCTGGGCATGATTGCCTGCTGAAGCGGTAATCAATCCTTTTTTGCGCTCCTCTTCTGTTAAGGTGCTGATTTTATAATAAGCACCTCGAAGCTTATAAGCACCTGTATACTGCATATTTTCTGGTTTTAAATATACCTTTCCACCTGTTTGGGCACTTAAATACTCACTATAAATTAATTTCGTTGGATTCGTTACCTTTTTTACAATCTCACTTGCCTGTTCAAATTTTTCTAATGTTAACATCCTTACCTTCCTCCCTTTGACCTCTACTCTTCTACAAGAAATAATGCATTTACAAAATCATCTGAATTGAACTTTTGTAAATCTTCAATAGATTCACCTACTCCAATATATTTTACCGGTATACCTAGCTCTGACTGAATAGCGATTGCAATACCACCTTTTGCAGTTCCATCCATTTTTGTCAGAATAATACCGGTAATATCTGTAACTTCTTGAAACTGTTTTGCCTGTGCCAATGCATTTTGTCCTGTTGTCCCATCTAATACCACTAAAGTTTCCCTAAATGCCTCTGGATATTCTCGTTCTAAAACTCGATGAATCTTCTTTAACTCCTCCATCAGGTTCTTTTTATTATGAAGACGCCCTGCCGTGTCACACAGAAGCACATCTGCACGTCTAGCCTTTGAAGCTGCTACTGCATCATATATAATCGCAGCCGGATCTGCCCCATCTTGTCCCCCAATTAATTCTGCCTGTGCTCGGTTTGCCCATTCACGAAGCTGTTCTCCTGCCGCTGCACGAAAGGTATCCGCCGCTGCCAGCACAACTTTTTTTCCTTGATTGCGAAGCTTTCCAGCCAGCTTTCCAACTGTTGTTGTCTTTCCAACCCCATTAACACCAATAACGAGAACAACCGATGTTCTGTTTTCAAATTCATAGGCTGCTTCTCCCACATCCATCTGTTGTTTAATACTATCTATTAACAACTGTTTACAGTCTGCCGGTTCTTTAATGTGCTGTTCTTTCACCTTGTCCTTCAAGTCCTCTATAATGTGTAAGGTGGCTTGTACACCTATATCTCCCATAATGAGTACTTCTTCTAATTCTTCATAAAATTCCTCATCTATTTTTGAGAACCCGCTAAATATACTATCTAAACTTGATTTTATATTCTGACGCGTTTTTGTAAGTCCAGAAACTAACCGTTTGAAAAACCCCTGATTTTCTTCTGACATTTATATCTCCTCCTAAGTTAATTCACTCTCCAAAAGGTCCACCGAAACCAAAGTTGAAATTCCCTTTTCTTGCATGGTAATACCATATAAACGATCTGCTGCAGTCATGGTACCTCTACGATGCGTGATAACAATAAACTGTGTATACTTTGTCAGCTTATGTAAATACTTTGCAAAACGTTCTACATTGGAATCATCTAGTGTTGCCTCGATCTCATCTAATAAACAAAATGGGGAAGGCTTCAGATTTTGAATTGCAAATAAAATGGCGATAGCAGTAAGTGCTTTTTCTCCCCCCGATAACTGCATCATGTTCTGTAGCTTTTTCCCTGGTGGCTGGGCAATTATACGTATACTGGCTTCTAATACATCCTCATCCTCCATTAGTTCAAGTGTTCCTTTTCCACCACCAAATAATTGTTGAAACACCACATCAAATTCCTTACTAATTTCATCAAAACGTTCCCTAAATTGCTTTCGCATAGCTTCATCAAGTTCTTCAATAATCTGCTGTAGCGTTTGTTCTGCTTCAATTAAATCATCATGCTGACCCTTGAGAAAGTTATATCGTTCTGACAATTCTTTATATTCCTCAATTGCGTTTACATTCACCGCACCTAAGTTCTTAATATCTGTCTTTAGATTTTGTATCTGCTTTTTCATGAAATTGGCATCTGTTAAATTCTCATCCCGAAGTTCTAATGCATGATTAAATGTCAGTTCATATTCTTCCCACATATAATTATACTGCTTTTCACAAGACTCTTCAAATAATTCATGCTTGCTTTTTAAGCGATAACTTTCTTTATCTAAATCTGAAATGTGTTTGGACAGCTCTTCTCTTTTATTCAGAAATTGCTTGAACTTTAAATTCAATTCTTCTTTTTGATGAACTGATTTCTGAATTTCTGATTCTATTTCTTCAAATAATTCCTTAGAATCTTCAATGGTACAGTATATATTTGTAATCTCTTGTTCTTTTTCAGTGATTTCCTCGCTAGAGCTACCTTTATTTTGTTCCAAACTTATTAGTTCTTCTTCAAATTTATCTATTTCATCTAGTATACGCTTTTTATTTTCAAGAATAAAGATATTTTTTTGTTCCAAATTAGCTAACTCTAAATGCTGTGCTTCTAGTAATTCCCTTTTTTTTGTCTCATTCTTTCGTTCTTCCTCTAAAACAGACTGTCCTTGGGATATTTTATTATTTAAATTCTTTTCTAATTCCTCTGAGGTTTCCAACTCAATTTGTATCGAACCTTGATTCTCCATAATATCTGCAAGCTGGTGTTCTAGTTCCATGCTTTCTTGCTGAATTTTATGATATTTAAGCTTTTCTTCCTCTTGTTTTTCAGTTACTTGATTAAGATTCATTTTTGCAGTATTTTGCACAACGTAAGCATGTTGAAGTTTTTGCTTAACTTCTTCCATCTTCGTGTAGATCTGTGTCCTTTTGTCTTTTCCTTTTTCTACTTCCAGTTCCATCAGATCCATATCTTTTTTTAATAATAATACACTTTTTTCAAATTCTTCTATCTCTCTTCTTCTGCTTAAAAGATTGCTGGAATTCTTAAATGCCCCACCTGTAATAGAGCCTCCAGGATTCATTAATTCACCTTCTATTGTAACGATTCTCAAAGAATGATTATATTTTTTTGCCAAAGCAATTCCATGATCGATCTGCTGAACCACGATAGTTCTTCCCAACAGACTATCCGCCAATCCTCGATATTTATCATGTACCTTAACTAGCGTATTGGCCAATCCAATAACACCATTCTCCTTTAATGCATCCTGCTGTCGAATCCCAGTGCCACCATTCATACTTGTAAGAGGCAAAAAGGTAGCCCGTCCTAATTTGTTTTCTTTTAAATATTGAACCATTCGTTTTGCTGTATGCTCATCCGTTGTAACAATATTTTGAATGCTTCCACCCAAAGCTGTTTCAATTGCGATTTCATATGTCTTATCCACTTTAATAATATCCGCAACCACACCTAAAAGTCCCGGTTCCTGTTCCTTTTTCTCCATAACCTTTCGAATACTATTTCCATATCCATCGTAACGTTCTGTGATGTTTTTCAAAGATTCAAGCCTGGATTGTTCACGATGATAAGCCGTTTGACCAATCCTTAATAAGTCTGTTTGTTTCTGCAGTTCTTTTTGAAGTATTTGTATTTCTGATTCAAACTGACTCATTTCCTGTAAAAAAGCTGTGATTTCAATTGATATATTTTCTAAGTCTGTCTCAAAGTTTTCAATGGATGTTCTCTTCTCATTGGTTCCGCTTTTCATTTCAATCAATTTTTGATTTAATGTCACCTTGCGAACCTGCATTTGCTCAAATAATGTGTTGTATTTTTGAATATTCGCCTTGGTAGATGCACGATTATTTAACAAATCCAGAATTTCGGATTGATACCGCTCTACAGAAGTAGCCAAAATAATTAGTTTTTCCTGCATTTCCAATAATTGAGTTTTGTCTAACTCCCTTTTACTTGTAGCCTCCTCCAGCTGATGCTGCATAGCAGCCGATTCCTGTTTTAATTGACTCTCCTGCTTTTTTCTTTCACTTATTTCTAATTGAATTGCTTTCAAACGTTTTGCATAATGTTCATCATTCATACGAGCCGTATTGATTTGTTCCTTAAGCACCTGGATTTTACTCTCAAGTTGTTGTTTTAATAATGCAGTTTCATTGAGTTGATTTTTAGATTTTCCAATTGATGCATCAATTTCATCCACCTGATCTTCAATTGTTTCATATTCCTCTTTCGTATTATTATATGCAGTATTTGCTTCTTCTAATTCCTTTTGTGCATTGGAAATCAATGCTTGAATTTGTTCCGTTTCTTTTTTTAGTCTCTGAGTTTCCAATAAAAACATGTTAATATCATAATTTCTAAGTTCTTCTCTTTTTTTCAAATATTCTTTCGCTACTGTTGACTGTTTCTCCAAAGGACCTACTTGTTTCTCCAATTCAGAAAGAATATCATTAATCCGAATCAGATTTGCTTGCTCATCCTCTAATTTTTTAACGGACATGTTCTTTCGACGCTTAAATTTTACAATCCCCGCTGCTTCATCAAATAGTTCTCTTTTTTCTTCTGGTTTTCCACTTAAAATACGATCAATTTGTCCTTGACCAATGATGGAATAACCTTCTTTTCCAATTCCCGTATCATAAAATAATTCATTAACATCTTTAAGCCTGCAAGCAGTGCCATTAATTAAATAGTCACTTTCTCCCGACCGATAAATCTTTCGTGCAACTGTAACCTCTTCATAATCAATGGGTAATTGATGATCCGAGTTATCCAACGTAATTGCTACAGATGCATAGCTCAATGGCTTTCTGCTTTCTGTTCCTGAGAATATAACATCTTGCATTGTCCCACCACGCAATTGTTTAATACGCTGTTCTCCAAGTACCCATCTTACCGCATCTGCTACATTGCTTTTACCACTTCCATTTGGTCCTACAATACCTGTAATTCCATTATGAAAATCAAAGACAATTTTGTTAGCAAATGACTTGAATCCTTGTACTTCAATACTTTTTAAATACATGTAACACCTACTTTACTTTCCCTGGCGCAGCTTTAATATAGCATCATATGCTGCTTTTTGTTCGGCCGCTTTCTTTGTACGTCCATTGCCCGTCCCATATGACTTCTTTTCAATTTGTACCTCTACGAAAAAGCTTTTATCATGATCAGGACCTTCTTCTTTTAACAACTGATACGAAATAGTACCCATCATATTTCCTTGAACTATCTCCTGCAGGATAGTCTTGCTATCATAAAAGAGCTTCTTATTCTCCAAATCAGACAATACAAAGGTGTGAATAAACTCTTTTGCACTAGCAAAACCACCATCTAAATATATTGCACCAATTAAGGCTTCCAGTGCATCTGACGTAATGGAATCTCTATATCTTCCTCCTGTTCCCTCTTCACCTTTCCCAAGCAGTAAATAAGACCCTAAATCTAATTTTCTTGCACAATAAGCAAGCGTCGGTTCACAGACCATGCTAGCTCTCGTTTTTGTCAATTCACCTTCCGGTGTCTGTGGGTATTCATCAAAAAGAAATTCACTGGAAATCAACTCTAACACAGCATCTCCTAGAAATTCCAATCTTTCATTGCATTCATATTTTTTTGCATGTATTTCATTTGCATAGGAACTATGCATCATGGCTTGATGCAACAAGGTAAAATCACGAAATTGATACTGTATTTTAATTTCTAATTTGTTTAATTTAGTATTCATACTGCCTCCTTTACATCTATATGCTGCAGATGCTGTATTACAGAAAATGAAAAGTCCTATCTGGACTTTTCATTACTGACAACAGCATATTTTCTGTTGAATTCATGTCTAGTTTGTTGCAATTTTAATCTGCTCTACTACATCTCCTACGGAAGAAATTTTCTCCGCATCTTCGTTTGAAATTTCAATATCAAATGCCTCTTCAATTCCCATAATTATCTGAAAAATATCTAATGAATCTGCTCCCAAATCATCTACGAATTTTGTATCCATTGATACCTCTTCTTTTCCCACGTTTAATACATCCATAATAATATCCTGTAACTTTTCAAATTCCATTTTCTAACCCCTCCTTATATATTTTCTTTGATTTTTTCATTAATTGACTGTTGCATAAAAAGTTCACACTGCGCAATAGAATTCGCAATCTCCTTGGCTGTAGAATTTCCATGTGCTTTTACAACTAAGCCATTTAACCCTAATAAAGGTGCGCCTCCATACTCACTGGCATCAAATGACTTCAGCGTTTCTTTTAGTGCTGGTTTAACCAATAAAGCACCGATTTTACTTCGAAGCGTAGCCATCATTCCACTTTTGATTTTTCTAATTAATACATCACCCACGCCTTCATATGTTTTCAAAATAACATTTCCAACAAATGCTTCACAGACAATCACATCTGCCTTGCCACAAGGAATATCTCTTGCCTCAATACTACCAATAAAATGAATGTCTTTGCACTCTTTTAAAAGTGGGAATGTCTCTTTTACTAATGCATTTCCCTTTTCTTCTTCTGCTCCAATATTAACAATAGCGACCTTTGGATTCTTAATACCTATTATGTTTTCCATATAGATAGAACCCATCTTTGCAAATTGTACTAAATGTGAGGCTCTTGCATCTACATTTGCGCCACAATCCACTAAAAGTGAAACACCTTTTTCTGTTGGAATAAGCGGAGCTAACGGCGGTCTTTCTACACCTTTAATACGTCCTACAATTACTTGTCCACCTACTAAAATTGCTCCCGAACTCCCAGCTGACACAAATGCATCCGCCGTCCCCATCTTCACTAAATTCATAGCTACCACAATGGAAGAATCTTTCTTCCTTCTAATTGCCATCACCGGTGGTTCAGCTGTTTCTATTACTTCTGATGCTGAAATAATTTCAATTTGCTCCTCCCTATATGTATAACCGGTCAGTTCCCTTTTAATAATATCTTCTTTCCCTACCAACAGTACTTTTATATTTGGATTTTTATTTACTGCTTCGACTGCCGCTTTCACCATTTCTACTGGAGCATAGTCTCCACCCATAGCATCTAACGCTACCCTTGTTATATTGGACATGCCTTTTAACCTCCTAGCATTACTAATGCTAATTTTACTAGACATCCCCATAAAAATCAATGCTTTTTTTATAATAAAAAAATCACCCTCATTCAACAAAATAGGGTGATTTCTTTTTTTATTTGGATTTCATATTTTATGCTTGTTCTGATGTTTCATTTGATTTCTCCGAAGTAAGAAACATCCAAACAAACGCTGCTAATGCTGCACCAACTAAAGGTGCTATAATAAATACCCAAACCTGTGAAAGGGCTTGACCACCAGCAAAAAGTGCAGGGCCTAAACTTCTGGCAGGGTTCACGGAAGTACCTGTTAAAGGAATGCCAATAATATGAACAAAAGCAAGGGTCAGACCAATAACCAACCCTGCAACATTTGCAGTTTTGGGACTAGACGTAACACCTAAGATAGCAAGTAAAAATACAAAAGTCAAGATAACTTCCACTGCAATTGCTCCAATCATACTAAGTCCTACATAAGAAGCATCTCCAAAACCATTTGTTCCTAGTCCGGTAATAACAGGAGAGCACATAGATCCAATCAATTTCAATATACCTGCAGCCACTATTGCACCAAGGCATTGTGAAATCACATAACCAATAAAATCCTTAACACTTAATTTCTTACTAATCAACATAGCCAATGAAACTGCTGGATTAATATGACATCCAGAAATATTGCCAATGGAATATGCCATTGCTACAATGGACAATCCAAAGGCCATTGCAATGCCTAGTACTCCAAGTACACCATCTACGCCTCCCGAAAGTGCAGCTGATCCACAGCCAAAAAATGTTAATACAAACGTTCCGATAAACTCTGCTACATATTTCTTCATTTGTAATCCCTCCATCATCGTTTTATTTTGTAGTTATAAGTTTTACCTCTGATAAAATCATAATACAAAACGAGGGATTGTGAACATTTTTACATAGTTATCTTGTTTTTTACTTAAATCCGATATAAAAATAAACTGATTATTTCTCACCATTTTTTATAGATCCATGCAGACACATAAGCACTTACAGGTATGACAATCAAGCAACCAATTGCGCTAAATATTATACAGGTAAATTCTTGTAAAAATGCTTTTGAATTTAAGACTGCCATAACAGAATATTTATATTTTTGCAGGTAAAGCAATAACATCAGTGCTTCCCCAATATAAGCAAAATATAGTGTGTTAAGGGTCGACGAAAGGATATCACGCCCCATAAACATTCCTGATTGTATTAATTCCTTATGATCCAATTCTGCATTATGAGTATATACCTCATATATTGCAGATGATATTGCTACTGCAGTATCCATGACCGCACCTGTCAAGCCTAAAACAATCATAGAAATACATACAAGATTCATGTTCACATGAATCTTGTACGAATAATACAAAGAAAGTTCACTTTGTAATTCGATTTCATTTAATCCATTGATATGCATAAGACTACTGATTACAAAAACAACTGCTAATAAAAAAACCATAACAAAACCAACTGAAAGAAGAGCTGCTATAGATTTTTTATTTTTTCCATTTTGGTATAAAATAGTGATACAATTAATCAAAACACTTCCGAATATTGTAACCCCAATTGGGTTCACATCACTGGCCATAGCTGTAACAGCGACTAACAGTACCATAATATTTCCACATAATGCAATTAAAGATGTAACCCCTCTATCTCCTCCAACGAGTAAAATTAGGGCAAAAAAAATCACTGCAAGTAATAGGATCATCGCTTCTGTCTCCTTATAGTTATCCAAATTAATGAAACTCCAATTGTAACAGGAATTGCAAGTAAAATTCCAATCCCACCAATTAAAAATCGACTAATTTCAAAAGGAATCTGTCGTTTGATAATCGTCAAAAGAGAAATACTATTTTTCATTTTTATAATGATTAAAGGAAATAAGCCACATACATAAGTAAAAAGCAAAACATTTGTCATAGTTCCCATAATATCATAGCCCAATTCTTTACCAGAATAAATCAGTTCTCTTCCTTTCATTTCAGGTTTTTTAACAATCAATTCATTCAAAGCGGTAGATATAGTAACCGAAACATCCATAATAGCTCCCAATCCGGCAATAGAAATACTGGCAATAAAAATCAGTTCCAAATCTTGATTTCCTGTGATATAATCCAGCGCAGCATAATCTATATTTCCACCATATTTTAACACCATCTGAAAGATTAGTATTGTAAAAAAAATAGTTATAAAGGTTGATATAATTGCTATAAACGACCTCTGATTCACGCCATTGACTAAGAATAAAGTGATCACTGTAAAAAAGAAAATTAACACATTACATATACTTCGCAAATCATTACCTTTTTGATAGAGATTTAGTCCATATATAAATACACCTACATTAATAACCAACGAAAGAAAAATCAGCACACCCCTTTTACCCATTAAAAATATGATGAAATACGCTAAAACTACAACAAGTAACATCACATATTGATCCCTCTTCACCCCTTGAATAGAAGCGGAAAAATCATGTTTATTTCCAGTTATATTCAGAAACACGCAATCTCCTTTTTTATACTTTTCACTATCTATTAATGAATATCCATACTCCTCTTTTACAATAACCTTCTTGCCTTTATAAGTACCATTTAAAACCTTAATGGTTAAAACCTGTTCATAGATTGGTTCTTGGTCTTTCCTACCCTCATTATTGAAATTTGTATCTGTTCTGGAGTGTTTAACTGAAATATTTGTCACTTTTCCTATTGGTTTTTTATATAATACTGCATCATGAAAAACAAATATAACAACAACAATAAACAGCAAAAGCAACCATGTTTTTGCTGTATTTTTCTTGTAAAAATCCTTTATTTTCTTTTTATTCAAAATAAAATACATGACATAACTCCTCTGTATTCAAGCATTGTTGCTTTTCATCATATTTTACAAAAAAAGAGCCTCCTAGTTACCCAGGAAGCCCTATTCTTCAGTATTAGTCTTGAGCAATGATTTCTTTTTTGTTATAAGAACCACAAGCTTTGCATACTCTGTGTGACATCATTAATTCTCCACATTTGCTACATTTCACTAAGTTTGGAACGCTCATTTTCCAGTTTGCTCTTCTTTTATCACGTCTTCCTTTGGAAGATTTATTCTTTGGACAAATTGACATAGGTTACACCTCCTTAAAATTCTTAAACACATCGCGGATCACTGACATTCTAGGGTCAAGACTTGTATCTTCACAGCTACAAGTTCCCTCATTTAGGTTTTGACCACATACGTTGCAAACACCTTTACAGTCTTCACTACATAGAATTTTCATCGGCCACCCTATCAAAATCTCATTATAGAGTAATTTGTCTACGTCTAGATTATATCCGTCAATATAATTTTTTTCTTCTTTTTCTATCTCATCTTCTGACTCACACAAACTGATGTCTTTATCAAATTCAATTTTGAAATCGGTTAAGACATCTTTTAAGCAACGATCACATGGAATCGCAATGGTTAAGGCTGTTTTCCCTTTTATGAGAAGCTCCCGATCTTTCCTATGAGTAATACTCAAGAACACCGGTTGTTTCTTTTGAATTGAAAATGTGCCAAGCATAGATTGAAATTCATTCATATCTAATGCTGCTTGTACTGTTTTTGTTTTATCATTTGTGGATAAAATGTCTGATAGGTTAATTAACATTGTTATTTCTCCTACTCATACCTAAATTATTATACCATGTAAAAGAAATTTGTCAATATTTTTCTTTTACAATTTATACCCATTGCTATTTCTTGTTACCCTTCATGCTGAATTATTTGCTATTGTATAGATTAAACCAATGCCACTGTTTCTCTTGCAATTGCAAGCTCTTCATTCGTTGGAACAACTAAGACAGTCACCTTTGAATCAGGAGTAGAAATTATAATTTCTTCACCTCGTGTCTTATTGATTGCTTTATCAATGGTAATTCCTAGATATTTTAAGTATTCACAGATATCCTCACGCATTTGTATATCATTTTCGCCAATACCTGCTGTAAATACTATATTATCTACTCCATTCATAGCTGCTGCATAGCTTCCTATGTATTTTGCAACTTTGTAAGCAAAAACTTGAAGTGCCAAGGCTGCCTTTTTATTGCCTTCTTCACTTGCTGTTCCCAAATCTCTAAAGTCACTGGATAAATAATCAGAAATACCAAATACACCCGACTTTTTATTTAATACATTCATCATTCCCTGAATATCTAAATTTTCTTTCTTTGCAATAAATTCCATAATTGCAGGATCCATATCACCAGAACGAGTACCCATTACTAATCCTTCTAATGGAGTAAGACCCATAGAAGTATCAACAGATTTTCCATTTTCTACTGCACAAATACTGGAACCATTTCCCAAATGACATACAATCGTTTTGGTTGCATTATATGGCTTATTTAAAATCTCTGCGACACGTTTTGATACAAAACTATGGCTGGTTCCGTGGAAACCATATCTTCTTACTTTGTATTTTTCATAATATTCATATGGAAGACCATACATATATGCCTTTTCTGGCATCGTTTGATGGAATGCAGTATCAAATACAGCAACCATAGGTGTTCCTGGCATCAACTCTTTACAAGCGTTAATTCCAATGATATTTGCAGGGTTATGTAATGGTGCTAAGTCATTACATTCTTCTATTGCCTTTAAAACTTCATCTGTGATAACAATAGAACTTGCAAATTTTTCTCCACCATGTACTACTCGATGCCCAACGGCTCCTATTTCATCCAAGCTTTTCACAACACCTGTTGATGGATCAATCAATGCATCAATTACAAATTGAATTGCCTGAGTATGTGTTGGCATATTCTTTTCACTTTTAATCTTTTCTCCGCCTTCTGCCTGATAAGTGAGCTGACCATCAATACCTATTCTCTCACATAACCCCTTGGCTAATACTGCCTCTGCATCTGAATTAATTAATTGGAATTTCAAAGAAGAACTTCCACAGTTAATAACTAAAATATTCATTTTTCATATCCTCCGTTTTTATATTTGTGCTTGTGCCTGAACTGCCGTTATTGCTACTACGCCTTCAATATCAGCTGCACTGCAGCCTCTGGACAAATCATTGACTGGCTTTGCAATCCCTTGAGTAATCGGACCATAAGCTTCTGCTTTTGCTAATCGTTGTACTAATTTATATCCAATGTTTCCAGCATCCAAATCTGGGAAGACTAGGACGTTAGCATGTCCAGCCACCTTACTTCCTGGTGCTTTTGCTTCTCCTATTTCTGGAACAATTGCTGCATCTAATTGTAGTTCACCATCCAGCATTAGGTTATGATTAAGCTCTTTGGCAATTTTAACTGCCTCGGTCACTTTATCTACATCTGCATGCTTTGCGCTTCCTTTGGATGAGTGGGAAAGTAATGCCACCTTTGGTTCTTTTTTCACCAACAATTGAAATGATTCTGCTGAGGACAATGCGATCGCAGCTAATTTCTCTGAATCTGGATTTTGTTCTAATCCACAATCCGAAAATACAAAAGTACCATTTTCTCCCATTTCACAATCTGGTACTACCATAACAAAGAAAGAGGAAACTAACTTTGTACCTGGTTTTGTCTTTAATATCTGTAAACAAGGACGTAATGTATCTGCTGTAGAATGACAGGCACCTGACACCATACCATCTGCATCCCCTGATTTTACCATCATAACTCCATAATACAAATAATTTTTAGATAATAATTCTTTTGCCTGTTCTTCTGTCATTCCTTTTGCTTTTCTAAGCTCTACTAACAATTCAATATATTGAGCTGTCTTCTCACTAGTAGCTGGATCCACAATTACTGCTCCTGAAATATCAAATCCTTTACTGTTTTTATCAATTTCAGATTTACTGCCTACAAGAATTAAATTTGCAGTACCTTCCTTCAAAATAGCGGCAGCAGCTTCATATGTTCTCTTGTCTTCTGTCTCCGGCAATACGATAGTTCTCTTGTTTGCTTTTGCTCTTGTTTTAATCTCATCAATAAATCCCATGATTTATAGACTCCTTTCATTTTTTCTCATATACATTCATTATAACTCAAAGACATATTGTATACAAGGATTATTATGGGTATTTTAAAATATCCCACAACAGTTCAGCCATAATTATATGTGCAGCATTCTTGTAACAATAGAAAAATAAATAATAATGGAGCCCGTATCTACTAAAGTTGTAATTAAAGGCGCTGCCATAATTGCAGGATCAAGTCCGATTTTCTTCGCGCATAATGGCAGTGAACACCCCACAAGCTTTGCCATCATAATAGTTGTGATTAATGTCATTCCTATGGCTGCAGCCAATAAAACATCTTGTCCATTCATGATATAAATACGTATTCCATTTACAATTGCTAAAAAAACTCCAACAATTAAAGCCACACGAAATTCCTTAAACACAACTTTAAAAATATCTTTAAATTTGATTTCATCCAAAGCAATGCCACGAATAATTAAAGTAGAGCTTTGTGAACCACAATTTCCACCCGTATCCATTAACATCGGAATAAATGCAATCAAAGTTGGAAAGACCGTTAATGCTGTTTCATATTTTGTAATGATAACACCTGTTATGGTTGCAGAAAACATAAGAACTAGTAACCATAAGCTTCTGTTTTTTGCATGTGTCCATACAGAAGTTCCAAAATACGAACGTTCACTTGGTTTTACTGCCGCCATAATTGTGATATCCTCTGTTGTTTCTTCTTGCAGCACCAGCATTGCATCATCTACGGTTACAATGCCAACCATACACATTTCATGATCCACTACCGGAATTGCCATAAGCCCATATTTTCTTGTTAATTTTGCTACATTTTCCTGATCTTCTTGTGTATTCACATACAGAATATTAGTGTCCATTATTTCTTCGATTGTACGGCTGTCACTGCTGGTCAGCAAATCCTTCATGGTCACACATCCAATCAGCTTTTTCTTGTCGGTTACATAACAGGTATAAATAGTTTCCTTATTAATTCCAACCTGACGAATTTTCAAAATAGACTCCGCAACGGTCATTGTCTGTCGAAGTCCCACATATTCCACTGTCATAATACTGCCTGCACTGTCTTCTGGATATTTTAAAAATTCATTAATTCTTTTTCTTGTATTCTCATGAGTAGCTTCTAAAAGACGATCTACAACATTTGCAGGCATTTCTTCCAATATATCAACCGTATCATCTAGATACATATCTTCCATGACTTCTTTTAATTCTGAATCTGTCATAGCCTCAATTAATATTTCCCGCATATCACTATTCATATAGGTAAAGGTTTCTGCTGCATCGACTTTTCCTAATAAACGAAATGAAAAAATCAATTGTCTCTCATTTAGTTCACTTAAAAGTTCTGCAATGTCAACCGGATATAACTGTTCCAGTTTCTGTTTTATTTCTTTATAATTTCTCTTATCTAATAAAGTTATAAGTTCCTGTTCTGTCATAGCACTCCTCCTTTCCGGCTTCTCTATACCATATAATTATATGGCAAATACCCTGGTTACTACCGCAAAATAAACAAGTATACTCCCTGCATCCACTAAAGTCGTAATAAGAGGTGCTGCCATAAGCGCTGGGTCCATATGACATTTTTGGGCAATAAGAGGCAAGGTACTTCCAATGATTTTAGCCAGCATAATGGTACCCAAAAGGGTAATTCCTATGGCAATCGCTAAATATAAATCCTGATACATCACATAAACACGAATTCCATTTGCAATTGCTAAAAAGCTGCCTACAATAATAGAAATCCAAAATTCTTTCGTAATAACCTTAAAAAGATCCCTAAAACAAATTTCATCTACGGCTAAGCCACGGATAATCAATGTAGCGCTTTGAGATCCTGCATTTCCACTTGTTCCCATTAACATCGGAATAAAAGAAACCAAAATTGGCATTGCTGCTAATGCCGACTCATAATAAGTTAAGATCATTCCTGTAATTGTAGATGAAAGCATTAATATTAATAACCACATACTACGATTACGTGCATGTCGAAAAACACCGGTTCCAAAATAAGATAATTCACTTGGACTTACAGCAGCCATCATACTAATATCCTCTGTTGTTTCTCCTTGCAGTACTAGCATAGCATCATCAACTGTGACAATACCCACCATGCATTGTTCGTGATCCACAATAGGAATGGCTAACAATCCATATTTTTTAATGGATTTTGCTACATCTTCCTGATCATCCGATGTATGAGCATAAATCATGTTCTCATCCATGATTTCTCCTATTTCTTTCCCATCACTAGAAGTCAGCATATCCTTAACGTCCACGCAGCCAATTAATTTTCTTCGATCTGTTACATAACATGTATAAATTGTTTCTTTGTCGATTCCAACACATCTAATTTTACGGATGGCTTCTGCAACTGTCATCTCTTTCGAAAGTGCAATATATTCCACTGTCATAATACTTCCAGCACTGTCTTCTGGATAATTCAAGAAGATATTAATCTGATTTCTAGTTTCTTCATCTGTTACTTCTAGAACTCGATCTACAATGTCGGCAGGCATCTCTTCCAATACATCTACGGTATCATCCAGTGCCATTTCATCCATCACTTCTTTTACTTCTATATCAGATAAACCATTAATCAACAATTCCTGCATATCACTATTCATGTAAGTAAAAGTATCTGTTGCATCTTCTTTACCTAATAATCGATAAACGGTAATCAGCTTTTTATATTCTAGGTTTTCCAATATCTCTGCTAAATCAATGGGGTGAATTGTTTCTAATTCTTTTTTTAATAATTTATAATTATGAAGTTCCAATAATTCTATGATTCGTTCTTCTGACATTGGGGTCCTCCCTTCACTGATTTATTTTATTTTTTGTTTGATAAAAATTTCTATCATCTATGCAGAATACTTATTCTATAGTATAATAAATACAGTTTTGCCATCACACAAAGGAGGCTGCAATGAAAACAGTAGGATTGATTACCGAATATAATCCGTTTCACAACGGACATTTATACCATATTGAGCAAGCCAAGAAAATAACATCTGCAGATGCAATTGTGGTTGTAATGAGTGGGGACTTTGTACAAAGAGGAACACCTGCCATTATGCCAAAGTATTTGCGGGCTGAAATGGCTTTGCGGGCAGGCGCATCCGTAGTATTTGAATTACCGGTATGCTATGCAACTGGAAGTGCTGAATTTTTTGCAATGGGTGCGATTTCTTTCTTTGAGCAATTGGGGTGTATTGACTCCATCTGCTTTGGAAGCGAATGTGGAGAATTGCAGCCCTTACAAAATATTGCTCAAATCCTATTAGAAGAACCTGATGAATACCAACTAGTTTTGCGACAGAATCTCAAAATGGGGATGAACTTCCCTGCGGCACGAAAAAATGCATTAGAAAATTATTTGGATTTTGAACAACCAGCACACTCAAGGGTATTAGATTCCTCTAACAATATTTTAGGTATAGAATATCTAAAAGCACTACAACGATTAAACAGTAAGATAGAGCCCTTTACCATCAAGCGAATTGATTCCCATTATCATGATACCCAGTTGCAGCCTGAATTCAGCTCTGCTTCCGCAATTCGAAGATTACTGGAGTTTTCAGGGAATTCCCTGCACTTTGAACCATCCAATTCCTTTGAGTACTCCAAATTTTCAAATGTTTTATCCGATCTTAGAGATCAAATACCTTCCTGTTGTTTATCTATAATGGAAGATTATCATCAAATTAGTTATCCTATATACAGCAATGATTATTCTTTGTTATTAAAATACAAATTAATGTCTGAAACTTCAGACTCTTTATGCCGATATTTAGATGTTTCTGTAGAACTAGCCAACCGTATTATGAACCAGTTAAATCATTACTTTAATTTCGAACAATTCTGTGAATTATTAAAAACAAGGGATACCACTTATACACGAATCAGTAGAACTTTACTTCACATTCTTCTCGAAATCAAAAAGACAGACTTAGAGAATTATAGTAAATGTGGTTATCATTTTTATGCCCATATGCTAGGCTTTCGAAAAGATGCAAAAAGAATTTTATCTTTAATGAAAAGCAAATCCTCTATTCCAATCTTAACCAAGCTTTCTAATGTCAACGACTTGCCATGTATGGGAAATTCCATGCTGTTACAAGATATTTACTGTTCGAATCTGTATGAATCCGTTATTGTTGATAAATTCAATACCACGTTCATACATGAATGCGAGCAGTCTATTATCCGTGTTTAACTTTGCTTCATATGATGAAAAGAAATACTAAATTTCTACTTTCTTAGAACAAGCAATGGCTAATGCTCCAGATCCAATATGACAGGCGACACTCAAGGAAAGAGGATCTGCCTGTATGTCATATTGTGGAAACTTTGCCTGTATTTCAGATAACCATGTGTTTGAATTATCTCTTGACCCTGTATATGCCATCTGTAAACACATCGGCTTCCCATCAAAGCGTTGATTCAAATCCCGTTCCATTGCTTCTAACATTACTTTTTTGGCTTGCTTCCATCCCCGTACCTTTGCAAATGCATCTAAACGTTCTCCCTGTATTTGTAGAACCGGTTTGAGATTTAATACCGTTCCAATAGCAGCAGCGGCCGGTGTAATTCTTCCACCCTTTTTTAAATATTTCAAAGTATCTACGGTGATATATATACTCGTTTCCAATTGTTCCGCTTCTAAGATTTTCTTAATTTCTTCTGCCGTTCTACCATTTTCCTGCAATTTCATTGCATCCATTACAGCTTGTCTTTGTGTGACTGAAATTCGCCTATTATTGACCACCTGAACTTTTCCTTCAAATTCTTTAGAAAGCAGCATCGCTGTTTCACAAGAACTGCTTAATCCACTGGACATGGGAATATGAACGATTTCATCATACTCCTTTAATAATACTTCCCATAATTCCAATACATCTCCAGGAGAGGGTTGAGAAGTAGAGATATCTGAATCCTCTGCTAATTTCCTATAAAATTCTTCCTGTGAAAGATTAATGTCTTCAAAAAATAATTCCCCTTCAATATAAAAGGGCATGGGTAATACGGTAATTCCGATTTGCTTTGCCTCATCTTGGGTAATCCCACTATTACTGTCCGTTACAATTGCTATTTTTTTCATGTCACCATTCCTTTTCGTTTCATTTAAAGTTAAATCGTTATAATATCAGAAATTGTATCCCTTTTTGCTACTGTCATTTCAAAATTTTTACATTGATATGGAACATTACTCATATTTACTTCCAGTTTAACCGTCTCATAGGCTAGTTTAGCATAATTATTCTCCTTGCTTAAATGTCCTAATATCACATGTTTTAATTTATCTTGTAATATATCGCACAAAAGACGTCCTGATAATTCATTTGACAAATGCCCTTTATTTCCCATAACCCTTTGTTTTAAATAATAAGGATAACTTCCTACTTCCAGCATATGTACATCATGATTTGCTTCTATTAAAATAGCATCTAAATTTTGAAGATTCGATATGATATAATCATCATATAACCCTAAATCTGTTGCTATTGCAACTGATTTATCATCCTTTTCAATACGGTAACCGGTTGGTTCTTGTGCATCATGCGAAATTGCAAAGGGATGAATATGAAGCTCTCCTAACCCGAATTTTTGATCCGCTTTGATTTCGTGAAACAAGCCATCAGGTATAGTCCCTAGGGTAGAACAACTTTTAATTCCTTCCAAGGTTCCTTTGGTAGCAAATATTGGAATTTTAAATTCTCGACTGAACACACCCAATCCTTGAATATGATCTGAATGTTCATGAGTAACTAAAATACCATCTATTTCATTCCCATTTACTCCCACTTCTAACAGACCTTCTTTAATCCGCTTCTTACTAATTCCAGTATCAATCAGAAGATGTGTATTACTGCTTCCTACATAAATACAATTCCCGCTGCTGCCACTTGCTATACTACATAATCTCATACATTACTTCCTCTATTTGTTGACAGGTATTTTGAAATGTTTGGCTATTGTCAATCACACGATTACATTTACTTCGAAAAACAGTTTCCGGTAATTGTGCACTAATAATTGCATCTATCTTTTTGCTGTTATAGTTTCTGTTTTTTTCTAAACGCATTCTACGTATAGATTCTTCTGCATAAATATACCATAATTCATCACACATTGTTCCATAATCATCTTCAATTAAAAGCGCCGCTTCTAATACAAATAATTGTGTTTTAAGTTGTTTTTCTTTCCTAATATAAAATTGGATTTTTTCTTTGACCAAAGGATGTACTAAAGCATTTAACCGCAATCGTTGATTAGAATCAGCAAAAACAATATTCCCAAGTATTGCTCTATCTATATTTCCCTCATTTGTTAATATCTGCTTTCCAAAACAAGATACGATCCTTTCATAGCAAGGTTGTCCCTGCTTTTGCAAATCATGGGCAATCATATCTGCCTGATATACCTTTGCACCAAAAGATTGTTGTAAATATCTTAATACTTCCGTTTTTCCCGAACCTACTCCGCCCGTTATCCCAATTATTTTCATTTCTGTCCCTTTTTATTAATCCACAAGCAAATTACCTTACATACACGTGATCTTTACTTTGCTTCATACCAATTATTACCTGTATGCATATCTACTTCCAATGGAACATCCATAGAAATTGCCTGTTCCATTTCTTTTTTCAATATCCTTTGCACAGCTTCTACTTCATCCTTATGGGCTTCAATTAGAAGTTCATCGTGAATCTGTAGTACCAAACGAGATTTCATATTTGCTTCTTTTAATGCATGGTTTACTTCAATCATAGCTATTTTTATAATATCTGCAGCCGTTCCTTGGATAGGAGAATTCATAGCCACGCGTTCCCCAAAAGATCGTTGCATAAAATTACTGGATGCAAGTTCAGGAATGGGCCTTCTACGGCCAAACAAAGTCGTCACATATCCATCTTTCTTTGCATGCTCTACCGTATCATCCAGAAAGCCTTTGATACTGGGGTATGTTTGAAAATAAGATTCCATATATTTACCGGCTTCTTTTTTGGTGATACTTAAATCCTGACTTAGCCCAAAAGAACTAATTCCATATATAATTCCAAAATTTACTGCCTTAGCATTTCTTCTTTGTGCATCTGTTACCTCTTCAAAAGGAGTATGAAATACTTGTGATGCTGTAATCCTGTGAATATCTTTCGCTTCTTTATAAGCACGAATTAACTGCTCATCACCGGAGCAATGTGCTAATACACGCAACTCAATCTGTGAATAATCTGCATCCACAAATACATAATCTTTCTCTGGTATAAATACCTTGCGAATCAGACGTCCTAGCTCCATTCGTACAGGAATATTTTGCAAATTTGGCTCCGTACTGCTAATTCGTCCTGTTGCAGTAATCGTTTGATTAAATTTACTATGAATTCTCCCATCCATGCCAATATAATTAGCCAAACCGTCTGCGTATGTGGATTTCAATTTGGTCAGCTGACGATATTCCAATATCATAGATACAATGGGGTAATCTGGTGCTAGTTTTTCTAAGACCTCTGCTGCCGTCGAATATCCTGTTTTGGTTTTTTTCCCTAATGGGAGGGCTAAATGTTCAAACAAAACAATCCCCAATTGTTTGGGCGAATTGATATTAAAAGTTTCTCCGGTCAATTCATATATTTTCTTTTCAATTTCTACAATCTTACCACCCAGCTGTTCCCCGTAAAAATGTAGTGCCTCTGCTTCTACTTTAACACCTGCCTGTTCCATATCAAACAATGTAAATACCAAGGGCATTTCAATATCTAAAAACAATTTCTCCATACCAGTTTCACGCAGCTTTTCCTGCAAAGGTAAAACACTTGCATAGGCTACATATGCTTCATAATAAGATTTTGCAGCATCTGTACATTTCTCATCAATCATAAGATCTAAATATTCCCTAGCCACATCATCATAATGATAATCATTTTTCAATGGATTCAGTAAATATGCCGCAATCGTAACATCAAAACAATTAGATCTTTGTTCCAGCACCACTTTTCCTGCCGCATCCTTTACATCTAAAAAAGATAAAAATTGAACAACCTTCGAGAGTTCATGAATCTGTTCAAACAAATATTCCCGTGTAATTTCTTCTTTTTCACGAATTAGATAAATCTGATTTTTACCATACGCGATACTGATTCCATCTACCCCTAAGCTATGTGCAAAAAGTGGCAGTGTATTGTTTGTATCCTGCCAAAATGCAATACCTACCACTTCTTTTTTTTGTGCTTCTTTAAAAATTTTTTGTGCTTCTTTTAATGTTGTAATTTCACGAAATGAATCCTCAATAACATTTACAGATGCATCTAAATTAAATTTACTAAATAAATTTTTAAACTGTAAACGTTGAAAGAAAGCATACGCTTCTGGTGTATATAAATCACCTATTTTTGCTTCCTCTATCTGATACCCAATCTCTGCATTCACCTCAATAGTTGCAAGTACTTTGCTCAATTGCGCCATCTCATAATAATCCTTCAATGCTTTTCCTGCTCTAGGTGGCTTTAATTCTTCTGCATGCAGAAATGCCTGTTCAATAGAACCATATTCTACAATAATTTTTGTAGCTGTTTTTTCTCCTATACTTGGCACACCTGGAATATTATCAGAAGCATCCCCCATTAAAGCCTTCAAATCAATAAATTCTTTTGGAGTTACTTGATAACGTTCTTTCACATCCATTGCATAATAATCTTCTATTTCCGTTTTACCTTGTTTGGTTTTTGGTATTCTTATTTTCACTTTTTCAGTAGCAAGCTGCAACAAATCCCGGTCTCCCGAAATAACAACTACATCCATTCCAGATGCTTCCCCCATTTTTGCAATGGTACCAAGTATATCGTCCGCCTCCAAGCCAGCTTGTTCCACCACTTTGATGCCCATAGAAAGCAGAACTTCCTTCATCACAGGTACCTGCTGACGTAGCTCATCAGACATTGCTTTTCTTGTTCCTTTATACTCCTGAAATAAATCATGTCGAAATGTAGGTGCATGTACATCAAATGCAACTGTTAAGTATTCCGGTTTTTCTTCATCTAAAATCTTAAACAATATATTTAAAAACCCATAAATAGCATTGGTATGAAGACCCTCCGCATTGGTTAAATCCGGCACCCCATAAAACGCACGATTCAAAATACTATGTCCATCTATTAAAACAATTTTTTTATTCATATTTTCTCCCATCCGTTTGTTGACCGTTATTTATTATACACTAATTTAGGTGTGTTTTAAAGATTTTTCCTTATTTGTTTACTTTCTTTTAATCTTTATCCCAAAACCAATCAAATATCATACTATCTATAATTAATCAGCCATCAAAAGAAGCTGTGATTTAAATATACCATTTTGATACTCTATGCGAACCGTTCCATTATATTTTTTTGCTATACTGTTAATACTTTTTAAACCAATGCCCTCTTCTGCTCTTTTAGAAGAGAAATATTGATTTCCCCTTTTTATGATTTCCCCTTCATAACTATTTTTCACGCATATAACTAATTTATTATTATTAATTACTTCAGCTGCTATACTTACAAATCTTTTATTTATTGTCTGTCTACAACATGCTTCATATGCATTTTCAATAAGATTTCCAAATAAAATACACAAATCCACTGTCGTAACAAACATGTCGTTTGGTATTTTTACTTTTACCGTAATTTCTATTTTTTCTTCTTTTGACATATTAAGTAAATTACATATCACTGTATCTAATGCGTAATTTTCGCAAAACGGTACATAATGACTGTTATACAAATCCGTTAAACTGATATTTAAATCTCTTTCCAAGCTCTCGTAGTCATGATTCTTTACATGCCCTTGAAGCATAAGCATACAATGTCTATTATCATGATGTGTTTTTCTCATTTCTTCTATGCTTTTTTGTAGCCTTTTATAATGACCTTTTTGCATTTCCATATGTAAATTAGATAACTCTAACTCTTTTTGAAGTTGTAAATTATTAACTGTTTGGAGCAGCATTTGCATGATAATTAGATATACAAAAAACAAACCAATAATCCATATGGGTGCAAAAATCAAACTATATTTAGTTGAAATCAAGTGATCACAAAAATAGCTTGGATATATCATAAATCGAAACATAAGGAAAAAGGATACTGGAATCAACCACAAATAGTTCCAAAAGGACAGTGTCCCAGTTAATTTAATAATTGGATATAAAAAATATTTAATTAAAGTAAATACACACAAAATAGCAATCATCATAAAAAAAACATCAAAAAGTAGGGCAGAAAAACCAAATTTCACGCTAAAATATTCATTTATCAAATTTTCAAGTACACGATTAGACCAAAAATAGGTCTGATACATACGTGCAGTAAGTACAATACTATCTACCATACTGTCAATTAAAAAAAGTGTAAATATTATTTTAGGTATTTCCTTTTTTCCATCTATTAATAGTATCTGTGCCACAAAAACACCCAGTATCAAAATAATCATTGCATAAAAAACTTCACATATACCTTCAAAATAATCGGTTTTCATCAAATAATTTGATAAACACGTACTGGCCGCCACCATGCAAATAATATATACTATATTTTTATACAATGGGAATTTTAATTTATCACGAAAAGCATAAAGCAAAAGACAATTGATGGGAAACATTTTTATGATTGTTCCAAGCAGTACATTAATAAACAATATGGATTTCCTCCTTTCGTCCCTTAATTTGACTGTAAGAATTTATAATGATCTTGTAATCCTTATATACACAAAAATACCGAAAACCTTTCTAAAGGCTCTCGGTATTTTCAATGACTGCGGATGGTGGGACTTGAACCCACACGATGTTACCACCGCAAGATTTTGAGTCTTGTGCGTCTGCCATTCCGCCACATCCGCTTACTACTTGGCTTGTTTTCCAAGCCAAGATTTATTCTACCATGCCTTATATAAAAATACAAGCATTATTTTTGTTTTTTATATAATGTGAAAACAATCAAAGGTAGCGAAATAATCCTTTGGTGTCTCCTCACGTCTAATCATCTCAACTTTCCCATCTTCCTTTAACAATAATTCTGCTGACTTTAACTTTCCATTATAATTATATCCCATAGAAAATCCATGTGCTCCCGTATCATGAATAAATAAAAGATCTCCTATATCAATCTTTGGAAGGTAACGATCTACTGCAAATTTATCATTATTTTCACATAACGATCCTGTAATGTCATATTTGTGATCACAAGGTTCTTGTTCCTTACCCATAACTGTAATATGATGATATGCACCATACATAGCCGGTCTCATAAGATTCACTGCACAAGCATCACATCCGATATATTCTTTATAGGTATGTTTCTGGTGGATAGCGGTTGTAACAAGTCCACCGTAAGGACCCAGCATATAACGGCCAAGCTCTGTATAAATAGATACATCGCCCATTCCTGCTTCTACTAACACTTCCTCATACACCTGACGCACTCCTTCTCCAATAGAACGAATATCATTTGCATTCTGATCTGGTGTATATGGAATTCCAATACCACCCGAAAGGTTAATGAACTTAATATGTGCACCGGTCTCTTCCTGTAATTCTACCGCTACTTCAAATAATATCTTCGCAAGTATTGGATAATATTCATTAGTCACTGTATTACTTGCCAAAAATGCATGAATGCCAAATTCCTTTACGCCTTTTGATTTTAGTACTCGAAAGGCATCAAATAACTGTTCTCGTGTCATCCCGTACTTAGAATCTCCAGGATTATCCATAATATCATTACTAATTTGAAATAATCCACCGGGATTAAAACGACAACTAATGATTTCCGGAAGCGTTCCTATAGCACGTTCTAAGTAATCAATATGTGTAAAATCATCCAAGTTAATAATCGCTCCTAATTTTTGAGCATATTGAAATTCTTCCACAGGTGTCGCATTAGAAGAAAACATAATATCTTCTCCTACACAATCAATGGCTTCTGCAAGCATAAGTTCTGTATACGAAGAACAATCACAGCCACAACCGTATTCTTGTAAGATTTTCATTAAAAATGGGTTTGGTGTCGCTTTGACTGCAAAATACTCTTTAAATCCTTTATTCCAGGAAAACGCAGCCTTTAACGCTTCTATATTTCTCCTGATTCCTTTTTCATCGTATAAATGAAAGGGAGTTTTATATTTTTTAACAATTTCATTCAGTTGCTTCGATGTAACAAATGGTATTTTCTCCATAATTTTGTATTCTTCCTTCCTATATCCAATGATTCTACAGCAATATAATTCTAATCCACCACGGCAATCCGCATCATATTGCTAATACCTCCACGAGCTTTTTCCACATTTGGCGAAGGAATACCTGCTGTTAAAACAACCACATCTCCAGATTCTGCAATCCCTTTTGCACTGATAATATCAATTGCGCCATTACAAATATCCTCTGTTGTACTAAATTCAATAGATTTAATCGGTTTAACCCCCCAGTAAATCTGCATTCTTCGTAATGTTCGTTCATTAGGTGTAACACCTATAATATCCGCTTTTGGTTTGAATTTAGACACCACTCTCGCTGTTGCCCCTGATATAGATGGTGCAACAATACATTTGGCACCAAGACTTGCTGCCGTCGTTACCGTTGAATAACCAATAGCACTTGAAATACCTTTTTTGCGGTGTTCCTGTGCCTTTTCCAATAAAATTTCATAATCTAAATGCTCTTCTGTATTTTCCACAATATGAACCATCATTCGAAGTGCTTCTCTTGGATACTTTCCCTGTGCCGTTTCTCCCGAAAGCATAACCGCATCCGTTCCATCATACACTGCATTTGCCACATCCGTCACCTCAGCTCTTGTAGGACGCGGATTACGAATCATGGAATCTAACATCTGTGTTGCAGTAATGACAGGCTTATAATTATCATTACACTTCTTAATCAACATCTTTTGTAAATAAGGAATTTCTTCTTCTGGAATTTCCACTCCCAAATCCCCACGCGCAACCATAATTCCATCCGCACTGTGAATAATTTCATCTATATTCTTAATTCCCTCAGCATTTTCTATTTTAGCAATAATTGGTATATATGGTGCAGAACAATCCTTTAAAAGTGCTTTGATTTCAAGGATTCCTTCCACCGATCTTACAAAAGACGCTGCAATAAAATCAATACCCTGCTCTACTCCAAATCTAATATCCTCTTTATCTTTATCTGTAAGTGCCGGCAGACGTATGGGAACGTTTGGTACGTTTACACCCTTTCTAGATCCTAATTCTCCACCATTTAAAATCTTACATTTTATTTCATTTCCTTGAATTGCTTTTACTTCCATTGCAATCAAGCCGTCATCAATTAGTATTTTCTTTCCTATTTTTATATCATGAATTAAATCTGCATATGAGATGGATACCTTTTTGTCGGTTCCCAAAACCTCTTCTGTAGTTAAAATAAAGTCAGCGCCCTGCTCTAACATTACTTTTTTGTCGTCTTTTAAAAGTCCGGTCCTGATTTCAGGCCCCTTTGTATCCAGTAAAATAGCAACCGGTATTCCAAGTTCTTCACGAACTGATTTCAGCATATCCATTCTGTTTTTTTGTTCTTCATGGTCTCCATGAGAGAAGTTAAAACGTGCAATATTCATTCCACCAGCTACTAATTTCACCATCATGTCCCTATCATTTGTATTTGGTCCCATGGTACATACTATTTTTGTTTTTCTCATATTTTTGTTCCTCACTTTATATGTTCATGTGTAAATAAATGATCCTGACAGTATTCATAATTCCCATTGCATTTTGAACAATATCGAAATTCCAATGTAGGATTATCAATTTCTGTTCTTCCACATATTACACAACGATGCCTTGGTCCATTACTTTTTCCTGTACTAGACTGGTTTCTTCCTTTTTCTACCTCTCTATAAAATTGTTTTTTTCGTTTCATTTGCTTGGGTGAGTATGCCTTCATATTTCTTGAAGAAAGGAAAAAAATTAAGAAATTCAATATAGATACAAAAGCTGCTATTGCATTTGCCTTATAATACATTCCACCTGCACTTTGAGTATAAGATGGCAAAATACCCTGTAAAATAGAAAATCCAAAATAAGCTGCATTAAACCAGGCTAAATATTTCACCTTCACTGGTATAACAAAAAATAACAAAAATTGTACATTGGGATACAATGCAGCAAATGCAAAAAACAAAGATAAATTCAAATAAAATGTACCCAACGGTAAAGACAATCCTGTAAAAAAATATGCAATCAATGCCGCTAATACGTGAAATAGCATTCCCAAAAAGAAGTATAAATTAAAACGGAATGCTCCCCATGAAGCTTCCAAATGTTGTCCAATCATATAGTATAAATACAAAGCAAATATAACAAATATAAGATTGTTATCTGGCGGCTGAATGATAAATGTAAAAATTCTCCATATCTGGCCATGTAAAATTGCCTCTGCATTCAAGCTTAAATACTGTATATAAAAATTCGGTACCATCATTCCAATCGCAAAACCAATTCCCTGTAAAATAATCACATAATACATCAAGTTATGAATCGCGTATTTTCCAAATTTGCGTTCCAATTTACTAATCCAATTCATCAATTTCATTGCTCCTCTTATCATTTTGACTTCATTTTAAGTTCAATCCCAAATACGATTGTGTTTATTGTAACGTTATGATTGCTGTTTGTCAATTATTTTACATTTGGGTTTGTATTTTTCATATCATTGTCGTATAATGTTAGCTA
>JAVXHY010000002.1:101108-178336 GCA_036656615.1 Lachnospiraceae bacterium | reverse complement strand
TTTCCATCTTTGCATGCCATTCCTACCAATCTAAATTTTCTTTTGAATATGGAAATTTTGCACAGCGGTTGGCTGCTTCAAAATACGCAGTGATATTTTCCATTGGGGTCATTGGAGGGCAGTCACATCCTGTATTAATGGTAAAACCACAGGGACTGTCACCTGCCTGGTCAAAGCATTCTATGACGGCGTTTTTTACTTGTGTCGGATTACCTAACAGCATAACCTCTACAGGTGGTACATTTCCAGAAATGGGTACACGAGACCCAATCATTTGTTTTGCAGTCGTTAAATTTACTAAATTATCCAAACTTAAGCTATCATAACCGCAATCTACCATAGAATCTAATATTTTTGTAGTGTCGCCACAAATATGACAACCAATTTCATAGGTGCGAATCTTTTTACAAGCAGTTACAAATTCTTGTGCATATGGTAGTACAAATTCTTGAAATTGTTTTGCATGTAAAATGGTTCCAGAAGCGACAGGGTCAGCAATGTCGACAGGAATGTCTTCCCGTAAAAAATCAGCAGCAAGATTGATCAGTGCAGAATTAATACGTCGTAAGAATAGATGTAGCTTTTCTGGTTCCTTACGGGTAGAACGTAATAATTTCTCTATTCCCAGCATAGAACTTGCTATAGAAAATGCACCTGGAAATCCGATGCCACAGGGTACTTCATCGCCAATTTGTTCTTGTATGATTCGTAATGCATCCATTAACACAGAAGCATTTGATTCTTTTTTTACTGTAAATTGTTCTGGACAAATTAGATCCATATCATCCAAAGTCTTCATAGGATGCTGTAAGATTAATGGTGCACCAATAGGTGGAACGCGCATGGAAGCACCACAAACTTTGGCAAAAGTCGATAGACCATAGAATAATTCAATTCCGTCAACTCCAAAGGTTTTATATGTTTGTATTTCAACCTCTGCTATGTTTTCAGCTATTGTTCCATTTTGATGAATGTGGGAAGTTAACAGTTGTTTGGCGGCATCACCCATACTGATGGCAACTGGCAACCGATCAACGGGACGTCCATCTGCTAAATATTGAAGTCGTTCTTTGGGTGTTATTTGATTGTTTGTGTGCATAAATGTAATCCCCATATCCTTCATGAAATTAATAAAAATATCTTATACATTATATCTTTCACAGTGAAGGAATTCAAATAGGATATTTTAATAACTTTATAGATATTATCAATAACTAGCAAAGTGGCACCAACGATTCCACCGTTCCGTGCCACTTTAGTAGTATGATTATATAGTTTTTACACAGGAAGCATATTTTTGTTTTGCTTCTTCTATTTTATTTGTCTGAGCATCCGGAGTTGGATAAAAGCCTTTTGCATGCATCATTTGAAATACATCCTGCTGAATACAGTGTTCTTGGTCTAATACCTTTAGTATAGTGTTTCTTACATTATCATGGACACATTCGTTTGCAAATGTGTTGTAATTGTTGGTAGATGATTTTTCTGCTGCAAGTGCATCCCCGAGAATTTCTTTGTCTGTATATAATTGCTGCATGATATGATTCCTCCTAATTAAAATGTGAATATAGGTCATTAAAATGTCCCTGGTGTTTACTAGAAATTTCCGTAAATGAGGATTTGATCTGTGTATCCTGGGTTTGTTCTGCTAACATTTTGAATTTCTTGACCAATAGGTCTTCTTCATTTAGTAAATCATTTAAGGCTGATAATTCTTTTTCTGATAATTGACTCATGATATAACCTCCTTATGTTTATTTGAATTATCATATTAGTATGTACCATGTAAATGGAAATATACGGAGCAGAACTTTTACCTTGGACTGCATTTATAGTTTCATATGAATTGACAACGTCTAGTTAAAATGATACAATAGATACCAACGGTATGTATGGAGGCGAATACGAAATGTCAAGAAATAAATATCCGGAAGAAACGGTTAAGCTGATTTTAGAAGAAGCTCAAAAGCTTTTTATAGAAAAGGGTTATGACAACACATCAATTCAAGATATGATTAACCACTTAGGTGGACTGTCCAAAGGTGCTATCTATCATCATTTTAAATCTAAAGAAGAAATATTTGAAGCGGTTTGTAAAAAAATTGGAGATGAAAATATTATTTATTACAATAAAATGCGTGATGATAAGACCCAAAATGGCTATGAAAAGTTGAAAACAATGATTAGATCTGCTTACACTAACCCCAACAATGATGCAGTGATAGCAATGATGGATAAAATTATGTCTGATCCGAAATTCTTAATGAATCAAATCCGTGAGAGTTATGAGGTGGTTGTTCCATATTACATTGAGCCAATTATCCGTGAGGGAATTATGGATGGCTCCATTCAAACTGATTATCCAAGAGAACTTTCTGGTGTGTTAATCACCTTATTAAATGTTTGGATTAACCCCATGATTCATAAAACGACAACCATTGAAATACGAAAAAAAGTTGAGTTTCTTGGATTCCTTTTAAAAAGTATAGGAATAGATATTTTGGATGAGGAAATTATAGTCCAGTATATCAAGTACTGTGAACGTTACAATCAATTAAAGCAAAAATAACTGCTCATAATAGAGCAGATTATTTTTAACACAATACATACCGTCAGTCGGTATTATAAGGAGAAGATTATGAAAACAATATTTAATAGGGATTTTACACTTGTAGTAATTGGGCAGATTATTTCGCTGTTTGGAAATGCAATTTTGCGATTTGCAATTCCTCTTTATCTTTTACGGGAAACAAATTCTCCAGCACTGTTCGGAGTGGTGACGGCCTGTTCATTTTTACCTATGATTGTTCTGTCATTTTTGGGTGGGATTTTAGCAGACAGAGTGAATAAACGAAATATTATGGTGATTCTTGATTTTCTGACGGCAGGCATTATCTTTATATTTGTTCTATTCATGGGAGAACTTCCCCTTGTGCCATTGATTATGACAGTTTTAATGCTGCTCTATGGAATCAGCGGTGCTTATCAGCCAACAGTGCAGGCAAGTATACCGGCTTTGGTTGCAAGCGAGAGCATCTTGTCTGCAAGTGCCATTGTTAATCAGGTAGGTTCTTTGGCAGGACTTTTGGGTCCAATTGTAGGTGGAATGCTTTTTGGCGCTTTTGGTATTATCCCGATTTTAATTCTTAGTATTCTATGTTTCGTTGCTTCGGCTGTTATGGAAATATTTATTCATATTCCTTTTGAAAAACGAAATAATAAACGAGGGATATACACCATTATTCAAAGTGATTTTCATGACAGCATTAATTATATGAAACATAAAAAGCCTATTCTTATTAAAATCATAATATTCATTGCCATATTTAATCTTGTTTTCTCTGCTATTTTGATTGTAGGTATACCAATTTTAATCATAGAAACACTTCACATGAGTGATGCGTTATTGGGACTTACACAAGGAATTCTTGCACTTGGCGGACTTTGTGGCGGAATTGCGACCGCACTGTTCAGTAAGAAATTAAAGCTTTCTAATTCTTATATTTTGCTGTTTCTATGCAGTCTTACACTTGGTGTGATGGCAGTTCCACTGCTTATAGGAATCCAATACATGGGAAGTTATGTGGTGATAACAGCAGCTTGTTTTGTAATCATGGGACTGGCTACCATGTTCAGTGTGCAAATGATCGCAACAGTACAAAAAGAAACATCACCGGAACTTGTGGGCAAGGTACTTGCTTTCATGATGTCCATCTCTATGTGTGCCCAACCAATGGGTCAGGCCATTTATGGATTTGTATTTCATACATTTCCAGATTACCCAGGTAGGATCTTACTATGCGTGGCAATCGTATCTGCATTGGTTGCTCTTTCTTCAAAGAAAGTTTTTATGAGTGCCACAAAAGCTGCGTATGTAGCGTAAAGCACCCAAGGTGCTTTTGATGAATGGCATAGCTGCACTGTTATAATTAGACCATCCAGGATCTGAATCCGTATTGCATTTACAAATGAAAAGCGGTAATATAGAAACGAGAATAGACGATAACAATACTTCAAGGTTCCATTTTATTTTAGGAGGAAGAAAGTTTATGAGTAAAAGAGGAAAAGTAATCTTTGGAATTGTAACAATTGTATTAGCATTTATTTCTTCGTGGATTGGATTATGGGCACTCCCAAGTGAAATCAAATATGGATTTATTATGAGATTTTTTCTAATGGTCACACCATGTATTACCACATTGGCTATTATTAATTTATTAAGAGATAACCAATGAATTCAACACCAATGAAGTGAGCAGTACGATGAGAAGAGGAATCACTTGTGAATATTGAAATACGTAGAAGTAATCGAAAGACGATGTCGATTGAAGTAACGAGGGATGCAAAAGTAATTGTCCGTGCGCCCAATGATATGCCAGAATCAGAGATACAACAATTTATAAAAGATAAATTCGATTGGATAGTGAAAAATGTTCGGAAAATGATAGAAGAAAAACGCAAATGTGAAGAGCAGGAAAAGCTTTCTAAAGAGGATATCCATAAGTTAGGGGAGCAGGCTTTAGCCATGATTCCACCCAAGGTTGCCTATTACGCAGAAAAAATGGGTGTCACTTACGGCAATATTACGATTCGTAATCAAAAAAGCAGATGGGGAAGCTGCTCTGGAAAAGGGAATTTAAATTTCAATTGTTTATTAATGCAGACACCGGTGGAAGTACAGGATTATGTTGTTGTACACGAACTATGTCACCGCAAGGAGATGAATCATTCAAAGCAGTTCTGGATTGAGGTAGAAAAGATTTTACCAGATTATAGAACAAGGAAAAAGTGGCTAAAAGAGCATGGTAGTGATATATGCAGAAGATGATGTGTCACATTTATTTGATCGATTTTATATGCAGAATCCTTCTAGAAATCAAGGTGGTACAGGTCTAGGTCTTACAGTTGCACAATCGCTAGCAAGAGAAATGGGAGCAGAATTAAATGCTTATATTCTAGATGAAGAACCAGTAAATGGTCTTCAAACAGGCTTATTTAGAATTTGTTTTGAATTACAGATAAAATCAGCTGTAAAATTATAATATCCATGAGTCAGGATCTTGTGCGCTTATATACAAAAGAGCATGGCTCATGGAATCGTATCCTTATTTTTCGGAACAGAACTCAACCTGTTTGCCTTCTAATATCAGATTCGTTGTCCGAACGGCACACATTTTTCCACACATAGAACAAGTGTGACGGTCAGCAGGCGGTGTACTTTCAAAATATTCTTTTGCTTTTTCTCCATCAATGGCAATGTGGAACATGCGCTCCCAGTCCATATGATGCCTAGCATCAGCCATTTGATTATCTAATGCTCTTGCATTGGGAAGACCATTTGCAATATCAGCTGCATGAGCTGCTATTTTACTTGCAATAATACCTTCTTTCACATCACTTAAATCAGGAAGGCGTAAGTGTTCAGCAGGTGTTACATAACAGAGAAAGTCTGCACCATTTGCAGCTGCAATTGCGCCACCAATGGCAGATGTAATGTGGTCATATCCAGGAGCAATATCTGTTACCAATGGGCCTAATACGTAAAATGGAGCATTGTGACAAAGACGTTTTTGCAGAGTCATATTTGCAGCAATTTCATTCATAGCCATGTGTCCGGGACCTTCTACCATGACTTGCACATCCTTTGCCCATGCACGTTCTGTTAGGTGACCTAGTTCAATTAGTTCACTTATTTGTCCTGCATCTGTGCTGTCTTCCAGACAACCTGGACGAAGTGCATCCCCAAGACTAATGGTAACGTCATACGCACGCAGAATATCAAGAACATCATCGTAATATTCAAAAAATGGGTTTTCATTGTGTGTCATTTCCATCCATGCAAAAAGGAGAGAACCACCGCGGGAAACAATATTCATTTTTCTTCCTTCTCGACGAAAAGCTTCTACAGAGCGTCGATTGATTCCGGCATGAATGGTCATGAAGTCAACGCCTTCTTCCGCATGAGCCTGTACCACTTTCAAAAAATCTTTTGCTGTAATTTCTAATAAATCTTTTTCTAAATAACCAATGGCATCATACATAGGTACGGTTCCGATCATAGCAGGTGATTTGGCAATCAATTCTTTTCTAAATGTATTAGTTTTTCCATAATTACTTAAGTCCATAATTGCTTCTGCACCGAATTGAATGGCCATGTCAACCTTTTTCATTTCTATTTCATAATTTTTGCAGTCGCCGGAAATACCAAGATTAACATTGATTTTAGTCTTCGTGTCCGTTCCGATTCCCTCAGCAGAAAGAGAGGTGTGATTCTTGTTTGCAGGAATTGCAATTTGCCCACAGGCAACAAGAGCCATTAATTTGTCAATATTCATACCCTCTTTCTTAGCTACCAGTTTCATTTCTTTTGTTACAATTCCTTTTTTTGCAGCATCCATTTGTGTTGTAAATTCTCTCATCATCTTACTCCTTTGTTTTTTAAATTTAAAAAGTGGAACATACCGAAAGGCATGTTCCACTTAAAAGCAATATAAATCACTTCCTACGTTGGCATTATCCAAATCAGGTAAAAGGGTCGAAGTTAATTACTTCCTCTCAGCCAGCTTACAAGCTCCCCTGTTTTATTTCTATTATGTTCTTATTCTATTAAAGCACATTCCAGTCATTCTGTCAATTTCAACTCATCAAGTAAGTTATAGTTAGAGCGTTATAATTCGGCTTTCATATTGCTTTTGCAAATTAGAATGGGTATAATAGAAGTCAGAACAGAAGATGATCAATTATGTGCCATTTCATCAAGTGGGAGAGTGATTTTCATGCAAGAGGCAGAAAAGATATATTTGGTTACAGGGGCCGCGGGACATCTTGGCGGTGTTTTAGTGCGGAAGCTTATATCACAAAAAGAGAAGGTAAGAATACTGGTGCTTCCAGGAGAACAGAACTTGCCGAAAGGAAATGTAGAGGTATGTTATGGAGATGTGCGTAAAAAAGAGAGCTTATCTTCTTTTTTTAACGGGAGTGAAGAGAAAGAAGTAACGGTAATCCACTGTGCTGGTATTGTAAGTATTGCTTCAAAATACCAGCAGAATGTCTATGATGTGAATGTTATCGGTACGAAAAATATAGTGGATTTGTGTATGCAGCATCATGTGAAAAAGCTCATATATGTCAGCTCTGTACATGCCATACCAGAGAAACCATCTGGAGAGACTATTCGTGAAGTAGCAGAATTTAATCCAAGACAAGTGGTAGGATTATATGCTAAGACAAAGTCAGTAGCTACCGCCTATGTTTTAAAAGCAACTCAAAAAGGTTTGGATGCAAGTGTTGTACATCCATCCGGAATTACAGGACCATATGATCCAGGAAAAGGACATATTACAACTTTAGTAATGGATTATTATAAAAGAAGGCTTTTGGCGGCTGTAAATGGCGGCTATGATTTTGTGGATGTACGTGATGTAGTAGAGGGTATTATTGCCTGCTGTAAAAAAGGGAAAAAGGGAGCCTGTTATATTCTTTCCAATCAATATTATCCAGTAGCAGATTTATTATATCAGCTTCATGAGATAACGGGGAAGAAAGAGATTAAAGTCATACTTCCTTTGTGGTTTGTGAAGTGGACCGCACCCTTAGCAGAACAGTACTACAAATTAAGAAAGCAGTCCCCGTTATTTACGACTTATTCTATTTTTACATTGAATACGAATGCTGTATTTTCGCATGAGAAGGCAACACGAGAATTGGGGTATCAGACAAGAGATATGAAACAAACATTAGCGGATACAGTACATTGGTTGGAAAAGGAAGGACGGTTATAAAAAAGATGATAAAACATATTGTAATGTGGAGATTTAAAGATATCGTGGTGGAAGAGCAGAAAATCCAGTTAAAGCTGCAAATGAAAGAACATCTACTAGGGCTTGTTGGTAAAGTTCCTGGGTTATTAGATGCAGAATTTGTATCTAATCCAATGGAAACAAGCACACATGAAATGGCATTAATCACTACCTTTGATACACCAGAACATCTAAATGAGTACAAGGTACATCCTGCTCATGTAGAAGTTGCAGACACATATGTAAGACCATATACTGGTGAAAGAAGTTGTCTTGATTATAGTATGTAATGGAATTCCATGAAATTTGACATTTTAAATAAAATATGATACACTCGTAAAAATCAAATAGAAGATTTGCGGGGGAACTTTTATAGTTGAGAAGGCATCAGCCTGACCCTTTGAACCTGTCAGTTAATACTGTCGTAGGGAGCACACACATATCAACAAATGCGAAGGATGCTTTATCATTACGATAAGGTATCCTTATTTTATGTTCAAAGCAAAGCAAATCGGAAAGGAAAGAAATACATATGAAACAGAAAATGGATTATAGCCTGTATCTTTGTACAGATCGTACTCTTATGAGTACAGATACATTAGAAGAAGCGGTAGAACAGGCAATTAAAGGTGGATGTACACTGATACAATTAAGAGAGAAGGATTGTTCTTCTGGAGAATTTTATCAGACAGCACAAAGCATTAAGAATATTACGGATTTATATCATATCCCATTAATTATTAATGACAGAGTAGATCTTGCATTGGCTGTTGGGGCCGCTGGAGTTCATGTAGGGCAGTCGGATTTGCCGGCATCTATTGTAAGGAAAATCATTGGAGATGATGCTTGTATTGGAGTATCTGTAGCAACGGTTCAAGAAGCAGTGAAAGCCCAAGAAGATGGGGCAAATTACATTGGAGTTGGTGCTATGTATGCTACTGGAACGAAATTAAATACTAGAAATGTATCTTTAGAACTTTTAAAAGAGATTCAGAAGGCAGTAACGATTCCAATTGTAGTGATTGGTGGAATTCAAAAAGAAAACGCAGCTATTTTTAAAGAACTTGGAATCGCAGGTTTGGCAGTAGTATCCGCAATTATTGCAAAGCCGGATATTGAGGATGCAGCAAGAGAATTAAAGCGTATTTTCAAAGGAGAGTAACCGTATGAAGACAGCACTTACAATTGCAGGAAGTGATTGCAGTGGCGGAGCCGGAATTCAGGCAGATATAAAGACCATGACAGTCCACAAAGTCTATGCTATGAGTGTAATCACAGCTTTAACAGCACAAAATACTACTGGTGTATATGGAATAGAGGAAGTAACCCCTAAGTTCCTAACGAATCAATTGAATTGTATTTTTAGTGATATTTATCCAGATGCAATTAAAATAGGGATGGTTGGGAATGCCCAATGCATCCAAATAATTTCTGAAAAATTAAAAAAAGAGCATGCGAAGCATATCGTATTAGATCCGGTTATGGTGTCTACAAGTGGAAGTAAACTATTAGCGTTGGAAGCTGTTACGGCTTTGAAAAAAGAATTACTCCCTCTGGCACAGGTGATTACCCCGAATATTCCGGAAGCAGAAATTTTAAGTCAGATGAAGATTGAAACGAAAGAGGATATGATTTCTGCTGCTAAAGAAATCGCGACATACTATCAAGGCGCCGTTTTAATTAAAGGTGGTCACAGTCTAAGTACAGCAGATGATTTATTATATCTGGATGGAAAAGCTAAGTGGTTCTTTGGAGAACGGATAGCAAATGAAAATACCCATGGGACTGGCTGTACCTTGTCATCGGCCATTGCCAGTAACTTAGCACTTTCTTATAATTTAGAAGATAGCATCAGGCGAGCTAAGACCTATATTTCCGGTGCACTTCAGGCAAACTTAAATTTAGGAAAAGGAAGTGGACCATTAGAGCATACTTTTTCTATCTGACCTATCATATGACAATTGAATAAAATACGTAACTTTTGTGTGAAGAGCATAAAAAGGGGTGCACCACCGCGGGTACATCTGCTTTTGGTGCTCTTTTTCGCATGGCAGATTAATACAAAGGAGAATAGAAACATGAAGAAGATGAATTTAAAGAAACAAGTTTTTGCGGCTATGTTAGTATGTATGGGGTATGTATTGAGTACCTTTGTATCTTTTCCAAGAATGGCACCATTTCAGCATATGATTAATGTAATTGCAGCAGTATTTTTAGGACCGGTAGGATCCTTTTTAACGGCGCTGGTGATTGGCATTATGCGGATGATTCTAAATGGACGCAGTATTCTGGCAGTGATTGGAGGTGTGGTAGGAGCATTACTTGCTGGACTGATGTATAGAAAATTCAAGACACCTATTGCAGCAGTCATTGGAGAAGTCATTGGAACGGGTATTCTAAGTGCCATATTGGCATTCCCAGTTATGAAGATATTCTATGGCTTGCCAGACACATCCATATTTACTTATGTACCATTTTTCATTCCGGCTTCCTTTATGGGTGCTATGATGGGGTACTTACTTATTAAGGTGTTGGAGAAATCCAAACTTTTACATAAATATCAAACCATGCTGCAAGAGAATTAGGAGGAAAAAATGGAACAAATCTTAGAAAATATAAAAAAATTAAATCCTATCGTACATTGTATTACGAACTTTGTAACGGTAAATGATTGTGCAAATATAATCCTGGCTTGTGGAGCATCCCCAACCATGGCATCCCACCCGGAAGAAGTGGAAGATATCACAGCGTGTAGTAATAGTCTAGTATTAAATATGGGGACAGTAAGTGATGTAGAAGCAATGATACTGGCAGCAAAGAAGAGCAATCAGGTAAGTCATCCAGTAGTATTTGATCCGGTAGGAGTAGGGGCATCCCAACTTAGAAAGGATGTATTTGCACGTATTTCTTCAGAAGCACATTTGGATGTTGTTCGGGGAAATGTATCGGAAATCAAACAAATTGCAACTGGTTATAGTCAAAGTAAAGGTGTAGACGCAGGGGCAGGAGATCAAATATCAGAACATAATGTCAAAGAAATTGCACAGATGGCAGTAAACTTAAGCAAGAAAATGCAAAATATCATTGTAATATCTGGTCCTATTGATATTATAACAGATGGAATAACAACTTATTTGGTCAGAAATGGACATGAAATGATGCCTAAAATCACAGGATCAGGATGTATGTCTACAGCGCTGATTGGGGCATTTTGTGCAGGAAACCCAGATGATTTATTAATGGCATCTTTGATGGCAGTGGTAACCATGGGAATCAGTGGAGAAAAAGCATATGGAAAAACCATTCAAAATCAAGGTGGAACCATGACCTTTCGTATGCATATGATGGACGAAGTTAGTCTCATGACTTGGGAAAAATTACAAGGGGGAATGTGCATTGAAAAACTTTAAATATGCAATTTTTGACATGGATGGAACATTGTTGGATTCTATGCAGATGTGGAGAAATCTTGGAAGGGATTATTTAATTGCTCAGGGGAAACAGCCTTTTGACAACTTAGAGCAAGTGATACAGCCTATGTCAATGGAGGAATCAGCAGAGTATTTTCAGGAGCAATACGGTATCAGAGGCAGTGTCACAGAGATTATAGAAGGTGTAAATGAAATGATTGAATCTGCTTACAAAAAGAGTGTTCTCTTAAAAGAGGGTGTGAAGGAATATCTTCAGGCCTTGAATCAGAAAGGGGTGCAAATGTGTATCGCTACTGCAACAAGCAAGCACTTAGCTATTATGGCTTTAAAGCGATTGGATATTTTAACATATTTTACAGAGATTATAGACTGTGGGGATTCTGGAGTAGGAAAGCATCAGCCGGATATTTATCATTTGGCATTGAAACATTTACATGGGACGATAGAAGAAGCAGCTGTATTTGAAGATGCCTGGTATGCAATGGAGACGGCAAAACAGGCAGGATTTTATACAGTAGGTGTTTATGATGCTTGGGAAAAGGTAGACAAGGAACGTATTGTGGCTCTTTGTGACGACTATGTGGAATCCTTTGCAGTTTTATAGTCACTTAATCCATTTAAAGTAAAGAAAGAATCGAAAGTATCTATCTCTATAGAGGAGGAAGTATATGCGGGAATTAATTTGCATTGTGTGTCCAAATGGTTGTAAGATGAAAGTAGAAAAAAAAGAAGAACAATGGATCGTGTCAGGAAATAAATGCAAACGGGGACAAGTTTTTGCTGTCGCTGAAATGACTCATCCTATGCGTACTATATGTTCTACAGTAAAAACATCCTTTCCCAATATTCCGGTTCTGCCGGTTCGTGTGTCTGAGGATATACCAAAAGAATTGATATTTCAAGTAATGCAGGAAATCAACCAAGTAGTTATAAAGGAAGTAGTAGGAAAGGGAGAAGTAGTAATACCTCATGTATTGGGATTAACGGCCAACGTGATCGTAACCAGTGACCTATTAAAAAGAGAATATAAAAAAGGAAATTCGAATCCAAATCCATAAAGTTGCAGCCCTTGTACCAAAAACAACAAGAAATCATTGCAAATAGCATACAAAATAAAATATTGTAACAATTCTGACTGTATTGTTACAATATTTTCGTGGTCCATTTAGAACAGTCCCACGTATCAGATACAATGTCCTGATAGAATTCAGGTTCATGACAAATCAATAGTATGCTACCTTTATATGCCTGAAGAGATCTCTTTAGCTCTGCTTTGGCATCTACATCTAAATGATTGGTTGGTTCATCTAACAGTAAAATATTTGTTTCTCGATTAATCAACTTGCACAAACGAACTTTTGCTTGTTCCCCACCACTTAGGACGCGAATCAAGCTTTCAATGTGTTTGGTAGTGAGACCACATTTAGCTAAAGCAGAGCGCACTTCATATTGAGTATAAGAGGGGAATTCATCCCAAATTTCTTGAATACAAGAATTTTTATTCTCCGCTTTCATTTCTTGTTCAAAGTAACCGATTTGCAGATTTTCTCCTAACTCACAAGAACCGGATAAAGGTGGAATAAATCCAAGAATGCTTTTAAGAAGGGTTGTTTTACCAATTCCGTTGGCACCAATTAATGCTATTTTATGTCCTCGCTCTAAGGAAAGTGTAAGAGGTCTGGAAAGTGGATCTTTTTTGTCATATCCAATAATAAAATCCTTTGTTTCAAAGATATATTTTCCAGGGGTTCGTCCAGTTTTAAAATGAAACTCCGGTTTTGGACGATCAGCAGCTAAAGTAATCACATCCATTTTATCTAATTTCTTTTGACGTGACATCGCCATATTTCGCGTAGAAACTCTCGCTTTGTTACGAGCAACAAAATCCTTTAAATCACCAATTTCTTGCTGTTGACGTTTGTATGCGGACTCTAGCTGTCCTTTTTGTACTTGGTATATTTCTTGAAATTTGTCATAATCTCCAACATAACGGTTTAATGCCTGATTTTCCATATGATAAATGATATTCACTACACTGTTAATAAATGGAATATCATGAGAAATTAGTATAAATGCATTTTCATAATCATTTAGATATCTTTTTAGCCACTCAATATGTAATTCATCTAGATAATTTGTTGGCTCATCCAAAAGTAAAATATCCGGTTTTTCCAGTAAAAGTTTGGCTAATAATACCTTGGTTCGCTGACCGCCACTTAAATCAGTTACATCCTTTTGCAGCCCAATATCCAAAAGACCTAATGCCCTTGCAATTTCTTCTACCTTAGCATCTATGACATAGAAATCATGAAGGGTAAGTGTATCTTGAATAGTTCCTAATTCTTCCATCATGATTTCCATTTTTTCAGGAGCTGCATCACCCAAAGAATCACAAATTGTATTCATCTTATCTTCCATATCAAATAGATAAGCAAAGGCAGATTTCAATACATCTTCAATAGTGAGACCTTTATTCAATACGGTATGCTGGTCTAAGTATCCGACACGTACATTTTTAGACCATTCTACTTTTCCTTCATCCGGCTGTAATTTACCGGTCACCACATTCATAAAGGTGGATTTTCCTTCGCCATTAGCGCCAACTAACCCAATGTGTTCACCTTTTAATAAACGAAAAGACACATCTTGGAAAATAGCACGGTCACCAAATCCGTGAGATAAGTGTTCTACATTTAAAATACTCATACATATTGCTCCTTATTTATCGTAAATTGGACATGAAAGTCCGCATATACTATACCATAAAATAAGGCGAATGGCTAATACTATCGACTGGATTGAATAAAATGAATAAATATATCTTTCATTCGAGGTGTATTTTGTATCATACATTCCGGATGCCATTGAACACCTACGACAAAAGGTGCATTCGGTATTTCAATTGCTTCTATTGTATCATCTGAGGCAAGACCGGAAACAATCAAGTGATTTCCGAGTTCTTTGATTGCTTGATGATGATAGCTGTTGGTGTAGGCAAAACGACCTAGAATTTTGGATAAAAGAGTACCATGGGAAAGAAATACTTTGTGGCTTATATCCTTTCTAGAAATAGAGGTCTGCATGTGATTCAAAGAAGTATTAGTTTCTAAATTAAGATCTTGTAGTATGCTGCCGCCACAGGCTACATTTAGAACCTGCATTCCACGGCATATACCTAGTATGGGCTTATGAGTGCTAAGGGCTTGTTTCATAAGACGTATTTGAAATAAATCAAGAGTTACGTTGGTCTTTCCAATTCCTTTTGCTGGTTCTTCCCCAAAGAGGAGGGGGGTAATATCGGCACCACCACAAAAAAGAAAACCATCACATAACTTTGCGTAGGTAGTAAGTGCAGTTGTTGACTTTGTGAGAGGAAGAATCAAAGGAATTCCACCACAAAGGCGGATCGCCTGTATATAGGCATCACTGACAAATTGTTTCTTATCTGTGATACCACAGATAATTATACCAATTATAGGGTTCATAGATGTTACATCCTTTTCTTTCATAGTATGGATCGTTTTGTTTAAGTTTATACAGAAATATTTTATATATGCACATAAAATATGGTATGATAAATGAAATATAAGATACTTGGAATTATAGAAAGAAGGACATATATGAAACTGTTGCATATAGCAGATTTACACATAGGAAAAAGAATTCATGAGAGGTCGCTTTTGGAAGACCAAGCATATATTTTAAAACAAATAATTGACATGGTGGAGCAACATAAACCGGATGGAATATTGATTGCAGGTGACATCTACGATAAAAGTATTCCATTAGAAAGAGGAGTGAGTGTATTTGATGATTTTCTAACTGCTTTGAATCATTGTCATGTGCCTGTATTTATCATTAGTGGAAATCATGATTCAGGCGAACGGCTGCATTTTGGGGCGAGAATTATGGCGGAAAAAGAAGTGTATGTGACTGGTGTTTATAAAGGTACATTAGAAAAGATTACTTTAAATGATACATTTGGACCTGTGAATATTTATTTGCTTCCTTTTATGAAACCAGGACATGTGCGGGAATTTTTTGGCCAGATCGATACCTATGAAGAGGCAGTGAAAGCAGTGATTGATCATAGTGATGTGGATACAGCAATGAGAAATGTACTCGTTGCCCATCAGTTTGTTACGAATGCAGGAATACAGCCGGAAACCTGTGATTCTGAGACTATTACAATTGGAGGATCAGATAATGTGGATGCCAGTGTATTTCGTGTATTTGATTATGTGGCGTTAGGACATTTGCATGGAGCACAGCGCATAGGCAGCCAGGAATCCTGTATTCGATATGCAGGGTCACCTTTGAAATATTCTTTTTCTGAAGTCAATCAAAAAAAGTCGGTTACCATGATTACGTTACAGGAAAAAGGAAATCTTACGGTAGAATTATTACCACTTTTACCATTTCGGGACATGCGGGCAATTAAGGGACCTCTAGAAGAGTTAGTGAAAAAAGAATATGTTAGTCAGGGAGATCCTACAGATTATATGCGAGTTACATTAACCAATGAGGAAGAACTTTTTGCACCATTAGATAAGCTTCGGAGTGTATATCCCAATATTTTGAGATTGGATTTTGAAAATAGCAGAACAGCATCAAATGAAAATATTCAGTTAAATGTAAAAGACATGAAGAATAAAACTCCGTTTCATTTGATGGAAGAATTTTATGAAAAGCAAAATAATCAGCCCTTAAGCCAGGAACAACGAAAACGATTACAAGACATATTAGGAGGTGAGAAGCAGTGAAGCCTTTGAAATTAGTTATACATGGATTTGGTCCTTTTGGTGGAAGTGAAACCATTGATTTTGAAACGCTTGGGACCAGTGGGATTTTTCTGATTAGTGGAGATACCGGTTCTGGAAAAACTACTATTTTTGATGCTATTTCTTTTGCATTATATGGGGAAGCAAGTGGTGGATTTCGAGGAATTGATTCTCTGCGAAGCGGCTATGCAGATGCCATGACAAAAACTTATGTGGAATTGGATTTTTTGCATCAGGGGAATATATATCACATAGAGCGTAATCCAGAATATCAACGACCAAAGAAGAAAGTATCTGGGAATGGGACTACCACTTCGGAACCAAAGAATGCAACTATGACATGCCCACAGGGGAATACAATTGTTGGTTTTAAACAAGTAAATGAAGAAATCAAAGACCTCTTAGGAATAGACCGCAACCAGTTCAAACAGATATCCATGATCGCGCAAGGTGAATTTGTACAAATGTTAAATACTAAAAGTGATGACAGAGGAGAAATTCTACGAAAAATATTTGACACTTATTTGTATTATAATTTACAGAAAAAGCTTTCAAATCTTGAAAAGCAGCTACATGATGAATGCCAGGATGATCTGAAAAGTATTCAGCAATATTTAGCAGGTATTAAGGTGCCGAATCATTCTGATATGGAAGATGAATTGAAAAATGGAATACACAATCAGGAAATCGATAAATTAAAATCCTTATTATCCATGATTTTATCTATGGATTCTTTAGAATTAAAGGAACAAAAGGAAGCACTAGAAGAAAAGGAAAAACAAATAGTAATACATAGTCAGAAGTGTGCCAAGACTAAATCAGTCAATCAGCAATTAGAAGAATTGCAAAAAGAAAAAAACAACTATGACACCTATCAGAAAAAGCAACCAGAAATTCTAGAAAAAAAAGAAAAACTGTCATATGGAAAAAAAGCACAATTCTATATTCGTCCATTGGAAAAACAGTTGAATGAATCCACTCAACGAAGAAAAGAAGTGGAAAAAGAATTGTATCAAATGCAAATACAATTAGATGAACAAATAAAAAAACAGATGAGTCAAGAATTGTTACAAAAGAAATTAGAAGAAAAAAAAGAGGAAATGGATGAGCTCCAAAAAGAATTGATTCAAATAAATGGACAACTTCCACTTTTTGCAGAAATAGAAGCATGGAACGCAAAATTACTTCCCCTCACAAAAGAAATAGAAGCAAACGAACAACAAGAACACAAATGGAAGAAGCAACAAGATAATTTTCAACAAGAAAAAACACAACTTTTGGAAAAAACCAATGAAATACAAGGTGTCGAAATAAAACAAGGAGATTTAGAAAAGAATAAACTTCAGGCGGAGCATGTTCTTGAACAGGTAGAATCAGCGCTGGTTCTCTATCAAGAGGTGGTAAAAACCAAACAGCAATGTAAGAAAAATCAAATGAATTATGAACAAATGAAAGTACAGTATCAAGAAGAAAAGAAGAAGGCAGAAGAAGAGGAACAACGTTATTTGGAAGGGCAGGCAGGAATCTTAGCAGAACGATTAGAGCGGGGTGAGCCATGTCCAGTTTGCGGCTCCGTTCATCACCCCCAAAAAGCAGTTCTAACAAAAGATGCACCCACAAAGGAAGAACTTGAAAACAAGAAAAAACAACTGGGTCAGATCCAACAGTCCTACCTTAAAGCAGAGCAGGGACTGCTTCTAAGTAATCAGAAATCAGAATCACAAATGGAAGCGTTATCCACTGCTTATGCCAGTGCTTTTAAGAATCAATCATTTACATATGAAGAAGTAGATTTTTTACTAGGGGATAAGAAACAAGAACTTAAGGAACATATCAAGGAATATCAGAAGGAAATCGTAATCTGTCAGAATACCATCAAACAGCGATTATTACATCAGCAAAGAATACAAGAACTAGAACTGCAATTACAAGATTTCATGACGAAATTACAACAAATGGAACCAGAACGAAAGGCAATGGAACACACACAGCTAGAATATCAGACCACCATATGGAATCTGCATCAAAGAGTTGATTTTGAGACAAAAGCACAGGCGGAGGAAGTCCGGAAAGAAAAACAAGAAATTTACAAGAATTATATGGACAGACAAGAGATGATAAAGCAAGCGACTGAAAGTGGAAAAGAAATCATATCTGGTTTAAAGGGAAGCATGAGGAATCAGAAGAAGACTCTGGAAGGATTAGAACAGGAGGTGAATCGTAAACAAGAAGAATTTGAGAAGGAATTAAGCAAGCAAGGATTTGCAACTCAGCAAATATATCAACAGATGTATTTGGAGGAAACAGAAATAAAGCAATTAGAAGACGAGATTGAACTTTGGCAAAACAATTGTTTGAAATTAGAGGAATCTATACGTAAGGGAACGCTTTTATTAAAAGATCAATGCTATATCGACATGAAGGAATTAGAAGCGGAAAGTAAAGTGTTGGAGGAAGAAAAATCAAAAATAAATAAACGGTTTCTTGATATAAATAGTCGAATAGATCATAATCACGAGGTGGAAGCAGCTGTAGCAAAACGAGAAAAATTTCAGGCAGAGAAACAAAAAGAATATCTGGAGATCAAGCTTTTATCGGAAACAATGAATGGAAATTTGAAAGGCAAGGATAAAGTGGATTTGGAACGTTATGTGCAAAGCTACTATTTTCAGATGGTTGTAACAGAAGCAAACAAAAGATTTGTTAAAATGTCCAATGGACAGTTTGAACTTCGCTGTAAAGACGGTGCAAAGGATCAAAGGAAAAATACGGGATTAGATCTAGATGTTATGGATTATTATACAGGGAAGGTACTTCCGGTTAACTCTCTGTCTGGAGGAGAATCATTTAAAGCTGCCTTATCGCTGGCACTTGGCATGTCGGATGTGATACAGAAATTTAGCGGGGGAGTGGAAGTGGATGCATTATTTATAGATGAAGGCTTTGGCACCCTTGATAGTGATTCATTGGAATTAGCGATTCAGGTTCTCATACAGTTGTCAGATGGAGATAAAATGGTTGGAATAATTTCTCATGTTCATGAACTAAAAGAACGGATCGAACGGAAAATCATGGTATATAAAAGTATAAAAGGAAGTACCTTAAAGATTATGAGCTAATGAATGAGATACAAATCGCAGTGTTGTTTTTTGAACCCGGCTATGTTACAATTTCGCTTGAGAGTTGTAATGTGATTGAAAATGTGGAGGAAATATAGATGGATAAAATAGAGAAAATATACCATGCATATGTACAGATTCTGAAGGAAGAGTTGAAACCAGCTATGGGATGTACGGAACCGATTGCACTTGCATATGCTTCAGCAACAGCAAGGAAAGCGCTTGGTCATATTCCAGATAAAGTGCGTATAGAAGCAAGTGGAAGCATTATTAAGAATGTGAAATCAGTCATTGTTCCAAATACCAATCATTTAAAAGGGATGCCTGCCGCGGCTGCAGCAGGGATTATAGCTGGAAAGTCAGAATTACAGTTAGAAGTAATTTCAACGGTGACCCAGAAACAAATGGATGAGATGGATCAATTTATTGCATCTACTCCAATTGAGGTGATTCATATTGACAATGGCATTACCTTTGATATTATTGTTACGGTATACAAGGGACAATCTTATGCAAAAGTAAGAATTGCCAATTATCATACGAATATTGTTCTGATTGAAAAGGATGGAGAAGTTCTTCAAAAATCAGAAGTAGAAGGGGAGCAAGAGGATGGCTTAACAGATCGGTCACTTCTGTCGGTGCAAGATATTTGGGATTTCATTCAAATCGTAGATATCCAAGATATCAAGGATACCTTAGATCAGCAAATAGCATATAATATGGCTATTTCAGAAGAAGGGCTAAAGCATAATTATGGTGCCAATATTGGAAGTGTGTTGTTAGAGGCATATGGAACTGATATTCGGAACCGAGCAAAGGCGAAAGCAGCTTCTGGATCGGATGCTAGAATGAATGGATGTGAGCTCCCAGTAGTTATTAATTCGGGTAGTGGAAATCAGGGAATTACAGCTTCCGTACCGGTGATAGAATATGCCAGAGAATTACAGGTGCCAGATGAAATTCTTTATCGTGCACTGGCTTTGTCTAATCTTGTAACCATACATCAAAAGACCGGAATTGGACGTTTATCGGCTTACTGTGGAGCAGTAAGCGCTGGTGCTGGTGCCGGTGCTGGAATCGCGTATTTAAATGGCGGTGGATATGAGGAAGTAAAGCATACCATCGTAAATGCTTTAGCAATTGTATCCGGAATAGTATGTGATGGAGCCAAAGCTTCTTGTGCTGCCAAAATTGCATCAGCAGTAGATGCCGGAATATTGGGTTATCATATGTATCAGCAAGGACAACAGTTCTATAGCGGAGATGGAATTGTGTCCAATGGTGTAGAGGCAACTATTAAAAATATTGGGACACTAGGGAAAGATGGAATGCGTGAGACCAACGAAGAAATCATTAAAATAATGGTAGGAAGCGATGAAGGAGTAAATTAAATGCAATGGAATAAATTCAGATTACAAACAACCACGGAAGCAGAAGATATTGTAAGCAGCATGCTTATGGATCTTGGAATAGAAGGAGTCGAAATAGAAGATAAAATTCCTTTGACCAGTCAGGATAAGGAACAGATGTTTGTGGATATTCTTCCTGAAACAGGTGTCGATGATGGAATTGCTTATCTTAGCTTTTATTTAGAACCAGAGGTGGATACAGAAAGTATTCTGCAAAAGATACAACAAGAACTTAAAGAAATCAGTGCATATGCAGCGGTAGGAAGTTGTGAAATCGAATGCTCGAAGACAGAAGACTTGGATTGGGTCAATAATTGGAAAACATATTTTCACCATTTTTATATTGATGATATATTAATCATTCCTTCTTGGGAAGATGTACAGCCGGAAGATGATCATAAGCTTGTGATTCATATTGATCCAGGAACTGCTTTTGGTACCGGAATGCATGAAACAACACAGCTTTGTATTAAACAATTGCGCAAATATGTGCAGCCAGATGATCGTATCTTAGATGTAGGGTGTGGAAGTGGAATTCTAGGAATGCTGGCATTGAAATTCGGAGCAGGATATTCGGTTGGTACAGATTTGGATCCATGTGCCATAGATGCAACGAAAGAAAATATGGAAGTGAATGGAATTTCTCAAAGTCAATATGAAGTCATGATTGGTAATATCATTGATGATGAGACTGTGCAGAAAACAGTGGGTGGAGAAAGCTATGACTTAGTGGCAGCCAATATTTTGGCAGAAGTTTTAGTTCCGCTGACTCCTGTGATTATCAAGCATTTAAAGCCTGGTGGAATTTATATCACCAGTGGAATCATTGACGATAAGGAAGCAACTGTGGTGGAAGCAGTAAAAGCTGCGGGACTTCAGATTTTGGAGGTTACCCATCAAGGTGAGTGGGTATCAGTGACTGCTAAAAAAAATGAATTGGAAGATTAGGAGTATATCATGCAGCATTTCTTTGTGACACCACAACAAGTAAAATCGGATTATATTTATGTAGAAGGCACGGATGTGAATCATATGCAAAATGTACTTCGGATGAAACCGGGCGAAAAGTTAGAAATTAGTGATGGAAATAATCAAAAGTATCTGTGTGCAATAGAAAAATTTGGTCCTCAGGAAGTTGTTTTGAAAATGATTAAAAAAATGAACTCAGATAATGAGCTGCCTTCCAATATATATTTGTTCCAGGGAATTCCAAAGAATGATAAGATGGAGCTGATTATTCAAAAGGCAGTAGAACTGGGAGTATATCAGATTATTCCGGTAGAAACCAGACGTACCATTGTAAAAATAGATGATAAGAAGGCAGGAAAGAAACTGGAACGATGGAATAAAATTTCAGAAAGTGGTGCAAAACAATCCGGACGAAATATCGTACCTGAGGTTACCCAGATATTATCCTTTTCAAAGGCTTTGGATTATATGAGACAGAAAGAAATAGAAGTTTCCTTAATTCCTTATGAGCTTGCAGAAGGTATGGCAGATACCAAGCGTGTAATAGAGCATATATTGCCTGGACAGTCAATCGCTGTTATGATTGGACCAGAGGGTGGATTTGAACAGGAAGAAATCATACAGGCCATGGATGCAGGTATGTATCCGATTACACTGGGCAAACGGATACTGCGAACGGAAACCGCAGGTCTTAGCATTCTTTCGGTACTGATGTATCATTTAGAAAATTAGGAGTATAGCATGGAAGTTTATTTAGATAATTCAGCAACAACAAAATGTTATGAGAAAGTAGGAGATGTGGTGGGCCAGGTCATGTGTAAGGACTATGGCAATCCTTCTTCTATGCATAAAAAAGGAATCGAAGCAGAGGGCTATATAAAAGAGGCAAGGGCAATTATATCAAAGGTATTAAAAGTACAGGATAAAGAACTTATATTTACTGGTGGGGGAACGGAAAGTGATAATTTGGCAATTATAGGAAGCGCCAGAGCAAACTATCGTAGTGGAAAACATTTGATTACCTCATCTATTGAGCATCCGGCTATTTTAAACACCATGAAGTATTTGGAAGAGGAAGGATTTCGAGTCACTTATCTTCCGGTGGATTTGGATGGAAAAGTTAAATTAGATGCATTACAGGAAGCCCTATGTAAAGACACCATTCTCGTGTCTATTATGTACGTCAATAATGAGATTGGATCCCTACAGCCTATACAAGAGGCATCACAGCTTGTAAAGGCCTATAATCCCAACATCTTGTTTCATGTAGATGCAGTACAGGGGTTTGGAAAATATGAAATCTATCCCAATCGCTTAGGGATTGATTTGTTATCAATTAGTGGACATAAAATACATGGACCAAAAGGTACAGGAGCTTTATATATTCGTGAAAAAGTAAAGATAAAACCGATTGTATTTGGAGGCGGACAACAGAAGAATATTCGCTCTGGGACAGAAAATGTTCCCGGGATTGCAGGTCTTGGTGTTGCCGTAAAAGAGATTTATAAGAATCTTGACCAAAAGACAGAGCAAATGAGGCGGCTGAAACATTCTCTGATAGAAGGAATACAACAAATCCAGCATACAACCATTCACGGTAGTATAGGACAGACAAGTGCACCCCATATTATAAGTGCAGGATTTGCAGGAATCAAAAGTGAAGTATTGCTCCATACTTTAGAAGAAAGTGGAATCTATGTCTCTTCTGGCTCAGCGTGTGCTTCCAATCATCCATCCGTTAGTGGTGTTTTGAAAAGCATACAGGCAGATAAAGAATATTTGGACGCAACACTTCGATTTAGTCTGTCTGAATTTACTACTCAGGAAGAAATTGATTATACATTACAAACATTATATCATTGTGTACCATTATTGAGACGGTATACCAGACAATAAGAAACAATGAATCCAAGCAATTTATGAGGAGAAAGAAGATGAAATTTCAGGCGTTTTTAATAAAATATGGAGAAATAGGAATAAAAGGAAAGAATAAATATCTGTTTGAAGATGCATTAATCAGGCAAATGCGTTATGCCTTGAAAGAGGTGGACGGAACATTTGCTATTCGTAAATCACAAGGCAGGGTATACATAGAGTGTGAGGGAGAATATGATTACGAGGGTACAGTAGAGAGTCTGAAACGAGTCTTTGGTATTGTGGGCATCTGCCCAGTGGTACATGTTGCCAATACAACGTTTGAGGAATTGACAAGTGATGTTGTGAATTATGTAAAGGAATTGTATCCAGAAGGAAATAAGACCTTTAAGGTACGGGCAATGAGAGAACGAAAAACGTATCCCAAAACTTCTATGGAGATGAATTGTGAGCTAGGTGGTATGATATTAGACCATGTTCCGAATATGCGTGTGGATGTTCATCATCCGGATATTATGCTCCATGTAGAAGTAAGAGAATTGGTGTATATCTATTCAGAAATCATACCGGGAGCTGGTGGAATGCCAGTGGGAACCAATGGAAATGCTATGCTTTTATTGTCCGGAGGTATCGACAGTCCGGTTGCAGGCTATATGATTGCAAAGAGAGGGGTTGGGCTGGAAGCTACTTATTTCCATGCACCACCTTATACCAGCGAACGGGCGAAACAAAAGGTAATCGATTTGGCAAAATTAGTATCTAGATATTCCGGACCTGTGAAGCTACATGTAGTCAACTTTACAGAAATTCAACTTTATATATATGATCAGTGTCCTCATGATGAGCTAACGATTATTATGCGGAGATATATGATGAAGATTGCAGAACACTTAGCCAAAGAAAGTGGATGTCTAGGGTTGATTACAGGAGAGAGTATTGGCCAGGTAGCCAGCCAGACCATGCAAAGCCTGGCAGCAACCAATGAGGTGTGTACGATGCCGGTATATCGCCCGTTGATTGGATTTGATAAGCAGGAAATTATTGATATTGCACAAAAAATAGACACTTATGAAACATCCATCCAGCCTTTTGAGGATTGCTGTACTATTTTTGTGGCAAAACATCCGGTGACAAAACCAAATTTGACCTTTATAAAAAAATCAGAAGAAAATCTGAAGGAAAAAATAGAGGAGCTTTTTGAAACCGCCATTCAAACAACAGAAACCATTCATATAAAATAGAATGCACAGATGCAAAAAAAGCGAGTGTGTATGGTACACACTCGCTATGAAGCTTAAATGAAATATAGATTATTCTTTTATGATATATAGGTCCAGCACTTCTAATATGTCATCCATATTAGAATCCGCATGAATGTTCAAATCAATAGGCTTTGATAAATCTAAACTAAAAATACCCATAATTGATTTCGCATCTATTACATACCTGCCGGATACTAAATCAAAATCATAATCGAACTTGGTAATTTCATTTACAAAAGATTTTACTTTATCGATTGAGTTCAAACAAATCGTTACAGTCTTCATTGGAAAAACCTCCTTGTACGTGGTTTAATGTGTAATATTGGAAAGACATTCCATACACATATCATAATGTGTAGTTATAAAAAAGTCAAGGAACAATATGTAAAAGAAAAGTAAAATAGTAACAGTTTAGCCATGCCATTCTGCTCATAATCAAGAGAATGTGCTCATTCTTTTGATTATGGCTAAACTGTTACGTGAAATATAGAAGGGAAATCAGATGAAAAAAGTAGCACTTCATAATTTGGGATGTAAAGTAAATGCATATGAAACAGAGGCAATGCAAGAGCTTTTAGAAAAGAATCAGTATGAAATCGTGCCATTTCGCGAAGGTGCTGATATCTACATTATCAATACCTGTACGGTGACCAACATTGCAGATCGAAAATCCAGACAAATGCTGCATCGAGCTCGAAAAATGAATCCAAATGCTATTGTGATAGCGGCCGGATGTTATGTACAGACCAAGGAAAAGCAGGCACAAGTAGATGATTGCATTGATATTGTGATAGGTAATAATAAAAAGCAGGATTTAATTTCTATTCTAGCTGACTTCCAACACAAGGGTGGAAATCAACAAGGGAAAACTGCATCTATAACAACCGAGCTGATTGATATTAATCACACCAATGAATATGAGAATTTACATGTTAGCAGGACTGCAGAGCATACACGGGCTTATTTGAAAGTGCAGGATGGGTGCAATCAATTCTGTACCTATTGTATTATTCCATTTGCAAGAGGAAGGGTAAGAAGCCGTAAAAAATCAGATGTAATCGAAGAGGTGAAGAATCTGGTAAAAAATGGATACCAGGAAGTAGTTCTGACTGGTATTCATTTAAGTTCTTATGGTGTTGATTTTGAGCAAAAAGAAGATTTATTGTCTTTAATTCAATCGGTTCATGAGATAGAAGGATTAAAAAGAATTCGCTTGGGTTCCTTAGAACCACGTATTATTACAACGGATTTTGTGAAAGCAATATCCAATCTTGATAAATTGTGTCCACACTTTCATTTATCTTTACAAAGCGGCTGTGATGCAACATTAAAGAGAATGAACAGGCGTTATACATCAGCAGAATATTTCGATGCCTGTACACTGATTCGCGACTATTTTATTCATCCGGCACTTACCACAGATATTATTGTTGGTTTTCCGGGAGAGACGGAAGAAGAATTCTTACAATCAAAAGCATTTGTGGAGAAAGTAGGTTTCTACGAAACACATATTTTCAAGTATTCCAAACGAGAGGGAACAAAAGCCGCTGTTATGGAAGAACAGGTAGCTGATTATTTGAAATTAAATCGAAGCAATCAGATGCTAGAATTAAATGAACAAAAGCGTGAAGAATTCGAGCAATTTTTTATACAAAAAGAAGTAGAGATATTACTGGAAGAACAGGTAGAAATAAGGGGGCAAGCATATTTTACAGGGCACACGAAAGAATACCTAAGGGTGGCAGTTCCAATTGAGAATTATAGACAAAATCAAATCATAAAAATTAAAATTGATAATCATTCACAAATTATTCATTGAAATTTTTTAGATATTGTATTAGAATGAAAGAGAAATAAAAATAAGGACGTGAAATATATGAATGATTTAAGCAACACACAATTCTTTCAAGTTGAAACGGGTCCGCAGATTCAAGCAAAAGATATTCTTGAACATGTGTATAAAGCATTGAGAGAAAAAGGGTACAATCCGGTAAACCAAATTGTTGGATATATTATGTCCGGTGATCCGACTTATATTACCAGTCATAATGGGGCAAGAAGTTTGATTATGAAGATGGAACGTGATGAGTTGGTAGAAGCGATGTTAAAAACGTATATTGAACATTATGATTGGGTATAGTGTAGTATGAGAATAATGGGATTAGATTATGGCTCTAAGACAATAGGGGTGGCGGTTAGTGATCCTTTAGGTTTTACTGCTCAAGGCGTGGAGACCATTTATCGCAAGACGGAAAACAAGTTACGTCAATCGCTAGCACGTATTGAAGAGTTAATCAAAGAATATGAGGTTGACAAGCTTGTAATTGGTTTTCCAAAACATATGAACAATACAATTGGGGAACGTGCGGAAAAATCGTTAGAATTGAAAGAAATGCTGGAACGGCGTACTGGCTTAGAAGTCATTATGTGGGACGAGCGTTTAACAACTGTAGAAGCAGAACGGACATTAATAGAAAGTAATGTTAGAAGAGAAGATCGAAAACAATACATCGATAAAGTTGCAGCAGTTATTATTTTGCAGGGATACTTAGATTTAGAGTACATGAAGCGTGAGTAATTTACGAGAGGTAGAAATGGAAAAAATTAAATTTATGTTTGAGGATACACAGGAAGAAGTAGAGTTTTTTGTGCTTGAACAGACAAAAGTGAATGGTGAAAGTTATATTTTGGTCACTGATTCAGATGAAGATGATGCAGAATGCATGATTTTAAAAGATATGGCAATGGCAGAGGATACGGATAGTCTTTATCAGATTGTGGAAGATGAAGTGGAGTTATCAGCTGTTCTAAAAGTATTTGAGGAACTATTGGAAGGTATTGATATTGAAATGTAAGGTCAGGAGCGACTTATGTCTATTAATCAAGAACAATTTAAGAAGACGTTGAAAGACAAAGGGTTAAAAGTAACGAATCAGAGGTTGCTTGTTCTTGAGGTGCTCGGAAATAATAAAGACCGACATATGGCAGTGGAAGATATATATGAAATGGTGAAAGTAGAATATCCAGAAATTGGACTGGCTACTGTATACCGTACGGTGCAGTTGTTATTAGAGTTGAAATTAGTGGATCGGATTAATTTAGATGATGGGTGTGTGCGCTATGAAATCGGACAGTTGATTCATGGAAAAACAGCACATCACCATCATCATTTAATATGTACAACTTGTGGGAAAGTGCAGTCTTTTCAAGATGATCTTTTAGGTGAACTAGAACATCATATTGAGGAGACAACAGGTTTTCATGTGTTGGATCATGAGCTAAAGTTCTATGGACGGTGCGAAGATTGTCAGAAGAGCGATGAGAAATAATGAGCGGAGACTTATTACATAAACACATGGAGGTGTAAATTTTTGAAAAACGAAAACAATTCAAAATTGAGGATCATTCCCCTCGGTGGACTTGAACAAATTGGAATGAATATTACTGCTTTCGAATACGAAGACAGTATTGTTGTGGTGGACTGTGGTTTAGCATTCCCCGAGGATGATATGCTGGGAATTGATTTAGTAATCCCTGATATTACGTATTTGAAAGATAATATCGAAAAAGTAAAAGGTTTTGTAATTACCCATGGTCATGAAGATCATATTGGTGCGTTGTGTTATGTATTGAAAGAAATGAATCTACCTATTTATGCTACAAAGCTTACAATAGGAATTATAGACAAGAAATTAAAAGAACATAATTTACTTCGTACTACAAAAAGAAAAGTAGTCCGTCATGGACAGTCTATTAATTTGGGACAATTTAGAATTGAATTTGTCAAAACCAATCACAGTATTGCAGATGCTGCAGCATTAGCTATTTATTCTCCAGCAGGCACCGTGATTCATACAGGCGATTTTAAAGTGGATTATACTCCAGTATTTGGTGATGCCATTGATTTACAGCGATTTGCAGAAATAGGGAAAAAAGGTGTATTGGCTTTGATGTCCGATAGCACCAATGCATTACGTCCAGGTTTTACCATGTCTGAACGTACGGTAGGGAAGGTCTTCGATACGATTTTCTCAGAACACACACATTCGAGAATTATTGTTGCTACCTTTGCATCTAATGTAGACCGTGTACAGCAGATTATTAATTCAGCATATAAATATGATCGTAAGGTGGTAGTAGAAGGCCGAAGTATGGTTAATATTATTGCAACAGCTTCTGAACTTGGATATTTAGATATTCCAGACAAGACCTTGATTGAAATTGATCAATTAAAGAATTATCCGGATGAAAAGACGGTTTTAATTACAACCGGAAGTCAAGGAGAATCTATGGCTGCTCTATCCCGTATGGCAGCAGATATTCATAAAAAAGTATCAATTAAAGCAGGAGATACCGTTATTTTCAGTTCTAGTCCTATACCGGGAAATGAAAAAGCAGTTTCTAAGGTTATCAATGAATTGTCACAAAAGGGTGCTGATGTTATTTTTCAGGATGCTCATGTGTCTGGACATGCCTGCCAGGAAGAATTAAAATTACTATACTCTTTAGTAAAACCGAAGTATGCAATACCAATTCATGGGGAATTCCGTCATTTGAAAGCAAATGCGGGATTGGCATCTTCTTTGGGAATTGAAGATGAGAATATTTTCATCCTCCGATCCGGAGATGTTTTGGAATTAGATAAAGAACACGCAGAAGTCGTGGATAAAGTGCACACAGGAGCCATTTTGGTAGATGGCTTGGGTGTTGGTGACGTTGGGAATATTGTGCTACGTGATCGCCAGCATTTGGCAGAAGATGGAATTTTGATTGTAGTATTAACATTAGAAAAAGGAACCAATCAATTATTGGCAGGACCAGATATTGTATCTAGAGGATTTGTATATGTTAGAGAGTCAGAAAGCTTAATGGAAGAAGCACGTCAGGTATTGTCTGAGGCAGTAGCGAAATGTCTGACTAATAAAAGTGCTGATTGGAGTAAAATCAAGCTTGTTATTCGTGATACGATGAATGAATTTATTTGGAAAAGAACAAAAAGAAGGCCCATGATTTTGCCAATTATTATGGATGTGCATATTTAAGTCATATTCGTATGAGTCATAATAGTCATAGAGAGGAAATGAACATGATAGTAGATGAACGGATGGTCACCTATATCAATTCCTTAGAAACAGAGAATAGTAAAGTATTAGAAGAGATTGAACAGGAAGCGCTGGATACTCAGGTACCTATTATCCGAAAGGAAATGCAAAGCTTTCTGAAAGTACTTTTAACCCTACAAAAACCTATGCGCATTCTCGAAGTGGGAACTGCCGTAGGTTTCTCTGCGTTATTCATGAGTGAATATGCGCCTAAGGATTGTAAGATTACGACCATTGAAAAGTATGAAAAAAGGATTCCAATTGCTCATGCAAATTTCGCAAGGGCCGGTAAGGCTGCAAAAATCACCATGATAGAAGGGGATGCCATGGATATATTAGAATCTTTAGCAGAGCCATTTGATTTTATATTCATGGATGCAGCTAAGGGCCAATATATTTATTATTTGCCTCATGTGCTGCGTCTCTTGAAGACAGGAGGTGTGCTAGTGTCTGATAATGTACTTCAGGATGGAGATATTATTGAGTCCAGATTTGCAGTAGAACATCGGATGCGTACCATTCACAGCCGTATGCGGGAATATCTATATGAATTAAAACATCACAAGCAGTTGGTAACTTCTATCCTCCCATTGGGAGATGGGGTTGCACTGAGTATCAAAAAGGAGGAACATCATGAACAAGACTAGACATCCTGAATTATTAATACCGGCAAGCAGTTTAGAAGTATTGAAAATTGCTGTTATTTATGGAGCTGATGCAGTTTATATTGGAGGAGAAGCTTTTGGTCTTCGGGCAAAGGCAAAGAATTTCTCACGGAAGGATATGGAGGAGGGTATTTCATTTGCACATGCACATGGAGTAAAAGTCTATGTGACAGCTAATATTTTAGCCCATAATGGCGATTTAGATGGGGTGAGGGAGTATTTCAAAGAACTGAAACAAATGACACCGGATGGCTTGATTATTGCGGACCCAGGGGTGTTTGAAATTGCAAGAGAAATTTGCCCCAATATAGAATGCCATATTAGTACACAGGCAAATAATACCAATTATGCTACTTATAACTTTTGGCATAAGCTTGGTGCTTCCCGTGTAGTGACAGCCAGAGAATTATCGCTGGAAGAAATCAAAGAAATCAGAAGTAAAATCCCAGCAGATATGGAAATAGAAACATTTGTTCATGGTGCTATGTGTATCTCTTATTCAGGACGTTGTCTATTAAGCAATTATTTTACTGGACGAGATGCCAACCAAGGGTCTTGTACCCATCCTTGTCGGTGGAAGTATTCCTTGATGGAGGAAACTAGACCAGGGGAATATATGCCGGTTTTTGAAAATGAACGTGGCACCTTTATCTTTAATTCCAAAGATTTGTGTATGATTGAACATATTCCGGAACTACTGGAATCTGGAATTGACAGTTTGAAAATAGAAGGACGTATGAAAACGGCTCTCTATGTAGCAACGGTGGCTAGGACCTATCGTAAAGCTATTGATGACTATCAGAAAGACCCCCAAATATATGCTGCCAATATGCCTTGGTACCTTGAGCAGATATCTAATTGTACTTATCGACAGTTTACCACGGGATTCTTTTTTCAGAAACCAGATGAAACTACACAGATCTATGATAACAATACTTACGTAAAAGAATACACTTATTTGGGAATCATTCGAGAACAAAATAAAGAAGGTCTTTACGGTGTGGAACAAAGGAATAAATTCTCTGTAGGAGAACAGATTGAGGTTATGAAACCAAACGGTGAAAATATAGAAGTATGTGTTAGAAAAATTGTTGACGAGGATGGAAAGGAACAGGAAAGTGCGCCACATCCCCAACAGATTCTGTATGTGGATTTAGGAACAGAATTAGAACAATATGATATTTTAAGAAGACAGGAATTGTAAACAGAGCAGTGCTTTTGTGCACCACTCTGTTTTTGAAGAAATGCTTAATCAAAGAAGATACGTAATTTTTCAATAGCACTTTTTTCTATTCTTGATACATAGGAACGAGAGATGCCAAGACGTTTTGCAATTTCTCGTTGTGTATATTCATCTTCATTATATAGTCCATATCTCATTTTCAGGACTAATCGTTCTCTAGAGGATAATTCCCCTTCTACTTTTTCATATAGAGTTTTGATGTCGTCTTTTAAGTCGATTTTGATTTGTGCTTCATCTTCTTGTGCTTCAATAATGTCATATAATTGTATTTCGTTACCTTCGCGGTCAGTTCCAATCGGTTCATAAAGAGAAACATCCTTAGCGGTTTTCTTTTTGGACCGCAGCATCATGAGAACTTCGTTTTGAATACAGGCTGCGGCGTAGGTGGCCAGTCGGCTTCCTTTATCGGGGTTAAAGGTCATCACAGCTTTTATCAGGCCAATGGTACCAATGGATATGAGATCTTCCATATCTTCGTCCAAATATTGGTACTTTTTAATTACATGTGCAACGAGACGCAAATTCCGTTCGATTAGTATGTGCTTAGCCTCAAGGTCACCCTCCGTGTATTTTTGCAAATAATATCTTTCTTCAGCGGAAGTGAGGGGTTTTGGAAAAGATTTCAAGAAATGCACCTCTTAGCGTATTTGATATAGTGTATGTAAGGAGTGTTAAAATAGTGCTTTTCCATTGATTGAAAAAAATATAAAAGAAAATCTATTTTTTTATTTACTTTTTAGCGGTAAGTCATTATAATTAGTATCAGTTGGTGCTTCAGATCATGATAAGAAATGTAAGGGAGGATATTGTGTGAAGGCATTATTTGATAAGCTGAACGAATGGGGATGCGATGTAACAAGTGCATTGGAACGATGTATGGATGATGAACTATATATTGTTTGCTTAGAAAAATTTACCAGAGATGATAGTTTTGACTTATTAAAGAATAAAATTAAGGAACAGGATTATGCGTCTGTGTTTCAATATGCGCATCGATTAAAGGGTGTGGCAAATAATTTAGGTCTTATGCCAATAGCAGTAGAATTTTCTATTATTATGAACCTGACAAGATTAGAATCTTACAAAGAAATAGATAATAGTTTTCTGCACCTAGAGATTAAGTGGCAGTATTTATGCCAATTGTTGGAAGAATATTTATAGTGTATTTAGAATGACGATGCGTGGCTCAGCTTGGTAGAGCGCTACGTTCGGGACGTAGAGGTCGTGGGTTCGAATCCCGTCGCATCGATTTCTGATTTTCATATATGATAATTGGATTATATGTTTACAAGTTTTTTGTGATTTATTCAATGGCAATTCTTGCCACTTTTATGCCCTCGGCATAGAAAAATTTCAATGAGTTTAACAACAAAAGAAGAAAGGAGTGTGCTAATTATTGTTTAGTACTGTATTATCTGCATCTATTCAAGGTATTCAGGTAGAACTTGTCCACGTGGAAGCTGATATAAGTAATGGTTTGCCCATATTTCATATGGTTGGATATTTATCGCCAGAAGTAAGGGAAGCAGAAGAACGAGTACGGACGGCTATCCGTAATGTAGGTATTTCATTGCCTGCAAAAAGAGTGATTATCAATCTATCACCTGCAAATGTAAGAAAAACAGGAACTGCTTTCGATCTTCCCATTGCTGTATCTATTCTCATTGCATCCGGATTTATAAATCCCCAAAGAGCATCGGAAGTATTGGTCATTGGAGAAATGGGACTAAATGGCGGAATTTCAAAGGTTTCCGGTGTTTTGCCTATTGTAGTAGCGGCCAAGAAGTCAGGCTGTAGGGCTTGCATTGTGCCAAAAGAAAATGAGAAAGAAGGGGTTTTGGTAAAAGGAATCCAAGTGATTGGTGTCGAAAGCATGAAAGATGTAATAGCCTATTTTCACGTAATGAAACCCCAGGAAGAACCGAAAATTTCTATTTGTGATTTTAAAAAAATGAAGGATTCTTATGAAATGGATTTCGATGAAATTCAAGGACAAAAGGGAGTAAAACGAGCTATCGAGGTTGCGGTAGCTGGGCAGCATAATCTATTATTAATTGGTCCGCCAGGAGCGGGCAAAACAATGCTGGCCAAAAGAATCCCAACGATCCTGCCACCTTTGACATTAGAAGAAAGCATTGAAATATCCACAGTATACAGTGTGTTGGGAATGTTGGATCAATCTCATGCATTTATGGGTACCAGACCCTTTCGTTGCGTTCATCATACGGTTACAAAAGCAGCATTGATAGGAGGTGGATGTAATCCTAAGCCAGGGGAGATTAGCATGGCAAATGGGGGTGTTTTATTTTTAGATGAATTACCAGAATTCCAAAAAAGTGTGTTAGAAGTATTGCGGCAACCAATGGAAGATCATGAAATCTTAATTACTAGAAATAAAGGCACTTATTTGTTTCCTGCCAATGCAATGATTGTAGCTGCAATGAATCCTTGTCCATGTGGAAATTACCCGGATCTAAATCATTGTTCCTGTACGGAAACAGAAGTGAGACATTACTTAGGCAAAGTTAGTCAGCCATTTTTGGATCGCATTGATATTTGTGTAGAAACTCCAAAGATTAATTACACAGATTTGACACAACAGCATAAGAGTGAATGCTCCAGCACAATCAGAGAACGGATTTGTAATGCAAGGAATATCCAGGAAAAAAGATATAGAAAGATGGATATTCGTACAAATTCACAGTTGCCAACAGGTAATTTGCAAGAATATTGTTTTTTAAAGCAAGCAGAAAGTGAAATGATGAAGCAAGCTTTTACAAAATTAAATCTCACTGCAAGGACCTATCACAAGGTATTACGAGTAGCACGTACCATTGCTGATTTAGAAGAATCAGCAGATATTTCTTCCTTGCATATAAGTGAAGCCTTGGGATATAGAACCATAGATAAAAAATATTGGAGGTAAGAATCATGGAACAATTGTATAATTATTGGTTTGCGAATATCAAGGAAATAAGTAATCAAAAAAAGAAAATAATTCACGATGAATTGGGAAATATAAAAGAACTGTATGAAATGAATATAAATGATGCGTTAAAACGATTTCACTTGACAGAAAAAGAACAAATATCTATGAATAAAAAAAAACTTGGAATTTAGAATTGGAATTTGAAAAATTACAAAAAAAATCCATTCGTTTTATTACTTACCGGGATCCCAAATATCCAAAGAAACTTTTAGACATGGAAAATCCTCCTTATGCATTATATGTAAAAGGCAGTTTGCCTGATGGGAATATTCCTGCAATTGCTATTGTTGGAGCAAGACAATGCAGTCCTTATGGAGAATATTATGCGTTAGAATATGCAAGAACATTAAGCAGTGCAGGAATTCAGATTGTTAGTGGGATGGCGAGAGGAATTGATGGAATCGCTCAGAGGGGTGCGCTAGATGGAAGCGGACGTTCTTTTGGAGTCTTGGCTTGTGGTGTGGATATTTGTTATCCACAAGAACATATTGGTCTGTATATGGATTTGCAGGAACAAGGTGGAATTCTATCGGAACAACCAATTGGTGCGCCACCACTGGCTTTTCATTTCCCAGCTAGAAATAGAATTATTAGTGGTTTATCGGATGCAATCTTAATAATAGAAGCAAAGGAAAACAGTGGATCATTAATTACTGCTCATATTGCATTGGAGCAAGGGAAAGACATTTATGCGTTGCCGGGTCCTGTAGACAGCATGCTTAGTAAAGGTTGTAATCAGTTGATTAAAGACGGTGCAGGGGTCTTATTATCTCCGGAAGATTTATTAAAAGAACTTCATTTTTTCTGCGAAAAAAAGATGGAATATTTAAAGGGCAATAAAATAATGCTTGAAACTACTGAAAATATGGTGTATAGTCGACTTTGTTTACAACCGAAAAATGTAAATCAATTAATAGAAGAATTAGAGATACCTATACCAAGTTTAATGAATGCTTTAATTTCATTGGAATTGATGGGATTAATTAAGGAAATAACTAAGAATTATTATGTGAAAATGAAGTAGGGACTTGATAAGCATCTGTGAAGGAGTATATTATGGCGCGTTACCTTGTAATTGTAGAATCACCAGCAAAAGTAAAGACAATTAAAAAATTTTTGGGGAATAATTATGTAGTGGCTGCTTCTAATGGTCATGTACGTGATTTACCGAAGAGTCAATTAGGAGTAGATGTAGAACATGATTTTGAACCTAAGTATATAACCATCAGAGGAAAAGGGGATATCTTAGCAAATTTGCGCAAAGAAGTAAAAAAAGCGGATAAAGTATATCTTGCAACTGACCCTGACCGTGAAGGAGAAGCAATTTCGTGGCATTTGTCAAAATCTCTTAAATTAGATGACAAAAAAATATATCGTATTAGTTTTAATGAAATTACAAAAAATGCGGTGAAAGATTCGTTGAAATCAGCCCGAGAGTTAGATATGGATTTGGTGGATGCACAACAGGCACGTCGTATATTGGATCGAGTTGTTGGATATAAGATTAGTCCATTGCTATGGGCTAAGGTAAAAAGAGGATTAAGCGCAGGCAGAGTACAGTCTGTAGCACTTCGAATTATTGCAGACAGAGAAGAAGAAATTAATGCTTTTATACCGGAAGAATATTGGAATTTAGATGCATATTTTAAGGTCGCAGGTGAAACTAAGCCGTTAATCGCAAAGTTCTATGGAACGGATAGTGGTAAGGTTACTATTCGTACTCAGGAAGAATTAGAGGAAATACTCAAAGTAGTAGAAAAAGCATCCTATTTTGTTGAAGATATTAAGAAAAGTGAACGAACAAAGAAAGCACCCTTACCATTTATAACCAGTACGTTACAGCAAGAAGCTTCAAAGGCTCTGAATTTCGGAACACAGAAAACCATGAGAATTGCACAGCAATTATATGAAGGAATTGATATTAAAGGAAATGGTACTGTGGGTCTTATTACGTATTTACGTACAGATTCAACTAGAATTTCAGAAGAAGCAGACATCAATGCCCGGGCTTATGTAGCAGAAACATATGGAGAAGCATATGTAGAACAACTAGAGAAAAAGAGCGAGACAGGGAAAAAGATTCAGGATGCTCATGAGGCCATAAGGCCAACGGATATTAAACGCATACCCGCATCTATTAAGGAATCTTTATCAAGAGATCAATTCCGTTTATATCAGTTGATATGGAAGAGATTTACTGCAAGTAGAATGAAACCGGCAAAGTATGAATCTACTTCCGTTAAGATTGCTGCTGATCAATACCGTTTTACCGTGTCCACCTCAAAGGTAACATTTGAAGGCTTCCGTTTGGCTTATATTGAAGCAGATGAAGAAAGAGAAGAAAGTAATTTATTAGTGAAAGGTTTGGATAAACAAACCAAGCTTACAAAAGAAAGCTTTGAATCCAAACAACATTTCACACAGCCACCGGCACACTATACAGAAGCAGCATTAGTTAAAACATTGGAAGAATTGGGTATTGGACGTCCTAGTACCTATGCGCCAACTATTTCAACTATTATTGCAAGAAGATATGTGGCTAAAGAAAATAAGAATCTTTATATTACCGAAATAGGTGAAGTTGTGAATGGCATTATGAAACAGTCCTTTCCAAGTATTGTTGATGTTAATTTTACAGCTACCATGGAAGGACTGCTGGATCGTGTAGAAGAAGGTCTAGTAGAGTGGAAATCAGTAATTCGCAATTTCTATCCAGATTTAGATGAAGCAGTCAGTACTGCGGAAAAAGAATTAGAAAGTGTGAAGATTGCAGATGAAGTAACGGATGTCATTTGTGAAGAATGTGGACAGAATATGGTGGTAAAATATGGTCCTCATGGAAGATTTTTGGCTTGCCCGGGATTTCCAGATTGCCGAAATACAAAACCTTATTTAGAAAAAGTAGGTGTGCTTTGTCCAAAATGTGGAAAAGAAATAGTACTTCGAAAGACCAAAAAGGGTAGAAAATATTTTGGATGTGAAAACAACCCAGAATGTGACTTTATGTCTTGGCAAAAACCATCTACAGAAAAATGTCCTGAATGTGGCGGATATATGTTAGAAAAAGGGAATAAAGTAGTATGTGCAGATGAAAAATGCGGATTTGTAAGAAATAATAAAAAATAAACAGGATAGTACATTGTTATTTTTTGAATTGTATGATAATATAGAAATATCGCAACAATTATTTGGAAATTGCATGTAATTCAAAACGAAGAATACTACTAATTATGGATGGAGGACAATTGATGAGTGTACAATTATTAGACAAGACAAGAAAGATAAACAAGTTACTTCATAATAATAATTCAAGCAAGGTTATATTTAATGATATTTGTGAAGTATTAACAGAAATCTTATTGTCAAATGTATTAGTTGTTAGTAAAAAAGGCAAGGTGCTTGGAATTAGTAATTTAGAAGGAATGGAGATTATTTCTGAATTGATCAAAGATGAAATAGGCGGACATATAGATGTCATGTTAAACGAACGCTTGTTAAGTATTTTGTCCACCAAGGAGAATGTAGATTTAGAAACATTGGGTTTCGGTGCAGAGAATGTCAAGGGTTACCAGGCAATTATTACTCCGATAGATATTGCTGGAGAACGGTTGGGAACTTTGTTTATTTATAAAAAAGATGAATTATATAAAATTGATGATATTATTTTAAGTGAGTATGGAACGACTGTTGTTGGTCTTGAAATGCTTCGGTCCGTGAATGAGGAAAGTGCGGAAGAAATTAGAAAAGAACAGATTGTACAGTCTGCAATTAGCACACTTTCCTTCTCGGAATTGGAAGCTATTTCTCATATTTTTGATGAGTTGGAAGGTACAGAGGGAATTCTTGTAGCAAGTAAAATAGCTGATCGTGTGGGAATTACTAGATCGGTTATTGTAAATGCACTGCGTAAATTCGAAAGTGCTGGTGTGATTGAATCCCGTTCTTCAGGGATGAAAGGGACCTATATCAAAGTGGTAAATGATTTTGTATTTAAGGAGCTTGATAAAATTAAAAAAAATAAATTAAAATAAGTGGACAACCATATTTATTACCAAAGGGTATCAGCAAACTGATACCCTTTGGATTTTGCGTTATAGATGGAGGTGCTTTTTATGTACATAGGGTGTCGGGTTGAATTACATATGACAAAGGTTATTCGTGTGGGAGAAGAATTTGATGTTACCAGGTATGAATGTGAAGTATTAGAATACAATCAAGAGGAGGAGCAGTTTGGCCTGTTATTAAAAAATGGAGCTTTAACATCCTTATCTTTGGATGCAAAGTATGAATGCCAGATCGATACAGATGAAGAAAAATTATCTTGCTTTGGTCGTATAAAAGAAAGATATCAGAATGAAAATGGTAATGTACTTTTATTTCAAATTGAAAATGGATTCTATGCTGGGTGAATATATTAAATAAATATAAACTAGAATAAAGTGTGTTGACAAAACAAATGTGTAGTGCTATTTTATATTTAGAGCAAATTTAGCACTCGTTTTACTTGAGTGCTAACAACATAAAGATTTAAGGAGGATTTAACATGAAATTAGTACCATTAGGAGACAAAATTATTTTAAAACAATTAATTGCGGAAGAAACAACAAAATCAGGAATTGTATTACCTGGACAGACAAAAGAAAAACCACAGCAGGCAGAAGTAATTGCTGTTGGACCTGGAGGAATGATTGATGGTAAAGAAGTAACTATGCATGTTACTGCTGGAGATAAGGTTATTTATTCCAAATATTCAGGCACAGAAGTAGAATTAGATGAAGAAGAATTTGTGATTGTAAAACAAAGCGACATTTTAGCAGTAGTAAAATAAAAACTGTAAAAGTAAATTATATCAGGAGGAATTAAGACATGGCAAAAGAAATTAAATTTGGAGCAGAAGCTAGAGCAGCTTTAGAATCCGGAGTAAATCAATTATCAAACACAGTAAGAGTAACATTAGGCCCAAAGGGTAGAAATGTAGTTTTGGATAAATCTTATGGTTCACCATTAATTACTAATGATGGTGTTACCATTGCTAAGGAAATTGAATTAGAAGACGCATTTGAAAATATGGGAGCACAGCTTATTAGAGAAGTTGCATCCAAAACAAATGATGTAGCAGGAGATGGAACTACAACTGCTACAGTATTGGCACAAGCAATGATTCATGAAGGAATTAAGAATTTAGCAGCAGGTGCAAACCCAATCGTGCTTCGTAAAGGTATGAAAAAAGCAACAGATATTACAGTGGAAGCAATTGCTAGAATGAGCAGTAAAGTAAAAGATAAAGATCAAATCGCAAAAGTGGCAGCAATTTCTGCAGGCGATGATCAAGTAGGTATTATGGTAGCAGATGCAATGGATAAAGTATCCAATGATGGTGTTATCACAATTGAAGAATCGAAAACAATGCTGACAGAATTGGATTTAGTAGAAGGTATGCAATTCGATCGTGGATATATTTCCGCATATATGGCAACTGATATGGAGAAAATGGAAGCAAACTTAGATGATCCATATATCTTGATTACAGATAAGAAGATTTCTAATATCCAGGATTTATTGCCAATATTAGAACAAATTGTGCAATCTGGTTCTAGATTATTAATCATAGCTGAGGATATTGAAGGCGAAGCTCTAACTACTTTAATTGTAAATAAATTACGTGGTACATTTAATGTGGCAGCTGTTAAAGCACCAGGATATGGTGATAGAAGAAAAGCAATGTTAGAAGATATTGCAATTCTTACTGGTGGTCAGGTGATTTCAGACGAATTGGGATTGGATTTAAAAGAAGTTACAATGGAACAATTAGGACGTGCAAAATCTGTAAAAGTTCAAAAAGAAAATACAGTGATTGTAGATGGCCTTGGCGATAAAGAAGCGATTACTGCAAGAGTAGCTCAATTAAAGGGTCAAATTGAAGAAACAACTTCTGAATTTGATAAGGAAAAATTACAGGAAAGATTAGCAAAACTTGCAGGTGGAGTAGCTGTTATCCGTGTAGGAGCTGCAACTGAAACCGAAATGAAAGAAGCAAAGCTTCGTATGGAAGATGCTTTAGCAGCAACAAGAGCAGCTGTAGAAGAAGGTATTATTGCAGGTGGTGGATCTGCATATGTGCATGCAGCAAAAGAAGTGGTTGAATTAGCAGATAAATTAGTAGGAGATGAAAAAACGGGAGCACAGATTATACTGAAAGCTTTGGAAGCTCCGTTATTCCACATTGTTACCAATGCAGGACTAGAAGGCTCTGTTGTTATCAGCAAGGTTCGCGAAAGAGAAGTTGGAATTGGATTTGATGCATACAAAGAAGAATATGTAGACATGGTAGAAGCAGGAATTCTAGATCCAGCTAAAGTGACAAGAAGTGCTTTGCAAAATGCTACTAGTGTAGCTTCTTCGTTGTTGACAACTGAATCTGTAGTAGCTAATATTAAAGAAGAAGCTCCAGCAATGCCAGCAGGTGGACCTGGAATGGGAATGATGTAATTTTTACAAAATAATATAAAGAATAATGTCTGTCTATGGGAGAAGTAATCATCTCTCATAGGTAGACATTTTTTATTTAAATGTGATACAATGATTAATAGAAATGAAACAAATAAAATTAGGAGGGTCACTATGAGTGATTATTATACAGAACAATTGGTGAAAAGAAAAACACCGGCACTAGCAAATATGGGGAAGATAGGCTTGATTTGTCTGACTGCTTTTTCATGCTATCTTGTATTTATGGTACCGGTTGCTGTCATATTGCCTGTTATTATGGTAGTGGTGGATGTCTTTTTCTTTAAGCGTATGGATGTGGAGTATGAATATTTATTTGTAAATGGTGATTTAGATATTGATAAGATTATGTCGAAAGCAAAAAGAAAAAGAGTATTTGCATTCAATGTAAATGAGATGGAGATTTTAGCACCATCTGGATCTGCTGAGATGAGATTATACCAGAATATTAAACCAAGTGATTATTCATCTCAAGTTCCGGGACATGCTACATATGAGATGGTAGTATTGAAAAATGGAAGTAAATTTCGTATTATTTTCGAACCAAATCAAGTGATACTGGATGGAATGAGAATGATGGCTCCAAGAAAAGTCGTACTTTAGTATTGACAGAACGTGCAGAGTTTTGTACTATAAGCTTTAAAATATAAAAAGCAAGGTACAAAGGGACAGAGAAAGAGAGGATTTAAGCATGGGTAAAATTATTGGAGAAGGTATTACATTTGATGATGTGCTGTTAGTGCCAGCATTTTCAGAGGTGATTCCAAACCAAGTGGATCTTGGGACCAATTTAACGAAGAATATTAGACTTAATATTCCTATGATGAGTGCAGGAATGGATACCGTAACAGAACATCGCATGGCTATTGCTATGGCTCGTCAGGGTGGTATTGGGATTATTCATAAAAACATGTCAATTGAACAACAAGCTGAGGAAGTAGATAAGGTAAAGCGATCGGAAAACGGTGTCATTACAGACCCATTTTACCTTTCACCGGAACATACATTGGCGGATGCAAATGAATTGATGGGTAAATATCGAATATCAGGGGTACCTATTACAGAGGGTAAGAGATTAGTGGGAATTATTACAAATCGTGATTTGAAATTTGAGGAAGACTTTACAAAGAAGATTAAGAGTTCTATGACTACTGAAGGTCTTATAACGGCTCAAGAAGGCATTACACTTGATGAAGCAAAGAAGATATTGGCAAAGGCGAGAAAAGAGAAGCTGCCTATTGTAGATAAGGATTTCAACCTAAAAGGATTAATTACGATTAAGGATATTGAGAAGCAGATTAAATACCCGGATTCTGCCAAGGATGAACAGGGACGCTTATTATGTGGTGCCGCAGTTGGTATTACAGCAAATTGTTTAGAACGGGTAGATGCATTAGTAAAAGAAAAAGTGGATGCAATTGTTATGGATTCTGCTCACGGACATTCAGCAAATGTAATTAAAACTGTTCAAATGATTAAGGAAAAATATCCACAACTTCAAGTGATTGCAGGAAATGTAGCAACAGGAGCGGCAACGAAAGCTTTGATTGAAGCAGGAGTGGATGCTGTGAAGGTTGGAATTGGACCTGGCTCTATTTGCACCACCCGTATTGTGGCAGGGATTGGTGTCCCACAGGTTACAGCAGTCATGGATTGCTATAAAGTAGCAAAGGAATATGGGGTACCAATTATTGCAGACGGGGGAATCAAGTATTCAGGAGATATGACAAAAGCAATTGCAGCTGGTGCCAGTGTATGTATGATGGGAAGTATTTTTGCAGGCTGTGATGAAAGTCCTGGAACTTTTGAATTATTTCAAGGAAGAAAATACAAGGTATATCGTGGTATGGGTTCCATTTCTGCAATGGAAAATGGAAGTAAAGATCGTTATTTCCAGGCAGATGCTAAGAAACTTGTACCTGAGGGTGTAGAAGGCCGCGTGGCTTATAAGGGAACCGTTGAAGATACCGTATTTCAGCTCATAGGTGGACTGCGTTCGGGAATGGGTTATTGCGGTGCAGCTACGGTAGAAGTATTAAAAGAAAATGCTGAATTTATTAAAATTTCTGCTGCATCATTAAAAGAAAGTCATCCTCATGATATTCACATTACAAAAGAAGCACCAAATTATAGTGTAGATGAATAAAAATGATAAAAAAACCGATACCAAAGAAAAATAGAAAGAATTCAAAAAAAACAAAACCACAAATATACATGAAGTATGGTCTCATTGTATTATTGGGATTATTTATTCTAATTGGTGGCTTTCAGATTGTAAAAGTCATTCGAATCAATGCCAATAAGTATTCGGAACATTCCAGCGATGCAATTGATGCTGCACAGCCCAAGATGAATGTAGATTTATTGACTCTCAATGAATATTCTCGACCTGGGATCGAATCAGATAAGATTACAGGGATTGTTGTGCATTATACTGCAAATCCAGGTTCTACTGCCAAAGAAAACAGAGATTATTTTGAAGGCTTAAAAGATAGTCATATTACCCAGGCCAGTAGTCATTTTATAGTTGGTTTGGAAGGGGAGATTATTCAATGTATTCCGACGTGGGAGTATGCTTATGCTTCCAATGATAGAAATCATAATACGGTTTCTATTGAATGTTGCCACCCAGATAAAACAGGAGAGTTTACTACAGAAACATATAATTCTTTAGTGAAGCTTACAGCTTGGCTTTGTCAAAAGTTTGATTTGACAGAGAAAGAAGTAATACGTCATTATGATGTAACAGGAAAAAACTGTCCAAAGTATTATGTGGAGCACGAAAAGGAATGGGAACAATTCATAAAATTTGTAAAGCGAGAATTGGATGATAAGAAATAAGCCCTACATAACAGGTGTCTTGGCGAGGATTTCATAATGATTACTTATAATATTATATTAATTGGATTTATGGGAGTAGGAAAAACTACTGTGGCAGAGTATTTAAGCAAATTATATGAAATGAATGTAGTAGAAATGGATCAGATAATTACAGAAAAAGAAAATATGAATATTTCGGATATTTTTTCTACGTATGGAGAAGTCTATTTTCGGGATTTGGAAGCCAGATTGTTGATTGAATTACAGTTCTGTACAAACACAGTAATTTCTTGTGGAGGGGGTGTTGTCCTGCGCAAAGAGAATGTAAATGCGATGAAGAAATGCGGACATGTGGTATTATTAACGGCAAGTCCGGAAACTGTTCTAGAGCGTGTGAAAGATAATGATGAGCGCCCACTTCTTAGGGGAAATAAAAATATAGAATTTATTTCTCAGTTAATGAAAAAACGACAAGAAGCCTATGCAGAGGCAGCTGAGATTGAGATTCACACAGATGGGAAATCGGTCTCTTGTGTATGTGAGGAGTTAGTAACAAAATTAGAAGAAATGGAAGGTTAAATATGTTTGATTATTTTTTTCCAGATGAATATGTAGCATCCACTTATATCATTCCATTTGAAGATTATTACCAAAATGGATATAGAGGTTTGATTTTTGATATTGATAATACCTTGGTTCCTCATGGAGAACCTGCAAGTCAACGTGCATTAAAACTATTTGCTGAACTGAAATCATATGGGTTTTCCTGTTGTCTTATCTCCAATAATCAGGAACCTAGAGTGAAGATGTTTAATCAAGATATACAGGTGGAATATATATTCAATGCACATAAGCCTTCTACTAAGAATTATGTAGAAGCAATGAAACGGATGGGTACTACTAAGAAAAATACATTATTTATCGGAGACCAGCTTTTTACAGACGTGTTGGGAGCTAAACGAGCAGGAATCAGAAATATTCTTGTAAAACCAATACATCCCAAGGAAGAAATTCAGATTGTACTTAAGCGGTATTTGGAAAAAATCGTGCTGTTTTTTTATAAAAGGCAACAAAAAAGGACCTTAAAATAAAAAAAGGTTGATTAATCACCAGTTTTATTATAGAATTATAAACAGTCATAAGAATGATATATGCTTTTGAAGCATGTTATAAGGAGGATTACAGATGATTTCAGCAGGAGATTTTAAGAACGGTGTTACCGTTGAAATTGATGGGAATATTTTTCAAATAATTGAATTTCAACATGTGAAGCCAGGTAAGGGCGCCGCATTTGTTAGAACAAAGTTAAGAAATATTATCAATGGCGGAGTAACTGAAAAAACATTTAGACCAACAGAGAAGTTTCCAAAAGCTCATATTGAAAGAAAAGATATGCAGTATTTATATTCAGATGGTGAGCTTTACCATTTTATGGATGTGGAAAATTACGAACAAATTGCTTTAAATGAAGAAACAATTGGAGATTCGCTTAAATTTGTCAAAGAAAATGAGATGGTTAAAATATGTTCTCATAATGGCAATGTATTTGCTATTGAAGCCCCTCTATTTGTAGAATTGGCAATACTAGAGACAGAACCTGGATTTAAGGGTGATACCGCCCAAGGTGCTACAAAACCTGCAACAGTTGAAACTGGAGCTATTGTTTATGTACCTTTGTTTGTAGAACAAGGGGATGTGCTTAAGATAGATACTCGATCAGGAGAATATTTATCTAGAGTATAAGTATACTTACGAAAGATCTGTACAAAGGAAAATTCCTTTGGCAGATCTTTTTTTAAGAAATTTTTAAGCAATTTATCCTTGTGTAAAATGTAATAGTTCAGTATAATTGAAACACCATAATATTTATTTTAAGATTCCGTTTTATCCATGCACAGTTCGTGCGAATTTTCAATAGTTATAAGTTTATGAATAAAAAATAGGATAGAAGAGTTCTTTTGAAGATTCCTGTATTTCAGAAAGGAATGTTTATGAACTATCAGCAATTTGTAGAACAAATAGAGAACAAAGTAAAGAAATGTGTAAGAGAGAGCACTATAGTATCCTTACATACAGTTATAAAAAATAATGGGAAGGAGAGGAAAGGATTAGTTTTAGTTGAAGATGGTATTAATATATCACCCACCATTTATTTGGAAGAATATTATGATTTATTTCAATGTGGAAAATCAGTAGAATATATTACCGAACAAATATTAAATCTATATAAAAAAGTTAAATTTAATCATTCTTTTGAAGTGAAATTCATGCAAAGCTTTGATAAAGTAAAGGAATTGCTTGCTTTTAAAATTATTAATTATGAGAAAAATAAACAAATGTTAGAAGAGATTCCCCATGTTAAATTTCTGGATTTTGCTATCGTCTTCTATGTCTTATTAGAATTAAATACTGGTGGAAGTGTAACCATGCTTGTAAGAAATGTTCATTTAAACATGTGGAAGGTGTCTAAGGATGCAGTTTATGAAGCTGCAAAGGAGAATACAGAGGATTTACTTCCTGTAGAATTCAAACCAATAGAAATGGTGGTAGAAGAATTATTTCATAGATCATCTAAAAAGAGCCTAGACGAGAATGACAATATTATGTATGTGTTGACTAATGAAGCAAGAAATTATGGGGCATCTTGTATCCTGTATGATCAAATGTTGGTTACCATTGGAGAAAGATTGAATGAGAACTTTTATATATTGCCAAGCAGTATACATGAAGTGATAATCGTTCCGGAAAGTAAGAGCCCATCTAGAAGAAACTTGGATGATATGATTCAAGAAATAAATACCATACAGTTAGAAGAAGAGGAAGTACTGTCGAACCACGCGTATTATTATAGTATAAAGAGTAAAAGAATACTTTACTAAGGAGAAGGATTGTGGTATCATTACAGAGTCGTATTCATATACACCTATAGCTCAGGGGATAGAGCAATGCCCTCCGGAGGCATGTGCGGCGGTTCGAATCCGCCTAGGTGTGTATACTAAACAAGGAGGTAATCAGTGGGTAGGTTAAAAGCAGCGATTGCCGGCATAGCCATTGCTATAATTGGACTGGCAGTAGTCATTTTTTTAACCAAAGATAATATACCCCAAGATACAGATGGAATGGCCGTTCACGGCGATGCAGTGGAAGTGGTCAAGCCATTGGAGAAAAATCAACAGGAAGAGATCCTTCATTTGATTCAAGATTACTATACGAAGTTTACTTCAAACGATGTAGATGGCTACCAAAATATAGATGTTTATATTAAGGATGGAGCCAAGAGCAATGAGCATATTGTATTTTCTTACTATGAGATGAAAATAAAAAATACAAATACACCGATACCGGGGATTGGTACACATTATATTATGCAAAATCCAGACGGTATATGGCAGATTATAGATGAATATCAGAATTGCGAAATACAAGAAGCAATTGTAGCTGAGGTGTCGGATGAAGACATACAGCAATTATTAAAAGAAGTGCAGCAAAAATATACAAAAGCAATAGAGTCAGATGTGATACTAAAGAAAACAATAGAGGAGTTACAAAGTGACCGGTTATAAAAAAGCGTTTCGTAAGGCATTTCCTTATACCATTCCGGTATTAACAGGATATTTATTTATTGGAATAGCATTTGGAGTTATGTTTGAAGAAAAAGGATATTCTTTTTTATGGGCAATATTGATGAGCCTGCTAGTTTTTGCAGGCTCAGGACAATATCTGGCAGTGAATTTTTTTGTGCCAGGTATTTCTTTTGTCCAAATATTTATTTTAATATTAATGGTAAATATACGTCATATCTTTTATGGCATATCTTTATTAGAAAAATTTAATCATATGGGGAAAAAGAGATGGTACTTGATTTTTGGGTTAACGGATGAGACTTATTCTTTGCTATGTACAACGAAGACGCCGAAAGATGTGAAGGAGGATCAGTTTTTGTTCGCCATCACTTTCTTAAATCAATGCTACTGGGTAATTGGTTCGGCAATTGGTGGGCTGGCAGGAACCATGCTGACCTTTAATTCAAAAGGAATTGAATTTGCAATGACTGCGTTATTTGTAGTAATCTTTGTGGAACAATGGATGGATCAAAAGAATCGGATTCCAGCAGCAATAGGAGTGGTTTGTGCATGCATTTGTTTGCAGATATTTCATGTAGGTGGTTTTGTTCTTCCATCTATGTTACTTATTATTATGATATTATTATGTAGCCGTAAAAGGCTGGAAAAGGGGGTGGATGACGGATGCCAATCAGTGTAGGAATGTCTTTGTTAATTATTATTGTAGTTGCACTTACTACCTTTGCCACACGGGCAACTCCTTTTCTAATCTTTCCAAAAGGGAAAGAAATACCACCTCTCATTCAATACTTGGGAAAGGTGCTTACTCCGGCAGTTATTGGAATGCTGGTGGTGTATTGTCTAAAAGAAACTAAAATTATAGCTTATCCACATGGAATTCCAGAGTTGATTGCAGTCTTGGCAGTGGTAGTATTACACGTTTGGAAAAGAAACAACCTGCTTAGCATCGGTGGAGGAACGGTACTCTACATGGTGCTGATACAGGTTGTTTTTGCCTGAATAAGTGGATTTGGATCATGATCTAAATCGTTTAGTTAAGATTGATTTTCTTGTTCATAATATACCAAGTGGTTATAAAAGACAGTATAGTGGCTATTACAGAAATAAGAATGGAAAGCTTGCATATAAATGAGGAATAGAAAGATGTTACAAAGGGATTGCCAGTAGCGCTGTCCATAGTAAAAAAACCAGATATCAATAATACAATTGTGGTAATAATCTGAATGCTCATAGTAATGATAAAGTAACAAATGACAGCTACTAAAGCCCTGTGCTTTTTGAAAAGCTGGCCAATTGCAATCGATACATATATAAGCAGGGAACTGCTGATACATCCGGCAATGGAAAACAGTATAAATAAGACGAAAAGCTGTCGGAATGAACAACCAAAAACAAGTGTAATTTCGTTCATAAATATTTGAAAATTACCTATGAGTGTAGGGTTGAAACACACAATACCTATAGCCAGATAAGAAACCAACATATCCATCAATATCCACAGAGAACCAGATACGAACTTGCTAATGAGTAATTGAGTTGGTGTAACAGGAAGCGTGAACATTAAATATCCCTGATCCGAAAAAAGATTGCTGTAAAAACGAAAGGCAATAAAAAACATAGTTGCAAAGGACACAAATATCAATGTAACTGCAGAGGCTAACAGTAACAGAATTAATAAAACACGAGGTGAACGATAGCGAAACAATTCAAGAAGTGTCCATCTTCCAATGAAAGCTGCAATAAGCAAAATCACATGAAGTAATACCATGGTTTTCCATGTGGATATCAGTTCATTTTTAATGAGTTTTCTTAACATTTGAATACCTCCCGGAATAAGCTGTCTACAGATTTGCCTTGTTTCATTCGAATGTCATCCACTGTTTCATTGAGAACTAATTGACCATGCTGAATGAATAATACACGATCTAATATATGTTCAATATCATAAATCAAGTGGGTAGATAATATAATCGTCGCATTTTCGTTATAATTTGATAGAATCATCTTTAAAATATAATCTCGTGCAGCTGGATCCACACCCCCAATAGGTTCATCTAATATATAGAGATCAGCATCACGACTCATGACTAGGATAAGCTGTACTTTCTCTTTCGTTCCTTTGGAAAGCGTTCGAAGCTGGGCATCCAAATCAATATCTAGATGTGTCAGCATTTCGTAAGCTCGTTGCGTTACAAAGTCTTTGTAAAAATCATTAAAAAATCTAATGATGTCTTTTACTTTCATCCAATCATCTAAATAGGAACGTTCCGGCAAATAAGATACAATCGATTTCGTTTGAGCACAGGGATTCATATGGTTGATCATTACCCGTCCATTTGTAGGGGTCAATAAACCATTCACTAATTTAATTAGAGTAGTCTTGCCACTACCATTTGGCCCCAGCAATCCAATAATCTGACCACGCTCAATCGATAAATTCAAATTAGATAGAGCGTAGAAGTTGTCATATTTTTTTGTTAGTTCTTGACATTCTAATATTGGAATCATTTGGTTTCCCCCTTTATGACAGATGTAATTAAAGTAAGTGTCTCTTCTTCCTGAAAGCCAAGTAACTTCATCTTTTCCAAAAATACTTTGATGTGTTCTTTGGCTAAATCTGCTTTTATCTTTTTTAATAATTCTAGATCCTCGGTTATAAAACGTCCACTCGTTCTTTGAGAATAGACCAAACCACTTCGTTCTAATTCTGCTAATGCTTTTTGCATTGTATTTGGATTGACAGAAGCTTCTATAGCTAATTCTCGTACAGAGGGAAGCTTATCACCAAGCTGATAGATGCCGGAAATAATATCATGCTGAATTCGTTCTGTTAATTGTATATATATGGGACGATCATTATCTAATTTCCATGGCATGGTTTCCTCACCTCAATTCTGAAATTCTGTATTAATAGTATAATACAATAATACAGCGAAACAAATAAATTGTCAATAGGCTATTGTTGACTAGTCTAGCATGTGCTAAAATGTTATTGCTTAGTTAGAAAAAGAAGTAAGATGGGAAGGAAAAATATGAAGAAAATATTAGATTTTATAACCATGGAAATAGAGCAGGCTTTTGAGCAGGCAGGATATGCAAAAGAATACGCAAAGGTAACACTTTCAGATCGACCTGATTTGTGCGAATATCAGTGTAATGGTGCATTAGCTGCTGCAAAAGTTTACAGAAAGGCACCTATTATGATTGCCAAAGATGTAGTAGGACAGCTTTTACAAAGCAAGTATATTTCTGAAATTGAAGCAGTAAATCCTGGATTTATTAATATAAAATTAGAAATGGATTTCATAGCAGACTATCTAAAAAACATGTCAGAAGATGTAAGTCTGGGACTGGAACAGGCAGAGCATCCAAGAACAATCATCATGGACTATGGTGGACCTAATGTGGCAAAGCCATTGCATGTAGGACATCTGCGTTCAGCAATTATTGGCGAAAGTCTGAAACGGATTGCTAGAAAGATGGGACATAAGGTAATCAGTGATATTCATTTAGGTGATTGGGGACTGCAATTAGGACTCATCATAGTAGAGGTCAAAAAAAGAAATCCAGAATTGGTTTATTTTGATGATGCATACACCGGAGATTATCCAAAAGAAGCACCATTTACCATTACAGAATTAGAAGAAATCTATCCAACTGCTTCTGCCTATGCAAAGGAACATATCGAATATAAAGAAGCGGCAATGCAGGTGACTTATGATCTTCAACAGGGACATAAAGGCTATCAGGCCATGCTGGCTCATATTTTAAATGTATCGGTTTCAGATTTAAAAAAGAATTATGAACGTCTTCATGTAACGTTTGATTTATGGAAAGGGGAATCCGATGCCCAACCATATATTCCGGAAATGATTGCCTACCTGAAAGAAGGAGGATATGCACATCTTGATCAGGGTGCACTTGTCATTGATGTTCAGGAAGATACAGATACAAAGGAAATACCACCATGTATGATTTTAAAATCAGATGGTGCATCTCTTTATGGAACTACAGATCTAGCTACATTGGTGGAGCGAGAAAAGCTATACCATCCAGATGAAATTATCTATGTGGTAGATAAACGCCAGGAGCTGCATTTTACCCAATTCTTTAGAAGTGCAAGGAAGGCAAAGATTGTACGAGAAGAAACAAAATTACGTTTCCTTGGCTTTGGAACGATGAATGGGAAAGATGGTAAGCCTTTTAAGACCAGAGACGGTGGTGTGATGCGCCTGGAGAACTTGATTAAGGAAACCAATGAGATGGTATATAGCAGAATTATTGAAAACAGGGAAGTTTCAGAAACAGAAGCAAGAAGAACAGCAGAAATGATAGGACTTGCAGCAATTAAGTATGGAGATTTGTCTAATCAGGCATCCAAAGACTATGTGTTTGATGTGGAACGATTCACTTCCTTTGAAGGCAATACAGGAGCATATATACTGTATACACTTGTAAGAATCAAGTCGATTTTACATAAATATATAGAGAAAGGTAAATCTACAAAAGAAGCGAAGATTGGTAGAGCTCATACAGAGAGCCAAAGAATACTTATGCTGGAAATGGTCAAATATAATGAGGTCATCCTGGAAGCGTATGAAGAAATTGCACCTCATAAAATATGCGCATATGTATATGATTTGGCTAATGCATTTAATCGCTTCTACCATGAGACGAAAATCCTTTTAGAAGAAAACGAAGAAAAACAATCTGGATATATTGGATTATTGGTGCTTACACAACGCATTTTAGAGGCATGTATTGACATGCTTGGATTCGAAGCACCTGAAAGGATGTAGAGATGACAAGACCACTATATTATGAAGATAGTTCCATAACAGAATTTCGGGCAGAAGTGATTTCTTGTGAGAAAGCAATGGATCAACAATTTCCCAATAAGGGAAAAAAAGAATTCTATCAAGTCGTGCTGGATCAAACTGCTTTTTTTCCAGAAGGTGGCGGACAAAGTCCGGATGTTGGAACTCTGGAGGGACAGGCTGTTATTGATGTACAGGAAATAAATGGTGTTATATACCATGCATTATATAATCCCTTGCAAGTGGGTCGGATGGTGACTGGTAGAATAGACTGGACAGAACGTTTTATCAAAATGCAGCAGCATTCAGGTGAGCATATTGTATCGGGACTTGTAAATCAAAGGCTTGGATATGATAATGTAGGATTTCGACTTGGAACGGAAGCAGTTACCATGGATTTTAATGGAGTGATTACCAAAGAACAGCTCCAGGAAATTGAATATTTAGCAAATCAGGGCGTAATCCGTAATATACCAATTCAGATTTCTTATCCATCGAAAGAAAAATTAAAGGACCTTACCTACCGCAGTAAAATAGAGATTGAAGGACAGGTGCGAATTATCACTATAGAAGGGTATGATGTATGTGCCTGCTGTGCCCCTCATGTTAAAACTACAGGCGAAATAGGACTCATTAAACTTACGGATATTCAAAATCACAGGGGTGGTGTTAGAATTACCATGGTATGTGGATTCCGGGCACTATACGAGTTCCGTGCAAAAGAAGAAAGTGTAAGAAAGATATCCGTGTTGTTATCTGCAAAAGAAGGACAAGTAGCAGAAGCGGTAGAGCGTTTGAAGGAAGAAAATCAGATGCTGAAGAGTTCACTTCAAAAAAAGCAGAATCAAATCATTGGATATATGCTGCAAGACCTTCCCAAAGGAACAAAATTAAAGTGTGTGTTTGAATCGTCCTTATCAGGAGATGGTCTTCGTGAGTTAGTCAATCAAATGGTTCAAAAAGGGACAAGGATTGGGGCTGCGTTTGTAGGAACCAATGAGGATGGATATCGTTATATCATTGGAAGTAAATGTATGGATGTAAGATCGATTGCAAAGGAATTGAATTCTAGATTTGATGGGCGCGGAGGCGGTAAGCCAGAAATGGTGCAAGGCTCTTTAAAGGGAAGTCAAGAAGATATTCAACGAAGAATAGAGGAATTAGTGGATTTGTTTCCGATTGAATAAGGTTTTATAAAGGGTGTGGAGAATATCTCCACACCCTTTATAAAATAAATATATTGTTATAGCTTTATTTTGGTAGCATCTACATCCAAATCCCAGAAGAATTTGTCCAAGTCCTTAAATGAAATAAATACGGTTGCTGTATTCTCCAACGGATGAATCCCCAAGCTTTTTTCACGGGAAAGATCCTTGTCAATAAAAAATTCCACTGCATGATCCGTATCATTCATTAAGCCAAATGGTGAAACAGAGCCTTGTTTTAAGCCTAAATACTTTTCTAAGCGCTCTTCAGAGGCAAAGCTTAAATTGCCGGCACCTAGGGACTTTCCAAGTTTTTTCAAATCTACATTTTTACTTTCTGAAAGTGTGACTAGAAAATGACGTTTTCCTTTGGAATCCCGCAAAAAAAGATTCTTACAAAGAGTGCCTTTCTCTGGTAATCCTAGTCGATCCATATCTTCCATAGTATGAACCGGCTCGTGTTCCACCACTTCATATTTAATACTTAGTTTGTCCAATGCGTCATATACTCGCTGCTTTTGATCCATTTCATTCTCCTCCTCTTATGGGTATTGTACTACAATATTTGCAATGACCATGTCGGAACCGATGTTCTTATATACATAATGGTCAGATGCATGGTAGGAAGCAGAGTCACCGATTCCCAGTACATAGTTCTTTGTACCAAAGCTAATGGTTAATTGTCCTTGATAGACGGTAATGAACTCCCGCGTTCCAATGATTTGTCGGTTGCCTTCCATTTCTCCGGCTTGATCAAATTCTAAATCAAAGATTTCAAAATTTTGACCATCCTGAAAGCTGAAAACAGGGTAAAGTCGATAGCGTCCATGATCACCCTCCAAAGGTTTTAGGTCATTTTTACATGTCTTTGTAAAGGGCATGGATTTCTTTGCAGTAAATGCAGTGACCGGAACCTTGAGGCCAAGGGATAACTTATAGACTGTTGAAATAGTGGGATTTACTTCTGCACGTTCAATTTGACTTAACATGCTTTTGCTAATTGCAGTTAAATTAGCGGTTTGTTCCAGACTTAATCCCTTCTTCTTTCGAATCTCTTTTAAATTGCCAGCTATTACTTGATTTAAGTTTTCCAACCATATCCCTCCAAAATCCTATATACAAGATTTTTTTCTATTATATTGCAAAATGATAAGAAAGTAAAGTGTATAAGAGAAAATAGAAGTTTATAGTTTTTTTAGTTGCAACTTCCATGCAAGGGAAGTAGAATAAGAAAGGAATAGGTGGAAGAAAGAGAGGAAATAAGTAAATGCAGGAAAAAAGTAGAACGAATTCATGGCTAACTATTTTTTCACCATTGCTGGTGCATTTTGGTATATCATTTATTGCAAGTATGGCTGTTAGTGCAGTGATTGCAGGAACAATGGCTCCAGACATGATAAATTCTAAAATAAATACAGCAGACATGGTGATGCAGCTATCGAATGAAATGATGAAGTATACCGCAGTACTTACCATTGTAACGGCATTATTTTCACTGCCGGTTTTTGGGTGGATGTTCTATAGAGATCAAAAAAAGCGCAGACAGTTCGGTGCTTTGAAAAGGGAAAAAGCAAAGATTTGGATGTATACAGGTATTATTGTGCTGGGAGCAGCAGCGTGTTTAGTTCTCAATAATCTTATTACTTTAAGTAATTTGGCATTTTATAGTGAGGGATATGCAAAAGCTTCGGAAGCACTATACTCCATTGGTTTTCCATTACAGCTTCTTGGATTGGGTCTTATAGTTCCAATTACAGAGGAATTGCTTTTTCGAGGACTGATATACAATCGATTATTGTCCTTGATGACACAAAAAAAAGCAATGTTATGGGGGGCTTTGATATTTGCAGCTTATCACGGGAATTTAGTACAGGCATTATATGGGGGAATTCTTGGCTACTTATTGGTATATCTATATGAAAAATATGGCTCTTTGAAAGCACCAATTATAGCTCATATTGTATTAAATATGACATCTCTTATTATAACAGAATATAAAGGATTTACGTGGATGTTCAAGGTTCCTATGAGAGTAGGAATTATTACGGTGGTATGTGCATCTTTATCTGCAACGATGTTTGTTCTTATACAACGAATAGAAGGAAATAATACGAGTGATAATAGTGAATTAACCTTGTAAATGCTTTAACATATGAGTAGCAATAATCATATCATAAACGGGCATTCTGCTCATAATTAAAAGAATGTGCTCATTCATGTAAGTTTGATTTGCTCATTCTTTTGATTATGGCTGAATTGTTACAATAAATGTTACGAAAGCATTAAAAAACATTGCAAAATTTTACAAAGTAATCTATAATGAACCCATAATAAGAAAAACAAAATGACAAGAATCTCCTAAGTTAAAGTTTAGAGTGCTTTTTGTATCTTTTTGATATAAAAGAGAGAAATATATTCGCAAAATGATTGAAAAAAGTAATCAAGTGTAGTATGCTAAATGTAGATTTATGTGGGGACATGAATACAGAATAAGGAATAGGATGGGTGATATATGAGAAAATTTATGAAAACATTTATTACGGTAGCAGTTGTAAGTTCATTACTTGTAACTCCAGTTTTTGCAGCTCCGGGTGTAGATGATTTAAAGCAAAAGAAAGCATCTACTGAGAGTGAAGTGAATAATCTACAAGAAGAATTAAAACAAGTAATGGTTAAGATGCAGGATTTGGAACAACGAATGACGGATAAAGGCATCGCAATCAAGACAGCGAATGTAGAGTTGGAAGATGCACAGGAAAAGGAAATAAAGCAATATGAAGATATGAAGCTTCGTATCAAGTACATGTATGAAGATGGTGATACAAGCTTTTTAGAGAATTTAATATCTTCTAAGAGTATTACAGAGATGTTGAATAAAGCAGAATACGTATCAGCAATTCATTCACAGGATCGCAAGATGCTTCAAGATTATGTGGAAACAAAGCAAGATATTGAGACGATGAAGACAAATTTGGAAAAAGAAATGACAAATTTGAAGAAAATGAATGTTGAATATGATACAGAACAAGATAATTTAACAGCTACCATTGAATCAAAACGTGGTGAAATGGCAGATTTTGATGCACAATTACAGGCAGCTGCAGCTAAAGCGGCAGAGGAAGCAGCAAAAGCGCAAGAAGCAGCAAGACAACAGGCAGTAGTTTCCAATGGTGGACAAGGTTCTTCCAATGGATGGAATCCTTCAAACACAATCCCAACACCACCACCTTCTATTGGAGGCGGGGGATCAGGTGATTCCAGCGTAGCTAGCATTATTGTTAGTGCAGCCTATTCACAGCTTGGAGTTCCATATGTATGGGGTGGAAATGAACCGGGAGTAGGATTGGATTGTTCTGGACTTACAAAGTATTGTCATGCTGTTGCAGGAATTACCATTGCTCGAGTAGATACTGGTCAGTTAGCAGGTGGTCGACGTGTCAGTGATCCATTGCCAGGAGACATTGCCTGGACACCTGGACATGTTGCAATTTACATAGGTGGCGGACAGATGATTGAAGCACAGCAAGAAGGTGTACCTATTTGTATTAGTCCAGTTAGAGCATCGGTATACGTAAGATATTGGTAAATCGTAAAGTGAATTTATAAAAAGGGTCGAAACTTTGTTTCGACCCTTAAAATATGTATCGAAACAGATGGATGCACCGAAACAATAATCATAACAATTCAGCTATGCCATTCACTCATAATCAAAAGTTTATTGAAAAAGCCCTTGCACAATGATAGTGACTCATGATACAATGTTAGAGTCGCAAAAAACACGTATGTGGTTGCTTTTAAGGGTGCCAAGTTTTAGAAGAAACAGGTCTTAAGAGAAGTGTGCACATAAAGAAAAGAAGTCAGTGCAGCAAAGAAACATACGGAAGTAAAACCAAATGGAGGAAATAACATGAGCGTTATATCAATGAAACAACTATTAGAAGCAGGTGTTCACTTTGGACATCAAACTAGAAGATGGAACCCTAAGATGGCGGAATACATCTACACAGAAAGAAACGGAATCTATATTATCGATTTACAGAAATCAGTTGGAAAAGTAGATGATGCTTACAATGCTATTTCAGAAGTAGCAAATGAAGGCGGAACAATTCTTTTTGTTGGAACTAAAAAACAAGCTCAGGATGCAATTAAGTCAGAAGCAGAGCGTTGTGGAATGTTCTATGTTAACGAAAGATGGTTGGGCGGTATGTTGACCAACTTTAAGACAATCCAAAGTAGAATTAATCGTTTAAAAGATATCGAAAGAATGTCAGAAGACGGAACTTTCGACGTATTACCTAAGAAAGAAGTTATTGAAATTAAGAAGGAATGGGATAAGCTGGAAAGAAACTTAGGTGGAATTAAGAACATGAAGAAAGCACCAGATGCAATCTTTATCGTAGATCCTAAGAAGGAAAGAATCTGTGTACAAGAAGCACATACTTTAGGAATTCCATTGATTGGTATTGCAGATACAAACTGTGACCCAGAAGAATTAGATTATGTAATTCCAGGAAATGATGATGCAATCAGAGCTGTTAAATTAATTGTTGCAAAAATGGCAGATGCAGTAATTGAAGCAAATCAAGGTGCTACAGGTGAAGAAGAAGTAGCAGAAGAAGTGGAAGTTACAGTAGAAGCTTAAGACATAGATAATGGAGGAAAATAATCATGGCAGTTACCGCAAGTATGGTAAAAGAATTAAGAGAAATAACAGGCGCAGGAATGATGGACTGTAAAAAGGCTCTCAATGAAACAGATGGTAATATTGATGAAGCAGTAGAATACCTAAGAAAAAATGGTCAGGCAAAGGCAGAAAAAAAGGCTGGAAGAATTGCAAGTGAAGGTCTAGTTAAAGCAGTAGTTAACGAAGATAAAATTGCAGCTATTGTTGAAGTGAATTCAGAAACAGACTTTGTTGCCAAAAATGATGAGTTCCAGACATTTGTTACAGATGTGGCAAAACAAGCTGTTGATACATCAGCAACTGATATGGAAGCTTTTCTTTCTGAACCTTGGAAAGTAGACACAACCAAGACTGTAAAAGATGCATTAACTGATAAAATTGCAGTTATTGGTGAGAATTTAAACATCAGAAGATTTGAAAAAATTCAAATAGAAGATGGTTGTGTTGTATCTTATATTCATGGCGGCGGAAGAATTGGCGTTTTAATTGAAGCACAAACCGATGTTGTTAATGATGAAGTAAAGACATGCTTGAAAAACATTGCAATGCAGGTTGCTGCAATGTCACCAAAATACGTATCACAAGCTGAAGTTTCAGAAGAATATAAAGCACATGAGAAAGAAATCTTATTAGCACAGGCAAAGATTGAAAACCCTGAAAAACCAGATAATATTATCGAAAAGATGATTATTGGACGTTTGAATAAGGAATTAAAAGAAATTTGTCTATTAGAGCAAGGTTATGTTCAAGATTCTGAATTAACAGTAGGCAAATATTTAGATAAAGTTGCAAAAGAAGCAGGAGCTAAGATGTCAATTGTAAAATTCATCCGTTTTGAAACTGGTGAAGGATTAGAAAAGAAATCTGAAAATTTTGCAGAAGAAGTTGCAGCACAGATGGGTAAATAAGAAAAGTTTTATCAAAAATAATGTAATAAAGCACTCCTTGCAAATGGTGTAACACACTGTTTGTGAGGAGTTTTTTGATGCATATATATTTGTGGATATAACCTAAAGAACATGATACAATAAAAAAAATAGGAAGAGTAACAATATTATAAGGTAAAAGAGGAAGAAATCACCGAAATAAATTATTGAGATGTCTGCTTTTCCCAAAATGAAAGATTGAGCAGGATACTAGAAGCCCGTGTATTTATACATGAGAGGCTCCATTTTTAAAAAAATTCATGAGTACATCTACATTTCAAGCAGAAAAAGCAACTTTTCGTGCAAAAAATATTACTTTATATTGTTTTTGATTTATTATAGTAAGTATATATTAAACCGTATATATAAAGTAGAAAGATGGGGGAACATTTTGAAAAAGACTGCGTATAAAGGGGTAAAGAAAGTATGGACTTTTGTTGCCATAGGTGTTCTTTGCTACATATTGTCCATGCCTAATTTGACGTTCACGTTTCCAGATGGTTTTTCGGAGATTCGATTTACTGGACTTATTGCGGTGGTAGTTGGGTTACTCTATGGATTTCCGGGAGCGTTGGCATGTGCGTTGGGGAATCTGGCGAGAGATTTGTATACCGGAATTGATATGTACTGTGTGTTTGGATTTTTAGGGAACTTTTCCATGGCTTGGTTTCCTTATAAATTATGGCATACATTATTTTTGGGGAAAGATAAATCACTTAGATATCTTGACTCTCCGGGAGCATTTTTAAAATTTGTGTTCATCACGTTATTATCTGGAAGTATATCTGTCGGTATCATCGCCTCCTCAGGTCTTATTCTGGGCGGGATTGTTTATGGGAAATTTTTTCTTCCGGTGGCACTGCAGTACTATAATCTATCAATTTCGGGAGGAATGTTAATTTTCCATATATGTACGGTTCAGTTTCATATGGTACCTCACATACCAGAGGGCGTTTATCAGCAGCAATCCAGAGGAAACGGATATGTAGTTGACGCTGTTCTTGGTGTTTTGGCTGGGGGATTGTCTGTGGTTCTAGCAGTATTAACATGGAATCCAGAATATAGAAAAGAACCAGTTGTCATGGTGCTGTGTATACTGTTTTTGGCGGTATCAGCGATGGTGGCGGTTTTACCGATGAAACACATCAGCAACAAGAAATGTAGTGAATCATCGGTGTTATACCATCCGGTGAGCGGTTTGGCAGCATACTTTATCCTACTGTTTTTGATTATCTTAGGTGCAGTTATCAGCTACTACACCATATCATCGTTTCAGATGCTGTATACAGACCTTTCGCATATCGGATATGATGTGTCACGCATGAGCGAGTTATGGATTCGCGTATTTACAAATATGGCTGTGGCAGGAACAATTTTGATAAATATTCTCTCTGTAATCTTGTATATTATTCAAAAAAATGTAATTAAACCGGCAGTAATAGTGGCGGAATACGCGGCTGGATTTGTAGAGGATCAGGAGCTTTCTAAAGAGCGGCTGATTCTTAGAAAGACCAATACGGAGCTTGATAATCTGTCTATGGCCGTGGATCATATGGCAGAAAATATTCGTGGATTTGTGGAGGATATTCGGCTTCGGACGATGAAGGAGGAGCGGTTAGCAGCGGAACTTTCTGTGGCAAGGAATATTCAGCAGGGAATGCTGCCAGGGAAGTGGACAGGTACAGGATTTGATTTGGTACCATATATAAAGCCAGCCAAGGAAGTTGGAGGAGATTTTTACCACTTTGTACAGTTAGATGAAAACAGAGTATTTGTATGTATTGCAGACGTTTCGGGAAAAGATATTTCTGCTGCTATGTTTATGGTGCAGGCAAAGACACTTATTGATGCCAGTTGTACACTTTTGCCTAACGAAATGTTCTCTCGTGTGAACGATGTCCTTTCAAAGAATAATCAGGCAATGATGTTTGTGACTTCGTTTGCAGCCATTATAGACAGGAAAGAAAAGACAATGCTATATGCGAATGCGGGACATAATCCCCCTGTTTGCTGCTGTGATGGAAGGGTGCAGTGGCTCAACGAAGAAGCAGACTTTGTGCTAGGACCAATGGAAAATATTGAGTACCACCTTTGTACCGTGAACTACGAGGAGAAATTCAAACTCTTCATTTATACAGATGGGGTAAATGAAGCTGAAGGTATGGGAAAAGAATTTTTTGGAAATGACCGCCTTTTTCAGTGTATAGTGGAATCATTTCAAAGCGATGTCTCCAGTAAGGAAACGGTGACAAAACTGGAAACAAATATAATGGAATTTACAAAAGGTACAGAGCAGTCTGATGATATCACGATGCTGGCTCTGGTTGTAGAATAAGGGCAGCCGATACATCTAAAAATACTTTTGGAAAGGAGTAATGATATGAAAACATTCAAAGAAAATGGCAAGTTAACAATCCAACCAGAGGGGAGGCTTGATAGCATTACGGCACCTGAATTAACGGCATACATACAAGGTGAAACCTTTCGGCAACTGATTGTTGACCTGACAGAGGTGTCCTACATATCAAGTGCCGGACTTCGGTCACTCTTAGTCTGCAAGAAAAAATCGGATGAAAACAAGGCACCTATGGTGGTTAAGAATCCTTCTGCTCCAGTGTTAGAGGTTATGAAGATGAGTGGATTTAACAAAATGCTTATGATAGAAGAAAGTTGAGAAAAAGCTATGAAGAAGATAACGCTCCCAGCAAAACAGGAATTTCTTTATGAAGCAATTGACTTTGTAGGTGCATTTGCAAAGGAGAATGGTTTGAAAGAAGGATACAACCGTGTAGAGTTAACGGTAGAGGAAGTGTTTTCAAATATAGCGGCATATGCCTATTTGAATTCAGAGGGGACTGTACAAATCAACTGCTGGATGGAAGATGGCAGTCTTGTAATGGAGTTTATAGATTCCGGAGTTGCGTATAATCCATTGGAGCAACTGGATCCGGATATTTCACTTCCTGCTGAAATTCGTCCTATTGGTGGACTTGGTATTTATTTTGTGAAGAGTTGTATGGATTTTATGGGTTATGAACGAAAGGCAGAGAAAAACATTTTAACCTTGAAAATACAAATGGAGGATAAGCTATGAGAGTGTTCACAGAGAGATTGAAAGATATTGTGATGCAGTATCCGGATAAGACTGCAATTGTAGATATGGAAGGTGAAAGAGAGACTACTTATAAGGAACTGGATGAGCTCAGTGATAAGATAGCGGCATGGATTGTGGAAAATCATGTGGAACAGGGGAGTCTGGTTCCAGTACTGCTGCCAAGAAAGATGGAGTTTGTGGCTGCAACTATTGGAATATTAAAAGCAGGCAGTGGGTTTGTACCGCTTTCTTATGAGTACCCTCCAGAGCGTTGTTCCTTTATTCAAAGTCAATGTAAAGCTTCTTTGATTATGCAGGAAGAGTTCATAGAGAAAGCAAAGGCAAAAAATCTAACATTCACACCGCATATATATCACGAAAGCGACGTTGCACTGGTTATTTATACATCCGGTTCTACAGGAGTACCGAAAGGAATTGTTCATAGTAATAAGGCCTTGTATTGCTCGGCAGATAGAATTGCAAAAATAATGCGGCTTACCCAGGAGGATAGTTATCTGTCCAATGTACCTTATAATTTTATTGCCATTGTCATAGATATTTTTGCAAACCTCTTTGAAGGTGTAACCATTCATATACATAGTGAAAAGGGCTATAAGGATGTCCGCCGTATAGAGGAGTATGTGCTGAAACATCAGATTACGGCGTTCTTTTTGAGTCCACAGATGTTAAAGATATATGAAAATAAAAGTCCGTCGCTGCGTCTGGTTTTGACAGGAAGTGAGCGGCTTATTCATGTATGCGGACATGGATATGATCTGATCAATGTGTATGGATCAAGCGAAACGGCTGGCTCTACCTCTTATTTTAGAGTAGATAAGCCATATGAGAACACGCCGATTGGAAAGCCAGATGAAGGTGTGAAGATTTATGTGCTTGATGCGGATGGAAATCAGGTGAAAGAGGGAGAAACAGGAGAAATATGTATTACTGGGCCAATGGCAAACGGATACTTAGAACTTCCTGAAAAAACGGCAGAAGTGTTTGTGGAAAATCCATTTTCTATAGGGGAAGATGATAAGATTTTATACCATAGCGGTGATTTAGGGAAGTTTCTGCCAGATGGTAATCTTCTCTATGTAAATCGGAAAGACTGGATGGTAAAGATTAACGGACAGCGTGTGGAAACAGGAGAAATCGAAGCAATCATGAACAGCTTGTCTTATGTCAGGGCAGGGGTGGTAAAAAACTTTGAAAATCAATATGGCCAGACCTATCTATGTGGGTATTTCCAGCTTTTTGAAGATGCCAAGGTAGCCAATGCAACAGCGGTAATCGAAGCGGAATTCAAAAAGAAACTTCCGGAATATATGATTCCACAGTTTTTAGTACAGATGGAACGGCTTCCTCTGAATATAAATGGTAAAATTGACAGAGTATTGCTGACAGCACCGGATACTTCCACATTCAAAAAAGAATACGAAGCTCCTGTAACAGAAGAAGAGAACGTGTTGTGTGCAGTATTTGAAAGGATATTAGATTGCGGAATTGTTGGAGTGAACGATGACTTTTTCAATATTGGCGGCGATTCAATCAAGGTGTTAATGGTGCAGGAAGCCTGCAGCGGTCTTACATCGGATGTGGTATTTAAGGGAAGAACTCCGAAAGAAATCGCAAAGCTATGGAAAAAGGATGAAGGATTTGACTGGGACAACTACAGAGAAGAGCGGGAGTACTATCCTCTTACGGATAGTCAGATGGGAGTCTATCTGGAATGTGTGGCGGAACCAGAAAGTACCATGTACAATATTCCGCTTGCGTTCCATGCACCGAAAGAAAGCGGTCTGCAGATTGAAAAATTAGAACGGGCATTAAAAGAGACCGTTTTGGCTTATCCGGTGTTCCATGTTGTGATTGATACAACGGGCGGCGAGATATCCATGAAGAAACAAATACCTGGGGAAATCCATGTTCAGCGGTTAACAGCAAAGATGTCCGAATTGAGAAACATAAAAGAAGAATTTGTGCGACCTTTTGATTTAGAGAAGGGACCATTATTCTGTTTGGCAATTGTTGAGACAGAAGAAGCTTATGAAATACTGGTAGATTTCCATCATATCGTTTTTGACGGAAGTTCTGCAAAAGTATTTGGACATGCTCTTTCGGCTGCATATGAAGGGCAAGAGATTACGAAAGAGGATCTGGATGCATTTGTCCTGTCTATATATGACGAAAAAGCAAACGACCGACCAGAATATGCACAAGCAACTCAGTGGTTTGAAGAAACAATGGGAGGGCTGGAAATTGATTCCAACCTCATTCCAGATTATAAAGATGTTCCGGCCAAACAGGAACCGGCTGGAAGATATTCTGTATTTTTACAAGAGGAATTATCTGACAGTAAAATAGAATATTTTACAAAGGAAAAGGGAATTACCGAGAATACATTTTTCCTTGGTGCCTTTGGTTATGCGCTTGCGAAGGCATCCGGAAGTGAAGAGAGTATGTTTTGTTCTGTTAATAATGGACGTCATGATCCAGGATTTGCAGATACCATCGGAATGTTGGTTCGTACACTGCCCTTGTATATTCGCTGCCAGGAAGATCTTTTTTTAGAAGAATATTTGAGAAATGTGCAGGAAGGATTCTTTGGTGCTATGTCTCACGACATCTGCCATTTTGGGGAACTGGTATCGAAATTAGGTGTATCTTCTGATATCATGTTCGTGTATCAGGCAGAGATGCTAAATGGAATTACAGTGGGTGATACCTTCCTTAAGATGGAAAATTTGGCAGTGGGTGCGCAGGCAAATCTCACGGTACATGTGTTTAAAAAGCAGGGCGGCTACGAAATCCACATGGAATATCGCAGAAATATGTACAAGGAAGAAACAATCCGTAGATTTGCAAATCTGTTCGTTATGATATTAAAGGGATTCATAGTAGAATCCCAGCTTAAAGGAATCTCTTTGATAGAAGAAGAGGAGATCAGTCTTCTCGACAGCTTTAATCAGACAGAACTTTCCTTTTGTGAAGAAGAAACCATTGTATCCTTATTTAGAAAAGCGGCAGGGAAGTTCCCGGAACATACGGCTGTTGTTGCAGGAGAGCAGACACTTTCTTACCGTGAATTGGATGAACGAAGTGAAAAAATCGCGCAATATGTGCATCATCTGGGTCTTGGACGAGAGGACGTGGTATCGATACTGGTTCACAGAAGTGTGGATATGGCGGCCGTGCCTCTTGGGGTTATGAAAGCAGGATGTGCATATCAGCCATTGGATGCAAGCTACCCGAAAGAGCGTCTCAATTTTATGATGGCGGACGCCAGGTGTAAGCTGTTAATTTGTGATGAAAGTTTGGAGAATCAGGCAGATGAATATCATGGAAAAGTTCTCTATGTATCAGAGATAGACGGCTGTAGTATTGAGCAGAAATATACATTAAGTGAGCCAGAACCAGAAGACCTGATGATTCTTTTGTATACGTCTGGAACAACGGGAACACCAAAGGGATGTATGCTCACCCAGGGTAATTTGGTACAATTTTGCAGCCAGCACCAGAAAATGGCTAAGATAGATGAACATACGTTGACGGCAGCTTACGCAAGCTTTGGGTTTGATGCCAATATGATGGATATGTGGGCGACGCTTACCTGTGGAGCGGGAGTTCATGTAATCATGGAAGAGTTGCGGCTAGATGTCATTGCCATGGCAGAGTATTTCAAAGAAAATCACATAAACGTTGCATTTATGACGACACAGGTAGGCAGGGCATTTGCATTGAACCTGAGAGAACATCCCTGCCCTGACTTACGAACCTTTCTGGTGGGCGGCGAAACGTTGGTGCCCATGGAACCACCAAAAGGGGTAACTTTGTATAATGTATATGGACCTACGGAAACGTCTGTTTATGTAACATCCTTTGCTGTGAAGGAGAAGATGGACAATTTCCCAATTGGAACGGCGAATTATAATACCAAGCTTTATATCGCAGACAAATGGAATCGGAGACTACCAATCGGTGTGCCAGGGGAACTGGTGATTGCGGGACGAGGGGTGGCAAGAGGGTATCTGAATCGTCCGGACTTGACGGAGGAAAAATTTACTCCAAATCCATTCTGCAATGAATCCGGTTACAATCGGATTTATCACAGTGGTGATATTGTACGATACCTGCCGGACGGCAATATTGAATTTATTGGAAGACGCGATGGTCAGGTGAAGGTGCGTGGATTTAGAATTGAACTGACAGAGGTAGAAGGCATGATTCGGGAATATCCCCAAATTCAGGATGCGACTGTAATCGCAAAGGATGCCCCCACTGGAGGCAAGATGATCTGCGCCTATATTGTGTCGAATCAAACCATTGATATTTCCGCGTTAAACGCATTTATCGCGGAGCAGAAACCGCCATACATGGTTCCAGCAGTTACCATGCAGATTGAGAAAATTCCTCTCAATGTAAACAGCAAGGTGGATAAGCGTGCACTGCCAGTTCCTGAAATAAAAGCAGAGGCGAGCGAACCGCCGCAGACCGAGACGCAGCAAAAGATATTTGATCTTGTGAAGGGCGTATTGGGGCATGAGCAGTTTGGCATCACAACAGATATTTATGATGCAGGATTAACCTCTATTGGTGCCGTGCGTCTGAATGTGGATCTTTCTGATGCCTTTGGCAAAGCAATCAAGATAAAGGATTTGAAAGAGCATAAAACAATCAAAGCGTTGGAAGTCTTCTTGCTTTCTTCCGTGGGCGAAGAAAACAGCACCTATGAAATACAGCAAGATTACCCGATTTCCAAAACTCAGGAGGGAATCTTTGTAGAATCCATGGCAAATATGGATACTACCATTTACAATATTCCGATTCTCATGAAACTTAGTGAAGAGATTGAACTATCCAGACTCCAGAGAGCATTACTCTGTGCAATAGAGGCGCATCCTTATATAAAGACGACTATGCATATGAATGAAAATGGAGATCTGATTCAGAAGCGCAATGACAAGGATAAGATTGAGATTCCAATGATAGAAGGTTTGGATCAGGAACAATTGGTGCATCCATTTAACATTATGGGAGATCGTTTGTTTAGAATCTCTATTCACAAAGCAGATGCCAATTACTTATTTATGGAATTCCATCATATCATTTGTGACGGGACTTCTCTTTCTCTGTTCCTGCAAGATGTGGATCGAGCATATCAGGGAGAAACGGTAAGCCCTGAAACATATACCGGATTTGAAATTGCATTGGAAGAAGGACGTTTGAGAAAAGGCAATAGCTATCAGCAGGCAAAGGCATATTATGAACGGATATTCAAAGGCTGTGATACCGACTTTCTTCCGGCAAAGGACGGAGTAGGCGGGAAAGAAAAAACGGGCAATATCCGATTTGAATCTGCAGAGAAAGCCGCAGTTCTAAAGCAGTATTGCGATGACAACAGAATCACCATGAATGCCCTGTTTACTGCAGCATTCGGATTTGTTGTGAGCAAATATGTATATAAAGATGAGGCAGTCTTTACCACGATTTATAACGGGCGTAATGATTCTAGGATGGCAAAGACCATGGGAATGTTTGTGAAGACCCTTCCGGTGTACTGTCAAATGGAGAAGGATCAAAAAATCATCAGCTATATAAATGATGTCAAAGAACAATTGATGGAAGCCATGGAGCATGATAGTTATTCGTTTGGTGAAATTAGCAGGGAATTCGGGATCAAAGCAGACATTCTCTTTGCTTACCAAGGGGAAGAATTTGTATTCGATTATTTGGGCGGAACCGAGGTAGAACGTATTCCTTTGACCTTGAATACAGCAAAAGAGCCGATCAACATTGATGTCTTTATAGAACATGACTCGGTGATATATACAAGTGAATTCCGGGAAGATATGTATTCCACACAGATGATGGAAGGGCTTCTGGATGCATTTGCAAAAGCAGTCAGTGCATTTACCGAGAAAACGTATCTGAAAGAAGTATCCATGTTATCTAAGGATGCATTCAGCAAATTAGAGACCTTCAATGATACGGATGTAGAAATGGAACAGGTAACAGCCAATATACTTTTGGAACGACAGGCAGCCAAACGTCCGGATCAGATTGCAGTCATTGCCAATGGAGTCCAGCGTTCCTTTGCAGAACTGAATGCCGATGCAAACCGTATCGCCAACAGCCTGCTTGAACAGGGGCTAAAGCCAGAGGAAATGGTAGGGCTGATGTTGGAGAGAAGCGTCTATGCATACGCAGTGAGACAGGGAATTATGAAAGCGGGCGGAGCATTTCTGACCATAGATCCAGAGTATCCAGAGGAACGCATCACCTATATTCTGGAGGATTCTAAGGCACCATATGTGATTGTGTCAGCAAAAACCGCAGAAGAGAAAAAGAAGACACTTCACAACTGTTTTGCAGCGGTTCTGATTCTAGAAGAGCTTCTAAAGTGTGATAACCCCCAGAATCCAGTGCCAGATATTACACCAGACAGTCTTGCGTACTGTATCTACACATCCGGTTCGACTGGAAAGCCAAAGGGTGTGATGATTCGTCATCGAAACCTAATCAATTACGTACATGATCATCCAGTCAATACAGAGACAGCGGCTTACGTAAAATATGCTACAGTATCTCTTGCACTGGCGGCATTTACGTTTGATGTGTCTATACTGGAAGAGTGTATTATGCTTTATAATGGAATTACAGTCTGCATGGCAAATTCAGAAGAAATCCATAATCCCATGGCATTGTCAGAATTGATCTTAAAGAATGGGGTGAATGTGCTTACTTGTACACCATCTTACATTATGAATATTGTTGATATGGAAGAGATGGCACCCGCATTGAAGAAAATTGCGTTGTTCAATATCGGTGCGGAGAACTTCCCAGCATCGCTGTATGAAAAGATTAGAAAGCTTGGCACAGAGGCAGTCATCTTAAATGGATATGGGCCAACAGAAACAACCATAGGATGTACCTTGGAAACCATCACCCAAGGTAAGGTTACCATCGGGCGTCCAATGGCCAATATGAAGATGGTGATGCTGGATAAGTCAGGCAATATGGTACCCCCAGGTGTCCCTGGTGAGATGATGATACTTGGTGATGGAGTCGGTAAGGGATACATTGGAAAACCGGATCTCACAGCTGAAAAATTCGTGACATTGTTAGACCTTCCGGCATATCACAGTGGTGACATGGCCAGGTGGAACTATGATGGAAAGATTGAATTTATGGGAAGAATTGATAATCAGGTAAAACTTCGTGGGCTAAGAATCGAGTTAGACGAAGTAGAGAATGTGATGAATAAATTCAATGGAGTGAATAGCAGTGTGGTAGTTGTAAAAGGCGAAGGAGAGCGGCAGTTCCTGTGCGGATATTACACGGCTGCAAAGAAACTTGCTCCAGAAGAATTAAAAACACATATGAGCCGTTATTTGACAGAGTATATGGTTCCGTCTGTACTAGTGCAGCTGGAGGTATTGCCGCTGACAGCCAATGGTAAAATTGATAAGAAGGCATTGCCGGAACCAAGTATGTCAGGCAATGAAAAGAAAGAGATACACAAACCAGAAACCCGGATTCAGGAACAATTACATGCTATTTTTGCGTTTGCACTTGGATATGGTGACTTTGGTATAGATGAAAACTTCTTTGAGCTTGGAGGCACGTCCCTGTCCGCTTCAAAAATTGCAATGAAATGTATGACAGAGAAGATTCCAGTTGCCTATGCGGATGTGTTCCAGTATCCAACGGTGAAAGAGCTTGCAGCCTATGCATTCCACGACAATGATACAGAACAAAGTGAGAAGGAGCCGATGATCCAAAGACCAGTGGGCAAGAAACCCGTCAGTATGGCAATTTTCGATGCATTAAGTCATAATGATTTGAAGTTTGTAGATGAGGTGAAAAAGGAGGAGATAGGAGATATTTTGCTGACTGGAGCAACGGGGTTCCTGGGAATTCACATCTTGTATGAATACATAAAAGGATATGATGGAATAGCGTATTGCCTTGTAAAGAGAAAAAGTGATTTAGGAGCTCGTGATAGGTTAAAGTCTCTGTTGTTCTACTATTTTGAAGATAACTTTGAAGAACTATTCGAAAAGCGTGTACAGATTGTAGAAGGAGATATGACTGACGAAACAGTAGTGGATCAGTTGAAGAATGTTCCGTTTGATACATTAATCAACTGTGCTGCCTGTGTGAAGCATTTTTCGGCAGATGATACATTGGAACGGATCAATGTAGGAGGCGTCCGTAATATGATTGCTGTTTGTAAGGATATGGACCGAAGACTGATACAGATATCCACGGTGAGTATTGCTGGAGAAAATGTGGATAAAAAACTGCCGGAATACAAACGTCTCAAAGAAAATGAGTTGTTTTTTGGACAGAGTATTAATAATGAGTATATCTGGACGAAGTTTTATGCAGAGGAAGAAATGCTGCTTGCAATTGCAGAAGGAATGCGTGGAAAGATTATTCGTGTAGGGAATCTTATGAGCCGTGCAAGGGATGGAGAATTTCAGATGAATTCCCTTACAAATGGATTTATGCGCATGCTGAGAGGATATGTAGCCATTGGAAAGTATATGATCTCTGGAATGGACAGTGATGCAGAATTCTCGCCGATTGACAGTACCGCTCAGGCCGTCTTGAAGCTCGCAGGTACCAACGATGCATTTACAGTATTCCATGCTTATAACAGCCGTATGCTGCAGATGGGCGACGTGATAGCGGCGCTGAATGAACGAGGACTTCCAGTGGAAGTGGTAAGTGACGGGGAATTTGAAGAGGCACTTACGGATGCAATGGAAGATCAGGAGAAGTCTTTGATGGTGTCGGGTCTAATTTCTTATCTGTCTTCCAATACAGAGCACAGTATTGCTTTGATTGATGCACAAAATCAGTTTACTACCCAGACGCTGTATCGTCTTGGGTTCCGTTGGCCAATTGCAGATGAGAACTATCTGAAGAATGCAATTGGGCAGTTAAAGGAATTGGGATTTTTCAGCGTAGAGGAATAATGGGAAAGAAACGGACAGTCAGAGTAGTGTTGAATTTGGAACTAGCAAATTCAGGAAGGGGATATGGAATGGAGTATGAAGTGAAACGGGCGACAAAAGAGCAGATGAAAGAGCTTCTGGACATCCAGACGGAGGCATTTTTGGGAAGAGAACCAATGACAATGGCTCTCGGAATGGACGAAGATGGCTATCGCAAGAGCATGGAGTGGATGTTTGCACATGGAATTGATATGGGACTATTATTTGTAGCTGTAGAGGAAGAAACCAATAAGGTGATAGGACTTGCCGCAACTTATCCATCGAACTTTCTCGACACAACCAGCGTTCCAGAGGAACTGGTAACCGGATATGAGGAGGCTTACGACGCTTCAGGACGTCTGTTTGAAATCATAGACCGGAAGCTGGTCGACAAACCCGGTTATCAGTCAGGTACATATTTACACTTATACTATGCGGCAACGCACAAAGATTATGGAAAACGTGGGGTTGCCACGAAACTGACAGAGGCGGTGCTAAATTACGGGAAAGAACTGGGGTACACCCATGCATATGGAGAAACAACCAATCCAAAGTCCCTAAGTGTTATGTTAAATAACAACGGCGAGATTGTGGATCGTATAGAATATGCCAACTGTGGAATCGAAAGATTTGCGGACGTAGAAGGTGAACTGGTTTTGGTTGTAAAAGAGTTGTAATTATGGATTTTTGTAAAAAGATATTTTAAAGGGCAAAATTGCACTGGGGAGCATACACCAAATGAGACAGGTGTACGTTCCCCAGTATTTGTAAATACCACTATTCTTTATACATAAATTCATAAAGTGTATGGTACAAGAGCTCTGGATCAATGGGCTTGGAAAGGTGCGCATTCATTCCAGCTGCTTTGGTTTTCTTCATATCTTCATCAAAGGCGTTGGCAGTCATAGCAATAATGGGGATGGTTTTCGCATCGGCATTACTCATTTGACGAATGGATTGTGTGGCCGTGATTCCATCCATGACAGGCATACGAACATCCATTAAAATAGCATCAAAATAGCCTTCTTTTGCTTGTGCAAAACATTCAATAGCCTGTAATCCATTCTGTGCCACTTCGATTTCTAGTTTTTTTGCATGCAAGAGTTTCTTTGCCACTTCTATATTCAACATATGATCCTCAACCAAAAGTACTCTTTTCCCAGAAAAGTCGTACGATATTTCTTCACTTAATTCAACCGTTTCCTGTTGTTTTTTAAGGTGCGTTTTTTGAAATGCTTTGGATAGGGATGATTCAAATAAAGGCTTTGATATCAATAAATCTACTCCGGCTTTCTTAGCATCTTGTTCAATGCTAGCCCAATCATAGGCGGTCATAATAATAATAGTGACCTCGGGTCCTACGATTTGACGCAGCTGCTTTACGGTTTCAATACCATTCATATGTGGCATTTGCCAATCTACCAAGATGATATCATAACTATTCTTATTTTTCCATTTTTTGGCTGCCAAAGTAACGGCATTTTCCCCAGATTCAACCCACTCTGCCTTTATACCCATATCATTTAATATTTGTTGTGTATGTTTGCAAATCATGACATTATCATCTACGATTAATGCAGTGAGGCTTTGTAAATAAAGTTGGTTCATATTTTGAGTTGGTTTTTTTGCACTATCTTGTGGTATCTTCAGTGGTATCTCAATATGAAATTCCGTACCAACACTTTCTATACTATTTACAGTAATGGTTCCCCCCATAAGATTTACTAAGTTTTTACAAATTGCCAATCCAAGTCCGGTTCCTCCATATGTAGAAGTTAATCCGGTGTGTTCTTGCTCAAAAGGTTCGAAAAGATGGGGTAAAAACTGATTGCTAATTCCAGTGCCTGTGTCATTTATGATAAAATGCAATAGTGCTTCATCTTTTTTAGTTTTCTTCTGAGATATAATAAATTGAATTTTTCCGTTTGCTGGTGTGAATTTAATCGAGTTGCTTATCACATTGATTAGAATTTGTTGTAGCTTGACGGTATCTCCAATATAATCGTCTTCCATATAACTAGTAATAATGGAATCATAATCAATCCCCTTTTTTTGTGCTTGAGTATAACAAATAGAATTGATTTCATTGATCAGTTCTTCAAAAGAAATATGTTCTTGTTTGATATTCACTTTTCCACTTTCAATTCGAGACATGTCTAATATATCATTAATCAAAGAAAGCAGGAAACGAGCAGAAATGCCAACTTTTGAAATGCAATCGGCTACTTGTTCTGGATCATGGATATATTGGGTTGCCAATGAAGACATACCAATAATTGCATTCATAGGTGTCCTGATTTCATGGCTCATTCGGGATAAGAATTCGGATTTTGCAGTATTTGCCTGTTCAGCAGCCATAAGTGCATCACGCAAAGTTTGTTTGTTCTTTTCTTCTTTTTCAATAATGGGCTGGATGTCACTGCGGGTCAATAACATAATTTCATTTTCTTTATCAATATAAGCATAAGTAAGACGTTTTTGACGTACTTCTCCATTATGTTCAATTATACCTGCATATGTAGTGTAGGTAGACTCATGTTCCAATTGCTTTCTCACATGGTCTAAGGACATTTCTTTGATAATGCGGTCTCGGTCTTCTAAAGCCACAAATTCTTGGGCATAAAAAATTCTTTCTTTCTGGTAGCTTTTATGAATGCTTTTTGGAACTGTGGTTCCATTTTGATTGATAAACATAAGATATTTATCCGCTTTTCCTTCGATGTAAGCACAGTAATCATAATCTAATTGTATAATAGCTGCCATTAAAACTTTGGAGATTGTTTCCTCATTGATATCATAGGAGTATAAAAAACAGGTAATATCTCCTGTATCTGGCTTTAAAAGAAGCTTTACAGAGGTTGTAGTCCACATAATATCATTATTTAAAAATCGACGTTTATATTTAACAGTGAAATTTCCTTTACCATTTTCATAAGCTTTCACCAAAAATTTTGGTGAAAAAGTTTCTCGAAAGACGCGCTGTTCCTTTTCGTCTGGAATAGTATCTGCAATTTGTTCGATACAAGTTCCAAAAGATTTCCCTTGATAACAATTCTCTAAAGTAGGATTTATAAGTTCGTATTCTTCAATTGTATCCTTAGTGATATTGGCTCGAATAGTAGCTAATAAATTATTTGCTTTGAGCGCCTCTTTATAGGCCAATTCATCTTTATAACGTTCTTCTATTACTTTTGTGTATTCTGCATTATGCTGAAGCGCGATTTTTAGCTGCTCCTGATTGATCTTTAATTCCAATTCCCTTTTTTTCTCAGCATCAATATCCATAAATACCACGCAATATAAGACTTCGCCATCTTCAATTCCCATTTTAGAACCGGATAGCTGTAGCCAGATAAATCCCTTATCTTTTACTAAAAGACGATATTCATAACGTATATTACGTCCTTGTGTTACTGCGTGCTTTATTTCTTCCTGCAATCCTTCACGATCATCTGGATGTATCACAGCTAAAGCATTTATATTGGCAATTTCTGCATACTCTTCCCGAGTCATTCCACAGAGATCTGCAACTTTGTCATTGAAATATATAATTGTAGGTTTGCTCCCGATTTTATAAATTCCTACACCACCTGGTATGGATTCTACAAGGGCTTGATATTTCTCAGTCACTGAAATCTCAGCAAAATGAGTTTTTGAATTTTCAAAGCTATTGTTTGCTTTCACCTTTATACGCTCCTTCATGTTTGTTCTAAAAGTAGTATATCATTTTGAACAAGCAAAATCAATTCACATGCAGTACTTGAAAGAATATGTTAGAATAAACAGAAACAATCAACATAAGAAAAGGAGCATAAAGAATATGAATTTTTTTGATTTTCACTGTGATACCCTGATGCGTTTATATGAACTGGAAAGTCAGGGCAAGACACAAGAAACATTATGGAATAATAAGGGACACATTGATATGGAACGTTTGGTAAAGGGCCATTATACGGCACAATGTTTTGCCTGTTTCTTATATATGGAAGGCGAACCAATCAGGGCAAGTTTATACGAAGATGCTCTGGCAATGATAGAGCTGTTTGATACAGAGATAGGTATACATAAAGACTGTATGGCATATGCTGGCTCTTACAAGGAATATATGGAAAATAAAAGGAATGGAAAAGTGTCTGGATTCCTGACGATAGAAGAAGGCGCAATTCTAGAATCTAAGCTAGAACGTTTGGAAACCTTGTACCAGAGGGGAATTCGTATTCTTACCCTTACCTGGAACTTTGAGAATTGTCTTGGCTATCCAAACCATAAATATGAATATCAGGGGAAGGGACTGAAGCCCTTTGGTATAGAAGCCTTGGAACGAATGGATGAATTAGGCATCATTGCAGATGTATCTCATTTATCTGATGGTGGTTTTGCAGATGTATACCGTTATGGAAAACGTCCTTTTATCGCAACTCATTCCAATGCACGGGCAATATGTAATCACAATCGTAATCTGACAGATGATATGATTCGTAAATTGGCTGATCGTGGAGGCGTCATTGGTCTTAATTTCTATGGAGAATTCTTGCAAAGTAGCGGACAAAGCACGACCCAGGCTATGATGAAACAAATACATCATATCATGGATATTGGAGGCAGGGAGGTGATGGCAATCGGAACAGATTTTGATGGGATTGAAGACCGACTGGAGATTCAAGGATGTCATCAAATGAACCAGTTTACAGCCGCAATGGAAAAAGAGCATTTTACCACTGGTGAAATCGAGGCAGTGTGTTATAAAAATGCAGAACAATTCTTAAAAAGATATGATTCCTAATAATGGAATAGTAAGGGGGATTCAAATGCAATATATTATACCGGGTTATCAAACACTGAATGTAACCAATCTAGTGCTGGACTATAATGGAACCATTGCCACAGATGGTCAAATAGCTGATACAGTAAGAGAAAGAATTAAGGAGTTGTCAAAACAATTTCAAATTTATATCCTGACTGCGGATACTTATGGAAACGCAATGAAACAATGCCATGACTTACCTGTTCAGGTAAAGACTTTTCCACAGGGAAGTGCCATGTGTGCAAAAGAAAGAATCGTACATGGATTAGATGGAACTACTTGTGTATGTATGGGAAATGGAAGAAATGATGAGAAAATGTTTGAACATGCAGCACTTGCTATTGGAATTATGGATACAGAAGGAATGTATGCAAAGCTTATGTTACAGGCAGATTTATGTGTAACTTCCATAGAAGCAGGATTGGACTTATTGAGGTATCCACAAAGATTAATTGCAGGTTTACGGGGATAATCTAACAGTTCAGCCGTGCCATTCTTTTGATTATGGCTGAACTGTTAGATAATTATTTGAAAATTTTGAAAAAGTAATGAATTATGAAGCTAAATATGATAAAATAACGTTAGGTAAGAATTTTTTTAAGAAAACAAAAAGTTCTAAGTGTTCCAATGGTGTTTTATTTATATCACACAAAAAAAGGAGAGTTTAAATGAAAAAGACTGTAACCGTATTATTAGCAGTGTTGTTAACAGCAGCAATGGGTATGACCGTATTTGCGGCAGGAAATTCATATTTAGAAAGTTCAGAAGAACCATCTTTGCCAGATCCAGATCTTCCGGAACCGGGTAAGGGCGAAGTTTACGCTGAAAAAATTCCGGGTTTTCAATCTGAATTAGTTTTGGCTGTAAAGGAGATGGATCGACTGAGCAATAACACAGCAACTGGAGTACTCAAAGGTTCTGTAGCTTTATCGAATGGCAATTACGTATTGAAATCAACTACTTCGAAGCTGTTTCTTTTTAACCTTTCTGCCACAGATTCAAAAGCAACAGGTACCGTTAATTTTATGCTAGCAGATGTAAAGAAGGGTTCTACATTCCTTGTATTACATTATACGAATTCAGCATGGGATTATGTTGCAAATGGAATCGCTGGTGAAAATGGGAAATGTAGTGCAGT
>JAVXHY010000002.1:0-101008 GCA_036656615.1 Lachnospiraceae bacterium | reverse complement strand
CTGGAAGAAATTATTTTCTTACAGCGATTTTTAGACTATATCATGCAATAGATATGAAGCAGCACTTGCTATTGGAATTATGGATACAGGATTGGATCTGTTGAGGAATCCGTAAAGATGAATTACAGGCTTACAGATAATTGAAAAAGTCCTTTATGGTAGTGACATTTAGTCCTAACTGTGATACCATAGAACATGTCAGTGTGTTTTGTAACACAACACAATGCATATACATCTAAACATGGTTTTATGTACATCACACGTAAAAAAAGGAGAGTTTAAATGAAAAAGACAGTAACAGTATTATTAGCATTGTTGTTAACAGCAGCAATGGGTATGACCGCATTTGCGGCAGACATTTCATATTTGGGAAGTGCACAAAATCCATCTGTGCCAGATTCAAGTATTCCAGAACAGGGTAGGGGGACAGCTTTCTCTGAAATTCAAGGCTTTCGTTATGGCGAAGTTAATGTGGCGGTTATGAATCAGATAACTAATAACACAGCAACTGGAGTACTCAAAGGTTCTGTAGCTTTATCGAATGGCAATTATGTAATCAAATCAGATTCTTCAAAGATGTTTCTATTTGACCTTAATGCATCAGACAAAAATGCATCAGGAAAAGTTACTTTTGCGTTAGGTAAGGCAATGAAAGGTTCTACATTCCTTGTATTACATTATACCAATTCGGCATGGGAGTATGTCACTGATGGAATAGTTGATGAACAGGGATTTTGCAACGCAACAGTAACAGGATTTTCGCCTTATATGGTTGTGACAGATGCAACATTAAGGCAACCAGCTCCAGTAAAAACATCACCAAAAACAGGTATTAGATAAGAAAATCATATTATAAAATGAACAAACGTGTGATGTAGTTTCTTATAAAACAAAAATCGCTGGAAGAAATTATTTTCTTACAGCGATTTTTAGACTATATCATGCAATAGATATCAAGTAGGAGGAACTTATAGTGAAAGATGATAAACAAACCAATCATTCTATTCAGCATCGTAAAATCATAATAGGCATCGTCTTAGTAGTACTTTTGGCAGTTATAATAGTCGCTGTTTGGATGGTACGAGAAAATCAAAAAAAAGAGGAACCAAAGAAGAGTACAGCAAAAGTGATTCGGATGAAGCAGCCGGAGTCTAAGAAGAAAGATGTGGAAAATCCCATTGATTTTGCTGCTTTACAGGCCCAAAATCCAGATATTTATGCATGGATCAGAATCCCCGATACGAAGGTTGATTATCCCATTGTACAACATCCAACAGATGACATTTTCTATTTAAATCATAACGTAAATAAGGAACCGTTAGCATCAGGAGCTCTTTATACAGAATTGTTGAATCGTAAGGATTTTACAGATTTTAATACAGTGATATATGGACATAATATGCAGGATGCAGAACGTATTATGTTTGCATGTTTGTTGGATTATAGTGATCCGGCTTATTTTGATGCACATAGGGAGTTCTTTGTTTATACTCCAGATCAAATCTTAAAGTATAAGGTGTTTACTGCATATGAGACTACAGATAGGCATATTATGTACAGCTATGATTTTCATTCCCCAGACAGTTATCAGCAGTATTTAAATGAGCTTTTGAACCCGGTGGAACAAGGTGCAATTATCAGAAATGATGTAAACTTAGGTATTGATAAGCAAATCATCACTCTTTCTACGTGTGTGAATGGAGATCGCCCAGACAGACGTTATGTGGTCCAGGCTGTTCGGATGGAGTAGGAATATGAGTAAACAAAAGAAAATAGTATCCTGTCTATTCCCAATATTATTGCTGCTTCTTATGATATTCATTGCAACTTATGCAAATAAAGCTTCCATTAAAAAAGAAAAGCCCATCCAATCACAGCAAATGAACGGAAAAGATATCACCTATAATGGGAAAACTTATCGGTATAATAAGGATCTTGTTAACGTACTGTTTCTAGGAGTGGATCAAAGAGGACCACTTACAGATATAGGTGAGGTTGGAAAAGGTGGACAGGCCGATGAAATCATCCTGGCTTCTTTTGATAAAAAGAAGAAGACTGTAAAGTTCTTAGATATTTCAAGAGATAGTATGGTGAAAGTAGCCAGGCATGATAGCCATGGAAAATTTTATGATTTTGAAACTATGCAGCTTTGCTTACAGTATGCATATGGAAAAACCCATGAAGAAAGTGGAAATCTAATGAAAGAACGTGTGTCAGATGTGCTGTATGGACTACCCATTGAGCATTATTTCTCCATGAATTTGGATCCCATTCCAATCATCAATGATGCAGTAGGTGGTGTAAAGGTAACTCTAGAAGATGATTTTACGTTCTTTGATCCCAGTATGAAAAAAGGAGAACGTGTTACCTTAAAAGGTGAGCAGGCCGTGTATTATATATGGGATAGAAGGATGACTGTGGTTGGAAATGCAGAACGAATGGAACGACAGAAAATATATATGGATGGATGGATGAAAAATGCTCGAAAAGCATGGAAGAAAGATATTACATTACCGCTTCAAATCGTAGAGCAGATAAGGTCTTGTATCCATACAGATTTATCTGACTTAGAATTAGCACAGTGTGTAGGAATGGGTTTGAAATGTAAAAAAGAAAATATACAATTAGTTTCTGTCCCAGGTGAAGTGACAAACGATGGTCTACATTGGCAATTCTATATTGACGAAGAAAAATTACAAAATATTTTATTTGATATGTTCTATCAAGAAATAAATTAAAAAATCTATTGACACAACTATGGATATATGTTAAATTAACAGATGTGTGAATGAAAAAGAAAGAAGAGTATCCGCTCTCACCTTAGCATAAATGCGTGACTATGGTTGATATTGAAGTAAAGTAAGTAGATTTTGAAAGTATGCTTATTTTAAAATATTAAGTGGATAGTCATGACTATCTGCTTTTTTTGCGCGAAAGAACAAAGAGTATTCAATTATGGAGGTGCACTACAATTAGCGATTTAATGATTAATGAGCAAATTAGAGACAGGGAAGTCCGTTTGATTGGTGAAGACGGAGAACAATTAGGCGTCGTGGCAGTCAAAGAAGCTATGAGACTTGCAGCAGAAGCTGAATTAGATTTAGTGAAGATTGCTCCCACAGCAAAGCCGCCAGTTTGTAAAATTATTGATTATGGTAAATACAAATACGAATTGGCCAGAAAAGACAAAGAAGCAAAGAAGAAGCAAAAAACTGTTGATGTAAAGGAAGTGCGTCTTTCACCAAACATTGATAAGAATGATTTGAATACAAAAGTGAATAACGCAAGGAAATTCATTGAAAAAGGTAATAAAGTAAAGGTAACACTTCGCTTTCGAGGAAGAGAGATGGCACATATGCACTCCAGCAGACATATTTTGGATGATTTTGCAGCATTGTTGGAAGACATATCATCGGTAGAAAAACCTGCAAAATTCGAAGGCAGAAGCATAAGCATGGTTTTAACTGAAAAACGTTAAAAATAAATAATTCTATATTTAAGGAGGAAACAATATCATGCCAAAAATAAAAACATGTAGAGCAGCAGCAAAACGCTTCAAGAAAACAGGTACAGGTAAATTAAAGAGAAATAAAGCTTATAAAAGCCATATCTTAACTAAGAAATCTACTAAGAGAAAAAGAAATCTTAGACATGCAACGATTACAGATGCTAGCAACGTAAAGAATATGAAGAAAATTTTACCATATCTATAAGAATTGTAAATGATTAAAGGAGGATTAGAAGAACATGGCAAGAATTAAAGGCGGAATGAATGCTAAAAAGAAACATAATAGAATATTAAAGTTAGCAAAAGGATATAAAGGCGCAAGATCAAAACAATACAGAGTTGCAAAACAATCTGTAATGAGGGCTCTTACTTCTTCTTATGCTGGTAGAAAACAACGCAAGCGTCAAATGAGACAGTTGTGGATAGCACGTATTAATGCAGCGGCTAGAATGAATGGATTATCATACAGTAAATTTATGTATGGATTGAAATTAGCTGAAGTAGAAATGAACAGAAAGATTTTAGCTGAATTAGCAGTAAATGATGCAGCTGGATTTACAGCATTAGCAGAAGTTGCAAAAGCAAAATTAGCTTAAATATAGGAACCAAATGATATAAAGTGTCAGTGGTGGCTCAAGCCACTACTGACAAGCAGCGATAGTTGCTGTGAGGTCATGAAGAAGTAGCAAAGCGGATTATGAATATCCGCTTTGACTATCCTAATGCATACATTATAACTAAAAATAGAGCGTGAATAGTGAAATAATTAACAAATGTGTAGAATTAGAAAGAAATGACAGGAATCCTTGACAGAAGTACTTTGACTGTGTATAATAAAACTTGTTCGTTAGAAAAATAATAAACAGCTGAAGTAAAGAATTTATATGAACGGGGTGTGGCTCAGCTTGGCTAGAGCGCCTGGTTTGGGACCAGGAGGTCGCAGGTTCGAATCCTGTCACCCCGATTTTAAAAGTTTTGATTATTTATATGTGCGGATTAGAACTTTTTAAAAGAAGAAAAGACTTTCAAAATTAAATTTTTGAAGGTCTTTTTTATATAAAAATATGATTATATATTAAATTCATATAATTGACTAATATATTCAATAAATACTGGACGTAAACAGAATAAATTGCTATAATAAATAAAAAATATACAAATTATTTGTTTGTTTTGTACGTAAAATGCAAAAGTACTTCTTATTCATTGGAATGTATTTATTGCAAGGGGGATTACTTATGAAAAAACCAGCAATCATTACAACTGGAAAAAGAATCGGTGCATGGCTGCTATGTGTGATATTAATTTGTGGGTTGTTTCCAGTCTACCCAAAGTCGGTCCAAGCGATTAGTAATGAAAGCAATGTATATACGGCTTTGGAACTTACACTGACAAAAGCACAGAAAAATTATGATCTGACAACAGATATCACTTATGATGTTACGAAATATTCCTTGTCCATAACTGACGAAGGTGGATTTTCTATTGATATGGCAGGCGACTATGTAGTGGCTTATTTGTTGTCACCTATTATACCTGCTCCAATACCTCAAACAGAAGCTATACCAGAACAACCAATACAACCAGTACCTGCCAATTCTGAATTACAACCAGAAGCGGTTGCTTTTACCCGTGTGGTTCATGTTGTAGAATCTAATATTCATATCTCATTCACTATCGATCCTGCAGATGTTCATGGCAGCATGGTTGCATTTACCAATGGTACCACTGGGATAGACCTAGAAATATCAACAGGCAGCTGTATTCTGGCAGACAAGATTCCTGCAGTTAAACTACTAAATACGGGAGAGATGGTTCCTGTAATTGGGTGGCTTCATTCGGCAAGCGGAATGACGTATACTACGGAGCAGCTAACCACAACATCCTTTCAAAAAGAAGAAGCTTTTGTGGCAGTAATACAGACGGTGAAACAAGACGTCTGTACTTGTGGTGCAGGGGATGCTTCGGAATTTCACAGTTCTGGATGTGCCTTATTACATCAGCCAGAAAACAAAGCGATTTACACGAAAAAAGCGGGTGGCACGTTGGTCTCTGCACCAATGGGACCTTCTCCTGGAGCGAGAAGTGCTGGTATTACAGTGCCAAAAGGAATGTTCTTCTTATCCCCGAGTCCTAATCAGGGAAATGCCCCTGGAAGCTATGATTGGTATGATACTTTTGAAGCAACAATCCGTGCTATTAACGGAAATACTGGTTCTAATTTGAATAAATTTGATTATCGGATTATTATATGTAAAGCTGAGCAGGAACTAACTGCAACAGACGTGGGAAAAAATTCGACATTTCATAGCCTTGGAGGAACGTTTGTAGGTAAAGGCGGGAATGTACCAACAGATAACAAAGCAAAAAGCCTGACCCTAAGTGCAAGCTGGAGCGATCCGGATGGGGCTGATACACTCTGGGATCGTAATCCTGCAACGTGGGGAGCTAATACACAGTTGGGATTGCAGGGAGCACCGGATGATGCAGGTACCATTATTCTGCCGGGGCAAGTAGATCTTGGGGTACCTACTACATTCCGTAATATGAACATAAATAGAGCCGGAGGTAATCCGAACGTTTTAATCAATGCTTATAGCCAAAAAGTGATCATGGGAGAGGGCGTTGAAAATATAGGAGGCAGTTATATTGATTTGTTTGGTAAAACAGGCGATCCGGAGGATAGTCTTCTTTATGATGGTGGTACAGAACTGGAAGTCTTCTCTGGTACCTATCACCAGGTTTGTGGCGGATACTATAATGCACAAGATCAAGATATAGATGCATCGCAGATTGTAACTGGAAATAAGAATGTTAAGCTGTATGGCGGAAATTATCGTGCTGGTGCAAATGGTAATACAACGAATATTTTAGATTGTAATTATGTAGTTGCAGATTCCATTGATGATGATGTAGACGGAGGAGGCCGTACAGACAGGGGCGGAAAGCCAATTGAATATTCAACGGAAGGTACTGTTTCTATGCTTGTACAACCTATGGAAGGACTTACTTTTGTGGCACCACCTGCTATTTTGTTGGGTATTTATTCCTGCTCACTTTTTCCAAGTGGAGAAGATACCATAACTCTGGATACCACTTATTATAAACAACCCATCGACATGAGCCAAACAGATATCGCAGCTGCACCTGATGGTGAGTGGAGGAATTCTTGGCCAGTCAGTGGGACAGACGGAAATCACACAAGCGTCCGAATGGATATCAATGCGCCCCAGACTACCTTGAAATCTCTTTGGGGACGTGCCATGACTGCAACCAATACTACCAACTACCCTACTGTTATTAATCTTAACGATATTGGTACCGTGACGGAATATATAAGCGGTTCCCAACGTTCTACGAATGCTAAGTATTATGAAAATGACAACACGGTCCTAAATATCAACAAATCTGTACAGCTTAATGGTGTTCGTTGGTTCTCTAAGGTAAATATTGCAGAGAATATGGATTTATCTGTAAATCACTTTGAAATGGTATTGGATCATACCATAAGTGATGCAGGAGCGGAACGAGAGATGGGCTTACATCCATATATGACCAGTGGATTTCCTTTGCTTTTGTTGAAGAACAATAGTGCGCTAAATGTGTCTAAGGGTGGTGGAAACTGTACGTTTGGAAATATAACTGCGGGGAATTCGTCACGCATATCGTTGTCTTGTGATAATTATATGACCAATGATCAAGCAGGGGGAATATTATTTGGCAAGATTACAGCCAATGGAGTTCCAAATCAACTGCAAATAGGGCTTTCACCTAATACCTTGCCACTTGCCAGTGGCTCTTACGGATACTTGTACTTAGGCAATAATTCAACCAATGCAACAGCTAAAATTGGTCCTCTTGCCAATTTGGCATCCAGTAATGGTGAAATCAGACATATTGCTAATGGACAAAAGCGGTTTCTAAGTATAGGAACCAATACCCAGCTTCCAATTGAAGTGTCGTCTCCTTCGACTACTTCTGGAATTTCATGTGGGAATTTTCAAGAAGTGGCTGCTGCTATTTCCCGTGTAAATAAACCGGGAGAAGTATTTAAAGTCCGAATTCTAAAGCCCTATCTTATGACAGCAGCAGATTATACGGATTTGTCGGGGATTACTACGACACAGTGTGCAGGACTAATTTTTACTGGATGGACTGGAGATTTTGGGTATGAACCAAAAGGGGATGGATATCAGTCTTCTGGTGAATCCACGGTAGATAAGCCAGAGCCGATTGGGCAGGCAGGCGCAGGACAATCAACTCCATATAAGAATATCGCACCGCCTTCCACCAATGGAATTACGTTGCTTGCAAATGATATCCAGTTAGCCGTTCCTTCCACTTTTCGTAATATTAGTTTACGAAGTACCGTGGGAACGCCTATATCCTATAAGGCAATGTCTGGCACTCAGACCAATGGTTCTTTACAAATTGGGCCAGGTCTAGAACAAGATACTACCTCTTATATGAATGTATATGGAGGAAGAACGAATTTTACTGGAGCAGACAATTATCATTCTGCTGTAACGATATACAATGGAAAGTATGCAACTGTATTATCGGATGTTCATGCAGGGACGAAGTTGCAGAGCAATACCGGGACTTCCGCACTTTATATTTATGGGGGAATCTTTGGTGCAGGTACAGCAGATAGTAATATCATTAGTACGACCATGTCAGATCCGAATAGTACCAATCAGCATGGAGGTGGAAAGGGACGGAAAAGTGAGATACATCTTTTTATGTCGGGTGAATATAACTTTCATCTAAATAACAGCCCTGTGATTGGAGATGCTTATGGACAGGCAGTAAACCTTGGAAGCAGCATAATCACTATAGAGAATGAAAGTGGAACAGCCTTTGAACATTTCCCAATGGTGTCATCTATAGATACGATGTATTCAGGTGCACAATTAAATGGAGGTACAGTCTTAGATATAAAGGCAAAGAACTGCACCTTTGGCACTGTTACTCCTGGAAATGGAAATGGAACAGGTCCACTGCTTACTAGTGGTACCAACGCATTAGCTCTTAATATATACGCATCTAAGAGTATTGATTCTGTATACGGCGGTGGTACTGCACCATCGACACCAGTGAACGTTACCCCTCGCGTTTGTGCTATCAAATTCAAAGGCGGATGTAGTACAACCGTAAAGAATACTTTAAGTAATTGGAGTACACTGACCCTAGAGAAGGGAACAGTCACACCTACACAGGTGTTCTTTGATGGACCAACGGATACCTTTTATGCGGCAAATGCAGGAGCAAGTGCTAAGGTGGGAACTCTTTGGTTACAAGATAATACCCAGCTGCAATTGAAAAATCCGCAGAATCGGTATGGCGGTATTTATGAACTCAAAGGCAATAAAACAACTGGAAATTGTGGTACCTTGTTAGTCCATGGGACTTCTGTCACACCGGGACTTACAATACGAGAACAATTTATCGATCCTATGCTTTATATCGGTCTGACACCTGGTGTATCGATTGAAGAGGGAACGAAACTTCTACAATTTCAGAAACCAGCCTCAGCAATGAAAGGGGACTATTATAAGCATACCTCTATTGTAGCAAGTGTAATCAAAGATACAACAGATGGGATGCCTAACGGAACGTTGCCAGGTCATGGGTATGTTTTTTTGAACCGAAATGCCAGTGTCCGTGTCTATCCCGCACCACATAATGGGGCACCAGGTGCAGATCCTATGCGTTATACAGATTATATTACCTTATATGATGCATTAGTAGATATGGAACAATATCCTGGTCCAAAGGGTGAAAAATATTTGGTAAATTTTATTCAGGATTATACGATTGGTTATCATAATAAACTGGGTACACTTGAAACGGCAGATGGTACAGGCATTACAGATGATTTGAAAAAGCTAAAAGAATTTCAAGGTGAAGCGCCTGGTGCAGGGCGGATTAGGTCCATTTCTTTTTCTAGTATCGATCAAAATAAGCCGGAATTATTAACAGAAAATGATATGAAGAAGTTGAATACGGTAAATATACAGACCAATGCTGCTTATGGAAGTGCCTTACACCTACCAGAAAAGCCGGACTTAGCATTTCATGCGGGAAATGCGAATCAAAATGATGGAATTATTTTTGAAAGCTTTTTGTTTGGTTCCCAATGTCCTCCAGTGATTGCTGCCAATGGCTGCCATACTACCATGGGTGCTTCAGGAGCTGAGAATGGGCAGCCAGGCAGTGTACGTATGACAAATGATAATTTAACACTTTATGGTGGCTCAATCAGTGGTCCATCCATTGCGGCAGCCCATCTTGTAATCAATAGTGGAACCTATCAAAGGGTACAGGCAGGTGGGTCGGCTGTGGCTAATCAAGTAACAGGAAATGCTGTGATTGATATCAATGGTGGGATATCTCGTACCGTTGCTGGAATTGATACAGGTGGTGTGGCTACGGTTAATTTCAATCAATCTATTACGGTAGACACGATTACACAATTTGATGAAATCAATGTAAATAAAAAATTAACCATAAGAAACGATATGAGCAGCTATGATGCTGGAAGAATAAATTATGTGGGGAATCTAACACTTGCAGATAATGCAGTACTAGAATTTCAAAATGCCAACACGGGAGCAGTCTTTGTAGCTGGGAATCTAGTTACAGGAACAAATTCCGTACTCTTTGTTCCAAAAGCGACTGCCCCTGGAAGCTTGTCTCTTCCACTAAAGGTAGCGGGGACCTACACCAGTAGGGCGACAGGAAATGGTAAGCTGATTACTGATGTAAAGAGCAGCAATATACGTGCCAAGGGAGATGATTTAATCGTCTTTGAAACAGCTGCTCCGCTCCCTGATTTATTCTTTAGTACCAGTATGAATATTGGGCAAGATGGTGCTCTTCCCAATTATATAATTGAATATGGACTGCCAAAGAATCCAGCTACCAAACTTGCATGGGTCGGTATGAATACACCGGAAACAGGATCGGCTCATTCTAAGGATTTGTATTTTGACAGTTTGATTTATGATCCCAATAATTTAAATAATGATGGACTAAGTAAGGTGAGTAATCTGTTTCTATTAAATCAGAAGCAGTACACGGACTTTATGGCAGCAACAGATAAAAGGATGTCCATTGCCATGACAACTGGAAAATATTCAAAAACCACAGCTGCCTTTACAGAGAAAGAAAATGCTCCACCAGCAACACCGGATGGAATCGGTGATGGAATACATACTCATTATTATAGTAAGATAACATCCATAAATATAAGCCCAGAAGACTCCTATTATACACTTACTTATGCAGGAGATGCATGGGCCATTGCAGTACTGGATGTGTACGCACCGGACGCCTCCACCGCTGGGAAAAAACCAAAGGCAGTACGTGGTGATGGAATCGGTTCTGAAAAGAAGCTTACTCTAAATATTCCTTTGGAAGAATTAGGACAAGGTGCCCATACCCCAAGCGGTATCTATCGTATGGGATGGAGCGGTCAGAAACAATTTACAAGCAATGTAACAGAACCAGATCATTCCTCCTTATATCCGGTAGGTGCATTTTCGCCCATGCCTGTAAAAGGTGATTGGACCCAGGGTAATTCTTCTAGTTATTTAACAACTATGCAGGATGTAAAACCTGCCCCGGCAGGTGGTATCCAAGGAAATACAGTGACCTATCAAATGACGGTTACCAAGGCACAGGCTGAAACGATACCCAGCTTTTACCTTTATGTACAAGATACGATGGGTAATACAAGGGAAGTAACGATCACTCCAGATTGGCAGTTCGCAGCAGACATTACTTATCTTCCTGGAAGTTCTTCGGGAATACCAGTACCTGGTGACCCGGTATATGACAAAAACATACCATATAACAGCTCAGTGGAAGCATTACCTTGTCCGAAGACCTTTGTGCCAACCAACAACTATGCATTTGCAGGATGGCTGGTTACAGCAGGTCATGTGGATATTTTAAATAAGACCTATTATGCTGTCACAGATAAATTTAAAGTCGCACAAGACACTACACTTACTGCACAATGGAAACCAGACGAGAATAAGGATGGAGTACCCGATGAATGGCAAAGAAAGATTCAATTTCATATTGCTTCTGCTAATTTGGCAAATGCCAGTTTTACCGGAGATAAAAAGGAGATTACAATTGCACTTCCTCAATTAAATCCAGACGGCACATATACCAATGGCTATCGTCCAGGTGCAGCTCCGACTACCCCTATTACCATTGCATCCAAAGATGTTCCGGAAACGGTTCCAAATACCTCATATAAATTCACCTATTGGACGGAGGGAGACACAGGAACAACGCCTGTGAATCCAGTAGGAAAAGAGCTTTTGCCATCTACAACAGTTCAACATTATTATGCACACTTTGAATCGAAGGTTACGGCTATTCCACAGCTGAAACATACAGGTGTGGTACAAAACACACTTCCGGAAAATACTGCACAGACACCCAATAAGACGTTGCGTTTTGATTTTGCTCTTCGGGAAGCAGCATCTGGTGCAGGCCTTGGTAATACGGAAATTGTACGGGGATTTATCACAAAGAGTCCTGACTGGACATATGGCACCTCGGATCCAACAGATCTCCTACCTATTACACTAGGTGGTGGAGCAGCAAATACCATATGGGGGACCATGAATGGCACAGTAACTGGGGATATTAGTGACGCGGATATTTGGTATGCCTATGTGGTGACCAATGGAAATAAAGTAGGTAAAATCGTGCTAGATACCACTGGTGTGACTTACACTAATACAACGGGAAATGCCACTGGTGGCCTGATCAGTCAAAAAAACCAGAATCCAGACCATACGATAGCACCAGGGACTACAGTAGTCTCTAACGTGACAGCAACCATGACATTGGAAGATCCTATAAAAACAGGCATGCCATCTGGTATCACCTATACAGCTTCCGGACGAAATAAGGCGGGTTGGACCACAACCAAACTTGCAGATGGAGATAGAGCAATCCTCTGCCAGACCAATGGCTGGGAGACACTTAGAACCCAGAATAAGCTTGATTTATTTACAGACGGGTTAGCTTCCGTTTCGGCAACACCTGTTTCAAGTGACCGTATATTTCTTTATACAGCAGATGTTATGGGTAATATACGAGAAACTACCGTAGTGCTGACACCCATCTACAATGTATCCGTACCTACTTGGATCGGACTGGCAGCCATACAAGGACAAACCAATAAACTCATTACTCCTACAAAAGGCTGTTATATTGTAAACCAAGGGACACAAGGTGTGATAGCTAAGATTACGAATTTTACAGTAAACCAAGGGGCATCCAATCATCTTAGATTAGTCAGTGCTGCACCAACTGTGAAGGAAGAGATGCAGCTAACCATCAAAGAACAGACATCTACACTTGGTTTCCCTGATACAAGAGCAGCTGGTATAACGGCTGCAGCACCGCTAAGCCTTGGAACTATTCCAGGAAGCAGTCAAACACACCATGGTGTGGGATTTACGTTTTCAGCAGTATATTTAAAAGAGATTCCGCTGCGATTAAATGATTGGGACTTATTTACCATGTCTTATCAGTTCGCGGTAGGACCATAATTCTTTTTGAATATAGGTTCTTTCCATGTTTGATACAAATCGGCAAAAAGGAGGTGATGCGAATATGGGAAATGAGCCACAGAAAGGCTCTGTAATATCTGAAACCTTAGGGAAACAAAAAGCAAAGAAAAGATTGCTGCGAGGGATCATGCTTGTAGTCATCATAGGGGCAGTGGCGCTAGTTATTTGGCAGAAACATACTTCTCTTGACCCCGATGCTGCTCCTATTGATTCGGAAAAGAAAAGTGAAGAGGAGATTGCTAATCAGCTTCAAACCCAGGTAGATGCCGGACAATTTAGTTGTGAAATCAACCCAACACCCATTTTCGCAACAGCGGACAGCCAGGGACTTTTGGCAATTCGAAATGGTCCCTCCAACACGCAAGACATGCGTGTAAGTATCAAAAGAAATGATACCGGTGAAACCGTGTATACCGGTATGGTATTACGCCCAGGGGAACAAAAGGTAGAGGATAAGCTTTCCATTATCCTTTCTCCGGGAACTTATCCTGCAACCGCATATATTGAAGTGCTAGAACCATCTACCAAAGAGGTGATAGCGAACTTGGAAATGGCACTTACCCTGACGATACAGGCATAAGGAATCCGTTTTTATTGACACACAGATACCGTACACCATTACATACCAAAAAAATAAAGAAAAAGGAGTAACGAATATGAAAAAAAGTCAAACACTCATGATGGCACTCATTCTAGCATGTTCCATGTCTATACCCACCTTTGCGGCTGGAGGAGATCCACCCGTTAAAGGGGAAACGGTAGTAGGGATTCAGGTCTATGATTATGATCCGGATGCCCTTGCCAAATCCGTTAGCTTTACCGTACCACTTTATGTTACACTGGCTGTTACACAAGATCAAACAATGACACCAGCCGGAAGTAAAATTATCGTTCCAACAGCTAACGCTTACAACATTATAAATACGGCAAAAGCAGGTGCCAGTTCTATTGCTGTAAGTAAACTGGTTGTATCAAAAATCGCCGGTAGTGCTTGGGATTTAGATCCTGCAGCCACTCCTACAGCAAGAAATAAGCTTCACATGTCCCTGGGAAGTACTGATAATTTATTAAATCTTGAAGCAAAGACATTTGATACGACTACTGGATTTATTACGGCAGCTACTTCTACTAGCCCAGTAAAGGCCAATGCTCAAATCGCACCTAACGACGGTAAGCTGCCTCTTGATATTGCAGCTACTATTAAAAAAGACGAAGTATATGCTAAGAGTGCGGCAGCTGCCCAGATTAATTTGGCATATACCTTACAGCCATTAGATAAAGATGGAAAATTTGTTGTTGCAGATAGTGTAAGTGCTTATGTTGGCAATATAAGGACTGATGCAGGTTATCCAGCAATACCTTAGGCTTTATATTCTTGGCTTACAATTAGAAACTGCTTGCCAAAGTCGGTCTGTATGACCCGACTTCGGCATAAGGGCAGGAAGAACATAGAATTCTTACTGCTTTTATGCCGGAGCCGCAGAACATAGAATGGAGGTATAGGAATTTGGGCACACAATTATCAGAAGAAGAAAAGCAATCTACGGTATCACTACCAGAGGGAAAGGGGATAGGCTCCCATAAGAGAACCTTGTCGGTTCGCTTGGGAATCCTACTTTTGATACTGATTCTACTTGGTATTACGATCTTTTGTGGGTGGAGATATTACAAGAGTCGTGATCCTCATGCCATGGATATGGAAGCCTTTGCTGGCTCTTTACCTGGGAAAACAGAGGCAGAGATTCAGGATGAATTGAATCGCATTATCAAAGAAGGGGAATTTAACGTTGCCATGAGTGGAACGGTATCCATTGAAGGAAAGAAGGGTAAGGTAAATATTGAGAACATAGCTGCAAATCATTATCTTATGCAGGTAGATATTACATATACTGACCCTAAGACAAAAGAGGATACCCTCGTCTATCAATCTGGAATTATTAAGCCAGGATATAGTGTGGGGGAGGCTACCATGAAGGAGGAATTGCCTCATGGTGGGGAAGGAAAGCTGACGGCCTATGATGGAGTAGCTACTTTTCATGCCTTAGACCCGAAAACAAAACGGGAAATGGGTACCACACAGATTCGTATTGTATTGGCTTATCATAATGAACCAGCGGAGGGGAGATAAATGGGAAAATCGGAAGAAGCATTTAAGAAAGAGCAATTAACCCAGCAAGAATATGAAGAACAATTGAATCGTATGCATAAGAAATCCCAACGCAGAACAATAGCAATCGTAATCGTTATGATTCTTTTATTTTTGATGCTGTTCTTTTACATGCGAGGATGTCAGAATCATAAGGAAGAGGAACTCAAAAGAGATGCAGCTGCTAAAACTGGTATTATGCCTGGGATGACGGATGCAGAGATTCAAGAACGATTGAACCGCATGGTGAAAGATTCCGAAGTCAATGTGAGTATGAATGCACAGCCAGTGTTAAAGGATGGGGTATTGAATGTTGCGATTGAGAACATACCAGCTAATAAGTTCGCATTTCGTGTCAAAGTAGTAATGGATGAATCGAAGAAGACCTTGTTTGAAACAGATATTATCGACCCAGATCATTATATTGAGACATTGAAGATCAAGGATAAATGGAGGCCCGGAGCTTATGATGCAACCGCCACCTTTACTTGTTATAATCCAAAAAGCTTACAAAAGACTGGAGTGACTGGAGTTAAAATTGTGGTATTGGTTCCCGGAGTCAAAGAGGAACCCTAACCGGAAAGGAAGCTTATGAGACGTACATTAGCACTCATCTTGGCATTTGGTCTGTGGATGAGCTTGTCTCAGGGGGTGTCTGCTGCTGCAATAGCAGATGGGGATGAAACAAGTGACCACACCATGGTACGACTATGGATTACAGATGGAAAGAATTTACCGGATACCAATGAGAATAATCCGGTGCTTTCTGTGCGCGTTATAGATGAACAGGGAAACCTGATACCAAATGCAATGGTGACCTTACATCTGGTACAGCCAGTACTTTCGGATGAACTGGTAATAAAAAGTGACCCAAATGGCAGTACCACTCCGGATCAGGGTAACCCAGCAGCAGCGGTACATTATAAAGTGTTTGGACCAAACAATCCAGATATTTTATACCTTGTTCGAGCCAATGCACAAGGATATATAGAAGGTGTAACACCACCATTTACCATAGATTTTGAGGAAAGCGGAACCATAGAAGTCCAATTATTAAAGCGTGATTCTCATACAGATCTAAGAGTGACCTATGTGGTAAGAGATCAGGATCAGGCTAATCTTGCTTTTACACAAACCAATGTAAAAAAAGGTCACTCCATAGGGGTGGTAAATGTACCTCGTGTAACGGTACCAAATACAAATTCAAATCAATGGAAATTCATTGGCTATTTCATACATAATCAGAAATATACAGTAGAAGAGTTAGGAAATTTTGTGCCAACGGAGGACACAATAGTAGAGATACGTTCTATGCCAGATTATAATAACGATGGCAAAGATGATCGGGACAAGGATCCTGGAGCCATCCATCCGGAAGACCCCAATAAAAGTTCTAAAAATGGGAAGGGATTGGTTCAAAGTCTTGTGAAAACAGGGGATGAAAATTATAGTATCAGATATGCAGTAGGACTTGGTATCAGTCTGATTCTCTTAATATGGAGTTTTAAAATATTTCGAAAGTATAAAAAGAGAGATAACGTTTGGCACGGATGAAAAGGAGGAGATTTACTTGGAAGAACACGATCAAGATGATTTCTCCAGAAATCATGCAACAGACCAACCATCCAACAACTATCAAAAGCGCACAAGATATCTTATGGCACTTTTGATAGTTTTGTTTTGCTTCAGTTTGACTGCTTTGATTGTCACGCTTATGAATCCGTCACCTGTGAACCAGGTTACCCAGTCAAAGAAGGAAGCTACAGATAAAAAAATATCAGAAGATATGCAGCTTCTTTCGGTTAATGAAGGTCCCCGCTTTGCAAATGCTCATAGCAAGGGAGATTTACGTATTGAAATTGTATCTGATTGTCATTATGCTTATTGTATTACCTATCTGCTTGCAGAAACACAAAAGCCGGTATTAAAGACAGGACTCATACAACCCGGTGAATACGTATTGGATAAGCCTTTAGATATCCCACTTGATTCTGGAATATATCCGATCATTGCACTTTTTACTGCATATGATATAAAAACGAAAGAACAGGTAGGAGAAGCTGCACAGGCAATGACTTTTTATGTGGAAGAATAAGTGACATTTTATCATTCCTTTCATACTATAATTACAAAGATATAGGAATGGTGTCATATGAATCTTAATAAATATAATCTTATAAACCGTTTATTTCAAGGATTAAGGAAGATTAAAATAGCAGATAAATTCTTAATTATCATTATGCTGATTTTAATGCTACAATCCATGTATGGTATTTTTTTTCATAATCACTTTAATGAAATTACAACTTCCATAGATGTAGTAGTAAGAACCACCATTGCCGGAATTTTTGGATATTTTATTAGTGTGAACTTTATTAAAAATGAGGCAGTAGAAGAACCACGGGAATACAAGGAATCTCAGGAGTCCCAGGAATCACAAAATATGAATGCCCAGAATCTTACTGGAAAAGAAAGGATTCCTCGTTCCTTTCTTTGTTCTAGCGCCTATAAAGCCCAAATATTAATTGTAGGCAGCATTTGTATTCTTTCACTTCTAATCTTGTTAACTGCAAGAAATTTCTCCAATCTAGACCATACAACAATGCCCATTATTATACAGCTTCGTGATTTAATCAGCGGCTCTGTGGGATTTTTCATTGGGATGCCAAATGAGAACCAGCGAAAAAATTGTTAACACACCTTACAAATATGATATAATTAAATTGAATTGCAGTAATTTCTGTAGTAACTACAATTCATAAAGATTAAAAGTAATTGGATCGGATACATTTTGAACCATGGAGGGTTAGTATGACAATCAGAGAACAGTTAGAACAAAGGGAAATTGAGTATTTAAGTCCCTATGCAGTTTTTAGCAAAAATTCCAAAGGAAGAGATAATCAAGAGATAGAGTGTGATATTCGCCCTGTTTTTCAGAGAGACAGGGATCGTATTTTGCACTGTAAGTCTTTCCGACGTCTGAAACAAAAAACCCAAGTATTTCTTTTACCCAAAGGGGATCATTATAGAACAAGGTTAACACATACCTTAGAAGTTTCACAAAATGCAAGAACAATTGCAAAAGCTTTGCGCCTCAATGAAGATCTAGTAGAGGCCATTGCACTTGGACATGATTTGGGACACACTCCTTTTGGACATGCCGGGGAGCGTGCACTTCAGAAGATATGCCCCTATGGGTTTCAGCATAATATTCAAAGTGTGCGTGTGGTGGAATGCTTGGAAAAACAAGGAGTTGGATTGAATTTAACAAAAGAAGTACGGGATGGAATTCTAAACCATCAGACGAAAGGAAGGCCTCATACCTTAGAAGGTAAAATTGTACGATTGTCGGATAAGGTGGCTTATATTAATCATGATATTGATGATGCCATTCGGGGTGGACTTTTGGTTCCATCGGATATTCCGAAAGTATATATGAAGGTGCTTGGGACAACCACGAAAGAACGACTGGATACTATGATTCATGATATCATCACCCAAAGTATGGATCAACCGGATATTCGGATGTCAGAGGATGTGGAATACGCAACTCTTGGGCTGCGTAAATTCATGTTTGAACAAGTATATCAGAATCCAAAAGCTAAAAATGAAGAATTGAAAGCGATTCAGATGATTGAACAGCTTTATCAGTATTATATGAATCATATTGATTTATTACCGGAACAATTTCTACTTACGATGGAAAAAAGAGGAGAAACAAGGGAGCAAATGGTTTGTGATTATATCGCTGGTATGACGGATACATATGCAATTAAAAAGTTTGAAGAATATTTTATTCCTGAATCTTGGAAAATTTAAAGGAAATGAAGAAGTTTTGTCGAATATTATAAGTGTAGGGGTTTACAGAAAGGAGGGAAGTCATGTATTATTCGGAAGACATTGTAGAAGAAGTACGGATTAAGAATGATATTGTGGATGTTATCTCTGGATATGTAAAGCTGCAAAAGAAGGGAAGCTCTTATTTTGGATTGTGTCCTTTTCATAATGAAAAGTCTCCTTCTTTTTCAGTTAGTAAAGGAAAACAAATGTATTATTGTTTTGGGTGTGGTGCAGGTGGTAATGTATTCACATTTATTATGGAATATGAAAATTTTTCTTTTGCAGAAGCACTTAAGATGTTGGCTGATCGGGTTGGTATGGAACTGCCTGAGATTGAATATTCAAAGGAAGCAAAGGCCAAATCAGACTTACGGGCTACGGTTCTAGAATTAAATAAATTAGCGGCCAAGTATTTCTATATTCAGCTAAAACAGGAACAGGGTTCTGCAGCACTTACATATTTAAGAAACCGGGAATTAAGCGAAGAGACAATCACTCAGTTTGGGTTAGGATATGCCAATAAGTACAGTGATGATTTGTATAAGTTCTTAAAATCAAAAGGTTATAAGGATGATATGATAAGGCAGGCAGGGCTTATTAATGTGAATGAAAAGAACGGAGTCTATGATAAGTTCTGGAATAGAGTGATGTTTCCAATCATGGATGTTAATAACAGGGTAATTGGTTTTGGTGGTCGTGTGATGGGAGATGGGAATCCCAAATATTTAAACTCACCTGAAACCATTGTTTTCGACAAAAGTCGCAATCTTTATGGATTGAATCGGGCTCGAACTTCCAGAAAATCTTATGTTATCATTTGTGAAGGCTATATGGATGTGATTGCATTGCATCAGGCAGGATTTGTAAATGCGGTTGCGTCATTGGGAACCTCCTTAACGTCTGGACATGCATCTTTGATTAAACGATATGTAAATGAGGTGTATCTGACTTATGATAGTGATGAAGCAGGAACAAAGGCTGCGCTTCGTGCAGTACCTATTCTGAAAGCTGCAGGTGTGATGACGAAGGTCATAAGATTGGAACCCTATAAAGATCCGGATGATTTCATAAAGGCCATGGGTGCGGATAAGTTTGAGGAACGAATACAACAGGCAAAGAATGGATTTATGTTTCGGATTGAAATGTTGGAGCGTACACACCATATGGATTCACCAGAGGGGAAGACGGCATTTTTTCATGAAGCTGCTAAACAGCTTATTGAGTTTGAAGATGAACTGGAACGTAATAATTATATGGAAGCGGTGGCAAAGGCTTATCATATTGAATTTGAAAGTCTAAAGAAATTAGTGAGTAAGACCGCAATACAAATTGGATTGGCAAGACCAGCCACTAGGCCAAAATCCACTTTGAACAGGGAACGAAAAAAAGAGGATGGTAAGTTGATGTCCCAGAGGATTTTATTAACCTTATTGATTGACCGCAAAGAATTATTTGATTTAGTGAAGCCTCATATACAACCGGAGGATTTTACAACTAGCTTGTATCAGACGGTAGCGGATTTGTTGTATAAGCAATATGAAGCCCATGAGATTAATCCGGCTAAGATTATGAATCATTTTACGGATGAGGAAGAACATCGGGAGGTGGCAAATCTCTTCCATACTAAAATCGATGAGTTAAGGACAAAAGAAGAACTAGAAAAAGCAATCAAAGATACCATTATTCGAGTAAAAAGTAATAGTATTGACGAGGCAACAAAGACATTAGAGCCCACAGACATTGCTGGTCTGCAGAGACTGATGGAAGACAAGAGAGCACTGCAAGACTTAGAGCAATTGCATATTTCTATTGATTAAGGATAAAATATAAACAAGTTATGGAAGGATGGATACTATATGGAAGAGCAGATACTTAAGTTTGAGGAACGTTTAAAGGATTTAGTTGTATTAGGTAAGAAGAAGAAAAGCATTTTGGAATTACAGGAAATCAATGATTTTTTTACGGATATGGAATTTGAATCCGATCAGATGGAGAAGGTATTTGAATATTTAGAATCCAATGGAATTGACATTTTACGAATTAATGGTGATGATGATGCCGATATAGAAATTGTTATTAGTGAAGAGGAAGAAGTAGATGTTGAGAAGATTGATCTAATTGTTCCAGATGGTATTAGTATTGAAGATCCGGTCCGTATGTATTTGAAAGAAATTGGTAAGGTTCCACTTCTTAGTGCAGAAGAGGAAATCGATCTTGCCCAGCGCATGGAAGACGGGGATGAAGAAGCAAAAAAACGTCTTGCAGAAGCCAATTTGCGACTGGTGGTCAGTATTGCAAAACGATATGTAGGTCGTGGTATGCTTTTCCTTGACTTGATTCAAGAGGGAAATCTCGGGCTTATTAAAGCTGTAGAAAAATTTGATTATCATAAAGGCTATAAGTTCAGTACTTATGCTACCTGGTGGATACGTCAGGCTATTACCAGAGCGATTGCCGATCAGGCAAGAACAATTCGTATTCCTGTGCATATGGTGGAAACGATTAATAAACTAATTCGGGTATCTAGACAATTACTTCAAGAATTGGGCAGAGAACCAATGCCGGAAGAAATTGCGGAAGAACTGGAAATGCCAGTAGAGCGGGTACGTGAAATATTGAAAATATCTCAAGAACCGGTATCTTTGGAGACTCCAATTGGTGAAGAAGAAGATAGTCATCTAGGTGATTTTATACAGGATGACAATGTACCTGTACCAGCGGAAGCAGCAGCAGCGACTTTGTTAAAAGAACAATTAGGAGAAGTTCTTGATACACTGACAGATCGTGAACAGAAGGTATTGCGTCTGCGTTTTGGTATGAATGATGGAAGGGCACGTACATTAGAAGAAGTGGGTAAAGAATTTGATGTTACCAGGGAACGAATTCGTCAGATTGAAGCAAAAGCACTTCGCAAGCTGCGTCATCCAAGCCGTAGTCGTAAATTAAGAGATTATTTAGATTAGGAGCTATGAGATGGAACTGTCGAAGAGACTACAGGCTGTTGCAGATTTGGTGACATCTGGATTATGTGTAGCAGATATTGGTACCGATCACGGATATATTCCCATTTATTTGGTTCAAAGCGGAAGAATTCCTTGTGCAATTGCTATGGATATTAATAAAGGACCTTTGGAACGTGCAAGGAAGCATATTTGTGAGTGCCATTTAGAGCCTTACATACAGACACGATTGTCCGATGGATTATCTGCTTTACAAAAACACGAAGTAGAAAGTGTTGTAATTGCCGGTATGGGTGGTGGCTTAATCATGAAAATACTAAGCCACCAGAATAAAAATATGTCAGATGTAAAAGAATTCATTTTGCAGCCCCAGTCAGATTTACTTAAAGTACGCAGCTTTCTGCAGCAACATAATTATCTGATTATTTGTGAAGATATGGTATTAGAAGATGGGAAGTTCTATTCTATGTTGAAAGTAAAGAAAGTGGAATCATGTCCTAAGATACCATCTGATTTTATCTATAGTCCATATTTACTAGAACATAGACATCCTGTATTAAAATTATATTTATATCAAGAAATGAATAAAAAAAATGAAATATTACAGTTACTTAAGGAACAGTCAGGAGAACATATTATAAATCGAATCTTAAAATTGAAAGAAGAAGTGGCATATGCAGAGCAAATATTGTATAGATATTATGAAGACAATCGAATCTAGATATCCGGTTCATATGGCTTGTGAATGGGATAATGTAGGTCTGTTAGCAGGACGTGTGGATAAGGAAGTAAAGCAAATATATATTGCTTTGGATGCAACGGACCAAGTGATTGAAGATGCTATTTATTGTAAGGCGGATATGCTGATCACTCATCATCCACTTATTTTCAGCTCATTAAGAAGCGTTACTAATGAGTCATTTATTGGACGCAGACTACTTCGCCTATTACAGCATGATATTTCCTATTATGCTATGCATACGAATTATGACATACTTGGGATGGCTGATTTGGCAGGAGGAAGAATGGAACTTTCCAATCAGGAAGTACTTGAGATTTCGGAGCAGGATCATGGAACCGAAGGGATTGGAAGAGTTGGAAATTTGAAACATCCAATTACCTTGCAGGCTTGCAGTGATTTTGTAAAAGAGCAATTTTCCCTTCAACAGGTAAAGGTATTCGGTGATTTACAGCAACCGGTATTCAAGATAGCTATTGCTCCCGGTTCAGGAAAAAGCATGGTGTCATCCGCATTAGACAAATCAGCAGATGTCCTGATTACTGGAGATATTGACCATCATACAGGCTTGGATGCACTGGCACAGGGGCTAGCTGTTATAGATGCCGGCCATTATGGATTGGAGCATATTTTTATAGAAGATGTTCGTCTGTTTTGTACTAATCAATGGGATGATATTAAGATTCATACAGCACCAATTGTACATCCATTTCAAGTGGTGTGATCTTAGTAGAAAAGAGGGAGATTTGGAAAAGATAATGTATCATGTGACAGTGGGAGATGAAGTGAGGCAATATGAGGCCGGAACTTCATTTGAAACAATTGCAAAAGATTTTCAAAGCGACTATGAAAATGATATTGTATTGATTTTTGATGATAAACGTCTGCAAGAATTACAAAAGACTTTAGATTCAGACAGTACGATACAATTTGTTACTACGGAAGATGCGATTGGACACAAAACATACAAGCGCAGTATGAGCTTTATGCTGGTGAAGGCTATTTATGATGTATGTGGTCATCAACAGATTGAGAAGGTGCGGATTCGATATTCCTTAAGTAAGGGGTATTACTGTACGATTCATGGGAGTGTAGGGGTAACGGAAGATTTATTGAAACAAATTAAAAAAAGAATGTTGGAAATGGTCAACATGCAAATGCCCATTCAAAAACGTAGTATTCATACAACGGAAGCAATAGAATTATTTCGGCATTATAAAATGGCAGACAAAGAGCATCTCTTTGAATATCGTAGGGTTTCTAAGGTTAATATTTATAGCATGAATGAATTTGAAGATTATTATTATGGATATATGGTTCCACATGCAGGATATTTGAAGTATTTTGAACTGTATGTATATGATGAGGGTTTTGTTATTCAGATGCCGGTCAAAGAACAGCCCAAAATAGTTCCACCTTTTCAGCCTCAAACTAAATTATTTCAAGTAATGAAAGAATCAACTGCCTGGGGTGATATGCAGGATATTGAAACGGTTGGGGATTTGGACGAATGTATTACCAAAGGTAAGATTCAAGAAATCATTTTGGTTCAGGAGGCTTTACAGGAAAAGAAAATTGCAGAGATTGCATGTGAAATAGCAAAGCAGCCACACAAGAAATTCATCTTGATTGCAGGACCTTCTTCTTCGGGAAAAACCACCTTTTCACATCGTTTATCCATACAGCTAAGGGTACATGGTTTGATTCCGCATCCCATTGCTGTGGATAATTATTTTGTGGAACGAAAGAATACTCCAAAAGATAAAGATGGAAATTATAATTTTGAATGTTTGGAAGCCATAGATGTGGTTCAGTTTAATCAAGATTTGTCAGATCTATTGGATGGAAAGGAAGTTATACTTCCCACCTTTAATTTCAAAACAGGAAGTCGAGAATATATAGATAAGCCAAAGCACTTAGGCGAACAAGATGTGCTTGTTATTGAAGGCATTCACTGTCTGAATGATGCCTTAACGAAAGATTTGCAAAAAGAAAATAAATATAAAATATATATCAGTGCACTTACCCAGCTGAACATTGATGAGCATAATATTATTCCCACTACGGATGGCCGATTGATTCGCCGGCTGGTAAGAGATTCCAGAACGAGAGGAACTACTGCAAGACAGACGATTGCCATGTGGCCTTCTGTAAGAAGAGGGGAAGAAGAGAATATATTTCCTTATCAGGAAGAAGCAGATGTGATGTTCAATTCTGCTCTGATTTACGAACTGGCTGTTTTAAAGCAGTATGCGGAACCCATTCTATTTGGTATTGAAAAAGACAGTCCAGAATATGTAGAAGCCAAAAGACTTCTGAAATTCTTTGATTATTTTATTGGAGTTGGAAGTGAATATATTCCAACGAATTCCCTATTGCGAGAATTCGTTGGCGGAGGCTGCTTTAATGTATAGCAGCCTTTATTACTTGGATTTGACTTCCCTCCATAATTGATTATATAAGACATCATTTTTGTCACCTAAGAATTGAAAGGTTTCGCAGTTTTGCAATTCTTTGGCATCTGGAAATGCGATGGTACTGTTTCTAACAGATGGATCTTCTATTAAATCACGAGCGGCAGTATTCGGTGTTGAATAAGTAATATAATCAAAATTTAATTTTGCAATATCTGGACGGCAGAGGAAATTAATAAATGCTTCTGCATTTTTTTTGTGCTTTGCATTCTTTGGGATTACCCAGGAATCAATCCACACATTGGAACCTTCTTTTGGAATAACATATTCTAAATCGGAGTTTTCCTGTTGGGTAAAGATGGCTTCACCGGAATATATGACACCAATAGCAGCTTCGTTTCCAATCATTTTATCTCTGACCTGATCGATAACATATGCCTGCACAAGAGGTTTTTGTTTGAGTAACAGTTCTTTGGCTTCATTTAATTCATCTAGATCAGTTGAATTCAATGGATAGCCTAAATATTTCAATGTAATACCGAAGGTATCTCTTACACTGTCTTGCATCAGAATATTATCTTTGTATTTGTCATCCCACAGTACAGACCAGCTGTCAATGGGTTCATCCACCATGGTTTTATTATATAAGATGCCAACCGTACCCCAGCAATATGGAACAGAGTATTGATTATTTGTATCAAATTGCTTGGATTGTTCCATGTAGGTAGAACCAATGTTAGAAATGTTGGGAATATGATTAAAATTAATCTTTGCCAGCAGATTGTTTTCAATCATTCGCTGTATCATATAGTCGGAGGGGCATACTACATCATATGCAATGGCTCCGGATTGTATCTTAGGATACATAATTTCGTTGGTTTCAAATTCCTCATAGACTACACTAATTCCGGTTTCTTCTTCAAACATAGTCAGAACTTCTGGATCGAGATATTCCCCCCAATTATATACAATGACTTGATTGCTACTGTTCAGTTTATCTTTTGATCCATAAAAGATTCCGCCCCCAATGATTACAAGAGCTAATCCTATTGGAATTAATTTACGGGTAAATAGCCAGATTAATTTTTGCTTCTTTCTTATAACTTGTTGTTTTGTCTTGTTTTGTTTTTTATTTGGTGAAATATTAATTAAAATTAATAAAACCAAAACAGATACAAATAAGATGGTAGATAAGGCATACATTTCTGGTTTGATTCCTTTTCGGACTTCGCTATATATCTTGGTAGAAAGGGTGTCTACTCCAGGGCCTTTGGTAAAGTGTGTAATCACAAAATCATCCAAGGACATGGTAAATGCCAATAGAAAGCCTGAAAAAACTCCCGGAAGTATATCGGGAAAAACCACCTTGAAGAATCCATATACTGGAGAAGCACCTAAATCTAAAGCGGCTTCATAGGTACTTCGATTGGTCTGTTTTAGCTTTGGCATAACACTTAAAATGACATAAGGTATGTTAAATGTAATATGGGCCATTAAAATAGTAGAGAACCCTAAGGAAAACCGACAGGCAATAAATAAAAGCATCAAAGAAATACCGGTTACAATATCTGCATTCAGCATAGGGATATTGGTGATGCCAAGCATAGTAGTTCGAAACTTACGTTTCATACCTTGAATACCAATAGCCGCTGCAGTTCCAATAATCGTTGCAATCAAGGCTGAGAGCAGAGCAATAATGAGTGTGGTATATAATGCATTCATAATCTGATCATTTTGAAATAGAGATACATACCATCGTCCTGTAAATCCACCCCATTTTGCACGGGTCTTGGAATCATTAAAGGAGAGTACGATTAGGGTTAGGATAGGAGCATAAAGTAATATAAGTATAATTGCTAAATAAATACGTTGTAAATTCTTTTTTATCAAAATAAATTCCCCTCCCCTTCTTTATCATACTTGGCAATTAACGCCATACTTAGAATAATAAAAATCATTAAAACAAGAGAAAGTCCGGAACCTACGTTCCAATTGCTTCCCTGTTTGAATTCTTGTTCAATTACATTCCCTATGAGTAGTATTTTACTTCCACCCAATAAATCGGAGATTACGAAGGAGGTTAGAGCCGGTACGAATACCATAGTAATGCCACTGATGATACCCGGTACGCTTAAGGGCAAAATAATTTTCGTGAAAGTCTGTGTCCAATTTGCGCCCAAATCTTTTGCAGCAAAAATAATGTCCTTATCTATTTTCGACAAGAGATTATAGATAGGAAGAACCATAAAAGGCAAGAAATTATAAACCATGCCTAAAATAATAGCATAAGGTGTGTTAATTAGATTTTGATTTGGTAAGTTGAAAAAATTCAATATGCTATTAATAATTCCATTTTTTTCTAATAAATTTTGCCATGCCATGGTTCTTAATAAAAAATTCATCCACATGGGAAGAATGAAAATCAATACAATAAAGCTGGACTGATTTACATTGAAATTGGAAAGTATCATGGCAAGTGGATAGGCAAGGATTAAGCAAATAATTGTACTAATTGCAGATAATAGCAGTGCTAGTCCCAAAGCCTTTAGGTTCTCTGGTGTAGTAATTGCCCCTAGGTTCAAAAAGGTGAAAGCCCCTTTTTTATCGGTCAGACCATAGTAGACAATCATAAGCAAGGGTATGATGACAAATGAAACTGCCCAAAATAAATAAGGGCCTGCTAAGAATTTCTTATTCTTCAATTACAACAGCCTCCTCATCTTCAGATGATGGTTTATTCATAATTTGGATATCGAAGGGAACAATCTGAATCCCCACATCTGTTCCAACAGGAACCATATCTGTACTATGCACTAACCATTCAAAGTTATTGGCAGTTACCGTCATTTCATAGTGTACCCCTTTAAAAATCAAGTGTGTCACCGTTCCTTCTATCGTTCCTTCTTCCGGCTTCACTAGATCAATATCCTCAGGTCGTATGACAACGTCGACAGGCTTGTTTTTCCCGAACCCAGTATCTACACAAGCAAAATTAGTTCCTAGAATCTTCACCAATCGATCTTCCACCATGATTGCAGAAATAATATTACTTTCACCGATAAAATCGGCAACAAATGCATTTTCTGGTTCATTATAAATATCTTCTGGTGTCCCAATCTGCTGAATATATCCTTGATTCATGACTACAATGGTATCAGACATGGTTAAAGCTTCTTCTTGATCATGGGTGACATATACAAAGGTAATGCCCAGTTCATTCTTCAGACGAATCAGTTCATATTGCATATCTTGCCGTAATTTCAAATCCAATGCACCTAGAGGTTCATCTAATAACAATACTTTGGGTTCATTTACAATGGCTCTTGCAATGGCAATTCGCTGCTGTTGTCCTCCACTTAGTGAATCGGGAGTACGATCTTCAAAGCCTTCCAAATTCACAAGCTTAAGGGCATAACGAATTTTGTCGTTAATATAGGCATTTGTTTTTCCTTTAATTTTTAAACCAAACGCAATATTTTCTGCAATAGACATGTGGGAAAATAGTGCATATTTTTGAAAAACTGTATTCAGCTGGCGTTTATTTGGTGGAAGGGAGTTGATATTCTTACCTTGAAAAATGATTTCTCCAGTATTGGGTGTCTCAAATCCGCCAAGTATGCGCAGCAGAGTGGTTTTGCCACAGCCACTTGGACCAAGTAGGGTCAGAAATTCATTTTCTCGTATATACAGATTGAGTTCATCTATTACAAGATTATCTCCATAGGATTTTGAAATATTAATGATATCGATTAATTTGTTTGACATGTATAACCCTCCTAAATTAGAAACTTGGTGGGGTGCTTATCCAAATAAGCTTTGCACCAGTTGATTTATTTGCATGAATGTAATGCTCGGCATGAGGAGTAAAATAAAAGGCTTCCCCTTTCTTTGCCACATAGCTTTTCTTTCCAATATGAATGCGAATGCTTCCTTGCAGCACATATCCAAATTCTTCCCCTTCATGGGGAACATCAAGATAAGTGGAGCCTCCAGGCTTTAAAGTGAGTCGGAGAGGCTCCATCATATTTTTTTGAGCATTTGGTATAATCCATTCAATTTTATTTTGTAATTCCGTATCTTCTTTTTCAAAAAAATCTTCTTCACTAAATACAATCTGTTCCTCGGAATCTTCTTGAAAAAAATCTTTTAAATTTGTACCTAAACACTGCAAAATATCTACTAAGGTTGCAATAGATGGAGACGTCAAATCTCGTTCCAGCTGTGAAATAAATCCTTTGGTCAGTTCTGCGCGGTCAGCTAATTCTTCTTGTGTCAAATTCTTTCCAATCCGCAGTTCTTTTAATTTATTACCAATTTTCATACTTCTACCCTTTCTTTGATATGAGTAACAGTGAAAATAAACATAAAGTTTAGTATAACTATACTTTTCATGCAAATATAATTATACATCATTTTATGAAAAGGTCAATCATTTTTTAGAATTCTGTATAATATTTTATCAGGCCATCTAAGCGGGCTGACATATTTAAAAGAAGCAGGTCCACAAGAGTAATGGCCGCCATGGATTCTACAACCACGACCCCCCTTGGGACAAGAACCGGATCATGACGACCGGAAATGGAAAGCTCCATTGGTTCACCCGTATTTGTTACAGTTTGCTGTTTCCTTGAAATGGAAGGAGTTGGTTTCATGGCAGCACGAAAAATAAGCTTAGATCCATCACTAATTCCACCCAGAACGCCACCACTATGATTGGTTTTTTTGTGAAATTTGTTATCTGTATAACAAAAGGCATCATTATGTTCACTTCCAAGACTAGAAGCAGAAAGAAATCCATCTCCTATTTCAAAGCCTTTGACACCTCCAATTGATAGAACCGCTTTAGCGAGGCAAGCATCTAATTTGTCAAATACAGGTTCTCCAAGACCAGGTGGAAGGTGCGTTATGTGGCATTCAATTACACCACCACAGGAATCACCATTTTGTATGCATGATTCTATATATTGTGAGGCTTGATCTGCATAATTCAAATTGGGCATGTATAAATGATTAGAAGTAATTTCTTCATAATGATATTCACATTCTGGAATCGTGATGGGACCGATTGATTTTACAAATGTTTGAAGTGTGATTCCCATGGATGATAATAGCTTGACAGCTATGGCACCGGCGGCAACACGACCAATGGTTTCTCTTCCGGAAGCGCGTCCGCCACCTCTGTAATCACGAATTCCATATTTACAATCAAAGGTGTAATCTGCATGACCGGGACGATAGGCATCAGCAAATGGCTCATATGCTTTTGAATCAGCATCTTTATTCGTAATCAAGAGAGAAATAGGGGCACCTGTAGTACATCCTTGAAATACACCCGAAAGGATTTCTACCAGGTCAGATTCCTTTCGTGAAGATGCATAAGGACTGTTCCCAGGTTTTCGTTTATTTAGATAAGGCTGAATATCAGAAGTCTGCAGCTCAAGACCAGCTGGGCAGCCATCTATTACAACACCCATAGCCAAACCATGTGACTCCCCCCAAGTGGTAATTTGAAAGATCGTTCCGTATGTTGAACCTGCCATTATAATCTCCTTTTACTGTACTAAGTTTTCTATCATTATATAAGAAATTAAAAAAACAAGCAATGTCTATTTAATACTGTACATTTTTTCAGTTAGTTGATATAATGTCTACATATTGAGAATAAAAGGGGAATTATACTAGATGGACGCTAAAAATGATAAAGATGAGATAGAAGTAGAAGAAATTAAAAATACACCTGCTATGCCAGAAACACCTTCTGATATAGAAGATTTACTGGAGAAATTACCAACGGAAGACAAGGAAGCGTCAACAGATCATAGCAACGGTAGTGAATTGGATGATTTTGATGAATTGGAAATAGAATATTTTGATGAGAATGATGAGCATGATGAGAATGATCAATTGGATTCCAACACATCTTATGAATTTGAAGATTTTGATGATACAGAGGATTTTGATGATGTAGCAGATTTTGATGACTTTGATCAATCAGATAAGGATGATATATCTGATTCAGTTAAAAGGATTGACAATACTAATTCCGTCGATACTTCTGCAAAACCAAGCATGAAAGAAGAAACAAAAGATACGAAGTCTGAAAATGAGGACCATCCATTTGAAATAACAGATATTGATTCTCGATTCGATCAAAAAGAAAGCAAATTCAAAAAACCATTATTGATTATTTCGGGAAGTATAGTCGGTATCGTACTACTTATTTATATCTTAGGTACGGTATATTTTTCAAGCCATTTCTATTTAAATACTAAGATTAATGGTAAGGATTACTCTACTCAGACCGTTGCACAGGTAGAAAAAGAGATGGCCAGTCATGTGAGTGGTTACGTTCTGACTCTTAAGGAGAATGTAGGAACAACAGAAACTATTAATGGTACCACTATTTCTTTAGATTACAAACCAAATAAGGAATTAAAGCAAGTAATGCAAAAACAAAATGCATTCTTATGGCCGAAAGGTTTCTTCCAAACGTCAAAGCTTCATGCTACCATAGCTGTTGATTATAATGAAGAAGCACTAGTCAAGGTATTAAATGAGCTGGAATGTATGCAGGATGCAAATCAAACTGCTTCTTCCAATGCATATCCAGTATATAATGAAGGAACGCTTTCGTATGATATTGTTCCGGAAGTATATGGAACCCAATTGGATAAAGAAGTATTTACAAAAGAAGTGAAAAAAGCTATTACAGAATTTAAGACAGAATTGAATTTGCAAGAAAAAGCCTGCTATTTAAAACCTAAATTCGATGCCTCTTCTCCAGAGGTATTAGCAGCTAGAGATAAAATGAATACCTACGTAAAAAGTACAGTTACATATAATGTGGGAGAAGTTCCGGAAGTTGTAAGTGGTGCTCTTATTGCCAGTTGGATTACGCTTGGACCGAATATGGAAGTTGGGCTGAATACAGAGGCTATCACTGGATATGTTGCAAGCTTAAATGAAAAGTATAGTACAGTTGGTTCTACTCGATCCATTACAACACCTGGTGGAAAGGCCGCTCAAGTATCAGGAGGAACCTTTGGATGGGAACTGGATCAAGAAGGAGAATTAAATACATTAATAGCAAATATTCAATCAGGCACACCGATTACCAGAGATTTGATTTATGCTCAGACAGGAGCAGGACATGGAGCAAATGACTGGGGCGGTACTTATGTAGAAGTAGATTTAAGTGCACAGTATATGTGGTACATTGTAAATGGTGGTGTGGCATTTGAATCAGCAGTAGTAACTGGAGCACCAACTCCAGCAAAAGCTACACCACAAGGTGTGTATTCCATTCTTGAGAAAGCACCGAATTCTATTCTCAAAGGTGAGATTCAGCCAAATGGAAAACGAGAATATGAGACAAAAGTAGCTTATTGGATGCGGGTTACCTGGAGTGGAATTGGCTTTCATGATGCAAATTGGCAGCCAACCTTCGGTGGTGACCGTTATATGCAACCAGGTGGTGGGTCACATGGCTGTATTAATATGCCACCATCAGCGGCGGCAACATTTTATGGAATGTTAAATGTTGGGGATCCTGTAGTCATGCATTACTAGATCAGAAAGGATGAATATGTATCAATTATTAAATAGAGATGGTCTGGCTAAAAGAGGCAGATTCACTACTGTACATGGGGTCGTTGAGACCCCTGTATTTATGAATGTAGGTACTGTGGGAGCTATTAAAGGCGCTGTATCAACGGTTGACTTGCAAGGAATCGGTACTCAAGTACAATTATCCAACACCTATCATCTGCATGTTCGAACTGGAGATACGGTTGTAAAACAGTTGGGTGGTTTACACAAATTTATGGTTTGGGATAAACCGATTCTTACAGACTCTGGGGGCTTCCAGGTATTTTCACTGGCAGGACTACGCAAGATCAAAGAAGAAGGAGTATATTTTAATTCCCATATAGATGGACATAAGATATTTATGGGACCAGAAGAAAGTATGACGATTCAGTCTAATTTGGCTTCTACCATTGCCATGGCTTTTGATGAATGTCCGCCCAGTATAGAAAGCAGAGATTACATGCAGCTTTCTGTTGATCGGACAACTAGATGGCTGGAACGCTGCAAAGCAAAGATGATGGATTTGAATCAACAAGAACACACGATTAATAAGAATCAAATGTTATTTGGAATTAATCAAGGTGGAGTTTATGAAGATATTCGAATTGAACATGCAAAACGAATTTCAGAAATGAACTTAGATGGGTATGCTGTGGGTGGTCTTGCAGTAGGAGAGTCTCATGAGGATATGTATCGCATACTAGATGAGACGGTTCCTTATTTACCGCTAGAAAAACCGACCTATTTAATGGGGGTGGGAACACCGGCGAATATCTTAGAGGCAGTGGAACGAGGGGTGGATTTCTTTGACTGTGTATATCCAAGCAGGAACGGACGCCATGGGCATGTATATACCAATCATGGGAAAATGAACTTATTCAATGCAAAATTCTTATTAGATGAAAGCCCCATTGAAGAAGGATGTCAATGTCCAGCCTGTCGTACGTACAGCCGTGCTTATATTCGACATTTATTGAAAGCAAAGGAAATGCTTGGCATGAGATTATGTGTGCTTCATAATTTGTATTTCTATAACCATATGATGGAAGAAATCAGAGAATCCATTGAACAGAATCGTTTTGCCGAATATAAAAAGAACAAATTAGCAGGGATGATGCATCCGTAAATATAAAGATTCCATGAAATAATAGAAAAAAACTTGATATCTGATATGAAGTTGTGTATGATAGCCGTAGTGATTTAATAGATTTTAGGAGGAAATAATATGATTTTAGCAGCAGGGGCCGGTAATTGGACGCTTATGATACTTGTATATGGAGTATTAATTGGAGGATTTTATTTTATGTTAATCCGTCCACAAAAGAAAGAACAAAAAAGAGTTGCAACAATGGTTGCAGGGATGGAAGTCGGAGATACGGTATTAACAACAAGCGGATTTTATGGTGTTATCATTGATATTACAGACGATGATGTAGTAGTAGAATTTGGAAATAACAAGAATTGCAGAATACCGATGCAAAAAGCGGCAGTTATGCAAGTTGAAAAGCCAAACGCAGAATAAAGAGCCACCCAAAAAAAGGAATCTGAATTATAGATTCCTTTTTTTTTGGAAAAATGTAAATGAAAGGGTTCTATCAGAAAGGCTTTTGTGTGGTAAAGGGTTGAAATATAAAATGAAATGTTATATTATAAAGCTTATAAACTAAAAAAGGAAGGGAAAATAACCATGAAGATGAATATTGGAATTATACCAGGTGATGGAATTGGACCAGAAATTATTACAGAAGCCCAAAAAGTATTGGATGAAGTTGGCAGACTATATCATCATACATTTTTATTTAACGAATTCTTATTGGGTGGTGCTTCTATCGACGCACATGGTGTTCCCCTTACAGATGATACCATAGAGGGTGTAAAACAATGCCAGGCAGTTTTGATGGGTTCGATTGGTGGGGATGTAAATACTTCTCCCTGGTATCAATTAGAACCAGATAAACGTCCAGAAGCCGGCTTGTTAAAGCTTCGTAAGGAGCTTCACCTTTTTGCAAATTTAAGACCCGCCATTTTATATGAGGATTTAAAAGATGCATGCCCTTTAAAAGAAGAATTGATATCAGGTGGGTTCGATATGATGATTCTTCGGGAATTGACTGGAGGATTATATTTTGGGCAACGCAAAACCGTTAAGGAAGACGGTTTAATTACAGCATATGATACACTTGCTTATAATGAAATGGAAATACGTAGAATTGCAGAAAGAGGATTTGAAATTGCTAGAAAAAGGCGTGGAAAGATCACCAGTGTAGATAAGGCTAATGTATTAGATTCTTCAAGACTATGGAGACAGGTAGTAGAACAGGTGGCAAAAAATTACCCAGAAGTAGTTCTTGAGCATATGCTAGTGGACAATTGTGCCATGCAGTTAGTGAAAAACCCCAAACAATTTGATGTAATTCTAACAGAGAATATGTTTGGAGATATATTATCTGATGAAGCAAGCATGATAACCGGCTCTATAGGAATGTTGGCTTCTGCAAGTTTAAATGACACTAGATTTGGATTATATGAACCAAGTGGCGGGTCTGCTCCTGATATTGCAGGTCAAGGAATCGCTAATCCAATTGCTACTATCTTATCTGCAGCAATGATGCTTCGGTACACTTTTGATTTAGACCGGGAGGCAGATTCCATAGAAGCTGCTATAAACCAGGTATTGACCGAGGGCTATCGTACCATCGATATCATGTCAGAGGGCAAACAGCAGATTAATACTAGCCATATGGGTAAGATGATTTGTGAAAGATTAAAATAGGAAGGAAGATATACTATGAGAAGTGATACCGTAAAAAAAGGAATACAGCAGGCCCCACATCGATCTTTATTGAATGCTTTGGGCTATACAAAGGAAGAACAAGAAAGACCATTGATTGGTATTGTAAGTTCTTATAATGAAATTGTACCAGGTCACATGAATCTGGATAAGATTGTAGACGCAGTGAAAATGGGTGTTGCAATGGCAGGTGGAACACCGGTGGCTTTCCCGGCTATTGCAGTTTGTGATGGGATTGCAATGGGCCATCAGGGAATGAAATATTCATTAGTTACCAGAGATTTAATTGCAGATTCTACAGAGGCTATGGCTATGGCGCATCAATTTGATGCTTTGGTTATGGTTCCGAACTGTGATAAAAATGTACCCGGATTATTAATGGCAGCGGCCAGGGTAAATATTCCCACTATATTTGTCAGTGGTGGTCCCATGCTTGCAGGTCGTATAAAAGGTGAAAAAACAAGTTTATCCAGTATGTTTGAAGCGGTGGGAGGATATTTAGCTGGAACTCTAAATGGAGACGAGGTCGAAGAATATGAGAGAAAGGCCTGTCCGACCTGTGGATCATGTTCTGGGATGTATACCGCAAATAGTATGAATTGTTTAACCGAAGCATTAGGAATGGGATTACAGGGAAATGGAACGATTCCTGCTGTATATTCGGAACGAATTCGTCTTGCGAAGCATGCCGGTATGCAGATCATGCATTTATTAGAACAAGATATAAAGCCTCAAGATATTATGACTATGGATGCATTCCTTAACGCATTGACTGTAGATATGGCATTGGGGTGTTCTACAAATAGTATGCTTCATTTGCCGGCAATTGCCCATGAGGTGGGTCTTTCATTAGATTTGGATTTGGCAAATGAAATTAGCTCCAGAACACCAAATCTATGTCATTTGGCGCCAGCAGGTCATACCTACATGGAAGATTTAAACGAAGCCGGTGGAGTATATGCAGTGATGAATGAGTTAAACAAAAAGCAGTTATTACATACGGATTGCCTGACTGTTACAGGTAAAACAGTGAAAGAAAACATTGCTGGCAGTATGAACCACAATCAAGATGTGATTCGACCCATTGAACGTCCATATAGTGAAACAGGTGGAATTGCTGTACTAAAGGGAAATTTAGCACCAGACTCTGGTGTGGTAAAACGTTCAGCAGTAGTGGAAGAAATGATGGTACATCATGGACCTGCTAGAGTATTTGATTGTGAAGAGGATGCAATTGCAGCTATTACTTCTGGGAAAATCATAGCAGGAGATGTGGTGGTTATTCGATATGAAGGCCCAAAGGGAGGTCCAGGGATGAGAGAAATGCTCAATCCGACCTCTGCTATTGCAGGGATGGGACTTGGTACCAGTGTGGCATTGATTACAGATGGACGATTTAGTGGTGCCTCAAGAGGAGCTTCCATTGGCCATGTCTCTCCGGAAGCAGCAGTCGGTGGACCGATTGCCTTGGTAGAAGAGGGTGATATGATTGAAATAGATATTCCAAATAATCGACTGACGCTAGATGTATCGGATGCCATATTAGAAGAGAGAAAAGCAAATTGGAAACCCAGACAGCCGAAGATTACTACGGGATACTTAGCAAGATATGCGGCTATGGTCACTTCGGGAAACAGAGGAGCTATACTGGAAATACCACGATAGAGAAGGAGAAATGAATATGCAGTTAACAGGGGCGGAAATTGTAATTGAATGTTTAAAGGAACAAAAAGTAGATACTGTATTTGGTTATCCGGGTGGATCAATCTTAAATGTATATGATGCCTTATATAAGCATCAGCAAGAAATCACACATATTTTAACTTCCCATGAGCAGGGAGCAGCCCATGCAGCAGATGGATATGCCAGAGCTACTGGGAAAGTAGGAGTTTGCTTTGCAACTAGTGGACCTGGAGCCACCAATTTAGTTACAGGAATTGCAACTGCATATATGGATTCCATTCCGATTGTTGCAATCACATGTAATGTTGGAGTTGCATTATTAGGCAGGGACAGCTTTCAAGAAATAGATATTGCAGGTATTACCATGCCTATTACAAAGCATAATTATATTGTCAAGGATGTACGTGAATTAGCAGATACAATTCGCAAAGCATTTACCATAGCAAAGTCTGGACGTCCGGGACCTGTTCTTGTAGATATTCCGAAAGACGTTACGGGAAATCAAACGGATTATCACCAAAAGGTTCCTCAAATGGTACGTCCAGTGTCCACGACTATACAACAGTCCGATATGGAAGCAGCCATACGTTTGATTGAAAAAGCAAAAAAACCATATATTTTTGTTGGTGGTGGAGCTATCTTATCGGAAGCTAGTCAGGCACTTACGGAATTCGCACATAGAATTCATTCACCGGTAGCAGATTCCTTGATGGGAAAGGGTGCTTTTTCAGGAACCGATGAATTGTATACGGGCATGCTTGGCATGCATGGAACAAAAACTTCTAATTTTGGAGTAAGTGAATGTGATTTATTAATCGTAGTGGGTGCAAGATTTAGTGATCGTGTAACAGGCAACACGAAGAAATTCGCTAAAAATGCGAAGATTCTTCAAATTGATGTAGATCCTGCGGAAATTAATAAGAATATCCATACATATACCAGTATTACCGGAGATATCAATGAGGTGCTGGTAAGATTAAATGCTGCATTGGATCAGCAAAATCACAAGGATTGGATTGATCAAATTAATCAATATAAGGAAAAGTATCCATTGTCGTATCATAAGGATGTACTGACTGGTCCTTTTATTGTAGAGGAAATCTACAAACAGACAAATGGAGAAGCTATTATTACTACAGAAGTAGGTCAGCATCAGATGTGGGCTGCACAGTTTTATAAATTCACCAAACCTAGAACTTTCTTAACCTCAGGAGGTCTTGGAACAATGGGGTATGGTCTTGGAGCCTCTATAGGTGCGAAAATTGGTGTCCCAGATAAGACCGTTATTAATATTGCAGGTGATGGCTGTTTTCGGATGAATATGAATGAAATTGCTACTGCAGTACGTTGTCAGATTCCCATTATACAAGTAGTAGTAAATAACCATGTACTTGGAATGGTGCGTCAGTGGCAAAACTTATTCTATGAGAAGCGTTATTCTTCTACCATCTTAAATGATGCGGTAGATTTTGTGAAGATCGCAGAAGCCATGGGAGCAGTTGGAATTCGAGCTGAGACAAGAGAAGAGTTCCAGGAAGCATTGAAACAAGCATTGGTACTTGGTACACCGGTAGTCATTGACTGTCAGATTGATTGTGATGAAAAAGTATGGCCAATGGTGGCACCAGGCGCAGCAATCAGTGAAGCCTTTAATGAAGAGGATTTGAATCACAAATAAAATGAATGTTTATAAGGGGGAAAGAGGCAATGAGCAAAGTATTTAATTTTTCAGCAGGACCTGCAGTTTTGCCAAAAGAGGTACTGAAAGAAGCAGCAGATGAAATGCTGGATTATAAGGGGACCGGAATATCAGTTATGGAAATGAGTCACCGTTCTAAAACATTTGAGGAAATCATTCAAACGGCGGAATCGGATCTTCGAGAGTTGCTTCAAATTCCAGATAATTATAAGGTATTATTTCTACAAGGAGGAGCTTCCACCCAATTCGCGATGATTCCTATGAATTTAATGAAACATAGGGTCGCAGATTATATTATTACTGGACAATGGGCAAAGAAAGCTTATCAGGAAGCTTTGAAATATGGACAAGCAAATATCATCGCAAGTTCGGAAGATCGAACCTTCTCCTATATCCCCGAATGTTGTGATTTGCCAATTTCTGAAGAGGCAGACTATGTATATATTTGTGAAAATAATACGATTTATGGAACAAAATTCAAGGAATTGCCAAATACAAAAGGGAAGATACTGGTGTCAGATGTGTCCTCATGTTTTTTATCAGAACCCATAGATGTTAGTAAATATGGAATTTTATATGGTGGTGTACAGAAAAATATTGGACCAGCAGGGGTTGTCATTGCCATTATTCGGGAGGATTTAATTACAGAAGACACCTTAGAGGGGACTCCGACGATGTTGCAATATAAAATTCATGCAGATGCAAAGTCTCTTTATAATACGCCTCCTGCCTATGGCATTTATATCTGTGGCAAGGTATTTCAATGGCTAAAACAAATGGGTGGATTATCCGTTATGAAGGAACGAAATGAAAGAAAAGCTCAGATTCTTTATGAATATTTAGATCATAGTCAATTATTTAGAGGCACTGTTGTAAAGAAAGATCGTTCTCTCATGAACGTTCCATTTGTTACCGGCAATCAAGATTTAGATGCAAAATTCATAAAAGAAGCAAAAGAGGCAGGTTTAGAGAGCCTAAAAGGTCACCGCAGTGTTGGTGGTATGCGTGCCAGCATCTATAATGCCATGCCTTTAGAAGGTGTGGAAGCTTTGGTTGCATTTATGCAAAAATTTGAAGAGGAGAATATATAAAATGTATAATTATTATTGCTTAAACCCTATATCAGAAGAAGGATTAGAATATTTTTCTCAATCATATGCAAAGGTAGAAGAAATCAATGAAGCGGATGCTGTTCTGCTTCGCAGTGCTTCTATGCACGATATAGCACTGCCCGTTCAATTGAAAGCTATTGCAAGAGCCGGTGCAGGTGTAAATAATATTCCTTTAGAGAGTGCTGCTGAAAAAGGAATTGTAGTATTCAATACTCCTGGGGCCAATGCCAATGGAGTAAAGGAATTAGTCATTGCAGGTATGTTATTGGCATCCAGAGATATTGTAGGTGGAATTAACTGGGTACAGGAGTATGAAGAAGATGGCGATATTGTTAAGTTAGCAGAAAAACAAAAGAAGAAGTTCGCCGGAAGAGAGTTAGAAGGCAAGAAGTTAGGTGTAATTGGACTTGGAGCAATTGGTGTACTTGTTGCCAATGTTGCCGTGAGCTTAGGAATGGAAGTATATGGTTATGATCCATATGTTTCTGTAGATTCTGCTTGGAAAATATCTAGAAGTATTAAGCACATCCAAAGTGTGGATGAGATTTATAAAGCATGTGATTATATTACTATTCACGTACCGGCTACAGATGATACCAAGGGTATGATCAATAAGAATGTTATTTCTCTTATGAAAAAGGAAGTTGTAATATTGAATTTTGCCAGAGATATTCTAGTAAATGAAGAAGATATTGTAGATGCATTGGAAACAGGTAAAATCTACAGATACGTTACAGATTTCCCTAACCCACTTATTGCAGGGGTTAAGGGAGCAATTGTCATACCACATTTGGGTGCGTCCACAGAGGAGTCAGAGGATAATTGTGCAAAAATGGCAGTTCGGGAACTCATTGATTTCCTTGAAAATGGGAATATAAGAAATTCAGTTAATTATCCGAATTGTGAAATGGGCATTTGTAAGACTGGATCTAGAATAACTATTTTACATAGAAACATACCCAACATGTTAGGACAATTTACCGCTGTATTTGCAAAAGACGAATTAAATATTGCTATCTTAACAAATAACAGTAGAGGTAAATATGCCTATACCATGTTAGATATTGAAGCGGATATTCCAGAAGCTATCAAAGAAGAAATTACAAAAATCAATGGTGTCCTTAAAGTAAGAGTAATTGAATAAGTTATTTGCTTTGATGCTTTGCCAAAAGTGAATGAATACGGTCTGTTGGATTCAGTACTGCTCCAATGGTTACGTCATGGTTCATAGAATCGACAATTAAGGCTAAGAATTTACTCATATCAGCTAAGACAAAATATGGCTTTTTAAAAGCTTCAGGTGGTAAATAAGTAAGGTTGGTAGTAATCACATTTGTAATATATCCTTTTTCATAGTATTCATCGAATTGCTCAAATCCTTCTGTGAATAATCCAAAAGTGCAACATACAAATACTCTGCCAGCCTTTCTTTCTTTCAATTGTTTAGCTACATCCAGCATGCTTTCACCAGAGGAAATCATATCATCAATAATAATAACATCCTTGCCGGCAATGTCATCTCCAAGAAATTCATGGGCAACAATTGGATTCTTTCCATTTATAACGGTGGAGTAATCGCGGCGCTTGTAGAACATTCCCATATCAACACCCAATACATTTGAAAAATAAACAGCTCGATGCATGGCACCTTCATCTGGACTGATGACCATGAGATGATCCTTGTCCACAATCAAATCTGGCTGTGCACGAAGCAATGCCTTGATAAATTGGTAAGGAGGATTGAAATTGTCAAATCCTTTTAATGGAATGGAATTTTGTACACGTGGATCGTGTGCATCAAAGGTAATAATATTAGAAACTCCCATAGAGGTGAGTTCATCTAATGCCAATGCACAGTCCAGTGATTCACGCTTGGTGCGTTTGTGTTGTCTGCTTTCATATAAAAATGGCATCACCACATTGATTCGATGTGCTTTCCCTGTAGCTGCGGATATAATTCGCTTTAGGTCTTGATAATGATCATCTGGTGACATATGATTTACCATACCACATACAGAGTATGTCAGACTATAGTTACATACATCTGCCATAATAAATAAGTCCGTTCCACGAATAGTCTCGTGGATGATACCTTTTGCTTCACCAGTACCAAATCTCGGGCAGGAAATTTCTGCCATATAGCTATCCTTTTGGTAAGTTGCGTGTCTGACGGGTTCTAACTTAGCATTTACATATTCGTTTCGAAACTTTACCACATAATCATTTACTTTGTTTCCTAAGTCTATACAGCTTTCCAATGCAGCTATTTTTAGTGGTGCAACCGGAAGAGATTGTTTTAAAGATTTTATATCAGCCATAAGATCCTCCATGATTTATTATTTTATTCTACCTTAATATATAACACTTTTTATAAGAAAAGGTCAAGGAAGAGCTGCCAAAAAATTGCATTTTTTGATAAAATTTAGTATGATAGGTGGTAAGGGTGAGAAGATAACAGAAAGAATGGAGTATAAATATGAATCATGAACACATGGTGCGACAGATAAAAGAGGGTAGTATTGCCGAAGAACTAGGCATTGAGCCCGGAGATAAATTGATTTCTATCAATGATAATCAGATAGAAGATGTATTTGATTATCAATATTGGGTTAGTGAGTCAGAACTAATGCTACTGATTGAGAAGCCTGATGGGGAAGAGTGGGAATTAGAAATAGAAAAAGATGCCGAAGAGGATTTGGGTATTGAATTTGAAGAAGGGTTAATGGATGCCTATAAATCCTGTCATAATAAATGCATGTTTTGTTTTATTGATCAAATGCCTCCAGGCATGCGAGATACTTTATATTTTAAAGATGATGATTCTAGACTTTCCTTTTTACAAGGGAATTATATAACCCTGACAAATATGAGTGACCAGGATGTAGAGCGGATCGTTCGATATCATTTGGAACCAATTAATATTTCTTTTCATACCACGAATCCAGATTTACGGTGTCAGATGCTGCATAATCGATTTGCAGGAGAAGCACTGAAAAAGGTAGACATACTTTACCAGGGCGGTATCCAAATGAATGGACAGATTGTATTGTGCAAGGGCATGAATGATGGGGCTGAATTGGAACGAAGTATTGAAACGTTGTCAGGATATCTTCCGCTTCTTCAAAGTGTGTCTATTGTACCAGTAGGACTTACCAAATATCGGGATGGTCTGGAACCATTGGAAGCATTTACCAAAGCAGAGGCAAAAGAAGTACTCCAATTGATTCACCACTGGCAGCAAAGACTTTGGGAAGCATATGGGATTCATTTTGTACATGGCGGAGATGAGTGGTATATCTTAGCAGAAGAAGAAATGCCATTAGAGGAAACTTATGACGGATATTTACAATTGGAAAACGGAGTTGGCATGATTCGGCTTTTGGAAAATGAATTTGCAGAGGCATTAAAGGAATGCAAGGGGGATAACAGACAGCGGAAGGTATCCATTGCAACAGGAACTTTAGCATATCCTTACATTGTTAAACTAGTTAAAAAGTTACAAATAATCTTTCCCCATGTAGAGGTTTTGGTCTATGCAATTACCAATCGATTTTTTGGGGAACACATTACGGTTGCAGGACTGATTACGGGACAGGATCTTGTGGAACAATTAAATGGTAAAGTATTAGGTGAGTGTTTATTACTGCCGTGTAATATGCTAAGAAGCGGAGAAAATGTATTTTTGGATGATTTATCTCTTGTTAACCTGAAAGAAGCTTTACAAGTCAACGTAGATATTGTAAAATCAAGCGGACAAGACTTGATCAATAGTATAATAGGAGAAAATATATGAGTAAACCAATTGTGGCAATTGTTGGACGACCAAATGTAGGGAAATCTACTTTGTTCAATGTATTGGCAGGACAAATGATATCAATTGTAAAAGATACACCAGGTGTTACAAGAGATCGTATTTATGCAGAGGTATCTTGGCTGGACAAAGAATTCACACTCATTGATACTGGTGGAATTGAACCGGATAGTAAAGATATTATTCTTTCACAAATGAGAGAACAAGCACAAATCGCCATGGATACAGCAGATGTAATTATCTTTATTACCGATGTAAGACAGGGCTTGATTGATTCCGATGCTAAAGTGGCAGATATGTTGCGCCGCTCAGCAAAGCCAGTTGTTTTGGTGGTTAATAAGGTGGATAATTTCGATAAATTCATGCCAGATGTTTATGAATTCTATAATTTAGGAATCGGCAACCCCATTCCTATTTCAGCGGCATCGAAGCTGGGATTAGGTGATATGTTAGATGAAGTAACTGCATTTTTCCCGGAAAATGATGAACCGGAAGAAGAAGATGAACGTCCAAGAATAGCGATTGTAGGAAAGCCAAATGTAGGAAAATCTTCTATTGTCAATAAATTACTTGGAGAAAATCGTGTGATTGTATCAGAAATAGCAGGCACTACTAGGGATGCCATTGATACTACGATTAATTGGAAGGGAAAAGATTATATCTTTATTGATACGGCTGGACTTCGCCGCAAAAGCAAGATCAAAGAAGAATTGGAGCGTTATAGTATTATACGAACAGTAGCAGCAGTAGAACGGGCAGATATTGTCTTGGTTGTAATTGATGCAGTAGAAGGTGTGACGGAACAGGACGCTAAGATTGCCGGGATTGCTCATGAACGTGGAAAAGGTGTTATTATAGTTGTTAATAAATGGGACGCCATTGAAAAAAATGACAAGACTATATACGAATATGAAAAGAAAATCAGACAAGTATTAGCGTATATGGCATATGCGGAGGTCATGTTTGTTTCAGCTGAAACAGGACAAAGACTAACCAAGCTTTATGAGATGATTGATGTCATTATAGAAAATCAGACTCTTCGAGTGTCTACGGGAGTCTTAAATGAAATTATGGTCGAGGCAGTAGCCATGCAGCAACCTCCATCTGACAAGGGAAAACGATTGAAATTATATTATATTACACAAGTTTCGGTGAAGCCACCAACCTTTGTAATCTTTGTAAATGATAAGGAACTGATGCATTTTTCTTATACTAGATATTTGGAAAATAAAATAAGGGAAGCATTTGGTTTCAAAGGAACATCATTAAAATTCTTTATTCGGGAAAGAAAGGACAAGGAAGCTTAACATGGAGCGTTTGATTTGTGCTGGCATAGGATATGCCTGTGGATTATTACAGACAGGCTATTTCTATGGAAAACTAAATCATATCGATATTAGGAACTATGGAAGTGGTAATTCAGGTACCACTAATGCATTGCGCACGTTAGGGTGGAAGGCAGGAATTATTACATTTTTAGGTGATTGTCTAAAGTGCGTATTAGCAGTCATCATTGTGCATCTCATATACAGCACATCTCAGAACGAGATTCTGTCTTTGTTGTCAATGTATGCAGGTATGGGTGCTGTATTGGGACATAATTATCCGTTTTATTTGAATTTTAAAGGTGGCAAAGGAATTGCTGCCACAGCTGGAATCTTTCTAATCACCAATGTATGGATGGCCTTGATTGCTATGGCTGTATTTATTACTGTAGTACTGATGACTAGATATGTGTCCGTTGCATCTTTAGTTCTTGTTATTTTATTTGTAGTCGAGGTGGTAGTCTATGGACAAATAGGTGGGTTTTCTTTAACCCAGCCACAATTAATTGAAATGTACTGCATTGCATTATTTTTAATGATTTCCGCATTTTATAAACATAAGGACAATATAAAGAGATTGCTGAATGGGACGGAAAATAAATTGAATTTTAAGAAGAAATAGGAGGATGTAACATGGCAAAGGTAGGAGTATTAGGCGCAGGAAGCTGGGGCACAGCATTGGCACTGTTGTTGCATAAAAACGGACATCAGGTCACTGTGTGGTCTATTTCCAAGGAGGAAGTAGATTTGTTAAATTCAGTTCATGAACATAAAAGTAAGCTTCCGGGGGTCATACTTCCAGAGGACCTACAGATTACAAATACGTTGGAAGAAGCTGTTGCAGAAAAAGATTTTGTGATTCTTGCAGTACCTTCCCCTTATACTAGGAATACGGCCCGTATGATGAAACCATTTGTAAAGGAAAATCAAATATTGGTGAATGTAGCCAAAGGAATTGAAGAGGCAACTCTGATGACTTTGACCGACCAAATAGAAGATGAAATTCCATTTGCAAATGTAGCAGTTCTATCAGGACCAAGTCATGCTGAAGAGGTGGGAAGGGGTCTTCCTACCACCTGTGTAGTAGGTGCAAAGACGAAGAAAACAGCAGAATATTTACAGCAGGCATTTAAGAATGAAGTATTTCGTGTCTATACAAGCCCGGATATCTTAGGCATGGAAATTGGTGGTGCCTTGAAAAATGTAATTGCACTGGCAGCTGGAACTGCAGATGGATTAGGCTATGGAGATAACACGAAAGCAGCTCTTATTACTAGAGGAATTGCAGAAATTGCAAGACTTGGAGTAAAGATGGGTGGTAAAATCGAGACTTTTTCTGGTCTAACTGGAATTGGTGATTTAATTGTTACCTGTGCCAGTGTCCATAGTAGAAATCGGAAAGCTGGTTATCTGATGGGGCAAGGCTTGAGCATGCAGGAAGCTATGGATGAAGTCAAAATGGTGGTAGAAGGTGTTTATTCCACGAAAGCCGCTGTGAAACTGGCAGCAAAGTATGAAGTCTCTATGCCAATTATCGAACAAGTGAATCAAGTGTTATTTGAAGGAAAGAATCCAAGAGAAGCGGTAAATGAACTGATGCTCCGGGATGGCAAAAATGAACACTCTAATTTACCTTGGAATGAATGATTTGGCTGAACTCTTACGATTTAACAAACATTATTGTTATAAATAAGAACCCCTTGCATATATTATACTAGCGTATGACTATGGAAGGGGTATTATTATGGAATCTTTTAATGTATATAAGGATATGCAGGCTCGTACAGGCGGTGAAATCTATATAGGTATTGTAGGACCTGTGAGAACTGGAAAATCAACATTTATCAAGCGATTTATGGACTTGTTAGTACTTCCAAATATGGAAGATGAACACAGTAAAATGCGTACAAGGGATGAATTGCCACAATCTGCATCTGGTAAAACAATTATGACTACAGAACCCAAGTTCGTTCCAAAGGAAGCAGCACAAATTCGTTTAGATGGGGATGTGGAAGTAAAGGTGCGTTTAATTGATTGTGTAGGATACATGGCTGAAGGCGCTTCAGGACATATAGAAAACGAAATGGAGCGTCAGGTAAAAACACCTTGGTTCGATTATGAAATTCCATTTACCCAGGCTGCTGCTATTGGAACTAGGAAAGTCATCCATGAACATGCAACGATAGGAATTGTGATTACGACAGACGGAAGTATTGGTGATTTGCCAAGAGAAAGCTTTCTAGAACCAGAAGAAAAAACGATTCGGGAATTACAATCCATTGGAAAACCTTTTGTAGTACTTGTAAATTCTCAAAGACCATACAGTGAAGAAGCAAAAAATCAAGCATCAGAACTAGAAGAGCGATATAAGGTCAAGGCTATGGCTGTTAATTGTGAGCAATTAAGAGAAGATGATATACATACAATTATGAAGCACATTCTATTTGAATTTCCAGTGTCTGAGATTGAATTTTACATACCAAAATGGGTAGAAATGTTGGCAAGGGATCATAAAATCAAACAAGACTTACTTCATCAGGTTAAAGAAATGATGGGTAAGCTTTTGCAGATTAAGGATGCATCAGCTGGCTGTCCACAAATCGAAAGTGAGTATATAGAACAGATTAAAATAGAAGACATCTGTATGCATACAGGTTGTGTACGGGTAAAAGTAGACATGATAGAAGGATATTATTATGAAATTCTAAGTGAAATGACCGGTACATCTTTACAAGGGGAATATGAATTAATGAAATTATTGAAACAAATGTCTGCTATGAAAAAAGAGTATGAACAGGTGCAAAATGCGATGGATTCGGTGCGCCTGAAAGGGTATGGAGTGGTGACTCCCCTGCAGCATGAAATTCATCTAGAAGACCCAATTCTGATTAAGCAGGGAAATAAATATGGTGTAAAAATCCATTCAGAGGCACCCTCTATCCATATGATTCGTGCAAATATTGAGACGGACATTGCCCCCATTGTGGGTAGTGAAAAGCAGGCGGAGGATCTAGTCGTGTATATCAAGAATGAAGCTGCTAGTGAGGGTGGAATTTGGAATACTAATATATTTGGCAAATCTATACAAGATTTAGTATCCGATGGTATGCGGAATAAAATGGCTGCTATTACAGATGAAAGTCAGATAAAATTACAAGATACCATGCAAAAAATCGTAAATGACAGTAATGGTGGAATGGTATGTATCATTATTTAAATTTATAAATAATTGTAAATAACAGAGGCGTTACAGTCAGGAATACAGGGGGCTGTAGTGCCTTTTATCATGGTTCGAATCATAAAATAAAATAGACTTTGACTAAAAGTTATGGTAGTATTTATATATTGTAAAAAAATTGAACTTATAGAAAGAAGGAGATATAGATATGGCTATGATACAGGCATTTAGAGGAATCCGGCCAAATCCGGAGGTAGCTGCCAAGGTAGCAGCTCTTCCCTATGATGTATATGATCGGGCAGAAGCAAGAACAGAGGTGGAGCTTCATCCTCTTTCTTTTTTGTCTATTGACAGGGGCGAAACCGGTCTCCCCGTAGAACTGGATTTATATGATCCACAGGTATATGAATATGCAGGAAAACGATTACAGGAATTAAGAAATAATGGTATTTTTATAAAGGATGAAAGTCCTTGCTTCTATTTATATCAGTTAACTAGAAATGGACACAGCCAGACCGGGATTGTAGCCTGTGCGGCAATTGATGATTATATCAAGGGTGTGATTAAGAAACATGAAAATACAAGATTGGAAAAAGAATTAGATCGTATTCGTCATATTGAAGCATGTCATGCACAAACAGGACCAATTTTCTTAACCTACAGACAATCAGAGACCATCGAAGAAGTAGTCTCTAAGGTAAAGGAAGGGGTGCCCGTATACCATTTTCAAACTACAGACGAAGTAACTCATCAGGTATGGATCATAGATAATCCAGAACAAATGAAACAATTACATCTAGAGTTTAGTGAAATTTCGGAGATCTATATTGCAGATGGTCATCATCGAGCTGCTTCAGCAGTAAAGGTTGGTTTGCAGATGCGAAAAAATTGTCAAGACTTTACGGGAGAAGAGGAATTTAATTATTTTTTATCTGTATTATTTCCCAGTAATGAACTGAAAATCTTAGATTATAATAGAATTATTTCGGATCGAAATAACTTATCTAAGGAGGAATGTTTGGATAGATTAAAGGAATCATTTGAGATCGTACCCTTTGGAAAGCAACGATTCAGACCCTTACATAAGCACCAGATTGGAATGTATTTAGAACAAGACTGGTATCAGTTAAACGTGAAGCCCTTTCGATTGTCTTCAGACCCGGTGAAGAACTTGGATGTATCTATTTTACAGACCTATGTATTGAATGCGCTGTTTGGCATTGAGGACCCTAAGACGGATTCCCGTCTTTCTTTTTTGGGTGGCATCCATGAAGCAGAGGAATTAGAAAGACAGGCAGATGCCGTTGATGGAGTTGCTTTTCTGATGTATCCAACGGAAATGGACGAGTTATTTGCTGTTGCAGATCTAGGACGACTGATGCCGCCAAAATCCACATGGTTTGAACCGAAGCTTAGAAGTGGATTATTTATACATGAAATTTAGACCATAATAACTGATAAAGAAATAGAAAGATAAAAAGGAGATATCAACTATGATTCGATTCAATTGTGATTATAATGAAGGTGCACATCCACGAATTCTAAAACAATTAGTAGAGACCAATATGGAGCAGACTCCTGGGTATGGAGAGGATAAATATTGTCAAAAAGCAGCAGATGCAATCAAACAATTATGTGAAGATCCGCAGCTTGATGTTCATTTTCTAGTTGGGGGTACCCAGACGAATCTCACCGTAATCTCTGCTGCACTACGTACTCATCAATGTGCTATTTCTGCACATACCGGTCATATCTGTGTTCATGAAACAGGAGCAATTGAAGCCACTGGACATAAAGCAATGGCCGTGGAAAGTGCAGATGGAAAGCTCACCGCAGCACAGGTACAGACGGTATATGATGCCCATTGGAAGGATGAGACTCATGAGCATATTGCACAGCCAAAGATGGTATATATATCAAATCCAACAGAAATAGGAACCATTTATTCAAAGCAAGAATTGGAAGCATTACGTAAAGTTTGTGACGCCTGTCATTTATATTTATTTATGGATGGTGCCAGACTTGGATATGGGCTTTGTGCCAGTGATAATGACCTGGATCTGCCATCTATTGCTAGACTTTGTGATGTGTTCTATATTGGTGGAACTAAGGTTGGTGCATTGTTTGGAGAAGCTTTGGTCATTCGTAATGAAGCGCTGAAAGAAGATTTTCGTTATATTATTAAGCAGAAAGGTGGTATGCTTGCAAAAGGCAGACTCCTTGGTATTCAGTTCTTGGAATTATTTAAAGATGGGCTTTATTTTGAAATGGCTCAGCATGGAGTAGACATGGCGATGCTGTTAAAGAAAGGGCTGATAGAGGCCGGATATTCTTTTTTCATAGAAAGCAGCACAAACCAACAATTTATTATAGTAGAAAATGAACGATTAGATCAATTAAAAAAGAAGTATTGCTATAGCCTGCAAGGGACATGGGATGCTACACATTCTGTGATACGTATCTGTACCAGTTGGGCAACCAAGCAGGAGGATATCGTTGCATTACTAAACGATATGAGATAGGAGATGCCATAATGAATTTAGAAACAACTATAAAGATGATTAAGCCATTAAATGCAGAAGCAATGACGGCTTGCAAGAATCAATGGAACCAGATTGCAAAGCCAATAGGAAGCTTGGGTAAATTAGAAGAAATCTTTATGCAGATTGCCGGAATTATGGGTACGGAGCAAGTTCAACTCCATAAAAAAGCATTGATTGTTATGTGTGCAGATAACGGAGTAGTAGCAGAAGGTGTCACTCAGACCGATAGCAGTGTTACCAGGATTGTTGCAGATAATTTTGCTTCCGGTGCTACCACAGCCTGTATTATGGCAAAGAGAGCAGGGGTCGATCTATTTCCTATTGATATTGGGGTACAGACAGAAACTAAAATTGCAAACAGAAAAATTGCTTTGGGAACAAAAAATATGGCACTTGAACCTGCCATGACAAGAACGGAAGCTATCCAAGCTATAGAAGTTGGGATTCAGGCAGCAAAAGATTGTAAAGACCAGGGCTATACGATACTGGCAACTGGTGAAATGGGTATTGGAAATACCTCTACTAGCAGTGCTATGGCTTCTGTCTTATTGGGAACAACAGTAGAATCGGTAACTGGAAAAGGTGCTGGCTTAACCTTTGCAGGATTCAAACATAAAATAGAAATCATAGAAAAAGCCATTGCTGTTAATCATCCAGATGCCAAGGATCCTTTGGATGTATTATCAAAAGTAGGTGGTCTGGATATTGCAGGGCTTGTTGGGGTTTTCTTAGGTGGGGCAGCACTTGGCATGCCTGTTATTATAGATGGGTTTATTTCTGCTGTTGCTGCATTTACAGCAAGCAAACTAAGTAGCTTGATTCGAAGCTATGCCATCCCATCTCACATGTCTCTAGAACCAGCTATGCAAAAACTGATGGAGCAAATGTATATGTCTCCATGCCTAGATTGTAATATGAAGCTTGGTGAGGGAACTGGAGCCATTGCCCTCATGCCTCTTTTGGATATGGCATATGATGTCTATACCCAAATGAGTACCTTTGAAGATATAAAAATAGAACCTTATCAGCCAATGGGCTGTCATTAGGGAGAGATAATATGAAGTTGATAAAACAAATGGCGATTATTTTTGGAATCTGTTTTGTGGGACAGTTGCTTTCATCTGTGTTGCCTTTTGCATTTCCTGGAAGTGTAATTGGTTTAATTTTAATTGCTTTTTTACTTATGACCAATATGATAAAAGAAGAACAAATCAAAGAAGTGTCCGACTTCTTTTTAGGATCTATGGCGCTGTTTTTTGTTCCAGCTGGAATAGGTATCTTTGAAGAATTGGGTTCACTAAAGGGTCAATTATTTTTGATTTTAGGAATTGTAATTTTATCACTTATTATCACTTTTGTTGGAACCTGTTTTACAGTCTTGTTTGTGACCAAGTTATTAAGGAGGTTGAAACATCATGAATAACATTTTTTCTAATCCCTTATTTGGTGTTTTTCTGACGATTTCAACCTATATGATTGGTGTGAAATTATATGAACGATTTCATTCTCCTATGGTGAACCCTCTTCTGATTGCTATTATACTATCTGTAACTGTGATGAAACTTCTTGGTATTTCCTATGAGGATTATATGAATGGTGGTATTTGTATTGGATTATTGATTACTCCTGCTACGGCAGCTTTGGGATTATCCATTTATAGGAAAAGAAAGATTCTAAAAGAACAGTTTATACCAATTGTCTGTGGATGTTTTGCTGGAAGCCTGCTGTCTATGGTCAGTGTGGTTGCACTTTGTCATATTTGTCATGTTCGAAAGGAGCTTATACTTTCATTGTTACCCAAATCCGTAACTACAGCCATTGCAATTGACTTATCAGCTCAATTAGGTGGAATTACATCTGTAACCATGCTGGCAGTTTTGATTTGTGGAGTCTTAGGCGCAATGATTAATCCTCTTTTCATAAAAATCTTACATATTACGGATCCGATAGCTATTGGAGTTGGAATGGGAACAGCCAGTCATGCCATTGGAACCACCAAAGCAATTGAAATGGGAGAAATAGAGGGTGCAGTCAGTGGTGTTGCCATTGGTGTTGCGGGAATTATTACCGTAATTTTATCAATGTTTATCTAAAGGAGGCCTAATATGATCTTTATAACGGGAGGTTATCAACAGGGAAAAGAACAATATGCAAGGACTTATTTCCCAAGTTATACAAGGATTCAAGACTATCATCTGCAGTTAGAACAATGTGTAAAGGATGGTATAGATCCTTTCATTTACACCCAAACATTGATAACTACCCACCCCCATATAGTGATTATAATGGATGAAATGGGGTGTGGAATGGTTCCAATTTCACAAAATGATCGGAAATTACGGGATATAGTAGGACAAGTAGGGTGTTATTTGGCTGCTGAAGCAACGGAAGTATATCGTGTTATTGCTGGGATTGGAAGTAAGCTCAAGTAAATATCTGATGATATTCTGCAAGGAAGGAGTCTATAATGGAGCATGAAAATCAACGATTTTTCCCATTATTTATAAATATCTGTGAAAAACAAATCTTAATAGTTGGAGCTGGAAAGGTTGCACTTCGACGCATTACATCTTTGCGTTCTTTTGGTGCCTCCATTCGTGTAATAACAAAGGATATACCCAAAGAGACTTATTCTGAAATGAATCAATTATGTCATCGAGGTGAAATTCGCTTACAGAAGAAAGATTTTACAGAATCAGATTTAACAGAAGGTATAGATATGGTCATAGCCGCAACGGATAATACTTCGTTAAATGAATGGATATATTTGCTTTGTAAAGAACGCGGTATTTTGGTAAATGTTGCCTCGAATCACAGCCTGTGCGATTTCTATTTTCCCGCTATTATACAAACAGATCATGTTGTGGTCGGCATTACTGGAAATGGAAGTAATCATACACAAGTGGCGCAAGCTGCCAATAATATTAGAAAAAGCCTTCACCTGCAAGAAGACGGAGTGTTATAATATGAATAAAGTAACTTATATTTCTCATAGTGGTTACATGATTGAAACAAGGAATGCAGTATTTATATTTGATTACTATAAAGGAACGCTTCCTGAGTTTTCAAAAGAAAAAGATTTATATATATTTGCAAGTCATACCCATTTTGACCATTTTAAAAAGAAGATTTTTCAAATTACAAAAGAAGGAACTCCTATCCAATTTATTTTATCTGATGATATTAACAAGTCTGTTGTGAAGTCTAAAGAAGCAGCTATGGTCATGGCAAATCAAATTACATTTATGGGGCCTAATGAAGTGCAGACTATTGGGGACTGTCAAGTGAGAACATTGCGTTCTACTGATGAAGGAGTTGCATTTCTTATTCACACAACAGATCTTTGCATCTATCATGGGGGGGATTTGAACTGGTGGCATTGGAATCAGGAAAATGATATATTTAATGAAATGATGAAACGAAAATTCCAATATGAAATCAATAAGCTTGCAGATGAAACCATAGATTTTGCTTTTTTACCTTTGGATTCTCGATTAGAAAATGCTTATGCCTATGGCATAGATTATTTTATGAGACATACAAAAACTACATGGGCATTTCCTATGCATTTTTGGAATGATTATAACATATGCAATCAATTGCTAACAGAGCCTTTTGCACAAGTGTATAAGGAGCATTTAATGGTGATAGAGAAAGAAGGGCAAGAATTTGAATTTGAATAATTGGGGATTTTATAATTATATCATCCCCATTATATAAGAGGAGGTATTATATGCATGTAAAAATCTATACAGATGGTGCAGCTAGAGGTAATCCTAATGGACCTGGTGGCTATGGAACCGTCATAGAATATATGGATGCTAAGGGAGAACTTCATACGAAAGAACTTTCTGGCGGCTATCAAAAGACAACGAATAATCGAATGGAATTAATGGCTGCAATTGCAGGACTAGAAGCATTAAATCGTCCGTGTGATATTGAGCTTTATTCGGATTCTAAATACGTGGTAGATGCATTTAATCAGAAGTGGATTGATGGCTGGGTGAAAAAGAATTGGAACAGGGGAAAAAGTGGACCTGTGAAGAATATAGATTTGTGGAAGAGACTCTTGAAAGCCAAGGAATTACATACCGTGCAATTCATATGGGTAAAAGGTCATGATGGACATGCACAAAACGAAAGATGCGATACCTTAGCTACTACAGCAGCAGATGGGACCAATCTAATGATGGATGAGGGTATACAAAACTAAGAAACCACTTTACAACTTATCCGCTACGTGATAGAATCACAAAAGGCATGGAAGTAGGATAAATGATCGCAGCTGCAGGTACCGAAAGGTCGCAGGTGAGGAAAGTCCGGGCTTCATAGGGCAGGATGCCGGATAACGTCCGGTGGAGGCAACTCCAAGGCCAGTGCAACAGAAACATACCGCTTACCACATGGTAAGTAAGGTTGGAATGGCAGTGTAAGAGACTACCGCCTTCTTGGTAACAAGAAGGGCATATGTAAACCCCATCCGAAGCAAAACCGAATAAAAGCTATGTGGCTGCCCGCCACGCTTTAGGTAGGTTGCTGGAGTCTATTGGCAACAATAGAACTAGATAGATGATCATTCACGACATAACCCGGCTTACCGTCTTGCTTCATGCTAAACATAAGGATATAGACCTTTTTGGTCTATATCCTTATGTTTGATTATCATTGCTTTTATTTTCCTTCATATTTTTCTTCGCAATATTTACAGCGGTAAATTTGTTCTTCCGGATTGGTTAATACAAAGATATGATCCAACTCTTGCTCAATGGAAGTAATACAACGTGGATTCTTGCATTTAATCACATTGGTAATTTGCTTTGGAAGTTCGAGGCGTTTTTTTTCTACAATTTGTTCTTTTTGTATAATATTAATAGTAATATTATGGTCGATAAAGCCTAATATATCTAAATCTATAATATCAATAGGACATTCGATTTTCATAATGTCTTTTTTACCCATTTTATTGCTTTTAGCATTTTTTATAATAGCCACACAACAATCCAAGTTATCTAAATGTAGATAACGATAGATGTCCATGCTTTTTCCCGCTTCAATATGGTCTAATACAAAACCTTCAGAAATACTGCTTACATTTAGTGTGCTTTTATTCATATTCGTTCTCCTTCCTTTTTGCATTCTTTTCATACGTGAATTTCTAAGAGTGTCAGTATCAATGCCATTCTGACATAAACACCATATTGCACCTGTTTGAAATATGCTGCTCTTGGGTCTTGATCCACTTCAACAGAGATTTCATTTACTCGTGGAAGTGGATGTAGAACTAGCATATCTTCTTTGGCTAACTTCATTTTCTTAGCATCTAGGATATAGAAGTCTTTCATACGTACATAATCCTCTTCATTAAAGAAACGTTCTTTTTGCACTCGTGTCATATATAATAAATCCAAATCTGGTATTGCCTCTTCCAAACGTACAACCTCTTTATAAGGGATTTGATTTCGATCTAATATATCCTTGCGTATATAGCTTGGAAGTCTTAATTCTTCTGGGGAAATCATTACAAATTGAACATGTTCGTAACGAACAAGAGCATGGATCAATGAATGTACCGTACGTCCAAATTTTAAATCACCACAAAGACCAATGGTTAAATTATCAAGACGTCCTTTCAAAGAACGGATAGTTAACAAATCAGTCAGGGTCTGGGTAGGGTGTTGATGACCACCATCACCTGCATTGATAACTGGAATGGTAGAGTGCTTACATGCTACCATAGGTGCTCCCTCTTTTGGATGACGCATGGCGCAGATATCTGCATAACAGGAGACCATCCGTATGGTATCAGAAACACTTTCCCCTTTGGCAGCTGAACTAGAATCAGCAGAAGAAAAACCAAGAACACTGCCCCCTAGATTCAGCATAGCAGCTTCATGGCTTAAACGGGTACGTGTACTTGGTTCATAAAAAAGTGTAGCTAATTTTTTTCCATTACATGCATGGGCATATTTTTGTGGATTTGCCTCAATATCATTCGCTAAATCTAAGATGTTATCCAATTCTGAAACCGACAGATCTAATGGACTCATTAAATGTTTCATAAAATATCCTCCTGTGTGAAATTTGCTTTATTCATTATATGATAATTCTAGATTTTTTTCAACCGAAATAAGCAAGTTTTTACTTTAGTAACCGTTCAAATAACAAACCTGCACCAAACCAGTAAGGTGCATAGTCTAATCGAACAAGTCCATGAAGGTTATATTTGGCTTTACTGTAATCCCATGGACATATCTGATGCTTTTTCAGAAATGAGCCAGTACAGTATTCTCCAAAGAAAATGAAACAGGTGTATACACCTCCTCGAATCCATATATTTTTATGACGGAGAAATTTACATATAGGGGATAGACAGCAGGCAAGACCATATATAGGAAACATCCAAATAGAAGTATTACCAATTAACGAAAATTCTTTGTTTTTAGCAGAATGAAGTCCGGTAAATATAATTTCCATACACCATCCAATCGTTCCACATAAGATAAATTTGTTTTTCATATAACCAAGTATTGGAAAGAACTGTAGATTTTATACAAAGAACGTACTATAATATCAGATAAAGAACGCAAAGGAGAACTATCATGACTATGTTAGAAAGGTCAAGAACACAAATAGATCAAATAGATCAAAAAATGGTTGGCTTATTTGAGCAGCGTATTGAAGTAAGTAAAGCAATAGGAGCATATAAATTAGAACATCATCTTCCAATTGTTGATAGAAGCCGCGAAATTGAAAAATTAGAACAAATACAAGCAATGGCTCAAGATAAATTTACACAAAACGAACTTTTACTTTTATATCATCAGATTTTTGACACTAGTAAAAGAATCCAATATCAATTAAGCCATATGAAAGATGAAAATGAACCCCTTATGAGAACCAATGAATTATTACTATTCAAACATTTCACACAAGGACAGATTCTTCAAGATATGTCCTATATTATAGGCCACTATAAACAAGACTATTCTGATATGGAGGAAATAAAAAAATTACTCTTTCGTTGTGTAAATGAAATATTAGAACTAGCAGGTAGTCATGGATTTGAAGGAAATCTATGGCATACGTATCTTACTTTTTTGTTGGCAAATAACGAAAACGCATACAGTACAGCTTGTGAAATCAGAGGAATGGTAAGCGGATCAATCAATCAGATAGCACTTCATGATTTCCAAATTTTCAAAGAACTTTTTCATTGTGATTTTCATCAATTAGAAGCCGTATTAAATACAGATTGTTTATCCATGTTAGAGCATTATGAAAATGTAAATACTGGAAGTAAAGTATTTAATAAAAGAATTCGTGATCGCATTTGTTCCCTTTCCATTGGATTAGCAAATGCCGAGACAAAAGAAGAATTTCAAGAAATATTGACTGCTTTTTATAAAGAATTTGGAGTCGGAAAACTGGGACTTCATAAGGCTTTTCGCGTGGAACATATGGAAACGGAAGTTACCATAGTTCCCATTACCAAAATTGCTCATGTAAAATTAGAAGATTTAGTTGGTTATGAGATTCCAAAACAAAAGCTAATTGAAAATACACAAGCATTTGTAGAGGGGAGAAAGGCAAATAATTGTCTGCTTTTTGGCGATGCAGGTACCGGAAAATCTTCTTGTGTCAAAGCAATATTAAATCAATATTATGATCAGGGACTTCGAATGATTGAAATCTATAAGCATCAATTTCAGGATTTAAATGATGTCATTGCTCAAATCAAAAATCGAAACTATAAGTTTATTATTTATATGGATGATTTGTCCTTTGAAGAATTTGAAATAGAATATAAATACCTCAAAGCCGTCATTGAAGGGGGATTAGAAAAGAAACCTGAAAATGTCCTAATATATGCAACCAGTAACCGTCGGCATTTAGTAAGAGAAGAATTTGCAGATAAAGAGGGACGCAGGGATGATTTACACGCATCTGATACTGTACAGGAAAAGTTGTCTTTAGTTGCAAGATTTGGTGTATCCATTTTCTTCAATGGTCCAACCAAAAAGGAATACCAACAGATTGTCCTTGCCTTGGCACAAAGAAATCACATTGAACTCCAGGAAGATCAGCTTTTATTAGAGGCCAACCAATGGGAATTAAGTCATGGTGGTCTATCTGGAAGAACTGCACAGCAATTTATTGATTCCTTACTTTCACGACCAGAACAAAAGCAGGTGGATTAATCCACCTGCTTGATTTTTTCAATGTTTGAGTCTATAGCTAGAGAGTAGTTCGTATAATACACTACAAATCCTGGTTTTCCACCTTTGGGTTTCTTTACATGCTTCTTTTCAATATAATCCACTTCGATTTTATCATTTCCTCTGTTTTTTGAATAATAAGCCGCTAATTTACCAGCTTCTTCAAAGGTAGAATCTGGTAATTCTTCTCCATTAGATTTTATAATCACATGTGAACCCGGAATTCCTTTTGCATGAAACCACCAGTCATTTCCTGTTGCAAACTGGAAGGTCAGTTCATCGTTTTGTAGATTATTCTTTCCTACATAGATATGAAATCCATCACTGGATATATAATGAAACGGTTTGCTTGTGATTTTTACTTTTTTCTTGGTATATTTTCTGCGAATATATCCAGAATGAATGAGTTCTTCTTTAATCTGAGTTAGATCTTCTTCATTTAATGCAATGTCAAGTGCATTGCTAATGGATTCCAGATAAACAATATCTTCATGAGTGTCTTTAATTAATGTATTCAAAGCTTCATACGTACGTTTTTGTTTATTATATTTATCAAAGTATTTTTGAGCATTCTCTTGTGCTGTTTTAGTGAAATCCAAGGGTATGGTTATCATTTCATTGGTATAATAATTTAATGCTTCTAACGATTTGGTTCCAGGTGTCAGATTATACCCATAGGTGTGGATCAGTTCCCCATAAACCTTATATTTATCTCTGTTTTCTGTGTCTTTTAGTTGCTTTTGCTGTAAGTCGAATTTCTTACGGTTCCGATCCAATGCAGTTTGAACTACTTGTCTTAAGTCAACGGATTTCTGTCGGATTCTTGTCAATGCATTTTTGGAGGCATAAAAATGTTCTAATACATCTGATATGGAATCATAGGATTTTCTTTGATAGTCATGAAACTGGGTCAGCAAAAGTGCTGCAAATTCTTTTGGCTCTTCTTTACAATAATAAATGCCCGGCTGAAATTGTGCTGTTCTTACTTGATCCAAGAAAAAATCAAATTGTTTATATAAATGATGCAATACATCTAATGATAATTCTTTGGGTGGCTGCTCTAAGTCTAATCCAGACAGATAGCAGATTTCTTCTGCCACTACGGGACTGATGCCAGTAAAACTTGTATAAATTGCTTTACTAAGCGCCATTGGTTTCTGTAATAAAATGGAACAAAAGTCCTCTTGTGTCACCGTAAGAGGATCTGCTTTTCCCATAGTATCTGGAATAAAATAAGTACGTCCCGGTAAGACTTCACGAACGGAACTCATTTGTGAGGATACACGCTTGATGCTATCTATAATTGTCATATCTGACTGACAGAAAATAATATTGCTGTGTTTCCCCATTAGTTCTACAATCAAAAGCTTCTGACATATATCACCTAATTCGTCCAAATGCTCAATTTCAAATTGAATAATACGTTCTAGCTTGGGTTGGGTGATGTTCGTAATACGTCCACTGCCAATGTGCTTACGTAGAAGCATACAGAAATTGGGTGCAGTCATTGGGCTTGGTTTATTCATCTCTGTCAAATAAAGTAAGGGCAGAGAAGCACTTGCAGAAATACACAAACGTTTTAGTCCCTGGGGTGTCTTAATTGTTAATAATAACTCATCGTTTTCAGGCTGTGCTATTTTACTGATTCTTCCATTCAATATATGTTCCTTTAATTCCGTTACGATATTTGCAATTGTTATTCCATCCAAAGCCATAAGTAATCCCCCTATTTCTATCCATAAGGCATATTATAACATGAATTTAAGGCAAAGCAAACTTTTTGTTCTAGTTGACGAGGTTATGAAAATGAATTATAATTTGTTGAAAAGAATAAGAATAGCCAATGGGCAAATGAGGACAATAACATGATAAAAAGTATGACTGGCTTTGGAAGATGTGAAATTTCCCAAGAAGACCGTAAGTTTACAGTAGAGCTAAAAGGTGTCAATCACAAATATTTGGATGTAAATATTCGCATGCCAAAGAAATTTAATTTTTTTGAAACTGCGATACGGGGACTTTTAAAGAACTATGCACAAAGAGGTAAAATAGATATTTTTGTTACATATGAAGACCAATCGGAAAATCAAGTTTCATTAAAATACAATGAAGCACTGGCACAAGAGTATTTGAATTATTTCAAACAGATGGAGCAGCATTTCTTATTGGACAATGATATACGAGTATCAACTTTATCTCGTTACCCAGAAGTTTTCACCATGGAAGAACAGGCAGTCGATGAAAAAGCACTGTGGAATGGATTGGAAAAAGCATTAGTTGGAGCTTTCATACAATTTGTAGAGACAAGATCTGTGGAAGGTGAAAACTTAAAAATAGACATTCTTGGTAAGCTTCAGCATATGTTGGATGTAATTGAGTGTATTGAAGAACGTTCTCCTGAAATCATTGCGCAATATCGTATAAAATTAGAAACAAAAGTAGAAGAGTTATTAAATGATGTGCAAATTGATGAAAGCAGAATTGCAACAGAAGTTATATTATTTGCCGATAAAATATGTACAGATGAGGAAACCGTGCGTTTGAAAAGTCATATTCAGCATATGACAGATACTTTAGATGATCCAAATGGAATTGGCCGCAAATTGGATTTTATTGCACAGGAGATGAATCGTGAAGCGAATACCATACTTTCAAAAGCTAATGATTTAATTATTTCCAATTATGCAATTGATTTGAAAACGGACATTGAAAAAGTAAGAGAACAAATACAAAATATTGAATAAGCTGCGTGAAAGGTTAAATAAATGAAAACAAAAGGAATTCTAATTGTAGTATCTGGATTTTCCGGGTCCGGAAAGGGAACACTAATGAAAAGGCTGTTGGAATCTTATGACAATTATGCCTTATCTATATCTGCAACGACGCGTCCACCAAGGGCTGGGGAAATTGATGGGAGAGAGTATTTTTTTAAAGACGTTGATGAATTTGAAAAAATGATTGCGAAAGATGAATTAATAGAGTATGCTAGATACGTGAATAATTATTACGGTACTCCAAAAGAGTATGTGGAAGAACAGTTATCACAAGGTAAAGATGTGATTTTGGAAATTGAGATTCAAGGTGCATTAAAAGTAAAAGAAAAGTTTCCAGAGACATTATTGCTATTTATTACCCCACCTTCTGCAGCTATCTTAGAAGACCGCCTATTAGGACGGGGAACAGAGAGCAAGGAAGTGATTGTAGCACGTATGAAACGCGCTGCTGAAGAAGCAGATGGCATACAAGCATACGATTATTTGATTATTAACGATGATCTAGAACAGTGTGTAAAAGAGATGCACCAAATTATTCAAGGTGAACACAGCAGAGGATTTCGTAATATCTCATTTATGAATCAGATAAAAGAAGAATTAAATGGAAATTTGAAAGGAGAATAACATATGTTACATCCATCATACACAGATTTGATGAAAATAGTAAACCAGGACGTAGAAGAGGGAGCAACCAAGATTGTTAATAGTAGATATTCAATCGTGTTGGCTACATCAAAGAGAGCAAGACAAATAATTGATGGTAATTTACCATTGATTAAAACAAAAGATGGAGAAAAGCCACTTTCAATTGCCATTGATGAACTAAATAATGGAAAGATTAAGATTATTGCAGCAGATGAAACAGAAGAATAAGAACCGAGGCAGATGCTTTATAGTATCTGCCTCAATAATTATAAAGGAGAATTTGGATGAATATTTTGTTTATTTCCCTGGGGTGTGACAAAAACTTAGTTGATACAGAAGTAATGCTTGGATTGTTAACATCCAAAGGATATCAGATGATTGATGATGAAGAACAGGCAGATATCATTGTTATTAACACTTGTTGTTTTATTCATGATGCAAAAGAAGAAAGTATTCAAACCATTTTAGAGATGGCCGAATATAAACAAGCAGGTCGTTTAAAGGCACTTGTGGTTACAGGTTGTTTGGCTCAACGATATAAAAATGAAATTATAGAGGAAATTCCTGAAGTGGATGCTGTACTTGGTACCACTTCTTATGATAAAATATTAGATGTAGTAGAAGCTGCACTAGAGGGCCATACATCTGTTGAAATGATGGATATTGATGCTTTACCAGTTACAAACAGCAAGCGAATTGTTACAACGGGAGGTCATTTTGCATATTTGAAAATCGCAGAAGGATGTGATAAGCATTGTACTTATTGTATCATTCCTCAGATTCGTGGCAATTTTAGAAGTGTACCTATGGAGCGTTTGTTAAAGGAAGCAAAGGAATTAGCTGATCAAGGTGTAAAGGAATTGATTTTAGTAGCACAAGAAACAACCCTTTATGGAATTGATATTTACGGAGAGAAATCTTTGCATAAGCTTTTAAAAGAATTATGTAAAATTTCAGATATTCGATGGATAAGAATTCTCTACTGCTACCCAGAAGAAATTACCAAAGAACTCATTCAGGTAATAAAGGAAGAAGAAAAAATCTGTCATTATTTGGATTTACCAATTCAGCATGCAAATGATGAGATTTTAAAACGAATGGGAAGAAGAACCTCTAAGCAGCAGTTAATTGATATCATCCATGTATTGAGGGAAGATATTCCGGATATTACCCTTCGAACTACTTTGATTACTGGTTTTCCGGGTGAAACAAAGGAACAGCATGAGGAATTGATGGAATTTGTCGACCAGATGGAATTTGACCGGTTAGGGGTATTTACATATTCCCCTGAGGAAGATACGCCAGCAGCTGTAATGCCTGAACAGATAGAAGATTCAATCAAAGAGGAACGCCAAGCAGAACTTATGGAATTACAACAAGATATTGCTTTTGATCTGGCTGAGGATATGATTGGAAGAGAACTTCTCGTGATGATTGAGGGAAAGGTTGCAGATGAAAATGCTTATGTAGGGCGAACTTATAAAGATGCACCAAATGTAGATGGCTTTATTTTTGTTCACACACAGGAGGAATTAATATCCGGAGACTTTGTAACTGTAAAAGTAACAGGTGCATTAGAATACGATTTGATAGGAGAGATAATATCATGAATTTACCAAATAAATTAACCGTTTTAAGAGTACTGATGATTCCTTTTTTTGTTTTTTTTATGCTAACTAATTATGCCGGAAATGCAAGTAAATGGATTGCATTAGCTATTTTTTGTGTGGCTAGTTATACAGATATGCTGGATGGAAAAATCGCACGAAAATATAATCTAGTGACAAATTTCGGAAAATTTATGGATCCACTGGCCGATAAATTATTAGTTTGTGCTGCATTAGTCTGTTTGATTCCAAGTGGAAGACTAGAAACTTGGATTGTAATTGTCATTATTAGCCGAGAATTTATTATTAGTGGATTTCGCCTAGTAGCCTCTGATAATGGAATTGTAATTGCAGCAAGTTATTGGGGCAAATTTAAAACTGTATCACACATGGCAATGATTATTTTCCTTATTGCAGATTTTGGGGGATTTTTTGTATTAATAGAACTTGCCTTAAAAGGTATAGCTGTGGTATTGACACTTATATCTTTAGTAGATTATATTATCAAAAATAAACAGGTTTTGACACAAGGTGGAATGTAAGAAGCACCTGACCAGTCTAATGGAGGAACAAAAATGACATTAGAGGAATGTATTGTTTCTAAATTAAAGAAAAGGAAATATACAATTGCAACGGCAGAATCTTGTACTGGTGGCCTGCTTGCAGGACGGATTTTAAATGTATCCGGTGCTTCCGATGTATTTCACGAAGGATATATTACATATTCTAATCAGGCAAAAATCAAATTATTAAATGTGAAAAATGAGACACTTAAACAATTTGGAGCAGTCAGTAAAGAAACTGCAGAAGAAATGGCAAAAGGCATGGCGGAGGCAGCTGATGCACAAGTGGCATTAAGTGTGACAGGAGTTGCAGGGCCAGAAGGCGGAACAGCTGAAAAACCGGTAGGTCTTATCTATATTGGATGTTATATAAATGGAAATATTACAATAAAGGAGTGTCATTTTTCTGGTACGCGGGAGGAAAACCGAACGCAATCAGTAACTAGTGCCTTAGAACTACTCAATATTCAATTACTGTAGATTATTATAGGGGTGATGAGAAGATGGTAGTAAAAATTCTTGAAAAAACTGAAATAGAGCAGGCTCTTATTTTAGCTTCCAATGTTTTTGATGAATGTTTGGCAGTACATTATTCCACGCAAGGAATAGAAGAATTTAAAAAAATAATGAGCTATAGTAGGTTGAAAGGACTTGTCCTCAGAAAAAAGATTTTTTTCTGGGGTTGTTTTCGTGAGGATGTTCTTTGTGGGATAATTGTAGTAGACCATGAAGGACAAATTCTGCTTTTTTTCGTTGAAAAGAAGTTTCAGCGAGTTGGAATTGGAAGATTATTGTTAGATGAAGTTATTCGATTTTTCTGTGAAAATAAAAAAACAGATGCCTTAAAGATAAATGTTGTAGAAGAAGCAAAAGAAGCATATATACATATGGGCTTTATCGAGCATGGGGATGTACAGTGCATCAATGAAGTGATGATGGCTCCTATGGAATTACATATTACTCTGACATCTGAGTGCATGCAGACTGAAATTGTACCAGTGGAAGATACGAAACCAATGGAAATAGAGAATTCGGAACCACTCTTAACAAAAAAAGAAGTAGAAAAAGAATATAAGAAAAGACGATTTTTGATTTATATTGCTGTCATTTTTATATTGTTAGGGTTAAGCGCTACGGTTACTGTTGGAACACATCTTACATCAACAGTTGTTGACTGGGTAAAAGAACAGAAAACTCTTCCCCAAAAACAAAAATCAGAAACAAAAAAAGGTGCCTCCAAAGAAGAAAAGATTGAAGAAACATGTGAGATTATAAGGCTGAAAGATATAAAAGATATTGATATTTATGAGCAGGATGATCTTCCATACAAAATAGAAGATAAAAGTTATACTTATTCCGTGGATAAAAAGAAAAAAGTTCCCTCTTTTCAAGTGAATTATCCACAATTAAGTGGTTTGGAAACCAGTCAGGAAGAACGTATTAACAAAACCATTGAGGAATGTGCAAAAGCTTCTGCCGATCTATTAATGAAAGGTATGAAAAAAGAGACAAAATATACCAGCAATGTCATATATAAAATATCATATATAAATAAGGACTTTATGAGTATTGTATTTGAAGACCATTATAATAAAGGCGGTAAGAATGCAGAATACTTAGATTTACGTACATTAAATATCAATTTAGCAAATGGAATGGTATATGCCCTAAGTGATATTGTTCATTTAGATCCAGCATTTATGAATAGTTGGATAGGTAAGTTAAAAGATGAGGATCCAAGTTCCGCTTTTTTAGAAGATATGGGTAGAGAAGAATTACAAAAAATTCTATCTGGTGATAAAATGGATGCAAGGTATATGGACGAATTTTATGTTTTAGATGGGAAAATTGAAATTGGTATAACTTATCATCATTCCGGACCATCTGGAATTACTAGAGGATGGATTACAACACCCTTTGCTTTGGATGAAATGGAAAAATATAAAACAGATAGTGATTTTTGGAATGTAATAAAAAACGATAATTAAACTTCCCAAATGAGGAGGAATTTACATGAAAATATTAAGTCATTATACGTCAGAGGATGAGTACTGGAGTGATTTACTAGCATATGCAAACGACTTATGTATCAATGCATTGATACATAAGGGATATAATATGACCGATATTCCCCTTTCGTGCAACAACACTCTAAGTAAAAAAATACTTAACATGTCAGAGATATTGCAAAAATCCAAGGCTTCTAAGGAAATAAATATTTTTTTGGCTTTGCCATATTTATTGGATTGTTTTGTATGTGATAGCTTAGAAACAGATATTATTTTATTGGCATTACTTCCTGAAATAGATAAAAGTTATCAGAAAATATATTTAATGTTAAGTGATGGAGAATCTTCTCATTGTACATTGCAGATAGTATATGATGTTTTACAAATAGATTTTACAAAACGTCATGTTATTTTGCAACATATTCATATGGAATCAAAGCTTGGGCTCTTTTTTTTAAAAAGCTTTACAGAAGTGTCGGAACCAGAACGCTTACTAGTATTAAATAAAAGTGTCATTCATTTTGTGTTGAATCGAATGTATAACACAGAATATGCGACTTGGTATCTTCAAATATATAAACCGAATGAAGAAAATATAATATTACATGACGTACAAAAGATTGATACACAATTTGAAAAGTCTGACTTACCGGTGTTATGGAATATCTATGGTAAAGAAGGAACCGGAAGAAAATCGAATATCAAACAATATGCAAATATAAATGGATGTGAAATTCACTTCATGAATATGCAGACTTTTATGGAAGATGGACAAGACAAATGGAAAGAAATTGTATGGAATTGTTTAGTATTTGATGGTATCTTATGTTTAGAAACAAATCAGCAAGATCCCTGTGATGCACAGGAATTTCATCGTAGAATTTCACATATACTTAGTTATTGCCATGAAATATTTGTTGTTTCCACAAAACCACTAGAGTTAACTAAAATGGAAGAAACCATTCGTTATGTTTTTATAGATATGCCTTATGATTATCGAAAATATTCCAACACTTTATGGCAGTCTATTGGTTTAGATAGAAAGATTGATTCACAAGTATTAGAAGAATTAGCTGGCAAATATGTATTTACTCCGGGTAAAATGAAAGAAGCCATACAATGTGCAAAGAATGGAAGCCGAGAAGAATTGTTAAAATCCTGCAAACTTTGTGTACAGCATAAATTAGGTGATAAAGCGGAAAAGGTAGAACGATTATATAGCTTTGAAGATTTGATTTTGCCCCAACATTCAAAACAACTGATTCAAATGGCTTGCGATCAAGTCCGATATCGGAGTAGGATATATGAGGAATGGGGGTTTAATCGCAAAATAGCATATGGGACAGGAACAGCAATGGTATTTGCGGGACCACCAGGGACAGGGAAAACAATGGCAGCTCAGGTTGTAGCAGATATATTGTCCATGGATTTATATCGAGTGGATTTAACTTCTATTGTAAGCAAATACGTAGGTGAAACAGAGAAGAATCTAAAGGAAATATTCATAGAAGCACAAAAAAGTATGTCGATTTTATTCTTTGATGAAGCGGATGTCATCTTTTCAAAACGTACGGAAATGAAGGAAGCTCAAGATAAATACAATAATATGGAAGCTGCTTTTTTATTACAAAAAATGGAAGAATATCAGGGAATTAGTATTTTGGCTACCAATTTTCTACAAAATTTCGATGAGGCATTTAAAAGACGTATGAAATTTATTATTGATTTTCCATTACCTAATATCTCTTCTAGAGAACAGCTGTGGAATTCCGTATTTCCAACAGAAATGCCAATAGAAGAAGCACTGGATTATAAATATTTGGCTTCTGCTTTTGAGTTAACAGGAAGTGAAATTAAAAATGTAGCAGTAAGTGCTGCATTTATTGCAGCGTCCCAGCAGGAGCGTGTAAAAATGAAACACATTTTGACTGCCATCAAAAACGAATATATGAAGCTAGGAAAAATGTTGAATAAAGCCGATTTTGGAGAATATTACTATTTATTATAATGTGAAATACATCCGGAGGTGGAAGCATGGAACAACATGATTATATGAAAAACCTTATACGGTCAGAAGGTAATATGAAGGTGACGAATACACGAACAAAGAAACAAGAATCAGAAATGGAAGGATATATACCTGGATATTTGGAGAAGAAATACGGGAAACAGCCAAAACAGATTAAGAAATTTCAGAATTCTTACGGGAAAGTATCTATGGGTGCGACTAAAGATGGCTTACTGACGATTGCTTTTGGGGCTTCTCATTTCCATAATCAGGAAACCAAGCCAAATGATATGAAACAGTATGAATCCTCTAGTGGTAAAATGCGAGTGGAATCGGGAAGCCATTATTATTTTAATGGGCATGGGGAAAAACAAAGTGCTATTGTATATCAAGAAAACATAACAAGATCGCCACAGTATATGATGCATAGAATAAAAACCATGGTTTCAAAAAATTCACAGGAAGTGACCCAAAATATAGCTCCGTTCCTAACCAATTATGATGTACATCGCAGTAAACCACTAAGAAAGTCAAATGCCGAGACATTCAAAAAAGAGGAAGAAGAACGTAGATTTTATGGTGAATTAAGTAGAACTATTGATGATGCAAGATATTTAAAAAAACATCACACAAAAAAAACATGGGAAATTTATTGTATAGAAAAGACAAAAGAACAAGAACCTACTGACAATATTACTCCGGAAAACGATGATAAAGACAAGAATAAAAGTAACAGTAAGAGTGTTAATAACGGTATTTAGTCTATTTAACTGTTATAATTTTTTGACGTTCGTTATGACGAATGGAAAGGAGGATATCAAAAATGAAAACTGCGCTTGAAATGGCAAAAGAATGGAATGTAAATGTACGTACAGTACAAAAGTGGGCAAAAGATGGGAAGCTTGCACAAGCCCATAAAATTGGACGAGATTGGATGATCCCTGATAACACAAAATGCCCATTAGAAAATCATGAAAATCCTCTTTTGACTAAATCACAAGGAGGACTTGCTATGCCCTTGATGAATGGTACATTTCTTCCTGGTGAAGCCCTTAATTATATTTCTTCAATCAAAAATACAGAAGAAAGGTGTATTGCAATTGCAGAGTACTATTATTTTTGTGGAAACACACAAATGTCTTGTTTACATTCGGAACAAATGCTGCTTAGCGAAAATGATCATATTCGTCTTTCAGCATTACTGGTACATTCTTTCTCAAATATCGAACAAAAAAATATTGAAGCAGTAAGAAAGAATATTACGAAAATACAAGAAGAAGTGCAATTATTATCTCATGATTCTGAAAAAGAAGCCACCGGTATGCTAGTTCGCAGTTTAATTGCAATCTTACTGCATAATACTAGGGAACTCCCACTTTCATTAGATAAATTCACTAAATTTTTACCAGATGGGATGAAACTTTATGCCTACTATGCATTGGCGCACCTATGGTATTTAAAAGGTGATTACAGCCGATCTTTAGGAATCGCAGATACAGGGCTTTCTATGCTGAATACTATATATCCCATTTCTCTTATTTATCTTAACTTAATTGCAGCTATGGATTGTATGAATATGAAGAACACAGTAAAAGGAAAAGAATACTTTATAAATGCATGGGAGCTAGCAAAATACGATGGATTTTATCAGCCATTTGGAGAACATCATGGTCTATTACAAGGGCTTGTAGAGGTTGTTCTTAAGAAAGAGCATCAAGATGCTTATGATAAAATCATTAAAATCACTTACCAGTTCAGTGATGGATGGAGAAAAATACATAATCTAGAAACCTGTGAATCTGTTACTGATTTACTTACCACGACCGAATTTAGTATTGCTATGCTGGCTTCAAAAAAATGGAGTAATAAACAAATTGCACAATATATGGATATTTCTGAAGGAACGGTAAAAAATCATATATCTAACATCTATAACAAATTAAATATTAGAAACAGAAAAGACTTAAGCAAGTACTTGTTGATATAAAAATAGCTATAAAACTAGCTATTTTTTTTTGTATTTGGCACATGACAAGAATCCTATAAAGGGATATAATTTTATTAGAAGTATTTTAATATGAGTTCTTGGAATTAGAAAATTATAATTCCAATGCGAATTTTAAATTGCATACAGATACATTTAGAAACAAAGAAGACTTAAGAATTTATTTTATGTGAAAGGAGGAATCCAGTTTTTCAAAAATAAAACTGGAAATCAAGTATGGCAGAATATTTATCTCCAGGTGTGTATGTAGAAGAATTTGAGTCTGGCGGCAAGCCTATGGAAGGTGTTGGTACCAGTACAGCAGGATTTATAGGTCTTGCGGAAAGAGGCGCGGCAGAGGGGGTACCTCAATTAATTACTAATTTTGCAGATTTCAAAAGAATGTATGGGGGGTATTTATCGGAAAATGAATTTGGTGAATATCGTTATTTAGCTTATGCAGTTGAACATTTTTTTGTTAATGGTGGATCTAGGTGCTTTGTATCTAGAGTAGCTCCTTCGGATGCGAAAAAATCAATTGGTGCTATACCATCTAAAGAAAAAGCAATATTGAATGTAGAGGCAAAAAATCCTGGTATGTGGGGAAATGGTATCCGTATTGTAATTTCACCATCCAGCAAAGCTAAAACGCAGATTTTAAAAGTGATTGAGACTGAAGACAGTAACGATTATTTAGTAAAGAGCTCTGTGGGATTTTATACTGGAGATATGGTTGCATTTTCAGATAAAGATACAATAGAATATAACAAGATCATAAAAAGCCAGGATGGAATAATCACCTTTGCAAAACCATTTGAAGCAGATGTAGTAGATGAAAATTTACTGCCTGGAAAAGTAATTACAACTTGTGAATTTAACATGGAAGTAAAGTTTGATGATATTGTAGAATTCTATGAAAATCTTTCTTTCAATATAGAAATTCCTAATTTTGTAACCAAGAAGGTGGCAAAATCTGATTTGATTTCTGTAGAATACGTTGGGAAAGAAGAAACTGATTCACCATTTGCATTATTAGCTGGAAGCGCCGAAGAAGCATTTGTCAGTGCATCTCTTGATAATGGGAGCAATGGAACTGTTGCAAGCCTATCAGCAGCTGATTATATCGGAACGGATAATGGAGCAGGAAAACGTACAGGAATTCAGTCATTTCTAGATAATGATGTAGTATCTTTGATGGCAATTCCAGGCGTTGTAGATCCAAATGTACAGCTAATGCTTGTAGCCCATTGTGAGAATCTTGCCAGTCGTTTCGCTGTCTTAGATATACCAAGGGATTGCAAAAAGGTTCAGGATGTGATTTCCCATCGGGATTATTTTGATTCGAATTATGCAGCTCTTTATCACCCATGGCTTGAGATATTTGATCCTTTAGATAAGAAAAACATTCCAATTCCACCATCAGGATCTATGTTAGGTATTTTTGCAAGAAGTGATAATACCCGTGGAGTACATAAGGCACCTGCCAATGAAGTTGTTCGAGGCTGTGTAGGATTGGATTGCTTGTTTAATAAAGGTGAACAGGATATTTTAAATCCAAAAGGTATCAATTTAATTCGTGCATTTCCGGGTCAGGGTATCCGTGTATGGGGTGCAAGAACAGCAAGCAGCAATGGCTCATGGAAGTATATTAACGTTCGTCGCTTATTTATATTTATTGAAGAAACAATTAAGGCTAATACCAATTGGGCAGTATTTGAACCAAACGATGAGTTACTTTGGGTTAAAGTAAAACGAACAATTGATGTTTTTTTGACAGGGCTTTGGAGAGATGGTGCCTTAGCAGGCAGCGCACCTGCAGAAGCATTTTTTGTAAATGTTGGTCGTAATACCATGTCACAAGATGATATTGATAACGGAAGATTGATATGTGTCATTGGTGTTGCACCAGTGAAACCTGCTGAATTTGTTATCTTTAGAATTTCTCAAAAAACAGGTACAGAAGATTAATTAATTAACTTAAGGAAGGAAGTGTTTTGAATGCCAACATACCCACATTCTAAATTTAGGTACAGAGTTGAAATAGATGGTCTTGATGCAGCTGGATTTTCGGAAGTTACAGGATTTGATGCATCTATAGATGTAATCGAATATAGGGAAGGTGATATGATCACTACACCAATGAAGATACCAGGACTAAAGAAATATGGAAATATTACATTGAAACATGGCACTACAGACTCCAAGTCTATGTACGAATGGATGATAGCAGGAGTAGAGGGTGAAGTTGAAAGAAAGACTATTACTATTACCCTCTTGGATGAAACTGAAAGTCCATGTGCTTCATGGACTGTTATTAACGCATGGCCAAATAAATATACAGCACCTGACTTTAATGCAACAGCATCGGAAATTGCAATTGAATCCGTAGAAATTGCTCATGAAGGTATGACAAGAGTATCATAAATAATAAATTATAGATAAGGTGTCTTGGAGAAATGATGTTTAACATTATGTTTCTAGACACCTTATTGTGAAAAAGAGCGTAAAAGGAAAGGAGCATTATTTTATGGCATTTCAAACAGAATTTACATTTACATTACCAAAAGGATATGTAGATAATACAGGCACCCTTCACAGAGAGGGAACTATGCGACTTGCAAATGCAGGAGATGAGATTTTACCCCTTAAGGATCCAAGAGTACAGCAGAATCCAGGATATCTAACCATTATATTACTGGCAAGAGTTGTGACACAACTGGGGTCATTGCCTACGGTAGATACAAGAGTAATAGAAAATCTTTTTACCATGGATTTAGCATTTCTTCAGGATTTGTATCAACGAATTAATACCATGGAATTACCTGTGTATCATGGGGTCTGCCCACATTGCAACGAGAGGATAGATATTCCTGTAAATTTTATGGAAGCCGGACTATAGAGCTTTATCCGGCCAAGAAGATATATGAAGAGGCGGCATTTATTGCCTATTATCTTCATTGGAGTCATGATGATATCATGGCACTTAGTCATTTAGAAAGAATCAAGTGGTGTAATTATATTTCAGAAATTAATAGTGAGTTAAATGATGAGCCGGAGAATATATTTAAGATTTAACGAAAGGATAATAATATGGGTATATTAAGTACTGACAGAGCGGATTTAATAACAAAATTTAACTTCCTTGTATATATTGATTTACATCCATTTGGATTTACTAAAATTTCAAATATATCCCATAGTATAGATTATGAGACCATCAAAGAAGGTGGGGTCAATGATATGGTGCATTTGGTAAAGAAACCAAAAGAGACACCAGATAAAGTTGTACTGGAGAAGGGATTGAGCCTTGGGTTACTTCATGACAAGCCAATTCAAGTAGGTATAACCTTAGCAAAAGGAATCCTTATCATCATTATGAAAAATGGAAAACCTAGAATGGAACTTTTTTGTGATACCTGCATGGTTACCAAATGGGAATATGATGGTTTTGACGCTACATCCAATCAAATGGCAATTAAGAAAATTGAAATTGCTTACAATGGATTTAAGGAGATAAGCATTTAGTATGAATAGGTGATAGCATGGTGAATTTTGATTCAATCAAGACCAAGGATATAGTTTTGAATACAAATTATGATTTTGCTTTTAGAGTTATACAAAAATATTTACCTGTAACATATGATGGATATGATATTGCACATTTAACTTTTCTAAAAACAAATGAAGCACAAGATTCAATTTCAGGACGAAAAGTTTACGAATTGTATCAAAATTATTATGGTATGTTGGCACAATATCAAAACTATCATAGTGAATTAATTGTAAATAGGAACAGTTATATACAAAATCTTAGAAATATTCTTCATGTGTACCAAAATCAACTAAAACAAATTAAATTTCAGGATTTAGGATTGTTAAATTATCGTAATTTTTATGAGAATTCATATATTTTTAGAAATATGCATAAGGTAAGTGACCCCTATCATTTAAGTACTGACCGTATGGAAAATCCATTTAATTCCACAGAATATGTTGATTTAAAAGAAAATCATGTATGGGATCTATATAATCAAAACTTTATGAAAGCAATGGGAAAAGCATATCGGGATACTTCAAAACAAACGATACTAATTAATACTTATTTGAAGGAAACAACATATGAGGCACAAAGCCAATTATTTTATTTAATAAAAACCAATTTAAAAAAGAAAAAACAAGAAGATTTATGTCGTCAATTAGAAGAAAGAAAATATTATACTTTCAAAGATAATTTAACGTTTTATTTTAAAAATGAAATGAATGTTCCTAAAATCAAAGAAACACAACGGATTTTAATTACGAAGAAGAATCAAAGACTGGACCAGATCAATCATGAACCCGTCGTGACCATGTCTAATCAGACATGGAAAGATTATATCAAGGAGCATGCCAGTTGGTCTTTGCAAAAGCATATAAGCACTGTAATCCAACAGGAGGCAAGGCAAAGGGCAGCAAGACAACGAGAAATTACAAAGCTTCAAGAGGTTGCAAGACAGCAAGAGATTATAAAGTCGCAAAAGATTACAAATCTGCAAGAAATTATAAAGTCACAAAAGATTACAAGTCTGCAAGAGATGGCAGTACAGATGGATAATAGCACCCAGCAAGAGTTCCTAATTCCAGGTACCATAAAGTATGATAACTGGCCTTCGTACCCTAAAATCAAACAAATATTTTATGTGAAAAATAATAATGTTAATATTCCTAAAATCAAAGAAACACAACGAATTTTAATTACAAAGAAGAATCAAAGACTGGACCAGATCAATCATGAACCCGTCGTGACCATGTCTAATCAGACATGGAAAGATTATATCAAAGAGCATGCCAGTTGGTCTTTGCAAAAGCATATAAGCACTGTGATCCAACAGGAAGCAAGACAGCAAGAGATGGCAGTACAAATGAATAATAGTACCCAGCAAGAGTTCCTAATTCCAGGTACCATAAACTATGTTGATTGGACTTTGAACCATGGAATCAAACAGATGTTACATACTAAAAACGGGATGGGAATTTCTAAAATTATAAAAACTGTAATTAAAAAACACATGGAATCAAATATTTCCTATCCAAATGAAAGTGAGGTTTTTTTATATCCTCAAACAAATTCAAAACAGTTTTATAAAAAAGAGGTTTCAGAAGTAGCACATCATCATAAATCAAATATTTCAGAAGTGATTCCACCACATATAAAAGAAGTCATGAACCAAGTGGAAAAACGACATATACTGGAAGAAACAAGTACTTTGGTGAAACGTTCCCGTGATCCAAAAGTGGTTAGAGAACAGAATAATCCTATTGTCAGTAATGATAAATTAACGGAATATTTTAATATTCCAGAGGAAAACTTATCAAGTAAAAACAAAGAAATAGAAACTCAAAACAGAAAAATCATGGAATTCCAAACTAAGATGGAACAACAAATTCATTCTGTAAAAAAAGATCTTATGAATATCAGTCAAAAAAAATTAGAGTATTCACAGATTCATGTGATTACTAAGGAAGTTTTAAAAGAGATGGAAAAGCAATTAAAACTAGAGCGAATGCGACGTGGAATAGATTAGGAAAGGTGATTATATGGGACTGACAAAGGCCAAACTAAAGGTAACAAGGGAAGCTCGTGTGGAAACAATAGAAGTCTTGTTCAATCCATCTGAATATAATTTATCAGATGGCGCTAATTATGCAGAAAAGAAAATTCCAGGTGTGGATGGTCCCATATCCCAGTACGTGTCTGGAGAAGCTACTACTTTGTCTTTAACACTTATTCTTGATACAACAATAAAAAAGAAAGCAGGACTTTTGTCTAGCGCTATCCCTTCTGTTCCATCTGAAAATTCTTTTGAGGATGTTTCAAAATATGTTAAGAAATTATCAGATTTAACTGCAATTGATGGGAAACAACATAGACCACCAATTGTAACATTTTGTTGGGGTTCTTTAAATTTTAAAGGTTTGGTAACAAAAGTTGGACAAAATTATACCATGTTTGCAGAAAATGGGAAACCAATCAGAGCAAAGGTCACATTAGAATTCAAATCAATTATAAAAATTACTGAATCTAAGAAGCATTCTCCATTTGAATCGCCAGATCGAACAAAATACCGCGTTCTTCAACCGGGAATGCATTTATGGAGCCTGGCATATGAGGAATATGGTGACCCTGAATTATGGCGAAAAATTGCACAGGCAAATGAAATTTTAAATCCCTTAGACATTCCAATAGGACAATTAATTAAAATTCCGGCATTATAACAAACGAGGAAATAAAATGATAGATTTGATGAAAGCAACTACAAGTATGACGGCATTGATTAGTAAATATAATAATTTTAATGTTCCGTCTAAAAAACTATATATTGATAACAAGGAAATCGGTTCATATGATGTAGGGGTGGAAAATATTCAAGTTGCTTTATCTATGGATTCAGCCAGCTCCGTTAGCTTCTCTGTATATAATGTTTACGATATAAAATCTCGGCAATTTCAGGAGAAAGCTAAAAGCACATTTCGTTTAGGAGCAATTTTAAAGTTGGAATTAGGATATGGTTCAAAAACCACACTGGTTTTTCAAGGGTTTATTGGTGATATTACATATGAGTTGAATGATTATCCTTGCATTACAGTAAATGCCTTTGATATGAGGCGACTTATGATGGAAGGTAAAAGTCGAAAAATAAATTATAAAGAAAATAGTTACTCTGGTGTATTTAGTCAGGTGATGAAACGCTATAATAAAATATGTACATCTAAAAGTATTGATACTACAGAAGAATTAAAAGATCAACTGATTAGTCAAAATACATCTGATTTCGATTTTGTAAGAGAAAATTTATGTAAAAATGCAGGAAGAGAATTTTATGTTTTTGCTGGCAAGGCATATTTTAAGAAAATAAAAGAAAATCAGACTCCTATTTTAACGTTGGAATGGGGTAAAGATTTATTATCTTTTAGCCGAAGAGCACAATATCAATATACGAAAGTTAAAGTAGTTGGATATGATGATGATAAAAAAATAGCTGTAGAGGCTGAAGCCACTGCAAAAGCAACTGATTCTCAAAAATCGTTATCAGAGGCACAAAGAACAGAAATACAGCCGGATGCAAATAATAAAAATGAAGCAATGAAAATTGCAAATTATTTGGTCGAACAAGAGAAAACAAAAGCGAGGAATGGGAGTGGATCTTGTATTGGTTTACCGGAAATTGTTCCTGGCCGATATATCAAAATATCAAAATGTGATAATATTATAAATGGAATCTATTATATTAAAAGTGTAAAACATTCTTTTGGTAATTCGGGATTTACAACAGATTTCGAAGTAGGGGGCTGGTAGTAATATGGGTTTATATGATGATTTATTAAATATACAGCAGGATAAAGCATCAACAACACAGACCATACCTGGGGTTGTGACGGCTGTGGTAAAAGAAAATTACAATTCTGCTCATCAAGGCATGATAAAAGTGGAATTTATTATGGGCGAAACTGGGAAAAAAATGTCAGAATGGGTTCGAGTCATGGCGCCTTATGCTGGAAAAACATATGGGCAATACTGGCTTCCTGAGGTGGGGAGTGAAGTATTAATTGCATTTATTTTTGGTGATCCAAACTGGCCAATTGCATTAGGTGGTTTGTGGAATCAAGTAGATCAAATACCAAAAAAGGCGGCAGATGAAAAAAATCAAAAAAAAATCATTCGAACAAAAGGCGGAAATGAAATATTATTTGATGATACAACAGCTAAAGAAAAAATCACAATTACTACACCTAAAGGGCTGAAAATAGAAGTAGATGATCAAACACAGAAAATTTCTTTAATGGACAAAGAAAAGAAAGTTAATATAACCATGGATGGGAAAAAAGGAAAACTAACCTTAGATGCACAAAAAGGTGTAGATATTAAAGTGAGTGGGAAGAATATGATTTCTATTAATTCTCAAGCAATTAAACTTACATCCAATGCAATTACAATAGATGCAAAACAGTCTTTGAAAATGAAGGGACAGTCTACGGAAGTAAGTGGCAGTACCACAAGAGTAAAATCCACGGGCCCATTAACTTTAAGTTCAAGTGCCATTGCACAATTAAAGGGAACCATTGTTAAAATCAATTAGAAGTAGGTGGATGTACATATGACACAAACAAGTGCAAAAGAATTTTTGGGACGTGGAATGCAATTTCCAATCCAAGTAGATTCTGCTACTGGACGATTTAAAGAAGCGGAATATGATGAAAATATTTTAGAATCTATTCGAATTATTATTACCACTAAAAAAGGGGAACGATTGATGCGCCCCGAATTTGGCTGTGGTATTCACGAATATGCATTTGAAACCTTGGATTATACAACGCTTTGTATGCTGCAAAGAGAAGTAGTCAGTGCATTGACGATTTGGGAACCAAGAATTACTGATATTGATGTAATCGTTGACTCCGATTCGGAATGTGATGGAAAAGTACTAATAAGTGTGAGTTATTTAGTTCGTATGACGAATAATCCTTATAATTTAGTTTATCCATATTTTTTGAATGAAGGAGAAAATTAACATAAGAAGGTGCTGTGGATGAGACAAAATGAAATAGACCGAAGAACAAAAGAAGATATTATTGCATATGTAAAAGAGATTTCAGGACAGTATACACCAGAATGGAGAATGAATGAAGAAAATCCGGATTTTGGTACTGCACTGGTCTATTTGTATGCAGATATGTTTGCAGATACTATTAAAAAATTCAACTATTCTTTAGAACGGAATAGAATTGCTTTCTTTAATGAGTTAAGTGCTTCGCTTTTACCTGCTATCCCTGCAAAAGGCTTCATTACATTTGGATTGCCTCCACAAATGGAATCTGGTACTCAAGTTCCACGCCATACTCAGCTGCTGGCCAATAAAGTGGATGACGATGGGATGAATTTGATATTTGAAACGATGGATGATATATTTGCAACACCGGCAAAATTAACTGATATGTATGTATCTAATGGCACACAGGATACAATTCATCAAATATATTCCACCGAAGAAGAAGCACTTCCAATTACTCCATTTTTTTTGTATGACAAATGTGGTGAAAATCTTCAAAAACATGAGTTCATCATTTATCATCCTTATGTTTTTTATATAAAAGGAGCGGGTCAGATTAAAATCACACTAGTACCATCTGAAACAAATGAAATTTCAGATGCTATTATGAATGCCTTCACAGATCCTAAAAATGTAGTTTTTTCATATCTTACAGATATTGGTTTTGTTCCTTTTACAAATGTAAAGTGTGAGAACAATACATTAATACTCAATAAGAAGTCACAAAGTAAAGCATTTTGGAAACAAGAAGAAAGCAATTATTTTCAAATAAAATGTGAAATAAAAGAGGTGCATATTTTTGAAAATTTAGAATTGCAAAATATAATGCTGGGAACGAAAGCACATAAAATTTCACCAGAAGTAATTATCTCTGGTGACAGCGAACAAGACAAAAGTGAATTCTTTCCATTTGGTGAATCTCCCTCCATATATGATGAAGTTTATTTCTCATCAAACGAAGTATTTCAAAAAAAAGATGCACGAATTAGCATACAGTTTGATTTGGATTTTTTGAAAATTCCGATTGATATGGATGAAACAGAGATTACTATTGACTGGAAAGTTATCATGAAAAAGAAAGACTTTAAACTAGATAAGGAATATGATATTACCATTGACCAAGTCATATGGGAGTATTACAACGGTTTGGGTTGGTCTAGACTTTTCCCTGGTCCTGAGTATGAAGATATTTTTTCCACCGCGAATGGAATGAAGGGGCAGCGAAAAAGGATGGAGTTTATTTGTCCGGAAAATATAGAAAAAGCATTAGTTCAAGCGGATGAAAGCTATTGTATCAGAGCAAAGATATTAAAGATAAAGAACGCATACAAAATCAATGGATTTTATATTACTCCTCTTATCAGTGAAGTTAAACTAAGTTATGATTATACTGGACATGAGCAGTCTCCTAAGCTATTAGAAATGTTTCATAATATGCAAGTCAAACAATATAACGACATAGATCTGAATAACTCAAGAGAATTTCCTTTAGTAGAAACATTAGAGGGTAATAATTTTATCTGGTATTTAGGATTTGACAGAGCTCCTGTGGATGGACCAATTAAGATGTTATGCAATTTATATGATACAGCTAAACATAAAATGCCTGAATTAGTATGGGAATATTATACATTACAGGGCTGGAAAAATATGAATGTCATTGATGAAACAGAGAATTTTAGAAAAACAGGACTTGTAACTTGGATTGGAAACCATGATTTTATTGAAAAGAATATATTTAGAAAGACAAGGTATTGGATTCGAATTCAAGATATTGAAAATACATATGGAATGTATCATACACGATTCATCCCAAGAATTGATGATATTTGTTTAAATACAACCAAAATCATTCATCTGCAAAATAAAGAAGGTGAACTTTTGTTTGTTGAACAGCCAACAGAATTTCTAACCCTTTCTTTAATGAATACTAAAGTGTGCTGGATTCAAGTATGGGTGAATGAAACAAACAATCTAAGTTTATCAGAGATAGATAAATTAACAGAAAATAAACGTCTAGATATTGTCTATTCTGATAATGGAGTTATAGAAAGCATATGGGTTAAATGGGAAGAAGTAAGTGATTTTTCTTTATCCAATGGAAAAAGCAGACATTATCTAATAGATAGAAATGAAGGTGTTCTTCATTTTTCAGATGGAATTCATGGTGCAATTCCTCCGAAAGGCCAACAGGAAACCATAAAAGTAAATTATACTTTTGGTGGTGGAGAAGAAGGAAATCTAGAAATAAATCAGATACAAATGTTGAATGCCAGTGTGGGATTTATTAGTACAGTAACCAATCCAACGAAAACATATGGGGGTTGTGATGTAGAAAATATTTATGATTCTTTTAAGAGAAATGCGGAAACCTTAACACATCGTAATCGTTGTGTTACACGAACAGATTACGAGGAGATTTCAAAAGCTGCTTGTCGTAATATTGTGAAAGTAAAATGTTTCAGTGGTAAAAACCAGGATGGTGAGGAAGAAAAAGGTGCGATTACTTTGGTTGTACTTCCAAATGACTATCAATCCTGTAATAATTCGTTTGAAGACATTCAAGAGAAACTTTTTGCATATCTTCCCAAGTGTATGGATAGTAATATTGTCGGTCTTGGTAAATTATATGTTACAAAACCACATTTTTTAGAGATAAGAATAAGAGCAGAAATTGTAGTAAAGGACTTTAATGATGTATTTGGAATCAAAGAAGACTTGAATGACGCATTAGAAAGATTTCTAGATCCAATAAGTGGTAATTTTAATGAAATGGGTTGGGGTATTGGCAAGATTCCAACACACAATCAAATCATGAGTATCATGAAAGGAATAAAAGGAATTGAATTTATCGGAAATACCTTCATAGATCATTACGTAGATGGAAGATTTGGACTTATGGAAGTATCTATTGATAAAATCAATACCGTATATATGCTACCTAAAAGTGGAAAGCATGACTTAATATTTAGTGTAAAAAAAGCTTAGGAGGAAATGAAAGTGATACCAGTCCTAAATCTAGATAATGAAACATATGACGATATTGTAGAAGCTGCAGTAAAGAAAATATCACAAATAGCACCGGAATGGACAAATTATAATCTGTCAGATCCAGGTATTACTTTGATTGACCTTTTTGCATTTATGAAAGAAATGCAGCAATATCATTTAAACCAAGTCAGTATTCAAAATAAAATGAAATTTTTAAAACTTTTAGGTATGTCTCCCAGTCATATTCATCCATCTCAAGGATATGTGATTGCAGAAAGTTTAGAAGAAGAAATACTGCTTCCTAAATGCTGTAAAATGGCTGCTGGTGAATTGGTATTTGAAACAGACTGCAATAGGAAGCTTTTAGATGCAATGCTTATTGGTGGATATATGGAGTCACCAAAAGGCTGCCGTGAACTTGAAAAATTCAATTCCCTGCCTTTTGGAGGAATGAAATTCTATGCTTTTGGAATACACCCACAATCCGGAAATAAACTATATTTACTATTTGATAAGGCTTTTCCCGTTCAGGAGTCCATTTCTCTTTACTTTGGAATGATAGAAGCCTATGAAACCAAACGCAATCCTATGATAGATTGTGATTCATTTATACCTTTGGCACATATTCTCTGGGAAGTGTATTGTGATCATGAATGGAAGACATTGGAAGTTCAGCAAGATACAACTCACTGCTTTTTATATAGTGGAGAAATTCAATTTTATATACAAGATCAAATGACTTTATTACAAGGAAAACAAGATGGATTTGCAATTCGTGCTACCCTTGTGGAACATGCTTATGACGTTTCCCCCGTAATTGATCAAGTATTAGTCAATCATATAAAAGTATACCAAAAAAATACAGTAGCAGATTATGAAGACTTAAATGTGACCTACTCAGAAAGTAATGAATATCCATCAATTTTATTAACACACGCTCTTGCTGTACAAGGAGAAATTCAGCTTTTATTAAAGCGTTCTGATGGGAAATATGAAGAAATTCAAGATTTTGAAATAATAGAAAGAACTGCTTTATTATGTCGTATTCAATTAAAATCTGATATAAATGAACAAGAATATGCTATAATTAGAGCATTATATTATGAGAATGATTTTGAAGAAAAAAGAATACTCGGGCATGGAAATGGATTTGCCTGTCAAAGATTTCCCATTAATCATTCAAATATATTGTATGAATCTTTGGAAATTATGGTTGAAGATATGGAAACAGGTTATTTTACATTCTATACTAAAGTAGAGGATTTTGAACAATCAAATGCTTATGATGATCATTTTGTTTTTGATGAGATGAAGGAAGAAATTCTATTTGGAGACTGCGATTATGGAAAGGCTCCAAGAGGTCCTATTTATATCACGCGTCTTGTGGACAGTATGGGAGAAAAAGGAAATGTAAAATCTAAACAAATCAATCAAATGATTGACACACGTATTCCTTGTACACCAAATAATTTGAAAAATACTCAATATGGAGAAAATATGGAAAGTGTGGAAGCTTGCTTTTTAAGATTTCGAAGAGAATTTTCAGATATAAGCAGAGCAGTAACAGACGAGGATTATGAGACTTTGGTACGCAATTGTCAGGGCTTAATGATACAGGCATGTGAAGTTATACCAGTACAAAATAGAAAACCTCAAGATGGATATATTTATGAAAATATGGTCACTATTGTAGTGGAACCCTATTCCAATATGGAGGAGCACCCACATTTAAGCGATGCATATTATCAAAACATCTATCAAATGCTTTTGAAACGCAAATTACTGGGAACAAAAATAGAGCTATTATCTTCACAATATATTGGAATTAACATTTTCCTTGAAGCAGCTGTGTATCCGCATTATCGAAATGCAAAAGAAACCATTCATCAGGTAGTACAAGATTATATTGAAAAAGGTGAACGAACCTTTGGAAGAATTCTATCCTACAGTGATTTGTATGGGCTAATTGATATATTGCAGTGTGTATGTGAAATACATTCATTGGTATTAGATGCAAGCGGCAGTCGTAGGAATGTTCATGGAAATATAATGCTTCCAATCAACGGAGTGGCTTATATAAAAGAAGTTTCTTATACCTTATTAGAAAAGCACTGAAATCGAGGTGAATACAAGTGAACGAGGCATTGAAATATTTTGTCTTTAATAAAATATCAGATTATGAAAATGGATGCTGTATAAATATAAGCATAGATAATAGAGGAATAAGAGTAAAGGACGATGAATCAATTGTACGGGGAACCTTTATCAGCCCCGTACTAGATAGTGAAGAATCTGAGATGATTTGGCACAGAGCACTTATACAAAGTGAACTTCAAGGTGAATCTTCTATATCAATTACTTTCTATTCCAGTGATACTAGGAATATCTATGTGGAAGGAAAATGGCTTGATTTACAGGATATCATTCAAAATAAAGAATTATCGCTACAGAAAAAAATTGATATTTTAGCTCCAAGTAAAAAGCTTCAAGTATTTCATCCAAAAGATATTCTATTACATAAGCTAGTAGGAAGATACGTTGTTCTTCGTATAGATTTAATAAAACAATATCAAGTTTCTCCAGTACTTTATACTATAAAACTGTATTTACCAAAACAAAGTTGGGTCACCTATTTGCCTGAAATATACCAAAAAAATGAAAATGAAGATTTTCTAGAACGTTTTCTAGCAATGTTTGTATCCCTTCATCAAGATATGACAGATGCCATCAACCATATACCTAGATATTTAGACCCTGATACAGTACCTAAAGAGTTTTTAGAATGGTTGGGCGAATGGATTGGGATCACGGACAGCTATCTATGGAATGAAGCACAATTAAGAACGTTGCAAAAACAAGCAGTAAATCTTTATAAAATACGTGGAACCAAGCAAAGCATGGAGGCTATGATTGAACTGTATACAGGTGAAAAACCACTTATAGTAGAAGGATTTGAAATAAATCAATTTAAAGAAAAACCCGAAATATATGATAAAATGAAACATTTTTATTCGGAAGATCCTTATGCTGTTAGTGTCTTGGTTCGAGAAGAAGTCGTAACAAGAAATGTTGACTACATGCAACTAAGTAAAATTGTATCTATGACCAAACCAGCCCATGTAGAAGTACATTTAATTGTATTAAAACAAAACATGCATTTAAATCAACATATTTTTGTAGGTGTAAATAGTAATCTTGGAAATTTACAAAGTGCACGGTTAGATGGAACTACTGCAATTCCATACGCTGCTTTAGAAGACAACAAAAAGGACAAAGACAAGGAGGAATAGACATTGAAGAATTTAAAGTATTTTCCATTTGAAAGGAATAAATATTTTTATGGTAAACTTTTATCAGTAGATGATTTTGAAACAGAACAGAAATATTTTAATGACAAAAGACGTATGCTTAATCGGTATTTATTTGGCACTGGAATTGTATGTGGACTGCGTACTGTTTTACTTGATGATAGAACGATTTCTATTGAACGGGGAATTGCACTCGATTTTGCTGGTCGGGAAATTGTAGTAGATACCCCAATTATTGCAGAACTGTCTTCACTAGAAGGCTTTCAACAAAATCAATTAGAAACAGATGGTGGATATTATTATCTTTGTCTTGAATATGATGAACAAGAAATAGAAAAAGTACACAATGTTACAAATCATCAGATGAAACCATCCGAAACCCTAGAAAATAATAAATTCAAAGAAACTTATAAAGTATTTCTTACAAATGCAGAACCAGTTGAAGAAATAGATGATTTATATTACTGTAGTCGTGATATCAAAACAGTTTATTGGGGAAATGGAATTCGTATTAAGCAAGAAGTTCCCAAATTCATCAAGGCAAATGAAGAATTGATGTTGACCATAACTATAGAAAACATGGGACAGCCACAGCCTTTTTCCTTTCAGTATCAAGCAGAAGGAACTTGCATAAAATGTGATTATTCCAGTGAATTTGAAATAAAATTCAATAGTGAAACCAAAGAAAATACATCCTCTTATCAATTGAATATTCCATTACAGACTATGGACGTCAAAGCAGATTTTGGTGAAATCAAAGTAATGAATGATACTTTTATTTTGAAAATTGGAAATCAAGTAGTAAAGGCAGATGCCATAGGAGTACATCAGAAAATTGGCATTGTAAAAGGAGAGGTTGGGCAGGCAATTGAGCAGGAATATCACGAAACTGCTATGGAAGAAATCTCCAAAAAGAATTACCAACAGAGTATTTATTTGGCGAAATTCTCGGTTATACATGCTGGAAGTTCCTACGTAATTGACCATATAGACACAGTTCCATTTAATCAATATATTTATAATCATGAACTTCTAACAGCAACTTTAAAACAAGATGAAAAAGAAATACAGCATTTAAAAGAAATTAATGAAAAACAATTACTACATATGAACAAGATTTGTACAAATGACACGGATGTAAAACAATATGAAAAAATCACATCTGGATATATTGTATTTGATTTAGGACTGGGTGGAAATACAGGGCAGAAATATTTTTCAGAGGAAATAGCTCATGGATTAGGACTTGGTAATGTATCCATTACTTTGGGTATGTGTGACTCTATGGAAAAAGATACCACCGTTTTATATGGTGACCATGAAATATTTGAAAATGAAAAAAAATGCTGTAATGCTAAAATGGCTGCAAAACTTCAATCCGGCAAAGGAACTTTTGTTATTGGTTTGCAATTAAATGCACCATCGGAAGAACGATTTGTTAAAATTTATTGGACAGCTGTAAAAAAAATACAAGAAAAGACAGAAGAACGTGGAGTTAAAAAAATAAGAATAAAACCAGATATGCCAAGTTTAGAAGTTGGAAAATCCATTTATTTTGAAGCAGTACTAGAAGGATTTCAAGATGATCGATTAAACTGGAAATTAAAGGAAAATGAAATGGGTATGATGAATCAAAAAGGAATGTATACAGCTCCAAATGTTCCCGGTGTTTATGAGATTTCCGTAGAAAGTATGAATTATCCAGAACTTAAAAGTTCAACATTCATTATGGTAAGAGATGCAAAAAAATAAAAAGGGAGGGATAACCTGTGATTATTCAGTCAGTAGATAGAGAATTTGAAGTTATTCGAAAAAGCTATGAAGACAAAAATTGTTGTACATATATTGCGAAAGATATGGCGGATAATGAAAGTAACCTATCTTATGAAATCACTTGTGTAGAGAACCGCGATATTCTGAAGAATATTGTCCCTATATTTTTAGATATGAAACAAGCTACTTCTTTTGAAGATTTTGAAACTTGTTTTTCTCAAGACGGAAAATTCTTTATTGTTTTTAGATATTTTGAAGGAACACAATTAGTGAACGCTTTAGAAGATGAGCACTATACGATACAGGAGAAATTAATTCTTGTGAAAAATCTATACCAGCATATCATTCTTCTTGATATGCCAATGCCAATACTCTATGAAGTATTACAAGAGGAAAATTTATATATTACAGATTCACTTGATATTCAATTCAATTATCACTTGAGTCATATAAATCAATTTAATGAATTGACATTACCATTAGTTCATAAAAGGCTGGTACAGTTATTACGTCAGATTTTCAAAAAAGAAATTAAAAATAAAAGTGTGCAGGAAATCACGGAATTTATTGAAGATATTGAATATGGACTTTATGAATATATTGTTTATGAATATAAATATTATGTGGAAATATTTGATTTGTTATATGGCCGAGCTGAATTAGGCGAACTAAAGCCTCAAACTTTAATCTATAAAATAATAGCTTTTTTTGTCAAAATTTGGCCTAAATTAAGGAATGTTTTAGTTCTATTAGTTATTGTTGGAGCTCTTTTATATTTATTATTTTATCATAATCCAAATGATACGGGTGGTATAAAATTTAACTACATTGGAACATTGGAATTAAATAAATAAGGGTAGGTAATATCATGAACAAATTAATGGATACACTTGCTTTTGCAGGTAGACGGCTTCAAAGAATTATTACAAGGCCGTTCGAAATTATTGGGAAAAAAATAAAGAGGCTGGCAAATCCGAAGACTTTTATTTCTGGTGTTATGACAGATATAAATAAAACATCTAAGAAAAAAGGTACAGGGCCTTCTTCTTTGGAGGACTATATTTCGGTAGGACAGTATTATGCCTATAAACGGATGGTGATTATTATTATCCTCCTTTGTATTATTGTCCCCCTATTGTATATGAAGTTTTTACAACCCGTGATTGTTTCCAAATTTTTCTGTAAGACCATGGTAGTTAATGAAAAAGATATGATTGGTTATACCGGTAAAGTCAAATTATTAGATCATAAAAAAGGACAAGTTATTTACAAAGGGAAAATGGAGAATGGACGAATTAATGGCTCCGGAGAATTGTATACTCCGAAGGGTGCCCTCTTATACCAAGGCGATTTTGCAATGGAAATGTACGAAGGAGATGGTCAGTTGTATTATACAAATGGGACATTGAAGTATGCCGGCGGATTTTCCAAAAATCAATTTGATGGAAAAGGAATTGCCTATCATAAGAATGAAAAAAAAGCTTATGAAGGTACATACAAAGAGGGTAAGAAAGATGGCATGGGTAAAGAATATTCTTTGAATGATAAATTAGAGTATAAAGGTGAATTTTCCAATGATAAACGAAACGGAGAGGGGACACTATATGACGGAGCAGGAGAAGTTATTTATTCTGGAAAATTTGTCGAGGGAGAACCCGGAATTAAACAAGTTAAATTAATGAATAATAATGGAACTGTTTTGTATGAAGGCGGAATGAATCTTGATGAAGAATATGAGGGGGATGGAAAATTAAATGATGGCGATGGAAATCTAATATTTGAAGGTGAATTTGTTAACGGAAAGTATGATGGGCAAGGAAAAGAATTTACCGAAAAAAAAGATCCTGCAGCTGAAGCAGCGGCTCAAGCGTCAGCCCAAGCAGCAGCACAAGCCCAAGCGGCAGCGCAGGCGGCGCAGGCAGCTGCTCAAACACAGCCAAATGCCACCCCACCAGAAGCACCACCTGCACCCGCTGTTGCACCAATTAAACCGATTGTGAAGAAGAATATGATTCTAAAATACGATGGTGATTTTGTCAAAGGCAAATATGAAGGAGATGGACTTTTAAATAATGAGCAAGGTACACCACTATATGAAGGACAATTTACAGAAGGACAATATGAAGGGAAAGGAACTCTTTTTCATCCCAATGGGAAGGTTTCATATTTAGGTAAATTTATAGATGGAAAATGTGAAGGTAATGGAATTCAATATGAGGAGACCGGAATATTAAAATATGATGGGAGCTTCTTAAAGGATAAATATGATGGTACAGGAACATTATATGAAGGTGGGAAAAAGATATATGATGGTACGTTTGTAAAAGGACAATTTGAAGGAACCGGAAGATTATATAAGAATGAAAAGCTGGCCTTTGACGGTGTATTCAAAGAAGGTAAGTATGACGGAATTGGAAAAGAATATGATGAAGCAACTGGAAATGTAATATATGATGGTACTTTTAGTTCGGGATTGCGCACTGGAAAAGGAAAGGAATTTGCTGCAAATAATAAAGCCCTTGTATATGAAGGAGAATTTTATAATGGAGTATATCATGGAATGGGGAAACAATTCAATCCACAAACTGGTGATTTGATATATGACGGAGCCTTAATTAACGGGAAATATTATGGAACCGGAACTTTATATACAAATGGAAGTATGTTGTATAAAGGAGAATTTAGAAATGGACTATATCACGGTCAAGGTATTTTATATATCCCTTCCACAGGTGTTGTTCAACTAAAGGGAGAATTTAGAGAAGGAGTTTTTGTAACAGACGCACAGAATGTAGACGTAAGTAAGGGAAATATTTTCTGTACTGTACGTGATAATCAGGGAAATTCTATGCAAGGTGTTACAGTACGGTTAAGCAATGGCATGGAAATACAGACTACTTCCAGTGGAAATGCTGCTTTTCCAAATGTTGATTTTGGACATTATATTATAAGTGTCATTCCACCAAATGGATATACCATAAATAATAGAGACTTTGGGGTAGATGTTAATCGTGATAGTTCTGTGGCGTCAGTAACTGCTATTATTGCAACCATACCATAGACTTCCATAACCTAACGGAGGATAATAGAATGAAGTATACAGCCGTAGCAGATGTAGGAAATGCAATTGTTGAAATGTTACAAGAGGTATTGGTTCCGGATTTAATTTTAAATCCGGAACACATCGCACTTTGCAGTCCCGGAGAAAAGGGAGATACTGTACTTGGTATCTATCTCTACGATGTTTCTACCGATGAGGGAATACAAATTACAGATATGCTTCATATCAATGCCAGAAAGCAAAAATATCCACCAACCTGCTTATCCTTATCCTATATGATAACAGCCTATTCGGCAGGTGATATGAAATTTAAATATTCTGAAGAACAGCGTATTTTAGGGAAAGTAATACAAGTTTTAAAGGATTCAGCAGTATTAGATTCAGAAACATTAAAGCCTACATTGCAATCTACAGGAATAAATATCAGAATGCAAATGCAATCGCTCTCTTTGGAAGAAAAATACCGAATATGGAATGCTCCAAATTCACCCTATAAACTTTCCTTATTTTACAAAGCATCCCCTATATTGATTGAATCTTTGAGAAGTAAAGTAGCACAGCGTGTAGTAGAAACAGAGTTTTCAGTTAACGAAGAAGAATCCTATTAGATATGGAGGAAGAGACATTATGAGTTCCATTCGAAATACATTATCAGCAGCGCTATTTGTGATTGATGATTTTACAAATGATGTGGCTTCTTGCCCCTTAGATATTCGTGCTAATTTAATACATAAAGCTGTACGAAAAGAAGATGGTTATTATTTGTTTATGGGAATAGACAAAGAACAGATGGAGATTACCATATCAGCGCCTATTTATACAACCTATCACTTGATTATAAAACAATCTGATTTGGATGCATTGAATCCGATTGTCAAAGTTCGCATTAAACCAAATAAATTATATCCATTACCAGCTGGAACTAAATGCTTAAGTGGAAAAGGAACACCTGGAGAGGAGTTACTGTTTGTGGTGAAGCAGGAACGGTCATATCTGAAATTATTGTTTGATTATGAGGGCGATAGTCAGATTGCTTTATATCAAACTGGAAATGAAGATTTGGATGGACAACAGATTTACATTGAGCATTATGAAAATCATACTGGTGAAGTAGGAAGAATCTGTAGTACTATCAATTCGGAAAAATATTTGTATCAACTTGAAACTCCATTTTCCTCAACATATTTAAAAAATACAACCAAAATATATTTAGTCATTAAAGTAATCGTAGATGCTGAAGGAACTTATTATCACCCGCTAAAAAATGGAATTGAATTAGAGCAGATATCTTTAATAAGATAAATATTACATTTTAGCAGAAAAGGAGAAAACATGGGATTTTGTGTATGTACTGGCGCAACATGCAATTGCACCTTTGGAATGACACCAGCACCATTGATGGTATTGCCAATAGAAAGAACCGTATCAAAAACACCAATTGCAACGATTATGGATAATAAACCATTTGTAAACATTCTGCCTTTTGGAATGTGTCAGTCTTTATCAAACCCAACTGTAGCAGCTGCAACAGCAGCTGCACTTGGAGTACTTACACCAATGCCCTGTATTCCAGCTATTACAGCTCCTTGGTTACCTGGTAATCCACAAGTACTTATTGGAAATAAACCCATTTTGACAAATAGTTCTAAACTTATGTGTACATGGGGCGGAATGATCCAAATTGTAAATCCAGGCTGCATGAATATTCAGGTATAATAACCAGAAAGGATGAAAAAATGCAAATAATAAAACGAAACAAACTATATATCATTGCATCAGTCATCATTATTATTCTGGTACTTTCTAGAAGCTATGCTACGAATCGTACCTATCATGTTACTTATATGGTCGACTCTTGCACGGATGAAAAAAATATATACTTTATAGATCGTAATGAAGAACAAACAAAAATTATAAAAACAAATCGTCAAAAAAAATTTCTGCGTGAAATTTCACTTAAAAATTCTGATGATAGCAACATTTATCGCATTAAAAGCATTTCTGATTGGAAAGGGAATGCATATGTTCATGTGAATGCAAGTGATGCAGATAGTTCAGAAACAAAAACAGATATTATATATAAATGTGATTTTAAAAAAGGTGAATTAATCCCATGGGTTCACTTAAAAGCACCTACTGATAGTATATGTAATTTCCAGTTGATTCGGGTAGAAGATAATCGTGCAATTGTTAGTGCAAGCCATGATAATCAAATGTGGATATATGGTGTAAAAAAAGATGGTGTTTTAGAACAACTAGACAATACTGAACTGGATTATGATTATGGATATGAACGTTGTTTCTACAGTGAAATGGGGGAAAGTGTCTACATCAATATGTTGGGAGATCTGACCCTTCATAAAAATGGACAACCAACCGAGCTTCCGGAATCTTTAAGACAAAAACAATTCTTGCAAGTAGGTGATAATGGAAAAGATAGCCTCTTTTTCATGAATCTACAAGATCAAACATTCTGTAATTATAATGTAACATTAGGAACAGTAACTCCAATTAATAAAGAAAAAGATATAGAAAGCAAAGTATTAAATGAAGATTCGGAAATTATGGTATTAAATACATTGACCTGTTCTACCATGGAAATGATACGATGCTGTGCAAAGGATTTAATGAAATGCTTGATTCCTCTTATCTTATTATTTTTAATCATAAATGCAGTGAAATATATTTCAAATGGAATTCATCCAATCGCATTTAAAATTATGGGTGTGGTGATTTGTGCATTAGTTATCAGCATCCTGATACTTGATTTAATTGTAACTGCTATTATGCGTGAAAATTTAAAAACATCAAAGTATCGACAATTATATACCATATCTCGGGAAATTACAGACAAAGTATCTTTTGATTATATCAAAGACATTAATTTACAAGATATAGAAAGTCGAAATCTCTACAGCTGGCAAGGAGATGAATTATACAATAATATGGTAAAAGGTATGATGTATAACTATGAAGCAGGTAGTGTGCAACAAGAATATTCCAATGGCAAAAAACCAATTCCAGTTTCGGATGCTACCTATCGTAGTCTCTATATTGTAGATAACCAACAAGATTTAAAGGTATTATATTCTGCTGAAGGCGTTATGGGAACTCCTATCTCTTATTTATTTGATAAAAAGACAGAATCTATTATGAATAAATCGGTGAAAAACAAACAAATTGTTATCAGACCCTACCAGAATCATAAAGATAGAAGACTATCATTATTTGTACCGATTACTATTGATAATCAAACAGTGGGACTTTTGGAAATTGGAATGCCGGAATCCATTGTACAACAGGAAGCAAAGACATTTATAAACGAAGTGTATCTTTGTATAATAGCTATATTTATATTGCTTGGTTTAATTATATTTATTCTTATCACACATTCTTTAGCACCTTTAAAGAAACTCAAACAGTCAGCCATTGCTATTTCTAATGGAAAATTAGGGGTTACTTTGAACGTCCGAGGCAATGATGAGATATCTGAAATCACCCAAGTATTCAACCGAATGTCAGGAAGCATTGGAACAAGCTTAGAAGACATGAGGAAGGTTACGGAAGGATATTATAAATTTGTTCCTTTTAGAATGTTTCAATTATTACAGCGAGAGTCAATCACAGAGGTGAATATCGGCGATCTGACTTCTACGGATTTGACTATCTTAAATATTAAGTTTTCTGATTTTGATGAAGATGTAAGAAAAATGTCTGCAGATGAAATATTTAAAATGGTGAATGATGTTTTAGATGATTTAATCCCCATTGTTCAGAAATATGATGGTGTAGTTGAACGATTTGAAAAAGGTGGATTAATTGCTATATTTGAAAATAACCATAAGGATGTGATGAATTGTGCTGTAAATATGAAAAAAGAATTGAACAAATTTCCAGGAAGATTTGCAATTAGTATTACAAGAGGTATGGTAAAGCTTGGAATTATCGGAGATAAAAATAGACAATTTCTAGAAATGATGTCTGAACATATTTACTTTAATTATTATATGCAGGATAAAGGTTTGAAATATTATGCAAATATTTTAGTGAGTTATTCACTGCTTAAAGAAATATCAGGTTTTGAACATCAATATAAAATCAGATTATTAGGTTACTTTTATCGTACATCTACAGACACAGTAGAAAAAATATATGATTTATACGAAGCGGATTCGGAAGAAGCTATTTTCCTAAAGGATGTTACAAAAGAGGATTTTGAAATGGGTATCCATTTATTTATGTCCAAACATTTTTATGATGCACGATTGAAATTTATTGATGTATTAAAAGAAAATCGTAAAGATTCAGCAGCAAAAGAATACTTATATCTATGTGATTTATATTACAAAGTAGAAGATACGTCTGATATTGAAACCATGTTAGAAACATTTTAGATTAGAGGTGATTCATATGGGTGGACCAGGAATGGATGTAGAAGAAGTAAAAAATCAAAACAAAGCTCTAACGGAGGAAAAAACAGCTACAGCAGAAGAAAAGAACAAACAAATAAAGCAAAACGACCAAGATGTCAATCCTCCTGTAAGATCTAAGCAAGAAAAAGAGAAGCTTTCCAAAGATGCTCTGGAAATTGCAGAGCCACAGCCTGGCATGGAACCACAGCCTAACGTAGCTCCACAGCCTAGCGTAGGGCCACAGCCTAGTGTAGGGCCACAGCCTAGTGTAGGGCCACAGCCTAACGTGGAGTCCCAGCCTAATGTGGATCCACAGCCCAGCTTAGAGGAAACCCAGCTTAATGAGGAGCAACAGATAGATTTCAGTCAATACAATCAAAAGAAGCTCAAAGCATATAGGAAGACAAATGTTGGCAAAGCATTAGCACAAGCAAAAGAAGTACATGGAAAGGAAACAAGTGACCTACTACCAGAAGAACAAGCTCAATTAGCCAAAAAAACATCTCATCAAAATATATTAAATAAAACAAAAAAAGCGTCAAAAATATTTCATTTAGTCAAAGGTGGTCTTGGAATATTAAATCAGATTAGTGTAGGTCTTGGATTGTCTAATAAAGATTGGAAAGATTCATCGGAAAAAATGATCATTGATGATAGTATGTATTTTGTAGAGGTCACAGATGCATTAGGTGGTTTGGTTTCACCTGTTAGCAAAATTATTAAAGATTTAAAAGATGTAAAAAATGATTCAAAAATCAATCGATTAGATAAAGCTGTTGATGATATAGATATAGGCGCAAAACAAATGATGAAAATAACCAATTTATTATTTAAAGGTATGGGCCAGTGGGGTGGTGAGAATGAAAAAGAAATAATCAAAAATTCAAAAAAAGGAAAAACCATTGCCAGCATTGTGGTTGGTGGTTTATCGTCATTTGCCAATATATATAGATTTGCACGGCTGGGTTATCGACAGCAACGGCTGAAACAATATAAAGCATCTCTTCCAGGCAATCGAAATGCCGCTGGCGACCCTTTATATGGACTAGAAGTAGGCGGATTTGGTATGGAAGGTGTAAAATTAGCTATGAATCTAGGTGGTCTGATTTCTAACGGACTTCGACTCTCCGATCCTGAAAATAAGAATGAGGGGAAAAAATGGTCCGCTTATGCCTTTGATACAGCCAATATTATAGGTGACTTTGGAATGAGTATCTATGGAATGGTTAAAGATAAAAAAAATGAAGACAATAAGTCGAACATCTCGGACAAAGCAAGTACATTATATAATACAATGATTGAAAAAGCAGATAGCATCAAAAATGCAGAACAGTTAGTTACAAATTCACAGTCCTCCGTTCCAAGTACCTCTTCCTCAAATTCAGAAGAGCAAATAAATAATGCGATTTCAGATTATGAAGAAATGGATGTAACGCTCTTTGCAGGACTTGATGTAAAAATGGGTAGTTTAATGTCTGTAAAAACAGAATCAGCTTTTATTAAGGTTCTCGCTGAGGGGTTTAAATAATGGATAAAGAAATTTCATATTACAAAAGTAATGAACTATATTTACAGGATATACAAGAATTGATAAAACAGAAAATTGATTTATATTGTACTTATGCGGTACATATAAACCAGAATGGTTCCATTCGTCACATATTTGATACGACTACCTTTCAGGAAGAATTAAACAATCTTACAGAAATAAATTTTTCGGAAGAAAATCAAAAGGAATATGCTGTCCAATTGGAACAATTAGAAAAATATGCAAAAATAATAGAACAAAAAGCATCCGCATCTATCAAACAGGGGATTCCCATTCCATTGGAATATTTATTTCATATTTTTCAATTGTCTTCTTTTGAAAAACATTGTATGATGATGGCAGCTGCTATAGAATTAAACCGTGAATTTGACAGATGTTATGGTTTTCTTCTTGATGACTTAAATAGTCATTATCCCACATTAGATTTATGTGTAAAAATGTATACCCTTGATTCCATAAAAGGCAAACAACTTCTCATTGAAACTGTGGAACGCGAAGATATATGGAAGTATTTATTTATACCAATCAGCAATGAAAAACGTGGGCATTTATCAGCTCCTTTAAAGCTACAGGAACATATAGCAGACTTCATGTTTAGTTTCCGCAAAGTAGACAAAGATGTAAACAGATTAACTAGGAATATAATTCCAGATGGCAAACAAATTGATGTTATGAGAACCTCTTTTGCAGATAGAATTACAAATATAATAAACAAAAGAACACAAGATGAAAATCAACTATTTTATTTGTATGGCCAAGAAGGATGTGGCAAAAAAGAAATCTTGACTCAGATATCAAACAAAACAGCTGTTATATTGATGTTAGTAGATATGAGAGGATTACTAGTTTCTCCTGATTGGGAAACTATATTGTTTAACATTTGTCAAGAAGCATATATTAAAAGAGCTTGGTTAGCGTTTGATCAATTTGATCTATATTGTAAACAGGAAAAAGAGTATCCAGGAAAAATACAAAAATTTATAGAACAAGTATTTCAATTAAGCCATATTGTGTTTTTCCTTGGAGAAGAAAAATGGCATTTTCAATATAACAAAGAAAATATGAATTTTTTTCAGATACTAATACCAGAACTTTCCATTACAGAACGTATTTACATTTGGCATCATTACTTAGATCAACTAAATAAAGAAGAAGATATTAGTGCCGAAGCACTTGCTTCTAAATTTATATTTACAAGAGGAACGATAGAAAAAAGTATAAAAGAAGCAAACAATTTAGCCTTACTAGAAGAAGATGGCAAAATCACAAATACCATCCTGCATCAGGCTTGTCGCAACCAGATTAATCACAGTCTAGGGAAATTGGCTTCTCCTATTCTGGCAAAATATCAGTGGGATGATCTAATACTTCCCGAGCGGCAGAAAGATATGTTAAGACAGGCGTGTGGACAGATTGAACTGAAACATATTGTATATGATGAATGGGATTTTAATAGTAAAATGGCCTATGGGAAAGGAACATCTATGTTATTTTATGGTCCTCCTGGAACAGGAAAAACCATGGGTGCACAGGTTATGGCCAATCGTCTTCAGCTTGAAATATATAAAGTAGATATGTCCGCGGTCATGTCAAAATACATTGGAGAAACCCAAAAAAACTTAGATGTTATATTTGAAGAAATCAAGAGAAGTCAGAGTATTCTTTTTTTTGACGAAGCAGATTCCTTATTTGGAAAACGTTCCGAAGTACATGACTCTCATGATAAGTATGCAAATGCAGATACCTCTTATCTTCTACAAAAAATAGAAGAGTATGAAGGAATCATTATCTTAGCAACTAATTTCATGCAGAATTTTGATGATGCATTTAAACGTCGATTTAAATTTATGGTAGAATTTCCATTTCCAAATCTGGAACAGCGTTACCAGATCTGGAAACATGTATTTCCGGAAAAACTACCATTAAATCATGATGTAGATTTTATGTTTATGGCAGAAACATTTGAATTTTCAGGAGCGAATATTAAAAATATTGCATTGGCCGCTTCATTTTTAGCAGCAGGATTTCAAGATCAAGTATCTATGAAGTATTTAATAAAGGCAACACAAAATGAAATGACAAAACTAGGAAAAATATTAGCAAAGGATAGTTTGGGCATCTATCAAAATCTTTTATCTCAAACATAAGGGAGGAACATCATGAAAGAAAGAAATGATTTAATAGAATTACAGAATTTTTTTAAGGAAAATGCATTGGAAACACACTACATAGAAGCAACAAAGGATATAGGGATTCCTTGCTTATGTGTTTTCTTAAATAATGAAGAAGCAAAAGAAGATGCAGATATGACTGTCTTTAGCATCAATATGCTGCCAATGAAATTAGAAGATTTTCAAGTGTTAGGTATTATGCAGATTTATGCTGAAATTGAAACAGAAGATATCACGCTTAACAAAGAAGATACAAATTATCTGATGAATCGGATGAATACATTAATTCCGATTGGTCAGTTTATTTGTGTGGATGAAGATACGGATCACCAAAGAATTGCATTACGAAATGTGTTTGCCTATAACAGAGAACAACCCATTGATGGCTTATTATTTATGGATGAGTTAATGCTCCTAAACTTTGGCATTAATTATCTGAAAACTGTATACCACATTCTAAAAGACAATAGTAATATTGATAAAGCGATTGATACTATAGAACAAATGTTAAGCATGTAGTCTATAATGAACTGTTACATGAAATTCCAAAAAATATAAGAAACATATAGACGAATAGATGAATCTGTGAGAAAATGAAATCATCTGCAGTGTTACAAATATATCAAATACTGCTAGAAATCATATCTTATGAACAAAGCAACTCATAAGTATCCATACTTGAAAGGAGTTATAAAATGATTTATTCACATGAAGTAGAAATGATGTGCCCCGTTGCTCAAGGCGTGAATCATGGCGCTGCTCCCATCCCAGAAGAAGCAAAATGGGTAAAGGCAAAAGAAGTAACTGATATTTCCGGACTAACACATGGTATTGGATGGTGTGCTCCACAACAGGGAACTTGCAAATTAACCTTAAATGTCAAAGAGGGTATTATTCAGGAGGCATTAATAGAGACAATCGGTTGTTCTGGTATGACACATTCTGCTGCTATGGCATCAGAAATTCTCCCAGGAAGAACGATTTTAGAAGCATTAAATACAGATTTAGTATGCGATGCCATTAATACAGCAATGAGAGAATTATTTTTACAAATTGTATATGGACGTACTCAAAGCGCATTTTCAGAAGATGGGCTTCCTATTGGTGCAGGTCTTGAAGATTTAGGGAAGGGACTTCGCTCACAAATTGGGACCATGTATGGAACCATAAAAAAAGGACCTCGTTACTTGGAAATGGCAGAAGGGTATGTAACTGGTATTGCATTGGATGAAGAAGATACCATTATCGGATATCAATTCATTAGTTTCGGTAAAATGATGGATTTCATTAAAGCTGGAGATGATGCAAATACAGCATTGGAAAAAGCAAAAGGCCAGTATGGACGTGTTGCGGATGCTGTTAAAATTATTGACCCACGTAAAGAATAGGAGGATAAGTCATGGCTTTATTTGAATCATATGAAAGAAGAATCAAACAAATAGAAGCGGTACTGGAAAGTTATGGAATTACTTCTATCGAAGAAGCACAGAAAATAACAACTGATGCCGGTTTAGATGTATATAATCAAGTAAAAGGGATTCAGCCAATCTGTTTTGAAAATGCAAGCTGGGCATACATAGTGGGTGCAGCCATTGCAATAAAAAAAGACTGTAAAAGAGCAGCAGATGCAGCCGCAGCCATTGGAGAAGGTCTTCAGGCATTCTGTATTCCAGGTTCTGTAGCAGATCAGCGTAAAGTTGGCTTGGGACATGGAAATTTAGGAAAGATGTTGTTAGAAGAAGAGACGGATTGTTTTGCTTTCTTAGCTGGACATGAATCTTTTGCAGCAGCAGAAGGTGCTATTGGGATTGCAGAAAAGGCAAATAAAGTACGTCAACATCCTTTACGCGTTATTTTAAACGGGCTGGGAAAGGATGCTGCACAAATTATCTCTAGAATCAATGGATTTACTTATGTAGAAACGGAAATGAACTATCATACAGGGGAAGTGAAAGAAATATTCAGAAAGCCATATTCCTCAGGACTTCGTGCTAAAGTAAACTGCTATGGAGCAAACGATGTAACAGAAGGAGTTGCAATTATGCATAAAGAGGGTGTGGATGTATCCATTACAGGTAATTCCACAAATCCAACAAGATTCCAACATCCAGTAGCAGGTACTTATAAAAAAGAATGTATTGAGCAGGGAAAGAAGTACTTCTCTGTAGCATCCGGAGGTGGTACAGGACGTACTCTTCACCCTGATAATATGGCAGCAGGACCTGCTTCTTATGGCATGACAGATACCATGGGACGTATGCACAGTGATGCACAATTTGCTGGTTCCTCCTCTGTTCCTGCCCATGTAGAGATGATGGGACTTATTGGTATGGGGAATAATCCAATGGTGGGAGCTACGGTAGCTGTAGCTGTTTCCATTGAGGAAGCAGCGAAAGCTGGGAAGTTCTAAG
>JAVXHY010000001.1:55023-367411 GCA_036656615.1 Lachnospiraceae bacterium | reverse complement strand
TCGGCTGTTAACCGAGTTGTCGTTGGTTCGAGTCCAACTTGGGGAGTTGAGTTTTACTAACGAGGCTCCTTGGTCAAGCGGTTAAGACATCGCCCTTTCACGGCGGTAACACGGGTTCAATTCCCGTAGGAGTCATTTAAAATGGTATGAGATATTTGCCGACATGGCTCAATTGGCAGAGCAGCTGATTTGTAATCAGCAGGTTATCGGTTCAAGTCCGATTGTCGGCTTTGACTTTGAAAAGATAAGTTTAATCGGCATCAAAGTATCATTTAATTTGGACCTTTAGCTCAGTTGGTTAGAGCAATCGGCTCATAACCGATCGGTCCTGGGTTCGAGTCCCCGAAGGTCCATTAAAAAATTATGAAGTATAGCAAGGCCTGGTGGCTCAGTTGGTTAGAGCGCCGCCCTGTCACGGCGGAGGTCGAGGGTTCGAGTCCCTTCCGGGTCGTTTACATTAGAATTTGATGTATTTAGTTGAATGTAATGTATAATTTATTTAGACATAGAGAAGAAAGACTTCAATATGTAATTCAATATCTCAGGGATCTTAGCTCAGCTGGGAGAGCATCTGCCTTACAAGCAGAGGGTCATAGGTTCGAGCCCTATAGGTCCCACTCGTCATATTAATTATGACAAATGCCGGCGTGGCGGAACTGGCAGACGCCCAGGACTTAAAATCCTGTGGGATTAACTTCCCGTACCGGTTCGATTCCGGTCGCCGGCATTACTAAGGAATTTACTACATTATTCGTGGTAAGTTCCTTTTTTCATACCTAAAATTATTCGTAGGATTACTTAGCAGAAACTTGTGGGTTCTATTCACTGAAAGCGAGGTAATGACTATGGAAAAAATCAAAATGTCAAAGAAAACAAATCTTACTATTGATGATGCATTTCAACTATTTGTTCGTAAATGCAGAGTTAAGAATCTAACAGAAAACTCCATTAAATCTTACAAGGGAAAATTGGTACACTTTTATGAATTTGCTAATAAGGATACAATGATTGATGCTGTGACGATTGATATAATGGATAATTATATCCTTTGGCTTAGAGATAAGGGAAATATCAATGAGATAACATGAAACTCTTATTTGAGGTCATTAAGGGCATTTCTGTATTATTGTATGGAATGTGGGTATTTGAAAATTATTTACTTGGTACAGGGAACAGAATATCTACTGTATTAGATGTAAAGATTGGTGATGTGATATGACTGAAAAGGAATTAAAGGATTTTTTAAAAGAACAGGAACAAAAGATTAATATAAAGATGTGGAATGGGTGCTGGTTGAACCTGTAATAACTTTTGCACAAGGCATTATAGACGATTCAATAAGAGAAAATGCTGAATTTCAATGGAAAGCAGGGATGGAACCACAAATAGTAGGGGTATCGAGTTCAAAATGTTGCGATTGGTGCGCAGAAGTTGCAGGAACATACACATACCCAGATGTACCGAAGGACGTATACAGAAGACATGGCAATTGTAGATGCAAGGTTAATTACGACCCAAAAAATGGGAAAACACAAAATGTTTGGTCAAAAAAGTGGTCAAACGATAGAGGAAATGATAAAATAGAAGCAAGAAAAGTATTTGGATTAGAAAAACCGCTAAGGCGCGAACCGATGAAAGACGTTCATAGAAGGACTGCCAAAATGTCGCCAGAAGAACGAACAAGAGCAATTGAGTTATGGAACAAATACAAGGAACTTCCTCTTTCACAGAAAGAGAAAGAATATATCTATGAAGAGTTAGATAATAACTTAACAATGGATGAAAAAGAGCAAAGCATCGTACACAGACCCATTGGCGATCATAGATATACAGCTATCAATAAAGGGCACAATCAGTACAAAATAATTCAAAAAGAAGCAATAGAACAAACAGATGATATTGTAAATGAAGTGTTGACGGAGATGTTTGGAGCAGATTGGAGAAAGTGGGAATAATGGGAATAACAACAGAAATAAATGAGATTGATAAAATGGTAATTGGAAGACTCTCTAGTGTTGCAAAGAAAAAAGAATTCATTAAGCACGTATTTTGTATGCTAAAATCAAAGGAACAAAAAGAGCAGATGATTGCTTTTATTGATAAAAATAAGGCATTAACAGAAATGGATGTCATGGAAAAAATGCTAAGAATAACATTATAATAAAAGGAAATGAAAAACCACCGTTAATAACGGTGGTTTTTTGTGAAACAAATACAGATACGGAGGAAAACATGGCGGAAACGAGGAAAGGGAGCCAATTGCCTACTCAATCCGTGATTTTGCCTTATGAATTGACGCGAGGACAAGAATCTATAGATATATATAATTCAACGGGAAGAACAGCACAGGAATGGCAGGAGCTATTAACGTATGACATACTAGCCGTAAACAATGAAGGATTGTGGGTGCACACTAAATTTGGTTATTCCGTACCGTGTAGAAATGGGAAAAATGAAATTGTTATAATGCGAGAATTATATGGAATAATGCAAGGGGAGAGGATTCTCCACACCGCACACAGGACAACAACATCCCATGCGGCATGGGAGAGGTTGTGTATACTTTTGGATAAAGCAAACATCAAATACAAATCAATAAAAGCAACAGGTCGGGAAGCTATTTATGTTAAAGATAGCGATGCAAGAGCAGAGTTCCGAACAAGATTATCAAAAGGTGGCTTAGGAGAAGGGTTTAATCTGCTGGTAATAGATGAAGCACAGGATTACAGCAGAAGCAGCGGATATACAAATGTAGCGGTTAATGTAGCTTATATTGTATAGATATTGTAAATATAGATAAACTAAATATTATATAGGTAACTACAAAACTTAATTATAAATTCAAAAGAATGTCTTGATTAAAACAAGTTATTTTCTACCATTTAATTAATAACGTACCCATGAGATATTCTTATTCTTTTTATAGCAAAAGCCTTAAAGTCAAGGATCGCAGAATTTTGTAAATACCTAAAAATATTATTTACAGAAAGGAAATATGCAAAATGAACCAGAATGCAGAAATGTTAAATTTTATTTATCAGAATACTCAAATGGGAGTAACAACTTTAAACCAATTAATTGAGATTGTAGACAATGTGGATATGAATAAACAGTTGGAAAAACAAAGGAAGGAATATAAAACTATTCATGAGAAAGCAAAAGATATGCTACATGAAAATGGGTATGATGAGCAGTCCATTAGCATGTTTGAAACGATGAGTGCTTATATAATGATTAATATGAAAACATTAACTGACAAATCAGTGAGTCATATTGCAGAAATGTTAGTACAGGGAAGCAATATGGGAATTATTGATGCAACAAAGAAAATCAAGGAATATGAAAAAATTGCAGAAAAAGATATTGTGGATTTGATGAAGAAATTATTAGAGATTGAAGAAGAAAATGCAGAAAAATTAAAAATGTATTTATAATGTATAAGCTTTAAAAGTAAAAGAACCCATTTCTTGGTAGAAGGAAGTGGGTTTATTCATTTCAGAACTCTTATTACATGCTTCATAAAGATAATATGATTTTAAAAAATAACAAATATATTATTATGGCATATTATAAAAAAAGAAAACTTATATCAGTGTTCAATTCTAAAGGAGTAATTATATGGCTGAAAATATAGCACAAATTTTTAAAGAGGATCAAACATGTCCGGCAGTTGGATATCAATCGGCTTCTATTTGTGTACCAGTTACAGTAACACCATTTGCTGAGACAGGTGTTACTGTAACGAAATGCTGTGGCAGCCCAGTTGTAATGCCAGGGAAAAATACTTGTGGAGGAGTAAAAAATGGATCGTGTTCTTTTACAATTAGTCAGGATATTTGTGTAGCTATACCAGTCGTATTTGGCGCAACAGCCACAGTTGGTGATACATTTGTTTCATGCAATAAAGCTGCTTCAGAAGATATTTGTACGGAATGTGCCATGGTTTCAAATCCCATCGTGCCAGTACGAACAATTGAAGTGGTCGAAAGAGAAGGTGAACAATAATGAGTGGCTGTATGCAGGGAGACTGCATTTGTGGAACTGAAAATCAAACATGTACCAACATACTTTCTCAATATACGAAAGTGAGTGTACCTATTAGAATCAAGCCATGTGCAGAGGTTGGAGAGCTTATAGCAGATTGTTATGGAGAACCAACAATAACAGTAAGGCAATGCCAAAATTCTAATTGTGAGTGTGGTTGTGATTTTGTTATTACACAGTGCATTTGTATTCAAATTCCGATGGAATATAGTGTGGAAAGTAATGTAGGAAGTACAGCATTTACGTGTAATAAAATGGAAGATTGTAATCATAATATATGTAAATAGATATAGATAACAAAGTTTCTAACAATGATGTTGGAAACTTTTTTTGTGAAATAAGTATATCATAAGTAAATAGTAGTTGTTTAATTAAATAAATGGTACAATATACGCGGGAGTATAAGTGGAAATAAAGTAAGACGAGGGTGAGGGGTTAATGAAAATAAAGAATAAAATATTATTTACAACCAATATATTGGTGTGCACCATTATTATCATTGGGTTTACATTTACATCTATCATCAGCTATAATTCTAATGTAGGAATTTATGAAGAAGATGTTGAGAGGGTATCTATGTTGGTTTCATCGGGCATATATAATGACATAGCATCCATTTTTTCACAGCCGGTCAATGTATCTCTTACAATGGCAAATGATAGTCTGTTAAAAAATTTTCTGTCAGGGGAGAAGGACAATTTAACAAATGAAGCATATTTAGTTGAAATGCAGCATTACTTAGATGGTTACCGAGAAAAATATTCATATGATTCCGTTTTTTTGGTATCTACATATACCAATCGATACTATCATTTTAATGGAATAGATAGGATACTTATATCAGATAATGCTGAAAATAATTGGTATTATGATTTCTTAAAAAGTAACGAAGAATACTCATTAAATGTGGACAACGATGAAGCTACCGAAGCGAACACAATAACGGTTTTTGTAAATTGTAAAATCAAGAATGAGAATGGTGACATTATAGGAATCGTTGGCGTCGGTATGAAGGTGGATTCATTACAGGAACTTTTAAAGGGTTATGAAGATAAATATGGTGTTCATCCATATTTAATTGATAAAAATGGTGAGATTCAAATTTCGTCATCTAAAACAGGTTATGAAAATACAAATTTATTTGATTCTGTTGCATATGCAGGAAAAAAACAGGATATTTTAGAAAATAAAGAAAACCCCAAGGACTTTTGGTATTCAACGAATCAGCAAGATGGATATGTCATTAGCCAGTATGAACCAAATTTAAAGTGGCATCTTGTTATAGAGCACGATACATCAGCAATGAGTCAACGATTGAATATGCAGCTATACCGCAATATAATGATTATTTTATCTATTATAATTCTTGTTTTAATTACAATTACCAAAGTAATTAAAAGATATAATTCACAAATAATCAAGCTGACCGTATCACAAGAGTTGGAATATCAGAATCTTTTATATGAAGCCACTCAAGGTCTATATGAAAATATTTTTGAATTTGATATCACTCATAATTGTGCAGGTGGTGAAAGTACTAAAAAATATTTTGAAAGTTTAGGAATTTCAGGAGATACTTCTTATGATCAAGCGTTAAGTTACATGGCTAATAAACAAATTAAAGAAGAATATAGGCAGGAATATATGGATATATTTTCGCCTCAAAAGATTCTTGAAGATTATAAGAATGGTATTACAAATTGGAGTTATGATTTTATGATTTCAGAGAATGGAGAAATATATAAGTGGATGAAAATAACTGCCCGTCTATTCTTTTGGAATTCAGATAAATCAATTCGTATGATTGCATATAGAAAAAATATAGATAAAGAAAAAAGGCGGGAATTTGTGCTTTTAGACAGTGTACAAAAAGAATTTATGACAGGGTTATATAATAAGCAGACAACAGAACAATTAGTGACAAGCACATTTAAAGAAGATATTCATACAGAACAACAGCATGCTTTTTTTATTGTAGATATTGATAATTTTAAGGAGGTTAATGATACTAGAGGGCATCGTATGGGTGACCATGTTATTATTGAATTATCGGCCGAACTCAAGGCGCAATTTAGAGAATATGATATTGTAGGCCGTATTGGTGGTGATGAATTTGCTGTTCTTATGAAACATGTAGATAGCATGGCAGCATTACAAAATAAAATGGAGCGCCTGTGCAATAAAATTAATAACAAAGATTTTGGGCAGGGAGAATCTATTCATATCACTTGTAGTATTGGAGTGGCACTATTTCCAAAAGATGGGGTTACCTATTCAGCATTATTTGAAAAGGCAGATCAAGCACTTTATTATGCAAAAGGACATGGTAAAAATTCATTTTATATTTATCAGTAATAAATTTATTTTATTAGTATGATACTAAATATAATCATAAATGCAGCGACCATTTTGCGAAATAAACCAGAACGTTCTTGTAGAAAGATATAGCCGGCAAAAACATTTAAAATGACAGAAACCGCGCATAAAGGAGCAACAGTTGTAATGGAGCCTAATTGAAGTGCACGAAGCTGTGTCATAATGATAAGAGACCATGATAAACCAGTGATGAAAATTGCTGGTTTATTTCCAATTTTCAGCTCTAATAAGATTTCAGATGGTTTGATTTTCTCGAAAATACTGATTAATAAGGCGGGTATTAGAAGGAGAGTCATTTCATAAATACCAATATTAAATTGACTTGACAAACCTATATTTACACATAAAGCAACTGAAAATGCCAAGTTTGCAATAACTCCCAGCAATATATTTATATTAAAGTGAAAGGCACCTTTTTGATAAAATATAATAATATTACTGATAATAATCAGACTTGCACCTATAATTTTATTCAAAAGAAAGGGCTCTTTAAATATAATAAGACCAAATACAACAAGAAAAACATTGTTTACCTGTTCTAGTATATTTACACTAGAGGCTTCTAAATTCTTTCTAACTGTTGTAATAAGACGATCCTTTATACAATAAAAAACAATAGCTAAACCAGTAAGTAAATACACTCGAATATCGGTGGACCACTTCATTTCAAAACAAGGAACAAAAAAGAGCATGGATAATCCACAGATAATTTCAAGTAATACCGTAAGAGCCCCATCGCTTCTTGATGTCTTAGTTGTTATTTTAAAACATTGGGTAAAGATGACGGAAAAAAATAAATATAATAATACCTGTACCCACCATAAATTGAAAAAATTTGTCATTTATAAACCTCCATATAAATAGACCATACACATCCATATCAAGTTAAAAATACTGTAGCACAATTTAATAAGTAACGCAATTGAATCGGGGAATTGATATTACATCAGGATTATGCTAAAATATCGATAATGTTATTTGTGAAAGGTGTAAGAATGGGAAAAATAAGAAAGAAATTCAGACAGATGGGAAAAGCCCTTAGAATGGAAATGAAAGAGCACAAAAGTTCATTTATAGTTTTTTTGGTTCTAAGAGCAGCAGTTATTCTTACATTAATTTTAGAGACTTTAAACGGTAATTTTGAAAATGTATTTTTGTGTATTTTAACATTACTATTATTAGTCGTACCCAGTTTTATTCAAATGGAATTTAAAATTGAATTGCCAACAGTGCTAGAAATTTTTATTCTTATATTTATATTTGCAGCAGAAATTTTAGGTGAAATCAGTTCTTTCTATGTAAAAATTCCAATTTGGGATACCGTACTTCACACTATAAATGGATTCTTAGCGGCAGCAATCGGGTTTTCATTAGTAGATTTATTAAACGGAAATGAGAAAATTCAATTTAAACTTTCTCCAATTTTTATGGCAGTGGTAGCTTTTTGCTTTTCTATGTCTATTGGTGTTATATGGGAATTCTTTGAATTTGGCATGGACAGCTTTTTTCATATGGATATGCAAAAAGATACCATTATTCATAGTATTCAATCTGTGAAACTAAACCCAACAGGTCAGAATATACCAATTAAACTGGAACACATTAAAACGGTAATAGTAAATGGACACGAACTTGGGTTGAAAGGATATTTAGATATTGGATTAGTGGATACCATGAAAGACTTATTAGTTAATTTTGTTGGTGCTATCATATTTTCAGTTATTGGATTTTTCTATGTAAAATCAAGAGGAAAAAATACAATAATTAGTCGTTTTATTCCTAGAATGAAAGATAACGAAGCGGATTTTTTGAAACACGTTAAGGACGAAGAGGAAAAAGAAGAGTTGTTAGAACTAGAAAAATCCATAGATTTACAAAAACGTATTGACAAGTAACCAAAAATATTGTAAAATGACGTTTGTTGCCATATAACTAATTGATTATTATTTCTATCTGATTATGATGTATGGTATCCGTATTATCCGTGTTTGTGCGCGTAGCTCAGCTGGATAGAGCGTCTGGCTACGGACCAGAAGGCCGGGAGTTCGAATCTTCTCGCGCACGTTATAAAAGTTAATTTATTATAAAAAAAGTACTCATTTGAGAGTGCTTTTTTTTGTGATTTTCAGGGTAAATATTTAAGAATTGAAGGTGGGAGTAGATCAAATTGGTAATGAATCTTTCACACATAATGCGCCATATCCAACCTGGGGATTTGGGTAGCGGTCAAAACCCGGAAGTTCTTTCGCCCCACGTCTTAGATATGCTTTTACTTTTTCCCCATACAAATACATATCATTTCCGTTGACAATTCCCCACTCCATTAATAAAGCTGCACTGCCTGTTACCATGGGAGTTGCAAATGATGTTCCGGTGAAGGATGCGTATCCACCACCCACCCTTGGAGCAATTATATTTACACCTGGAGCAGTTAAGTCGGGTTTTTGTAAAAAGCCAGTCCCTATGCTTCCTCTGCCAGAGAAATTTCCGTAAGTAAAAGTAAGCGCATCATATGCACCAACGGAAATAACCCTTTGAGCAGTAGATGGTATGGTGAGAGTCGTGTAGGGCGTGGGAAAAGAGAATCCAGTTCCAATATTGAGAACTCCGGCACTGGGAAGCCATAGCTGATATTTACCAGTTACTATTTTTCGAGGAGTTAAAATAATTCGCCATTCACCGTTTGTAATATAGGAAGTTCTAGGAAGAAAGTCAATAAATATTTCTTGAGCAGGGCTGTAGGGGCTTGGCTTTCCATAATAGAGTAATAACTCTGTATCCCCTACAAGAAATCGCTGAGAGCCCAATACTTCTTGAATAGGCCCTATACGAGCTCCGGAAGGTGTGATAAGTGAGATATCTATGATATCACTATATGATTTCCAAATTTGTACATTAATGGTCGGTTCTCGTTCTTGAATTGCAAGGGAAATAATGTCTTCTTGATTTTCTTTTAATATTCCGGAAGTATGACCGGAACTGTCTGCTTCATTTCCGGTACCAATGCAAATAACACTTTTCCAAAAGTTAGAAAGATCATCGATAAAACGTTCTAACAAACTGGTACCATCATGGGAACCATAGGTATTTCCAAAACTAATATTTACGGCAATGGGAAGCTGATATTCTAAAGCCTTTTTAACTACATAATCTAAAGCCTGCATCAATTCGGTAGTACGTGGGAAACCGTCTTTCCGTGGGCTGCCAAGCTTTACAATTAATAATTCGCTTTCTGGAGCTACACCCACATATTCTTTGTTGCTTTCATTGCCATTCCCTGCTGCAATCCCAGCAACTGCTGTCCCGTGCCCAGAGACATCTATGCTAGGAACCAGCTGCATTCGTTGGAATCTAGTAGATTTAGATAAGGCAGTATTTAGTTGTGATTGTGTATATTCAGTTCCAATTATGTAATCGGATGGAGGATCCCCAGGAATTGTTTGATCCCATAAGTTGCGGATACGAGTCGTTCCATCTGCATTGCGGAAATCGGAATTCGTATAGTCAATACCAGAATCTAGGATGGCTACCAGTACGCCTTTCCCCAACAGGGAAAGACGAGTGGTCTGAACAGAGGTTATACAAGATACCCGTCTTGCATTGGCTACTTCAAAGAATAATCTTTTGGGTTTTTCAATATACTCAACTTGTGGAATCTGGGTGAGAAAGGGAAGAAGCGTTTCTTTAATTGTAATAATTGCATACTCATTTTGAAGTTTGACAACCTGTATCTCTGATTCAGAAGGAAAATTTAATTGTCCGGAATATTTCACAATTACATCCCATTTTTGGTCAATAGGAGAGTATCCCACATCTAATTCTAGGGACTTCTCACGTTCTGCTGTAGATGCATCCAGTGATAAATTCAAAAGATTTTCTATTTTTTGACTGTTCATATTTTAATGATTTTGATAAGGTGCAAGTTCTATGGGAATAAAAAATCCTTTGTTGTGATGGCAGGCAGGGCAGACACCTGGAACCTGGCGCCCCTCATGAATGTGTCCACAATTCGTACACATCCATTTATGTTCCTTGGGACGAGCAAAATAAGTTCCATTTTCTAACATTTGCGCAATTATTGCAAATCGATTTCCGTGGCACTTTTCAATTTCAGCAATCTGATAAAATGCAGATGCTACTTCAAGAAAACCTTCTTCTTTTGCAATATCCCCAAATTGTTGATATATTTCCTCATACTCATGGAATTCATTGTGCCGGGATTGTTTGAGTATGGTAAGAATATCCATTTGGTCATCTACAGGATAGCTGGCACAAATATCAATAGTCTGACCTGATAAAGTTGTTAATAATTGATAATATCTAGCACCATGTGCCCGTTCCTGTTCCCCGGTATATAGAAAAATTTGGCCAATAGAGTAAAGATTTTGTTTCTTTGCTTCCTCAGCAGCAAAGGTATATCGGTTTCTTGCCTGACTCTCGCCTGCAAAAGCTTTCATTAGATTTTCTTTTGTTTCACTTTCTTTTAAATTAATAGCCATATCACATACTCCTTTTTTACTTTCTTAAGTATAGTATGTGATATGGCTATTAGAATATACGTTATCTTATCGTACTTAGTTAAATCCAAATAATCGTCGTGCAACCTTATAGGCCATAATTGATATTTTACGTCCGGATTTTCCCGGAAGGTTCATAGTGTGACCTAAGATGCTGTATCGGATTTTCCAATATACTCGATAATCCCTGCTTTTCAGATATTTCCATAAATCTTTTTTCTTTTTAAGATTTTCTGGAATCTTGGAACGTATAAGAATAATAGAAGAAACAGTCATCATAATTGCTAAATAATTGATCATATAATTTCTTAATTTTTTATTTGAAATTTTTCGTAAAGAATACATATCAATCATTTGTTTCGTAACAAACAGTTGTTGGTCTACGCGCGCAATCATGTTTTTTTCATTGACAGACTGGTCTTCTCTGCCAATAAAATATCTATAGAAATTCACGTCTAAATAATAAATAGAAGTTACATGTGGAAGCGGATAATAGACATAGATGTTATCAACATAGAAGGTATGTTTTGGTAATTCGAGTTTGCATATTTTAAGCAATTCAGTACGATAAATCACAGAATGCATCAGGATATACTGACCAATGTGAAAGCGACCAATTTCCTTCCAGCTTATAATAGTATTTTGTGGGAGTACATTGTGGTAATTGATTACAGCTTTTTGAGTAACACCTATTTTTTCATATACATAATTAGATATCATCATATCCACAGGAGTTCCGTCCTTTGTTAAGCGATGCAGCGTAGCTAATATCTTTTGCAGTGATGCTTCCTCTACCCAATCATCGCTGTCTACTACTTTAAAATACAATCCAGTTGCATATTTTAATCCTGTGTTTACAGCATCACCATGACCACCATTTTCTTTATCAATGGCTTTTATTATAGTTGGGAATTTTTGCTGGTATTTTTTTGCAATTTCACCAGTGCTATCTTTTGAACCATCATTTACAATGAGGATTTCAACATCTTCTCCGCCGGTTAAAATCGATTCAATTGCATGTTCCATATAAGCTTCGGAGTTATAACATGGAACTACAAAAGATATATATTTCATATGGTTTTCCCCTTTAACTAATCTCGATTACTATAGTATAATCTATTTTGAAGGATTTTCCAACTCATATATTGTAAATTCCATATAATTCCGTTATAGTAAGTATGGAAATGAATGAAGAGGAGGAATAAAGTTGAAAAATATAATTATAGGACAATCAGGAGGACCAACTGCTGTCATTAATGGAAGTTTGTATGGAGTGGTATCTGAAAGCCTGAAACAAAAGGATCATATTGGAACTGTATATGGAATGGTTAATGGAATAGAAGGGTTCTTAAATAATCATTTTATAGATATGGAAGTGGTTGAAAAATCAGGAGAGCTAGAATTAATGAAAACAACTCCAGGTGCTTACTTGGGTTCATGTAGATATAAACTTCCGAAAGATTTGGAAGATCAAGTCTATCAGGAATTATTCCGAAAATTTGAAGAAATAAATATAGGCTATTTTTTTTATATCGGAGGTAATGATTCCATGGATACGGTAAGTAAGTTATCTTGCTATGCCCGAAAACAGAATCATGATATTAGATTTATAGGAATTCCTAAGACGATTGATAATGATTTAGTAGAAACAGATCATACACCAGGCTTTGGAAGTGCCGCAAAATATGTAGCGACTACAGTACGTGAAATCGGAATGGATGCTTCGGTATACGATAACAAGAAATCAGTAACCATAGTAGAAATTATGGGGCGTCATGCTGGATGGTTAACGGCTGCTAGTGTTTTGGCAAGAAAGTTTGAACAAGATAATCCTATTTTGATCTACCTTCCAGAGGCTGCATTTGATCAAGAGCAATTTATAGAAAAAGTTCGTAAGGAGCTGGAAACAACACCAAATCTAGTGGTTTGCATTTCAGAAGGAATTAATGATGGAAAAGGAACTTTTATCTGTGAATTAGCAAGCGAAGTAGGAGTAGATAGTTTTGGACATAAGATGTTAACTGGTTCTGGGAAATATTTGGAAAATTTAGTAAAGGAAAGACTGGGTGTAAAAGTACGGTCAGTGGAATTAAATGTAAGTCAAAGGTGTTCATCCTCCTGTCTTTCTAAAACGGATCTGGAAGAGGCCATTCAAGCTGGTATATATGGCGTTCATGCGGCGCTAGCTGGTGAAACAGGTAAAATGATAGCGTTTGTAAGAGAAAGCAGCACACCTTACAAAATAACCTGTACAACAGCAGATGTAAATAGAATTTGTAATGAAGAAAAAGGAGTTCCTGCAGAGTGGATTATCAAAGATGGTTCTGATATTGGAGCAGAATTTATAGAATATGCAAGACCTTTTATTCAGGGAACAATTAAGGTCCCAATGAAAGAGGGTCTTCCTGATTTTGCATACAGAAAATAAAGAGAAAATGTTCATATTTTGTTCATTTATCATTAAAAGAACTTTCATGTGTTTAACATTATTTCTTCATTTCTCTAACATATAATAAATGTATCGAATGAAAGACAGTTGACTAGTATTTTTATACTATTTGGAATAAACTTTTTCATAATACATGCCAAGCGGTTTGCCGCTTGGCATCCTCCCTTTTTAGGGATGTTTTTTAATTTAACGTCTTAATCAATGCCATAGCGGCATTGAGGTTATGAGGAAGTGTCAAAGCCGATTTTGAATATCTGCTTTGATTAAAGATGAGGACAGGTCTATGACAATAAAAAAGAAATTGATAATCTCAAATATATTAATGATTGCAATACCTGTAGTTCTATCCATGATTGTGGGAACTGTGGCTTTGAAAACCCGGGGTTATCGTTATTTGGATTCTTTAGAGGAAATGTATAAAGATGAAAACGGAGTTTATTCTGCACAGAGTCTTATTTATGCATATAAAGATGAATTAACCAAAAGAGAATGGCTGGAATATGGGGATGATACAGTAAAGAAGGACGGTGTAACTTTAGAAAAAACAAAGAAAATGTTAAAACTGGAAAATGAACTAAATGCAATGGGATATAACTTTCAGATTAAAGTGGGAAATGATATTTTATTTAATAGCTTGAATAAAAATGACAAGGCAAAGATTCAGGAGATTCTAGGGAAATCTTATGAGGAGATACAAAGTCTTTCCTTGGGAGATGGAGAATGTTCCATTGTAAAAAGTACTTTTCATGGGAATCAAGAAGAATATGCGATTACTGCAGTTTGTTTGAATAGTTCATTAAGTTCATTGGATAGTGAATCTTACGTACATAAGTATATTCTATCTTTTGCAGCATTTTTTATTTTATTTATTTTAATAGTTGTGGTGGCTACCAATGCGATTTTATCTCATTGGATATCACGGATGGTATTAAAACCTTTGAATATTTTGCAAAACGGTACCAAAGAAATCAGAGAGGGAAACTTGGATTTTGAGATTCCATATGAAAAGAATGATGAATTTGGAGAGGTATGCGATGATTTTGATGAAATGAGGAAGCATTTAAAGGAGTCGGTAGATACTAGATTGGCATATGAAATTTATCGAAAAGAATTGATTGCAGGAATTTCTCATGATTTACGCACACCACTTACTTCAATTAAGGGCTATGTGGAGGGATTACAGGATGGTATTGCAGATACTTTAGAAAAAAGAAATCGCTATTGTGAGGCCATTCATATTCGGGCAGCGGATATGGAGGCTCTAGTGGAGAGTCTGTCCACTTTTGCTATGTTAGAAAACAAGGAATTTTCTTTTCAATTAGAACAGACAGATATGTCTGCTTATTTAGAGGATCTGATAGAACAATATAGAGAAGAGGCTAAAAGAAAAAAGATACATTTTATTCTTCAAAACGAGGCGGTCCATACATCTGTTAAGATAGATGTGCAGGAAATGAACAGGGTATTTATTAATTTCTTTGAGAATAGTGCGAAATATCGTATTACTACGCAATCTACTATTTGGATTATTTTGAATAACATAGAAAATAATTTGGAAATTAAAGTGAAAGATGATGGACCGGGAGTCCCACAAAAGGAATTGACACATATTTTTGTCAGTTTCTATCGTGGTGATCAATCAAGAACTACACCGGGTAAAGGAAGCGGTCTTGGTCTGTCCATTGCAAAGCAAATTATAGAGAGGCATCATGGTACGATACAAGCATTGAATCACGAAGGGCTTGAGATGATTATTACATTACCATTATACGTGGAGGAAATGAAATGAAAAAGATATTAATTGTAGAAGATGATCGTTTAATTGCAGAATTAGAAAGAGATTATTTAGAAGCCAGTGATTTTAAAGTAGAAATTGCATCAGATGGTTTAGAAGGAATGAATAGATCAAAGGAAGAGGATTTTGATTTACTGCTTTTAGACGTTATGCTTCCTGGGGCAAATGGATTCGAAATTTGCAGAGAGATTAGAAAAGAACAAGACATACCGGTGATCATGGTTACAGCAAGAAAGACAGATATAGATAAAATCAGAGGATTAGGCTTAGGGGCAGATGATTATATTGTAAAGCCATTTAGTCCAACGGAATTAGTGGCAAGGGTGAAGGCTCATATACATATACATGAAAGACTTTTGCAGAAAATCAAGGCTCCTTCGGAGGAATGTATTGAGCTTCATGATTTGAAAATTTATACACTTTCACGTCGTGTATTCATACGTGAAAAAGAAATCACCCTAACTAACAAAGAATTTGAACTGCTGCTATTTATGGCGTCTCATCCTAATATTGTGTTTTCTAAGGAAAAGCTTTTTGATCGCATTTGGGGAATGGATGCTATGGGAGAAACTTCAACGGTAACAGTTCATGTAAATCGTATACGAGATAAAATAGAAACAGATACATCGAATCCTCATTATATTGAAACAGTATGGGGAGCCGGCTATCGATTTTCCGTTTCTTAAAGAAAAGAACCAGCAGTCACATTTGAAAATGGACCGCTGGTTCTTTTTGAATTTAGAAAAAGTTTATATATTGTTGCCAGGGCTGTAAGGTTTGCAAAATATACTAAATAACGTAGAAAGTAATATTGTAAAACAGAAGGGAAAGGTCATAGCATGATAACAGTAAATATGCGTTCTAGTGCAACTGCCATTCAAGGGCAGGGTGTAGGTTCTTGTTATACCGATCAGGTGGAATTAGTAAAAAGGAATTTGCAGAATAAAATACAAGTATATATTAACAGAAGAGAAAAGTCAGATATCTATCATTATCATACGATTAATCCAAGTTACTATATGGAGCATAAAATATTACAGAAAATGGGCATTGGATTAGGTGTTTGTTATGTGCATTTTTTGCCAAGAACACTAGAGGATAGTATAAAATTACCAAGAGTATTAAGAGGAGTGTTTTATCGGTATGTGATTCGATTTTATAATTCCATGGATTATCTAGTTGTGGTAAATCCTTGTTTTATAAAAGAACTAAGAGAAGCAGGAGTGAAGGCACCAAAGATTCATTATATCCCTAATTATGTGGATGAATCTGAATTTTATCAAGAACATACACAGGTGGTTGCTCAAACAAAAGAAAAATATGGAATAAAATCAAATCAGTTCGTTGTACTTGGGGTAGGACAAGTTCAAGTACGTAAAGGTGTAGCTGATTTCATAGAAATAGCTAAAAGTATGCCGGATACACAGTTTATTTGGGTGGGTGGTTTTTCATTTGGAAGAATTACAAAGGGCTATCAAGAACTTAAGAATATTATGAAGCATCCACCAAAGAATGTAAGGTTTACTGGGATTGTAAAGCGAGAAGAAATGAGAAGCTTATACAATATGGCAAATTTATTCTTCTTACCTTCTTATGATGAATTGTTTCCAATGGCAATTTTAGAGGCAATGGCATGTAAAATTCCGGTTTTATTAAGAGATTTGACACAATATAGAGAAGTATTTCAAAATTATTATTTATATGGGAAAACCAACAGTGAGTTCTATCGCATTATAAAGGAGATGGAAAAGAGTCAGGAAATGAAGGAAATATGGAGTTTTCAGTCTAGAGAATGCAAGGATCATTATAGTAAACATTTTATTGCAGGCCTTTGGGATGATTTCTATACACAAGTGGTAAAAGAGAACAGCGTAAAGATGGGAGTGAAGAACAACAATGAAAATCTTAATCACAACGGATGTGTATAAACCATTAATAAATGGAGTGGTCATTGCAATAGAACAATTAATCAAACAATTAGAAGAAGCTGGTCATGAAGTTAAGCTTTTAGCTTTATCTACGGACCAGCATGATAGGAAAGAGGGAAATATATACTATCTTGGTTCTTTTTCGGTAGGAATCTATCCAGAACTTCGTGCTTCTATTCACATGAAATCTACATATTTTCAAGAAATTATAGATTGGCATCCAGATATCATACATACTCAAAATGAATTTTCTACCTTTCGGTTTGCAAAATCAATAGCAAAAGAACTTCATATTCCCATGGTACACACTTATCACACCTTATATCAGTATTACATGAATTATTTAATTAAAAATAAGAGACTGGGTCATTGTCTTGAAACTTGGGCAACACGTAAAATTCTTAAACAAGTACAGGTCATTATTGCACCCACCAATAAGGTGAAGCAAGTATTGCGGGGTTATAGCGTAAAACAACCAATTGAAGTAATACCAACAACTTTTCAGAGTTTAGATTTCCACAAAATAACAGACAGTCAAAGAGAGGCAATCAGAAAAACTTTTGGAATATCAAAGAATCAGAAACTAATATTGACAGCTGGAAGACTAGCACAGGAAAAAAATATGGAAGAGTTATTGTTGTTCTTTTCTCATCTGTTGAAAGAAGAAAAAAATGTCATTTTTTTAATTGTTGGGGATGGTCCTCATAAGGGAAAACTGGAAGCTTTAGTAAGACAACTGGGGATAGAGGAGCAGGTTGTTTTTGCAGGCATGATAGCACATGAACATATGAATGCTATTTATCAGTCAGCAGATGTTTTTGTGGGTGCATCGATTAGTGAAACCCAAGGGCTTACTTATTATGAGGCAATGATGAATGGACTGCCTATTGTAGGCCGGGCAGACGATTGTTTAAAGGGTGTGGTAATTCATGGGGAAAATGGGCTTTTATACCGAACGGAAACAGAGTTTCAATATTATATACAGATGATATTAGAATATGGACTGCCTTGTAGTCACCAAATCAATCTTCTTCAGGCCCCCAGGGAAATTACCTGTAGTATGGGGACAAAAATGCATCTTATATATTGTCAAGTCTTGCAGCAAGAGAACATAAAGGAGCATGTGTATGAACAAGGATATGGGGAAACATGTTAAAAATATTTGTACAGTTATTGGAGGGGTATTATTATGTGCCTTATTTTTAATGGGCAGCAAGAAAGGATTGTTTACATCCCGAGAAAATCTGAAAATATTTCTGAATCAATTTGGATTATTAGCACCCTTAATTTTTATGTTGATACAAATATTGCAGGTTATTTTTCCAATTATACCCGGCGCACTGGGTTGTGCGGCGGGTATAGTGATTTGGGGGCCCGGATGGGGTTTCCTATTCAATTATATCAGTATTTGTATTGGCTCTACGTTCAACTTTATAATTGCAAAAAAATATGGAAAACCAATCATTGACAAGTTGTTTTCACTGAAGCAAATAAAAAAATATGAAAAAAAGCTAAACAATGGAAATGGTTTTCAAACAGTATTCGCTGTTCTGATTTTCATGCCTGTAGCACCGGATGATTTGCTTTGTTATTTAGCAGGAACCACGGAAATGAAGCTATCTACTTTTCTATCTATTATTGTATTAGGTAAGCCAATGTCGATTTTTCTATACAGTGTAGGACTGACAGCGGTACTGCGCTTCTTCCTATAGTCTGTAAGATTATCGTTCTATTTCACCTTTATAATCAGATATGCCACCAATATTTTTAACTTGAGTATAGCCAACCTTTTGTAAGAAGCTGCATGCACGTTTGCTTCTAGAACCGCTTAAACAATAGACAAAGAGCGGAGTGCTTTTATCCTGTATGATTGTTTCAACTCCTGTGATTTTACTGATTGGAATATTTGTACTTCCGGGGATATGTCCCTTTTCATACTCATCTACATTTCTGACATCCAGTATAATAGCACCGGGTGTATTTTTTGCTAATAATAATTCTTGTTCCATAAAAGATTCTCCTTTCAAGTGAGATGAAAATAGTAATGTGACAAGCAACCATAATTGAAGTATACTATATGTTAATATAGAAGTATAGATATTTTGCTTGAGATTCTAAAGTTCCCAATGGAAAGGAATTGCAGAATGCAAGGGATGCATGATAGAATAAAAAAAGAAAGAGTATCAGGAAAGGTTTAAATGGTATCGAAAATGAGTAATAAACAAGTACAAAGAAAAAAAGGCCCATTTGTTGCACTTGAGGGGATTGATGGAAGCGGAAAAAGTACACAGGTTCAATTGCTAATTGAAAAGATGAAAGAAGAAAATATACCTTGTTATGCGACAATGGAACCAACAGATTCGCCCATTGGCTCTTTGATTCATCAAATTATGATGGGAAGAATTAAAACGGATAATAAAGTCATTGCAGCTTTATTTGTGGCGGACCGATTGGATCATTTATTAAATGATATCAATGGTATTGCAGCCAAAATAGAAGAAGGAATTTCAGTTGTTTCAGATCGTTATTATTTTTCTTCTTATGCTTATCATGGGGTTGATATGCCAATGGAATGGGTTATCAATGCCAATGAGCAAAGCAGTAACATATTGCGTCCAACGGTCAATATTTTTATTGATGTTGCTCCGGATATAGCCATGGAACGAATTGCCAAGAATAGATTTCAGCAAGAGCTGTTTGAAAAGAAATCCAGATTGGTTTCTGTTCGTGAAAAATATTTGGAAGCTTTTGAAAAATTAAAAAATAGTGAAACAGTCATTATAATAGATGGGAATCAAAGTCCTCAAGAAATAGCAAAAGATATTTGGGAGGAAGTGAAGAAATACTACATTATTTAGTTTGAAAATGTAAAAAAAACATATTGTATTTATAAAAAACAGAGCGCAATCTAAAAAGCCTTGACAAGGGATGGATTGCGCGGTATTATGGTTTCAAGATTAATACATGATAAATGAGGAGGAAAGTAAATGAAAAAAAGTCGAAAAGTAATAAGTATGCTATTAGTTTGTATGTTAGTAGCTACTTCGTTAGCAGGTTGCGGTGCAAAAGAAAAAAGTGAATCAAAATCAAGTGCTGATGGAACCGTATTTAAAATTGGTGGAATTGGACCTCTTACAGGGGGAGCTGCTATTTATGGTCAGGCAGTAAAAAATGCAATGGAGCTTGCAGTGGAAGAAATTAATACAGCAGGCGGCATCAATGGTTCTAAGGTAGAAATGAATTTTCAGGATGATGAACACGATGCAGAAAAAGCAGTGAATGCTTACAATACCTTAAAGGATTGGGGCATGCAGGCATTACTTGGAACTGTAACATCTACACCATGTGTTGCAGTAGTAAATGAAGCCACAGCAGATAATATGTTCCTTTTAACACCTTCAGGTTCAGCAGTTCAATGTGTGGAAGGGGATAATGCATTCCGTGTATGTTTCTCCGATCCAAATCAGGGAAGTGCATCTGCAGAGTATATTGGGAAAAATGGACTTGCTAAGAAAGTAGCAGTAATTTATGATAGTTCCGACGTATATTCAGCAGGAATTTATGAAAAATTTTCATCAGAAGCAAAGAACCAAGGATTTGATATTGTTGCAGCAGAAGCGTTTACAGCAGATAATAATAAGGACTTTTCAACACAGATTCAAAAGGCGAAGGATGCAGGCGCAGAATTGGTGTTCTTACCAATCTATTATACCGAAGCTGCTTTGATTCTTGGTCAGGCAAAAAAAATAGGTTATGATGCAAAATTCTTCGGTTGTGATGGGTTAGATGGAATCCTTACTGTTGAAAACTTTGATACCACTTTGGCTGAAGGATTGATGTTATTAACTCCATTTGCAGCAGATGCGCAAGATGAAGCAACACAAAAGTTTGTGAAAACATATAAAGATACATATGGAGATGTTCCAAATCAATTTGCAGCAGATGCTTACGATGGGATGTATGCAATGAAAGCAGCATTTGAAGCAGAAAAAGTAACTCCAGATATGGATAGTTCCGAAATTTGTGAAGCTGCAAAAAAAGGTATGACATCAATTACCGTAATGGGATTGACTGGTGGAACAGAAGGAATTACATGGACAGCTGACGGAGAACCGAATAAATCTCCAAAGGCAGTTCAGATTACAGATGGTGCTTACAAGGGAATGTAGTTTTATGTAAAATTTGATTCTTACAGAGGGCCGCCTGATTAGGTGACCCTCTGTATTAGTCTGAAATGAGAGAGGTGTCCTATGAGTTTTATATCATATTTAATAAATGGTATCAGTCTTGGCAGCGTGTACGCCATGATCGCGCTTGGATATACCATGGTGTACGGGATTGCTAAAATGTTGAATTTTGCCCATGGTGATGTAATTATGATTGGTGGGTTTATGGTATTTACTGCAACCGGTTCTATGGGAGTCCCCCCATATGTGGGTATATTAATTGCAATTGTTGTTTGTACCCTACTGGGAGTAACCATTGAAAAGGTGGCATATAAACCACTTCGAGGGGCCTCTCCTCTAGCGGTGTTGATTACCGCTATTGGTGTCAGTTACTTACTTCAAAATGTTGCATTGCTGATTTTTGGTGCAAACCCTAAATCCTTTACATCTGTCATTACCGTACCTTCTATTGTACTAGCCAGTGGGAAATTGACGATCACAGGTGAGACAGTTGTAACGATTTTATCGGGAATCATAATTATGATTCTTTTGTCTGTTTTTATAAAAAAGACAAAATCAGGGCAGGCAATGCTTGCAGTATCGGAAGATAAAGGGGCAGCACAATTAATGGGTGTTAATGTAAATGGAACCATCGCACTTACATTTGCTATTGGTTCTGCATTAGCCGCAATTGCAGGAGTGCTATTATGTTCTGCATATCCAACACTTAGTCCTTATACAGGTTCCATGCCTGGAATTAAAGCCTTTGTGGCAGCTGTGTTTGGAGGGATTGGATCGATTCCTGGAGCAATGATTGGAGGGATTTTATTGGGAGTAATTGAAATCTTTTCCAAAGCATATATTTCTTCACAGTTATCGGATGCTATAGTATTTGGTGTTTTGATTATTGTACTTTTGGTAAAACCTACCGGCATTCTTGGTAAGAAAATCAGAGAGAAAGTGTAGGTGGCATAGATGAAAAAAACAATAAGTAAAACAACAAAAAGTAATTTTGTGACATACACATTGGTGATTTTGGCTTATATTGTTGTGCAGGGACTTGTATGGTCGGAGAGTATCAGCAGTCTGATGCAAGGTCTTTTGGTTCCATTGTGTATTTACGTTATCCTTGCGATTTCGTTGAACTTAACCGTAGGTATTTTGGGTGAATTAAGCTTGGGACACGCAGGGTTTATGTGTGTTGGAGCGTTTACAGGAGCATTTTTCTCCAAATGTACTCAGGGTATACTTCCAGATGGAGTGCGTTTTCTCATTGCAATTATATTGGGTGCAATAGTGGCTACACTTTGTGGGATTATCATTGGCATTCCGGTACTGCGTCTTCGTGGTGATTATCTTGCAATTGTAACGCTTGCTTTTGGAGAAATCATTAAAAATGTTGTGAATGTAATGTATGTTGGAAAAGATGCAAAAGGATTTCATTTCTCCATGAAAGACTCTATGTCTCTAAAGCTGGAAGAGGGAGGAAAAATTCTGATTAATGGACCCCAAGGCATATCCGGGACACCTAAGGATGCAACCTTTACCATAGGTATAATCTTAATTTTAATTACATTATTCGTTGTCTTGAATTTAATAAACTCTAGATCTGGTCGAGCGATTATGTCTATTCGTGATAATCGTATTGCTGCAGAATCCATCGGAATTAACATCACAAAATATAAATTAATGGCATTTTCTATTTCAGCAGGATTAGCGGGAATGGCCGGTGTCTTATATGCTCATAACTTAGCAACCCTTACGGCATTGCCAAAGAATTTTGGATATAATATGTCAATTATGATTTTAGTATTTGTAGTATTGGGTGGAATTGGAAATATGCGTGGTTCTATTATTGCGGCAGTTCTATTAACGTTATTGCCAGAACTACTGCGAGGATTAAATGATTATCGTATGCTGATTTATGCGATTGTATTGATTGTAATGATGCTCTTTAACTGGAGTCCGAAAGCACAGGAATTCCGGAGTAAGTATTCATGGAAGAAATTATTTGTCAAACGAAAAGAAGCGAAGGAGGCAAACTAAGATGGCTATATTAGAAGTAAAGAACTTGGGAATTTCCTTCGGTGGACTAAGAGCGGTAGATAATTTTGATGTTACGATTGAACAGGGTGAGTTGTATGGATTGATTGGACCAAATGGAGCAGGAAAGACAACAATTTTTAATCTGCTTACAGGTGTTTACCAACCAAATTCAGGAACGATCTATTTGGATGGACATGATATTACAAGAAAACGAACCATTGAAATAAATAAAGCAGGCATTGCAAGAACTTTTCAAAATATTCGTTTGTTTAAAGAATTATCCGTGCTTGATAATGTAAAAGCTGGCCTTCATAATGGGAATACCTATTCTACGGTGGAAGGTATTTTACGTTTGCCTAGATATTATAAGGTAGAAAAAGCCATGAACGAAAAAGCAATGAATTTGCTTAAGGTATTTGATTTAGATAAGGAATGTGATTATTTAGCTTCCAATTTACCATATGGTAAGCAAAGAAAACTTGAGATAGCAAGAGCATTAGCTACGGATCCAAAGCTTTTGCTGCTAGATGAACCAGCTGCTGGAATGAACCCTAACGAAACGAAAGAATTGATGGATACAATTCAGTTTGTGCGTAAGGAGTTTAACATGACCATTTTACTGATTGAGCATGATATGAAGCTAGTGGCAGGTATTTGTGAGAAATTGACGGTATTGAATTTCGGCCAAGTGTTAGCTCAGGGTGAAACCAGCAGTGTTTTAAATGAACCACAAGTTATTACAGCATACTTAGGCGAATAGGAGGTGGATTACAATGTCCATGTTAAAGGTTACAGATATGCAGGTGTACTACGGAGTAATCCAGGCAATCAAAGGAATTTCTTTTGAAGTGGAAGAAGGAGAGGTCATTGCTTTAATTGGTGCAAATGGAGCAGGAAAAACAACAATTTTACATACGGTTACTGGACTTATACAGCCTAAATGTGGTAAAATTGAGTTTGAAGGAAAAGATATTACCAAAACACCGGCTCATAAGATCGTATCACTAGGAATGGCACATGTTCCAGAAGGACGAAGGGTATTTGCCCAACTATCAGTTTACGAAAATTTGAAATTAGGTGCCTATACGAGAAAAGATAAAACGGAGATTGAAGAAACCTTAGAAATGGTATACAAAAGGTTTCCGAGGCTTGAGGAACGTAAAGGGCAGTTATCAGGAACGTTAAGTGGTGGGGAACAACAGATGCTTGCTATGGGACGTGCACTTATGTCTCATCCAAAGATTATTTTGATGGATGAACCTTCTATGGGCTTGTCACCTATTTTTGTGAATGAAATATTTAATATTATTCAGGAAGTTCGTGCAAGTGGAACTACTGTTTTATTGGTAGAACAGAATGCAAAGAAGGCTCTTTCCATTGCAGATAGAGCATATGTATTGGAAACTGGTAATATCGTACTGGAAGGGAATGCAAAAGAATTGATGAATGATGACTCAATCAAAAAAGCGTATCTTGGAGAGTAGGAGGATATCATATGGAACATATTGTAATTACAATTGCAAGACAATTTGGAAGTGGTGGTAAAACTATTGGAGAAGCATTGGCCAAGGAACTTTCTATCCCTTGTTATGGACGTGAGATATTACGTATGGCATCGGATGAAAGTGGAATTAGCGAAGAGCTATTTAATCAGGCAGATGAAAAACTTAAAAATGGAACCATTTTTGGTATTTCTAAGCATATTTATAATGGCCAGTTAATTACACCTGACAAGGGGAATTTTGTATCAACCGAGAATTTGTTTTTTTATCAGGCAAAGGTTATAAAAGATTTGGCAGCGAAAGAATCTTGTGTCATTATTGGTCATTGCGGAGAATTTGTGTTAAAAAATTACGAAAATGTTGTCAGTGTTTTTGTTCATGCACCCAAGGAATATTGTCTTGCAAGGGCAGGAGAAAGAGTTGCATTAAAAGGAAAGGAGTTAGAAAGATTTGTTGCAAAGACTGATAAATATCGTGGTGACTTTTATCGGTATTATACTGGAAATGAATGGGAAGATGCAAGAAATTATAATCTGTGTTTAGACAGTAGTCAGTTGGGATTTGACAAAACAGGAGAGGCAATTAAGGCATATATTCAAGTTAGATTTAATCGATTACCATAAAGAATGAAAAGTAGGGACATTTCAAAGTAATGAAAAGAAAGATAGATTTCATTGCAGCGGGAATGCCCTTATTCGCGTGTTAAGTCAATGTGAACGGTAGATTGTAAGAAGCCTGATAAATTGTACCTTGGAATGTACTTGGATAATAGCTAGAAGAGTTGACAAAAGGGCACTTTCATGGCATAGTATAGTTCAAAACTAGGTGAAAAATTCAGGGAAAACAGAAGGAGTTATTAATAGGAGAAAAGAGTATGGAAGACTTAAAAACGAAAATTGCACAGTTGAAAAAAGAGAAAGATGCAGTTATTTTAGCTCATTATTATGTCGATGATGATGTGCAGGAAATAGCTGATTATATAGGGGACTCCTATTATTTAAGTAAACTTGCCACAGAAGTTTCTCAAAAGACGATTTGTTTTGCCGGAGTAAGTTTTATGGGAGAAAGTGCTAAAATATTAAATCCAGAAAAAACTATTCTTCTTCCAGATGCGGATGCAGACTGTCCGATGGCTCATATGGCGGATCCAAAGACCATCCAAAAGATGAAAGAACAATATAAGGATTTAGCAGTGGTGTGTTATATTAATTCTACAGCAGAGTTGAAACGATATGCAGACGTATGTGTGACTAGCTCAAATGCAGTGAGAATTGTTAAAAAACTTCCAAATCATTATATTTATTTTATTCCGGATGAAAATTTGGGACGGTATGTTGCTACACAGGTTCCAGAAAAAGAATTTATTTTTAATGACGGATTTTGTCATGTTCATACAAGTATTACGGAAGAAAATGTAGAGAAAGCGAAGGCAGCGAAACCACATGCAGAGGTTCTAGCTCATCCAGAATGCAAGATGGGAATACTAAAGTTAGCTGATTACGTTGGAAGTACATCTGGGATTATTGAATATGCAACGAAAAGCAGGTCAAAGGAATTCTTGATTTGTACGGAAATGGGAGTACTTTATGAGTTAAAGCAGAAAAATCCAGATAAGACTTTCTATTCAGTGGAACAAGGTCCGTTTTGCCCAAATATGAAAAAAATCACTTTAAATAAGGTGGTTGAGTGCTTAAAGAATATGGAACCAAAGGTGGAAATCGGAGAGGAAGAAAGGATAGCAGCAAATGCTTCCTTAATCCGTATGTTGGAATTAGCAAAGTAAAGAGGGAAGTCAAATGCAGGCAAATGAATATGATGTAATCATAGTGGGAACGGGAATTGCAGGATTGTATACAGCTCTATCACTTCCAACAGAATATAGTATTTTGATGGTGACAAAGGAAGAATTAGAGGAAAGTGACTCTTATCTGGCACAAGGAGGAATTGCTACTTTATTAGGGCCGGATGATTATGAATCTTATTATAATGATACAATGAAAGCAGGCAGATATGAAAATAATCCACAGTCAGTGGCGGAAATGATTCATACTTCATCAGATATTGTGAAAGATCTTCAAAGATATGGAGTAGAATTTGATCGTGGAAAAAATGGTGATTTGGAATATACTAGAGAAGGTGGGCATTCCACATTTCGAATTCTTCATCACCAAGATATCACAGGAAAAGAAATTGTATCAAAGCTTCTACAGGAAGTGAAGAAAAGAAATAATATTATTATGTGGGAAAAGACTAGAATGTTAGATTTGATCATTGCGGATGAAGAGTGCTCTGGTATTGTGATATCTAAAGAAGACAAGATTGCGGCATGTTATGCAAAGCAGGTTGTCTTGGCTACAGGAGGTTTGGGTGGCCTGTTCCAAAATTCAACAAATTTTCCACATATTACAGGAGATAGTTTTTCGTTGGCATTGCGTCATAAAATCTGTATGGATAATATTCATTATATACAGATTCACCCAACCGTACTTTATTCAAAAAAACCGGGACGTAAATTCTTGATTTCAGAATCGGTACGAGGAGAGGGTGCAATTCTTTTAAATGAGGATAAAGAACGCTTTGTGGATGAATTATTACCACGAGATATTGTTGCAGATGCGATTAGAAAAGAAATGGAAAAGTATGGAACGGACTATGTATATTTGAATTTAACACAGATTCCAAAGGAAAAAATTCTGACACATTTTCCACATATCTATGAGCGATGTTTAGAAGAAGGATATGATGTGACAACCGATTGTATACCGGTAACTCCGGCACAGCATTATTTAATGGGAGGAATTACAACTAATGTAAATGGTGAAACCTCCATGAAATCTCTTTATGCAGTAGGTGAAACGGCTTGTAATGGTGTACATGGTGCAAATAGACTGGCAAGTAATTCCCTCTTAGAAAGTTTGGTTTTTGCAAAAAATGCGGCAAAAAGCATTGAAATAATCCAAGGTAAGACGGAAATTAAAAAAATAAGTGTAGAATATGAAAAGTACCAGAATCTGAAAGCTTGGGATGCAGAGAATAAGAGGCTGCTTCTAAATGAAATCAAGAGGAAGGATGAGAAATTTTATGATAAGTGGTGTAACATTTAAAATAAATATAGACGAATATATTCGACTTGCGTTAAAAGAAGACATTACTAGCGAAGATGTATCTACAAATGCAGTCATGAGACAACCCATGAAGGGTGAAGTACAGTTAATAGGTAAGGAAGATGGAATTATTTGTGGCCTTGAGATCTTTCATCGTGTATTTACACTATTAGATGATACAATAACATTTGAGACTTCTTATAAAGAAGGCGATCGAATTACCAAAGGATGTCTAATTGGAACACTAAGTGGCGACATTCGATGTCTTTTGTCTGGAGAGAGAACCGCTCTTAACTATTTGCAAAGAATGAGTGGTATTGCGACGTATACAAGAAGCTGTGTAGAAATATTAGCTGACTACCATACGAAGCTGTTAGATACAAGGAAGACAACTCCTAATATGCGTATTTTTGAGAAATATGCAGTTACGGTAGGAGGAGGATTTAATCATAGATATAATTTATCCGATGGTGTGATGTTAAAGGACAATCATATTGGCGCTGCTGGTGGGGTTGCGCAAGCTGTAAAAATGGCTAAAGAATATGCTCCATTTGTAAGAAAGATAGAAGTAGAAGTAGAAAATCTTGAGATGGTGATAGAAGCGGTTGAAGCAGGGGCAGATATTATTATGCTGGACAACATGAATTGTGAAACTATGAGAACTGCTATTACAATTATAAATGGAAGAGCATTGACGGAGTGCTCCGGAAATGTGACAAGGGAACGTTTAAAGGAAATTGCAGAAGTTGGTGTGGATTTTGTGTCTAGTGGAGCATTAACTCATTCGGCACCTATTTTAGATATTTCTCTTAAAAATTTACATCCAATTAAGGTGAAATAAACAGGTAAAGCAAGTAGTCATGAGACTGGAAAGGCAAAAAATGGTTGAGTTAGGAGTTGTATATGGCAGGTTTCAAATCTTTCATTTGAAGCATTTGGAATATGTACTGGCAGCGAAGATGCGTTGTAAAAAGCTTGTGATTGGAATTGCCAGCCCAGATAACAGGTATATAAGGGAAAGTGTAAATGACGAATACAGAACTACCAGAGAAGCCAATCCATTTACTTATTATGAAAGAATGGTTATGATTCATGATGCATTGATTGATTTTGGTGTGAAAAGAGAAGAATTTGAATTTGTTCCATTTCCAATTGATACACCAGAGTACCTTTTAAATTATGTACCCAAAGACGCGATGTATTACCTAAGTATTACAGATGCTTGGGGAGAAGAAAAGCAAAAGACTTTGATTGCACTTGGATTACAAGTAGAAATATTATGGCGTAAAACAATCGAAGAGGTAGGAACGACTGGACAAATGATTAGGGAATATATTCGACAAGAGGAAGAATGGCGGCACTTGGTTCCTAAAACGGTTTATGAATATATCTTAGACAATGGTTTAGATGAACGTATATGTTCTAGGTGATTTTATACTTTTACAAATGGCAGAGATTGAAAAAGCAATCTCTGCCATTTGTATTAAAGAATATCCAATCCTTTTCCAGATGTTGTTCCATCATTCTTAAAGGATTCTTTTTTTAATGCAAACCTACTCTTGGGTGGACCTGGAACAGTTCTTACTTGTCCAGAAGCAACACCGGGAATACTTAAAAAATCCAAAGATTTATTAGTGGTTTTATTGGGATAAGTTTCCAGTGAATATTGATACATAGCTAAATGTCTTTCTAATAATAATTCTTTTAGTACCGACATAAACACACCGGGCTTTGAAATCTTTTTTAATGTGGTATTTTGTAAATTTGATGGAAGCTGACTATTTATTTCGCCACCCCAGTCACTATCGTAAGTGAAATTAATACCACAGCTTGGACTTCCATCTACCCCTAGAATTCCAAGTAACTCAAAGCGATCAGGATACTTGGTATACTCTTCTAATTGCATCACAATGGGAAGAAGCATTTTACGAGCTTCCTGTCGAAAAAAAGGAGTATCAAATTGAGAAAGGGAATGTTCCCATCTATTTGTACCATATATGATAACTTCGGGGCATGGAAGCTGAATAAGTTCTACACCTTCAGCAATTAATTTTTTTAGAAAAGAACGTCTGGATACGCGATCTTCCGCTTGTGTAATTTTGTCTGGATGTTTCAGTTTAACAGCCTCATTTAAAAAACAGTGACTGACAACTAGAATTTTGTGCTTTTCATTTTGTGACATCTTTTGTTCTCCCCTTTTTACATGAACATACTTGTAGCTTAATATGTGAAATTGCTTATGCTATAATGGTCGTTCCGGTTTTACCTTTCATGCTTTCTTTTAGCTTGTCAAAGGAGGTAATCATTGCCCGGCGATCTGTACCCTTTTCAATAAAGGAAATAGCAGCTTCAATTTTAGGCAACATAGAATTAGCTTCAAAATGTCCTTCGTCTATATATTGCTTTGCTTTGGCGACCGTGATGGTATCCAAAGGTATTGCGTGATCAGATTGATAGTTTAGTATTACTTTATCTACTTCAGTCAATATAATTAATTCATCAGCTTGTATCAGTTCAGCTAATTTCCCGGCAGCTAAATCTTTTTCAATTACAGCACTGGCACCTTTTAAATGGTGTCCTTGCTGTAAAACTGGAATACCACCACCGCCACATGCAATTACAATTTGATTTGCATTTATTAATGCTTTAATTGCATCAATTTCTACAATGTCAACGGGCTTAGGTGCCGCAACAATTCGTCGAAAACCCTTTCCCTCTTCTTCAATAACAGAATTCCCTTTTGCTTCTTCCATATCAGCCTCTTCTCGAGACATATAACGTCCAATTATCTTTGTAGGTGTAGAAAAAGCTTCATCATAAGGATTCACCAAAACCTGGGTTAACACGGTGCTTACGGTTCGAAATATCCCTCGATCTAGCAGTTCAGCACGAATAGCATTTTGCAAGTCGTATCCGATATAGCCCTGGCTCATAGCAGAACAGACAGACATAGGAGCCGAAGTGTACATTTTATGTGTTTGTGCAAATTCATTCATAGCAGCATGAATCATTCCAATTTGTGGCGCATTACTATGTGAAATTACAACCTGATATCCCGCATCAATTAATTCGGCAATGGATTTTGCTGAATTCTTAACAGCAGTTTTTTGCTCCGGAAGCGTGGTTCCAAGCGCCCGGTGTCCAAGTGCAACAACAACTTTCTTTTTCATGTGATATTTCCTCGATTTCTTTCTAGATTTATTACTTAGAGTATAATATTATATCATAAAAAATGCAAATGGTTTGTAGAAATACAATGATACAGGGTGTATAATAACAGTAATAATCTTGAGAGGAGAATTAGTTTATGAAATTAATTGTGATAGGACCAAGAGGTAAGATGGGACGGCTCATTACAAAAATAGCGGCGGAGAGACCAGATTGTACATTGGTTGCAGGGATAGCTCCTAAAGGACGCGACTATATTGGAAATGATTTGGGTCAGGTAGCTGCAATCGGAAAAACTTTAGGTGTACCGGTTGTGGATGACTTGGAATCGGTAATTGAAGCCTGTGATGTTATGATTGATTTTTCTACACGAGAAACGTCTATGGAGGTATTGGATCTGGCAATCAAGTATAAGAAAGGATTGGTTTGCGGTACGACAGGATTCACTCAGGAGGAAGAAGAACGATTAAAAGATGCTGCAAGGGATATTCCGATGTTATATGCTGCCAATACTTCCAAGCTTGTGAATGTAATGAATAAGCTATTAGAAATTGCAACTCGTGTTGTGGGAAATGAAACAGATATTGAAATCCTTGAAATGCATGATCAATGGAAAAAAGATGCTCCAAGCGGAACCGCAAAAGAAATGGGAGCTATTATGGCAGAAGTAATGGGAAAAGATTTGAAGGATATTGCGGTGTATGGAAGAGAGGGAGCTGCACCAAGAAAACCGGGAACGATTGGCTACCATTCATTACGTGCAGGTAACATCCCAAGTAGTCACACTGTATATTTTGGAGGTATGGGAGAAAGATTAGAGATTACCCATCATTCTTATAATTGGGAATGCTTTGCACGAGGCGCCTGTGATTGTGCTATATTCTTAATGGATAAGGGACCAGGATTTTATACAATACAGGATGTATTGAAATTGTAATTTAAAACGAATCAATAAAAAGCTTCCTTTACACAGTTTGGCGAATGTGTAAAGGAAGCTTTTTTTATAATTTTACAACACGGTGACGATGTCCTGTACTTTTTAAAAATTTGTTTATAATATCAGCCGTTTTGAGTTTCAATGTGGAAGTGTTTTTGCAAGGATGACAACCAATATATTCTTTGTCTAATAAATCGGCATCAATAAGCAAGTCTACATACCAATCCTTGTCAAACATCAGTCCCAAGACACTAACAGAGCCTGGAGTAGTATTTAGATATTGTTCCATGTATTCAGGTTCTGCAAAGGACAGTCGGGATATATTTAATTGTTTGGATAAGTCCTTTGTAAGGAACTTCTTATCTCCCGGCATGAGGAGCAGGAAAAACGTTGTCTTTTGTTGATTGCGCAGAAATAAGTTCTTACAAACTTTTACATCTAAAGCTTCATCTACAACCTGGCAGTCTTCAATGGAGTGTGCAACGTCATGATCCACTCCTTCAAATGGAATTTTTAATTTGTTAAGTAATTCATAAACAGCCATTTCTTTTGGCAGCCGGTTTTCGGCAGGTGGAGTAGTGGTGAAATGCTCGCTGCTAATATGTATAGTATTCATAATTATAACTCCCTTCGTTTCACATAGATATAGTTATGGGAAGGTGTTAATCAGATATCCCACTTCTTTAGTATAATCAAAAATTATAAAAATAACAAGTTAAAAGCACATTGACATTTAAAAAAGCATGTTGTATTATTGTACTACAATTATAATACAATAGGAGGATTATTGTAATGATTAAAATCGAAAACCTAACCAAGATATATAAGCTGAACAAGAAGCAGATGAAAGAAATGAAGACTACGAATCATGAAAAATATGCAGTAGATTCATTGAGCTTGGAAGCTAAACAAGGAGAGATATATGGGCTGCTTGGACCAAATGGTGCAGGAAAGACTACCACTCTTCGTTGTATTTCTACTATTATCAAGCCTACTCAAGGTGAAATATATGTAGCAGGACATGAGGTGCAAAAGGAATCGGAAGAAGTAAGAAAGAGTATTGGGTTTTTAACTAGTGATATTAAATTGGATCCACAGTTCACAACGGATTATATGTTTGATTTTTTTGGAAGATTGCATCAGGTATCGGAAGAAGAGCTAAAAGCGCGGAAACAGGAATTATTTACTTACTTTGGAATTACTGATTTTGCACATAAGCAGATTAAAGATCTGTCTACAGGAATGAAACAAAAAGCGGCTATTGCAGTGAGCTTGGTACATGATCCGGAGATTATTATTTTCGATGAACCCACCAATGGTTTGGATATTATAACGGCTAGAAGCGTAACGGATTATCTTAAGAAATTAAAAGAAGAAGGAAAATTAATTATAATTTCTACGCACATAATGTCAGAGGCAGAGAAACTTTGTGATCGAATTGGAATTATTGTGGATGGCAGAAAGGTGGCAGAAGGCACCTTGAAAGAATTATTAGAGCAAACACATACAACTGACCTAGAGGACGCGTTTTTTGAATTATATCGTGAGAGAAAGGGGGAGGAATAAAATGCAGAGTATCCGAGAGATATTTAATAAAGAAATGGCCCGTGTATTTAAAGACAGGAAGATGATGTTTTCCGTGTTTATTCTGCCAGTCGTGCTGATGATTGGTATTATGTCAATTATGAATAATTTGATGAGTAAAATGGAAAATGATATCAAGGATCATATTCCGGTAATTTATATACAGAATACCCAAGAAAGCTTTGATACTTTTCTAAATGCAAGTAAAGAAAAATATAAGATTACCAGGATTTCTACCGAGGAAGAAAAGCAGAAGGCAAAGAATGGAATATTAAAAGGTAAGATTGATATATTGATTGAATTCCCACTGGATTTCGAACAACAAATTAGAGAATATAAGGACGGGAATCATGTACCCCAGGTGAAGACTTATTATAATCCATCTGAAGATTATTCCAATGCAGCTCATGGGGATATTGCCAAAGGTGTATTGGAAAACTACCGTCTTAGTCTGTTGGCAGGGCGTGTGGGAAATCTAGAGCAGATTGCTGTCTTTCATGTAGACTCAGATAACAAAGAGATGATGATTCAAGATTCGGATAAAGCATCTGGTAAAATGCTTGGAATGCTGCTTCCTTATTTTATCACTTTATTATTATTTGCAGGTGCTATGGGGATTGGAACTGATATGATAGCCGGAGAAAAAGAACGTGGCACCATGTCTAGTCTTTTAGTGTCACCGATAAAAAGAAGCTCCATTGTGCTTGGAAAAGTATGTTCTCTAATGGCTATTTCTGGAATATCCTCTCTCATCTATATAGCGGCTATGGGAATATTTATGCCACTCACTATGAAGTCTATGACTGGGGGAGGAGCCAAACTTCAATTAAGCCTAAGTGTTACCCAGATTGTGATGTTTGGGGTGTTATTGCTTTTGCTAGCATTCCTTTATTCTACGATTATTGTACTGGTATCTGTATTTGCTAAAACAGTAAAGGAAGCAAGTTCTTATATTATGCCTGTCTATATGGCTGTATTGGTAGTTGGTATGATGACCATGTTCAGTACCGGGAAAATGCCTATATACACCTACTTGATTCCTATTTATAATAGTTCCATGGCATTTAAGGGAATATTATCTCGTGAAATCACTATGGGACAATATGGAATGACCATTGGTATTACACTGGTATTGGGAATTATTCTGACAGGAGTAATTGTAAAAGCATTTGAAAGTGAAAAAGTAATGTCCCAATAAATAATATGAAACTAAAATAGAAGTGTCTGCATATATTATAATAAGTATATGCAGGCGCTTTTTTGGAGGTGAGAGGGTGCGCTTATGTGAATTGAGAAATATTGAAGTAATTAATCTTTGTAATTGCAAACGTCTTGGCTGTGTTGCAGATCTAATGATTAATATATGTAAAGGTCAAATTGAAGCCATTATTATCCCAGGACCAGGGCGTATCTGTGGATTTATTGGAAGTGATTTAGAGTATGTTATACCCTTTGAATGCATCAAAAAAATAGGACCTGACATTATCTTGGTAGAAGTATGTGAAGAAAAAGTACTGGTGTCTTGTAAACTTTAAAGGATATTATAAATGGAAAGGTAATATGAAATATGAAGAAATTAGGAATTGATGTATCTACCTGGCAGGGGACAATTGATTGGGATAAGGTAAAGGAAGCAAATGTAGAATTTGCTATTATCAGATGTGGATTTGGAAATGACGATCCCAGTCAGGACGATAATTTTTTTAGAAGAAACATGGAGGAATGTAAACGAGTGGGCATCCCAGTGGGGGTGTATTTATACTCTTATGCAACAAATACAGATATGGCCATCAGTGAAGCAAATCATGTCCTTCGTTTGATTTCAGGATATCAATTGCAATATCCCATATATTTGGATATGGAGGATGCTTCTCAAAATTCTTTAACAGGTGGTGAATGTACAGCTATTATTTTGACATTTGCAAATGTAATTGAGGGAGCAGGATATTGGTGTGGTGTATATTCTATGGCTAGTTGGTTTGGAGGTAAAATAACAAGGGAGGTAACAGATCGATTGACGGTATGGTGTGCTCAATGGGCTTCTAGCGTCAGTGTTCCCTGTGATATTTGGCAATTTACGGATTCTATGTATGTAGAGGGAATTGGGAATTGTGATGGTAATTATGGTACAAGAGATTTCCCGGCAGAAATAACAGGAAGTACAGGCGGAACATTACCAGAACCAATAGAACCACCCTTTCACAGACCATCTACAAAAAACTATAGAGTACGCTCAGGGGATACGTTAAGTAGTATTGCAGAAGCTTATGGTACATCCTACCAAAATCTAGCAAAAATGAATCAGATAAACAACCCTGATTTAATTTATGCAGGGACGATATTAATTGTTCCAAGTCAAGGGGACAACAGCGAAATCTATATGGTGCAAAGTGGAGATACTTTAAGTGGAATTGCACAAAATTATGGAACGACTTACCAAAAGCTTGCAGAAAAAAATGGAATAGTTAATCCGGATTTAATTTATCCGGGGCAGATATTAAATATTTAAGTAAATGGTCCTCTATCACGTACAAACACGTAGATAGGGGACTTGTTTTTATGTGGGAAAAATGGTATAAATGAGAGGGAATAAAACGTGCAGACTGAAACAAGAAAAGCAAAATGAAAGGAACTAAAAAGTATGAAATGTCCATATTGCAATAATCTGGATACAAGGGTTATCGACTCACGACCCGCGGAAGATGGAAAGTCAATTCGAAGAAGGCGGTCTTGTGATGAGTGCGGAAAACGTTTTACTACATATGAAAAAGTAGAGACAATACCGCTTATTATTATAAAAAAAGATAATAACAGGGAACAATATGAACGGGCAAAGATTGAAGCGGGTGTATTAAGAGCATGCTATAAAAGACCAGTTCCAGCTGTAGATATTCAGCAAACAATTGATCAGATTGAGACGGAAATTTTTAATAGGGAAGAAAAAGAAATTGCAAGTAAGGTAATTGGTGAAATTGTTATGGACAAGCTCAAAGCGTTAGACCCAGTCGCATATGTTAGATTTGCATCAGTGTATCGGGAATTTAAAGATGTTAACACATTTATGTCAGAATTAAAGAAAATATTAGAATAATTAGAAAGCAGGAATTATAAATGAAATTCATATCATGGAATGTGAATGGAATAAGAGCATGTGCAGGAAAAAATTTCATGGAATTTTTTCATGAAATAGATGCAGATATCTTTTGCATTCAGGAAAGTAAAATGCAGGAAGGTCAATTGATCTTAGAACTAGAGGGTTATTCACAGTATTGGAACTATGCACAAAAGAAGGGTTATTCAGGAACGGCGGTATTTACTAAGAAGAAGCCCATTTCGGTGGAATATGGAATTGGAATACCAGAGCACGATATGGAAGGCAGAGTAATTACTTTGGAATTTCAGGATTTTTATTTTATTACTGTGTATACGCCAAATTCTCAAAATGAATTAGCAAGATTAGACTACCGCATGAAGTGGGAATCTGATTTTCTAGCATATTTAAAGAAATTGGAGGAAAAGAAACCAGTTGTATTTTGTGGGGATTTAAATGTAGCACATCAGGATATTGACTTAAAAAATCCTAAAACAAACCGAAAAAATGCAGGATTTACAGATGAAGAACGTGGGAAATTCAATGAATTGTTACAGGCAGGTTTTATTGATACATTTCGTTACTTTTATCCAGAACAAGAGCAAATATACTCTTGGTGGTCTTATCGATTTAGTGCTAGGGCTAAAAATGCAGGTTGGCGTATTGATTATTTCTGTGTTTCAAAATGCCTGCAAGACCGTTTGGAGGATGCTAAAATCCTGACAGAGATTATGGGATCCGATCATTGTCCAGTGGAACTAATCATGAAATAAAAAGTATTATTTTTATAGGGAGGGTTATAAGAATGAGAATTAAAGCAGAACAAGCGGTTGCATTAGTGGTAGACTATCAGGAGAAGTTAGTACCAGTTATGTCAGACAAAGAAAAGGTTGTAAGAAATTCAGTGATTTTATTGTCAGGGCTTCGTGCATTAGAAGTGCCCATATGTATTACACAGCAGTATACTAAGGGATTGGGAACCACAATTAACAAAATTACAGAAGCAATAGGAACAACGCAATATATTGATAAAATTGCATTTAGTGCTTATAGCTCGGTGAAAGATTTTATTGCTGCTAAAAAGTTTGTGATTATATGTGGGATTGAGGCACATATCTGCGTGCTGCAGACGGTAATAGATTTAAAAGAAAATGGCTATATTCCGGTATTAGTAGAGGATTGTATTGACAGTAGAAATAAACATGATAAAAAAATCGGAATTGAGCGTGCACGGGCAGAAGGTGCAATAATTACAACTTATGAATCTTTATTATTTGAATTACTGCAAAGAGCTGGAAGTGATAAAAGCAAAAAAATACAAAAATTAGTTAAATAAAGAGCTAATATATAAAAAAGATGACACCAAGAGGAGAAAAGAAGTGATTGATAAAGCAATTGAATTTGCAACGAAAGCACATGAAGGTCAATTCCGCAAGGGAACCAAGAGACCGTATATCGTACATCCCGTTGAAGTAGGGGATATTGTTTCATCAATGACCAATGATGAAGAACTGATAAGTGCGGCGATTTTACATGATACAATTGAAGATTGCATACAGGTCACGGCAGAAATATTGGAAGCGGAATTTGGAGCTAGAGTAGCTTCTTTTGTCGTACAGGAAAGTGAAGATAAGACCTTGCCTTGGCAAGAAAGGAAAGGCGCAACCATTGAACATCTAAAAAATGCACCAAGAGAAGTTCAGATGATTGCTTTAGCAGATAAACTATCGAATATGCGTGATATTGATAGAGATTACCCGGTGCATGGAGAACAGTTATGGAATCGTTTCCGTATGAAAAGTAAAACTTACATTGCTTGGTACTATCGTGGTGTGATGGGATCTTTGGAAGAGGCATTTCAAGGTGTACAAGCTTATGAAGAGTATTGTGCACTTGTAAAGAAAAATTTTGGATAGGAGATCACAGATGAAAAAGAAGATATTGATGTTAGGAACGGGAGGAACCATCGCTTCCAAAAAATCAGAACATGGATTAACTCCGGGATTATCGTCAAAGGAGGTGCTTTCTTATATTCCACAGGTTGCCCAGGTGTGTGATGTAGACACCTTGCAGGTGTGCAGCATTGACAGTACGAATATAACACCATCACATTGGGCAATGGTATCTAGAACGATAGAATTGCATTATGAAGATTATGACGGTTTTGTCATTTGCCATGGAACGGATACATTGGCATATACTGCATCCGCACTGTCCTATATGATTCAAAACTCCAATAAACCAATTGTTATTACAGGCTCACAAAAACCAATTGATATGGAAGTAACCGATGCAAAAACGAATCTTTTAGATAGTTTTATTTATGCATCAGATGAAGGCTCACAGGGAATTGATATTGTATTTGATGGAAAAGTCATATTTGGAACTCGAGCAAAAAAAGTGCGTGCAAAAAGTTACAATGCATTTTCCAGTATTAATTTTCCATATCCTGCCATTATTCAGGATCAGCGGATTATCCGATACTTTCCGACCACACCTTATGAGGAAAAGGTAACCTTTTATCATCAGATGAAAAACAGTGTTTTTGTATTAAAACTAATTCCAGGCATAAAAGCAGATATTTTATCTTATATATTTAATAACTATGATTGTATTGTAATAGAAAGTTTTGGTGTGGGTGGAATCCCAGAAAGTATATTGAAAGAGTTCTATGTTCAGATGGCAGAGTGGAAAACAAAGGGAAAGATTGTTGTTATGACCACCCAGGTAGCAAATGAAGGAAGTAATATGACCGTGTACCAAGTGGGAGAAAAGGTAAAACAAGATTTCAATTTAATGGAAGCTTATGATATGACTTTGGAATCTACCATTACAAAACTAATGTGGCTAATGGCACTTCCTAATAGAAGTAGAGCACAATTAGAACAGACTTTTTATCAGATGATTAATCATGATATTTTATTTAAGCCAAATAGCAAAGAGATGGTGCAGAAGTATGAGATGGATGCGGCAATGTAGTGTGTACAAAAGAATTCTTTACAATACAGGAGTATTATTTGTCATTTTTGGTATGATGAGTATATCAATACTTGCAGACGGAAAAGAAGAAATAAAGAAGGAAAATACTTGTATAAAGACATCAATTTTATACAGGGCTTGGAGTCAGTTAGATCAAACACTTTATGGAACAGCAGAAGAAGTTATTCAGCCGGGGGCATATCCCATTATGGGGAAAACCATGATTACGGTAGACCAGATGGTGAAATATTATGAGTCAAATGGGGGGATATACCCAGATAAGGTATTGAAAAATGGTGGCGCATCGGACATTCAAGCCTTTTGTACTATTTATTATGAAGAAGCAGTTGCAGAAGGGGTAAAGGCGGAGGTTGCTTTTACCCAAACGATGAAAGAAACAGGATGGCTTCAATATGGGGGCGATTCAAAAGTGGAACAGTATAATTTTGCGGGACTTGGAACGACAGGCGGCGGGGTACAGGGAAATGCATTCTCAGATGTGCGGACGGGTATTAGGGCTCAAATTCAACATTTAAAAGCCTATGCAACGAAAGAGCCACTGACTAAGGAATGTGTAGATAACCGATATGAATATGTAGAAAAAGGAAGTGCACCATATGTAGAATGGCTTGGGCAGCAGGAAAATCCAGCAGGAAAAGGTTGGGCGGCAGCTCCACAATATGGATATGATATTGTACAAATGATACAGGGATTGAAGAAATGAATACTTAGGAATATCTAAAGAATTTATGAAAACCTTGACAAAGCAGAGGTTCAAGGATAATATTATCAGTAGTTGAAAATGTGATGAAAATAGGAGAACAAAAGAACCCTAAAGCATAGTAGAACAAAGGTGGTATCGCGACAAGTCGCCCTTTACATGTGTAGAGGGCGTTTTTGATATCGTAGCAGCCAGTATGTGGCAAAGGTATTTGAGGAAGGGAAAGAAGAGGAAAACAACCATGGCAAAAGAATTAGAAAAAACATATGATCCAAAAGCAATTGAAGAAAAACAATATAAAAAATGGTGCGAAAAGAATTATTTTCATGCCAAAATAGATAAAAATAAAAAACCATTTACAATTGTTATGCCACCACCAAATATAACAGGTAAATTACACATGGGACACGCATTGGATAATACCATACAGGATATTTTAATTCGGTTTAAAAGAATGCAGGGATTTGAAGCATTATGGATTCCAGGAACGGATCATGCAGCGATTTCTACAGAAGTTAAGGTTACCAATCAGCTAAAAGCAGATGGGATTGATAAAAAAGAATTAGGCCGAGAAGGCTTTTTAAAGAGAACCTGGGAATGGAAAGAGGAGTATGGTGGTGCAATTAAAGAACAGCTCAAAAAGATTGGTGTATCCTGTGACTGGGAGCGAGAACGTTTTACCATGGACGAAGGCTGTTCTAAAGCGGTAGAAGAAGTATTTATTAAGTTATATGAAGCGGGTTATATATATAAGGGCTCTCGTATTATTAACTGGTGCCCAGTATGTAAGACCTCCCTTTCAGATGCAGAAGTGGAGCATGAAGAGCAGGCAGGTCATTTTTGGCATATTAAGTATCCAATTGTAGGTACGGATAGATTTCTAGAGATTGCTACAACCAGACCGGAAACAATGCTGGGTGATACGGCTATTGCAGTGCATCCAGATGATGAACGTTATGCAGATATTGTTGGAAAGACGGCGTTGCTTCCACTTATGAATCGAGAAATACCAATTGTTGCAGATTATTATGTAGACAAAGAGTTTGGAACGGGTGCAGTCAAAATTACACCAGCTCATGATCCCAATGACTTTGAAATAGGAAAGCGTCACAATCTTGCAGAAATCAATATGTTAAATGATGATGCTACCGTTAATGAAAATGGTGGAAAGTATGCAGGATTAGAGCGTTATGAAGCAAGAAAAGTGATTATAAAAGATTTGGAAGAACAAGGATTTCTAGTTAAAATCGAGAATCATACCCATAACGTAGGTACCCATGACCGTTGTGGAACAACAGTAGAACCATTAATTAAGCAACAATGGTTTGTGAAAATGGAGGAATTGGCTAAGCCAGCCATTGAGGCCTTGAAAAAGGAAGAACTAAAGTTTGTGCCAGAGCGTTTTGATAAGATTTATCTTCATTGGTTAGAAAATATTCGTGATTGGTGTATTTCCAGACAGATTTGGTGGGGACATCGAATTCCGGCATATTATTGTGATACTTGTGGAGAATTTGTTGTATCAAATGAGATACCGACAAAGTGTCCACATTGTGGAGATACTCATTTTACTCAGGATGAAGATACTCTGGATACTTGGTTTAGTTCCGCATTGTGGCCATTTTCCACGCTTGGCTGGCCAGAACAAACAGAGGACTTAGAATATTTCTATCCAACAGATGTATTGGTGACGGGATATGATATTATCTTTTTTTGGGTAATTCGTATGGTGTTTTCAGGTTATGTGCACACAGGAAAATCCCCATTTAACACAGTTCTAATTCATGGTTTGATTCGAGATCCACAAGGTAGAAAGATGAGTAAATCTTTGGGCAATGGGATTGATCCATTGGAAATTATTGATCGATATGGAGCTGATGCATTACGTCTTACTCTTGTTACCGGAAATGCACCGGGAAATGATATGCGTTTCTATGAAGAGCGTGTAGAGGCAAGTCGAAATTTTGCAAATAAGGTTTGGAATGCTTCTCGTTTCATTATGATGAATATGGAAGGAAAGACCTTACAGGTGCCTGCAGATGTTCAGTTGAAACCGGAAGATCGCTGGATTATTTCAAAAGTTAATACCTTAGCTAAAGATGTGACAGAAAATATGGATAAATATGAGCTTGGTATTGCAGTACAAAAAGTATATGATTTTATTTGGGATGAGTTTTGCGATTGGTACATTGAAATCTCAAAATATAGGATATATCATGCAGAAATAGATGCAGATTCTGCGGACCATGCATTGTGGACTATGAAAACAGTGTTAGGACAGGCTTTGAAGTTATTACATCCATTTATGCCTTTTGTTACAGAAGAAATCTATCAAGCATTGGTACCAGAAGAGGAGTCACTGATGATTTCTAATTGGCCGGTATATAAAGAAGAATGGGAATTTCCGGCTATGGAACTTATTGTGAATCGTCTGAAAGAGGCAGTAAGGGGTGTGCGTAATATACGTGCAGAAATGAATGTACCACATAATAAAAAAATAAAGGTATACATGGTTTCTAATGAAAGAGGTGTATGCGAGGGATTTGAATATTTTGAAAATTCCGGGAAAATGCTGGTAGGAGCAGGGGAAATTTATATACAATCCGATAAGACCGGAATTCCGGAGGATGCGGTATCCCTTGTTATTTCAGATGCAGTAGTTTATATCCCTTTGGAGGACTTGGTAGACAAAGAACAGGAAATTAAACGTCTTACAAAAGAGCAAGAACGTTTAGTAAAAGAAATTGCGCGTGCAGATGGAATGCTTCATAATGAGAAATTTGTTAGCAAAGCACCAGAAGCTAAAATTAAGGAAGAACAAGATAAATTAGAAAAATACTCACAAATGATGCAACAAGTAAAAGAAAGATTGGAAAGCTTAACAGATAAGTAAAACAATGAGAGGTCTATATGAAATATATCAAAAAACCAGATATAAGAGGCTTTGTGGAAAAGCTTAAACATTTAAAGATAGAGGATATAAAGGCTTATTGGAAGCAGAATCAACAGAGGAGAGAGGATATCATTGAAAAGCGTAGAAACAGTGAATTTGCAAAGAAAATGCAGCCGGTTTACAAAATCATGAATCGTTTTTCACTGATTTTTCAAGCCTTATGGGCTTTGATGCTCAACTTTATTATTGAAGTGATTTCCAGGCATTCCTTATTTCAGGCATGGGATTATATGGTAGGCACTCCTACTGTGTTTTTTTACAATGCATTTTTGATATTTTGTACGTTTTCTATTGTATATCTGACCAAAAGACGTTTGTTCACTAGAATTATTGTAAGTGTATTTTGGCTTTTGCTTGGAATCAGTAACGGATATATGTTAATGAAACGTGTAACACCCTTTAATGCACAGGATTTAAAGGTGGCAAAGGATGCGGTTACTTTAATTAATTCTTATTTTAATGGTTTTGAATTAATTGTCTTGGTAGTTGGCATTGCAGCAGTGGTGGTATGGTTGGTGTCCATGTGGAAACGTGGTGGGCAGTATGCAGGCAAGATGCATAGAGTACTGGCTGCCCTTGGTGTGGCTGGATGGTTTGCATTATTTATGGTCACTACAACCGTGGCAATTGATAAACGAGTAGTTTCTACCTATTTTGGAAATATTGCTTTTGCATATGAAGATTATGGGTTCCCATATTGTTTTATGTCAAGCATTTTCAATACGGGAATTACGGAACCAAATGGATATAGTAAAGAGACGATTATGAACATCAGCAATAATGGGAAAATAACAGAATCAACTACAGGAAGAACAGATGCTGAAAAACCTAATATTATTTTCATCCAATTGGAGTCTTTTTTTGATACAAACGAGTTGGAGTTTCTGAAAACATCGGAAGATCCACTTCCTAATATGAGAAAGTTATTTCAAAATTATTCCTCCGGATATTTCAAAGTTCCATCAGTGGGAGCGGGAACGGCTAATACGGAGTTTGAAGTACTTACAGGTATGAATTTGAGGTATTTTGGACCGGGTGAGTATCCATATAAGACGATATTAAAAGATGGAGCTCATGAGAGTGCCGCAACTGCATTGGCATCGCTAGGTTATGGAACTCATGCACTTCACAACAATGGAGGTAATTTCTATAGTAGAGCGGAAGTATTTAATAATATTGGATTTGATTCTTTTACCAGCAAGGAATTCATGAATATTCTTCAGGTCACAGAAAAGGGTTGGGCGAAAGATTCAATTTTGACACAGCACATTGTAGAAGCTATGGATAGTACTCAACAAGAGGATTTTGTCTTTGGAATATCTGTGCAAGGTCATGGAGATTATCCGGAAGAAAAAATGATTGAAAACCCACGTATTACCGTAAATGATATGGAGGATGAAGCAAAGAAAAATAAATGGGAATATTATGTGAATCAAGTCTTTGAAATGGATCAATTTGTGGGTGATTTAATTGAAACAATGAAAAAAAGAAATGAACCAACGGTAATTGTGTTCTATGGTGATCACTTACCTACTATGGGATTAGAAGCAGAAGATATGAAAGGACGGTATTTGTATAATACCAATTATGCAATTTGGGATAATATTGGACTGGAACAGCAGGATAAAAATCTTGCATCCTATCAGGTTATGTCAGAGGTGTTTAATCGTTTAGACATTCATGCAGGAACCGTGTTTAATTATCATCAGGCAAGAAGAAAGTCTAAAAATTACCTATTGGATTTGGAACTTCTGCAATACGATATTCTTTATGGAAAACAATATGTGTATCAAGGACATCTGCCAATTACAGAAGGACATATGCAAATGGGTCTTCGAAATGTAACGCTGTCGGAGATTATTCCACATTTAGATGGCTCATACAGTCTTTATGGAGATAATTTTACTAAGGCAAGCAAGGTCTATATTAATGATAAAAAACAAAAAAGCACATTTCTAAACAATACAAGAATAGAGCTTCAAGAGGGAAAACTAATAGATGGTGATCGAATTACAGTTAGTCAGGTAGGTTCAAGCAATACAATATTCAGAACATCGAAAGCATATGAATATAAAGCGGGAAAGTTAACAGAAGTGCAGGAGATGCCAACAGTGTCAGCAAGTGCGGATAAAGGAGCAAAGTAATGGATTATAGGGAAGCAATTGCTTATATTACGAATATCCCCAAATTTACAGCTAAAAATACTTTGACCCATACAGAAGAATTTTTACGAAGATTAGGGAATCCGCAGATGAATAGAAAGATTATACATGTGGCAGGAACCAATGGAAAAGGATCTGTGTGTGCATATTTACAAGCTTTATTATTGGCAGAGGAGAAACGAGTGGGAATGTTTACCTCACCTCATTTAGTCTGCATGAATGAACGAATCTGTATTCAAGGTATAGCAATATCAGATGAAGCGTTTTTAGAAAGTTTCTTGGAGACGAAACGGGTAGCGGAAGAAATGTCAGAAAATGGCATTTCACATCCTACCTTTTTTGAATTCTTATTTGGGATGGCAATGTGGACCTTTGCAAAGGAACAGGTAGATTATTTGATTTTGGAAACAGGTTTGGGTGGAAGGCTGGATGCAACAAATGTTATACCATCACCATTCCTTACGATTATTACATCCATTAGCTTAGATCATCGGAATATTTTAGGAGATACCATAGAGAAGATTGCAGCTGAAAAAGCGGGTATTATAAAAGAAGGTGTACCCTTGATTTTTGATGCAAATGAGCAGATTAGTAGGGATGTAATTCGACAGCAAGGGAAGATTGTTATGGCACCATGTAGAGAAATCACGAATTCTGCGTACGAAATTACGAAAATCACAGATAAAGATATTGCATTTTTTTGTACAAATGCGTATTATGAATATACTACTTGGCGATTATCAAACATTGGATGCTATCAGGTGATGAATGCCATGTTAGCTTTAGAGGGTATTCGATATATCATTTCTGGAAGTTTTACGTGCAAAGAGATAGGTCAAAAAGAAAATGGGCATCTTAGGGGATGGGTAAAAGCCTTGGAGGAAGTTCATTGGCCAGGACGAATGGAAGAAGTGCTTCCAGGAATTTATTTGGACGGAGCTCACAATATAGATGCAATCTGTCAGTTCACAGATAGTATAAAACGTAGCAGCACCTATGGAAAAAACAAACTTATAATTCTTTTTTCAGCAGTTAAGGATAAAGATTATGATGAAATGATAAATCGTTTATGTGTAAATATACAGGTGGATACTTTTATAGTTACAAGGATTGTGGATGAACGAGGTGTGGAACCGAACGAATTGGCAACCATATTTCGAACCCATACAAAAGGGAAAGTATTGGAAGCGGACACTTTAGAGGAAGCGTGGAAGTGTGCCATAAGAGAAAAGGGTGAGGATGGCAGGCTGTATTGTCTAGGTTCGTTATACTTAGTTGGTATGATTAAGGAATTAATTAGTAGGAGGAGTATAGATGCTTAATTATGAAGAGGAATTAAAGAAATTCAAACCAAGCTTGGAAGTAGAAGATATTGAAAATGCTGTATATCAAGAAGATTTAACAGATATGACTGATATTTTACGTGAAATGATTGAGCAGACAAAGTAGAAAAAGGATTGCGGTGGAGATTCGATGGAATATACAAAAAAAATCTTATATCAATCAAACTATTGGTATAATGATGGCCTTAAAAAGGCGACAATTCGTGATTTGTCAGGAGCGTTAGTTTCGCTTAGACGTAGTTTACAGTATAACAGAGAAAACATTCCAGCAAGAAACTTGTTGGGATTGGTTTACTATGGTCGTGGAGAAATTATCGAAGGTCTTGTAGAATGGATCATTAGTAAAAATCTAAGATCACGGGACAATGTGGCTAATTATTTTATTAAAAAGGTTCAGGAAACACCAAGTGAATTGGAATCCATAGACTTAGCCATTAGAAAGTTCAATCAGTGTTTGATATATTGTGAACAGGATGGGGAAGATTTAGCGATTATTCAATTAAAAAAAATCATAGTAGCGCATCCATCGTTTTTAAAAGCACATCAGCTATTGGCACTGCTTTACCTAAAGACTGAGCAATATGCAAAGGCTAGACAATCTTTAAGAAAAGCACATAAGATTGACACAACAAATGAGATTACACTTCACTATATGCATGAACTGAATCAATTGCGTGGACAAAAGGTAAAGGAAGATAAAGCAGCCCCTACTGTTACATATAATTTGGGAAATGAGACAATTATTCAGCCGGTTTCCGCAACATTAAAGGATAATGCAGCGACCATTACAATCATTAATATTATAATTGGTATCGTAATGGGGGCAGCAATTGTGTGGTTTTTATTTATGCCTGCAATGAATGAATCAAAGTCTCATCGTAATAACAAGGTGATTATAGAATACAGTGATCAGATTGCATCCCAAAATGCAGAAATAAGTGCTTTGAAGAAAGAATTGGAAGGTTATCGAACCAACAGTCAAGAGGCAGAGGCTACAGCCGCCACAGCTGCTACAACGTCAGATAGTTATGAAAAGATTTTAATGGCTTATCAACACTTTAATGCCTCTAGCTATAGTGATGTTACATTAGCAGAAGAATTAATTGCTATTAATAAAGAAGCGTTGGGAGATCAGGGCAAAACTATTTATGATAAAATAGCAGGAGAAACATTTTCAACTGCTTGTGATACACACTATAAAAATGCAAAAGAAAGTTTTACAGTAGCGAATTATGCAAGTGCCATTGAACAACTTGGTAAAGTGGTAGCCATGGATGAAACTTATGCTGATGGAAAAGCACTTTTGTTATTGGGACATTCATATGCATTAGCATCGGATAAAGAAAAGTCCGCAGAAAAATATAATCGGATCATTGAATTATTTCCAAATACAGAGATAGCTAAAAAGGCGGATGAAGGCTTAAAGGGGAATATACCAACAGATATTCAGATGTTAAGCCAATAAACATACAATAGATAAAAGTTCATAGTGAAACATACAAATGAGAAAGAGAGTGTTACAGAGCACTCTCTTTCTCATATTTTTATAATTGAAGGAGGACGATTATGCAATATCAAATTCAAGAAAATTATCTTACTATTTTCTTACCGGAAGACTTGGATCATTATAGTGCGGATAGTATGAAAAGGAAAGCAGATCTATTGATTGAAAGAAATCATATTAAATATGTAATCTTTGATTTCAAACATACTCATTTTATGGATAGCTCTGGAATTGGGGTTATTATGGGACGTTATAAATTAATTCATTTATTGAATGGAGAAATATGGGCTGTTCATGCAAATGAAAGAATAAAAAAAATTCTAACTATGTCAGGAGTAACTAAAATAATGCAGATATATGAGGAGGAAAAAACCGTATGAAAAACACCAATGAAATGGAACTGATTTTTGATAGTTATGCATCCAATGAGGGATTTGCAAGAGTTGCAGTAGCAGCATTTTTAACTCAGCTTAACCCAACACTAGAAGAAGTTTCCGATGTGAAAACAGCGATTTCAGAGGCAGTAACAAATGCCATTATTCACGGGTATGGAGAAGAAATACATAAGATTATTATTAAGTGTCATATAGAGGGACAGACGTTGTATGTTGAAGTAATGGATGAAGGAACGGGTATTGAAGATATTGAAAAAGCAATGGAGCCATTATTTACAACAAAACCAGAGCTTGAACGTTCAGGAATGGGATTTGCATTTATGGAGGCCTTTATGGATGAGATACAGGTAATATCAGAACTGGGAAATGGAACCTGTGTAAAAATGCAAAAAACAATTGGAAAAGGAAGGGATTTATGGATCACACAATCGCTTTAATCAAACAAGCACACGAGGGAGATAAAAAAGCGAGAGAACAATTAGTAGAAGAAAATGTTGGACTAATCTGGTGTATTGTAAAAAGATTTAATGGGAGGGGCACGGAAATAGAAGATTTATTTCAAATTGGAAGTATTGGTTTGCTAAAAGCAATTGATAAATTTGATTTTTCATTTGATGTTAAATTTTCTACTTATGCAGTGCCCATGATTTCGGGCGAAATCAAAAGATTTCTACGAGATGATGGAATGATTAAGGTGAGTCGTTCTTTAAAAGAATTGTCATATAAAGCATACTTGATTCGAGAACAGCTCCGTACAAAATGGAATCGAGAACCAACTTTGGAGGAATTATCTGGTGAATTAGGTGTAGATAAGGAAGAATTGGCAATGGCTTTTGAAGCAAGTGGTGAAATTGAATCTTTGTACAAGCCAATTTTCCAACAAGATGGAAATGAAATCCAATTAATGGATAAGCTAGAGGAGAAAGAGGGACGGGAAGAGAAATTACTCAATCGGATGTTTTTAAAGCAACTATTAGATTATTTGGATAAAGAAGAGAGGCAATTAATTTATTTGAGATATTTTGCTAATCTAACCCAGACAGAAGTTGGAAAGAAATTAGGCATTTCCCAAGTACAAGTTTCAAGGCTTGAAAAGAGTATTTTAAAAAATTTAAGAGCAAAAATATAAGAAAGCATACCCATGTATATTTTTCCATATTTCGTTCATAATAACCACTGAAAGGCGGTGCTTAAGAATGGAAAATGCAAAAAAAAGACTGCGGGTATGCTTGATTTGTATTGTTTTTTTGGCAATCATCGTAGGACTTTTTTATTATTATTATGATGAAAAACAAGCTGAAATGGCAGGAGAGGGTACACTAATTACTATAACAGATGCAAGAACAGGTGAATCATGGCCAGTGTAAATGAAATTGTATATGTAAAAGCAGATCAAAATGTTGAGGTAGGGAAACATTTGGTGACATTAGGTGATGTATTTTCAATGGAATGCAGTAATCAAGATATATTAAATCGTCTCAAAACAATACGTTTAATAAAAATACCAGAAAAGGGAGGGAAACGATTTGTTATTTCTATTCTAAAAGTAATTGAAATAATCCATGAATTATATCCAGGATTAAGGGTATATAATTTGGGTGCCCCTGATATTATTATTACATTTGAGGAACAAAAAATAACAAATAAATTTCTATGCAGAGCGAAAGTAATATTGGTAGTGGGCATTACTTTTTCAGGTGCAGCATTTTCAATTATGGCATTTAATAATGATATATCTATTAATAGAATGTTTTCTCAAATGTATGAGCTTTTGGTTGGCAAGCCATCCAATGGATTTACCATTCTTGAATTGACATATTCTATTGGTTTAGTCATCGGCATCCTTGTATTTTTTAATCATTTTGGGAAAAAGAAATTTTCAGTAGATCCGACACCTATGGAAGTAGAGATGCGTTTGTATGAAAATGATATACAGACTACTTTAGTACAGAATTATGCACGGAAGGAGACTGAAATTGATGTGGGTCAGACAACTTCTCCTGGCGTTCATAGGAATTAGTGCAGGAGTAACAGCAGCAGGTGGATTATTTGCATTTATTGTAAGCCTAGGGGTAATATCAAAATTTGCCGATCGTACACATACAGGAAACCAGATTATGTTGTACGAAAATGCCATTGCATGGGGAGGTATATTAGGGAATATATGTTTCTTATATCAAATTCCGATTCCAGGGGGGAGATTTTTAATGCCGTTTTTTGGAATACTGGCGGGAATATTTGTTGGATGTTGGTCCATTGCATTGGCAGAAATTATTAATATATTTCCAATTTTTATACGTCGAATCAAAATATTAAAAGGAATTCCGTATATTATTTTAAGTATTGCAATTGGGAAAGGTATGGGGGCATTTATTTTCTTTTATAATAGCTGGTAATAATATAACATGCTTTTATGACTATATCGGGAAGGAATGAAAAGATGAAAGGACAAGAACAAAAAAAGAAACAGCAAGAGGTATATACAGATTATGTGAAAACAAAAACCCCTGTACACAATGTATACACGAACATGGCAAAGGCTTTTGTGGTTGGAGGCATCATTTGTGTAGTGGGTCAAATTATTTACAATTTTTGTGAGACAAGAGGTTTGACAGATGAGATATGTGGGGCATGGACTTCTCTGGTTTTAGTTTTCCTTAGTGTGATACTTACTGGATTGAACATTTATCCGCGTTTGGCAGCTTGGGGAGGGGCGGGAGCATTGGTACCAATTACCGGTTTTGCCAACTCAGTAGCATCTCCAGCTATTGAATATAAGAAGGAGGGGCAGGTATTTGGTATTGGATGTAAAATATTTACCATTGCAGGGCCAGTTATTTTATATGGAATTGTAACCTCCTGGGTATTGGGAATGATTTATTATTTCTTAATGAAAGCAGGTATTATATTATGAATCGAATAAAAGGAAGTCAAAGTATACAATTTGAAACGCCACCTTATCTAATCAGTAGTGGTTCTGTTGCAGGGAGTAAAGAATCGGAAGGCCCCTTGGGCACACTTTTCGATATGATAGAAAAGGATGATTTATTTGGGGAAAAGACTTGGGAAGCAGCGGAGAGCAGAATGCAATTAAATGCATGTCTGTTAGCATTAAGCAAAGCAAATATGGAGCCCAGTGAAATAAGATATTTGTTTGGTGGAGATTTACTTCGTCAGGGAATTGCAACCTCCATGGGAGTGGAAACTCTGCAGATTCCTATGTTTGGCTTATATGGTGCATGCTCCACGTCAGGAGAGGCAATTGCATTAAGCGCTATGGCTGTTGCAGGGAATTATGGTGGGAATATGCTGGCAGTTACCTCTAGCCATTTTGGCAGCGCGGAAAAGGAATTCCGCTTTCCATTAGGATATGCAAATCAGCGTCCCCTATCAGCTCATTGGACCGTGACCGGAAGTGGAGCTTTTATTATTGGGACTCTAAAAAGTCATGTTCAAATTACTGGTGTGACGGTCGGCAAAATTGTGGACTATGGGTTAAAGGATTCACAGAATATGGGTGCATGTATGGCCCCTGCTGCGGCAAATACAATTTTGCAAAATTTTGCGGATTTTGAATGTACGGAAAAGGAGTATGATAAAATTATTACAGGAGATTTAGGTTATATTGGACAGGCAATTTTATGGGATCTGGTACAGGAACAGGGAAGAGATATAAAGGATAAGCATATGGATTGTGGAGTGGAAATTTTTAATCAGAAATCTCAGGATACCCATGCAGGTGGGAGTGGCTGTGGCTGTGCAGCTGTCGTCTTGTCTGCTTTTATTTTACCTAAAATTGAAAAAGGGGAGTGGAAGAAAATATTGTTTGTACCTACAGGAGCTCTAATGTCGACAGTGAGCTATAATGAAGGAGAGAGTGTTCCGGGAATTGCACATGGCATTGTGTTGGAACACTGCTCCTAACAGAGGAGAAAAGAAATGGATTATATCAATGCTTTTTGGGTTGGAGGATTGATTTGTGCTTTGGTGCAAATTTTACTGGATCGCACAAAAATGATGCCGGGAAGGGTAATGGTGTTCTTGGTCTGTACCGGAACCATACTAGGATTTTGTGGTTTATTTGAGCCATTACTTTCCTATGCGGGTGCAGGAGTGAGTGTACCCTTAATAGGCTTTGGAAATGTTTTATGGAATGGGGTAAAGGAGGCTATTAAAACAGATGGATTTATTGGCATTTTTATGGGGGGATTTGCCTCCAGTGCAGTAGGTATTTCCGCGGCTTTAGTATTTGGATATCTTGCTTCCTTTATATTTGAACCAAAAATGAAAAAAAAGTAAAAAAATGTTGTTTTATGTAAGGGATAATGGTATGGTAAAAAGGGTAAATTTGTAAAGCAGATTGTGAGGAGGAAACCTATGAATTATGCCAGTATCATTATCCCTTTTGTTGGCGGATTGGGAATGTTTATTTATGGGATGCAAATTATGGCCGCGGGTCTTGAGAATGCAGCCGGGAATAGAATGAAAACGTTATTGGAGGTATTAACAAAGAATAAGTTCTTTGGAGTACTGTTAGGAGCATTTATTACAGCGGTTATTCAAAGTTCTTCTGCAACGACAGTTATGGTGGTTGGTTTTGTTAATGCAGGTATTATGAATTTGACTCAGGCTATGGGAGTCATTATGGGAGCGAATGTAGGAACCACAGTTACTGGTTGGTTGGTATCCAGTGTGGAATGGGCGAAGTTCTTAAGCCCGGCAACACTTGCACCAATTGCCATCATGGTGGGTGTTGTAATTATGTTAATTGGTAAAAGACATTCAACAAAAGACATTGCCGGTATTATCATTGGCTTTGGATTACTTTTTGTAGGAATCTCGACTATGTCTTTAGCAGTCGCACCATTAAAGGAATCAGAAAGTTTTTGTAATGCATTTGTCACACTAGGTAAGAGTCCACTTCTTGGAATTTTAGCAGGTGCAGGGGTAACTGCAATTATTCAAAGTTCATCTGCATCAGTCGGTATTTTACAGAGTTTGGCAGCAGCAGGTCTAGTGCCTATGAGTGCAGCAATTTATATTATTATGGGTCAAAATATCGGAACCTGTGTAACAGCTATGCTTTCCAGTATGGGAGCAAAAAAGAATGCAAAAACAGCTGCGTTAATGCACTTGTTATTTAATATTATTGGAACTATTATCTTTAGTATTATAGCAATTATTATTTTTAAAGTAATTAATCCTGGATTGGGAACCGGAAATATAACCCAGACAGAGATTAGTATTGTACATACTATTTTTAACATTGGGACAACTGTTTTACTTTTTCCAGTGTCTGATTTTATTATTAAATTGGCTAAGAAAATAGGACATGCGGAAGAAGATGTACAAGATGACTCGCAAGTGCTTTTAGATGCCAGAATGCTTCAGACACCTTCGATTGCATTACAGTCAACTATTTCTGAAGTTGTACGTATGGGACATATTGTTAGTGCTACCTTAGTTATTGCCAAAGAGACTCTATTCTCACAGAACGCAGAGCAGATCGCACACATTAAAGATGAGGAAAATAAGGTAGACAAGTTAAGTGCCGGAATCACAGAATATACCATTAAGCTGACATCACTGCAAATCAGTGAAAAAGAGCATGAAGAAGCTGCACGATTATTACAGATTGTTTCGGATATGGAACGTATTTGTGATTATTGTGAAAATATTTCCGAATTTGCAGATAATCTTAAGATGAAGAAACTTCATTTTTCAGATACAGGAACATCAGAATTAAAAAACATGATGGAAGTATGTGTCAATAGTTATCTTTATGCACTTGAGGCATTTGAAACGAAGGATAAAGATATGGCTTTAAAAGTAATAGAAGAAGAGACGCGTGCAGATGATTTGGAGATTAAGTTAAGATCCAAACATATCAAGCGTCTTACCACAAATCAATGCAATCCGGAAGCGGGAGTTGTATACTTAGATGCACTGATTTGTTTGGAACGTATTTCAGATCATGCTAGAAATATTGCAGAAGAAATGTTAGAGCAGATAGACAAATAAATACAGTAGATCCAGTCAGTAGTAAAACGGCATAGCGAAATCAGCTATGTCGTTTTATCTTTAGAAAAACTTAATAAAAAGGATGGAAATTTTTATAAACTATCTGATATACTCATAGATATTTAGTGAAAATAGAAAGGGGTGAATTAGTGAAGAAAATAATCGAAGTGAAGCATCTGTATAAGTATTATCGCGTAGGGGATGAAGTGGTTCGTGCTTTGGATGGTTTAGACTTTTCTATCAATGAAGGAGAATTCTGTGCAATTATTGGAACATCAGGATCAGGAAAATCCACCTTGTTAAATATGCTTGCAGGATTGGAACATCCAACAAAGGGCAGTATTTGTATTAATGGAACATCAATTGAAGGGCTGGATGAAGATGATTTGGTAAAGTTTAGACGAAATCATGTGGGATTTATTTTTCAGTCTTACCAACTAATTAGTACGATGACTGCTTTAGAAAATGTGGCTTTGCCATTAAGTTTTCGGGGAGAAGGTAAAAAAAGCCGATTAATTAAAGCACATAGGATGTTAGATAAGGTGGCATTGAAAGAGCATAAAAATCATATGCCAACACAATTATCTGGTGGTCAGCAGCAAAGGGTAGGGGTAGCCAGGGCACTTGTCGTGGATCCCCAAATTATATTTGCAGATGAGCCAACGGGTAATTTGGACACCCATACATCAAGAGATGTATTAGAACTTATGCAGTCTATTGTAAAAAACGAACATAAAACTTTAGTAATGGTAACGCATGATGAAAGTTTGGCGGCATATGCCGATAAAATTATTAAGATTATTGATGGTAAGATTGTGAGCATGGAAGAAAATAAAAAAAATGAAGTTCTTGAGGAGGACATAGAAAATGAAAAGATTTAAGGGAATAATAATAGGTATGACGTGTGTTGCAATGCTGATTCCTATAACGGTAAAGGCAGCAGGAGAAGTACTTCCGACAATTTCTATTTCTACAGGAAGCGGACAGGAAACACCAAGTTATTCCTATGGACAGCAGAAAGAATTAATATTCAATGTTACAAATGAAGGATCTGCAGAAGCGAAAAATGTGAAGATATCACCTATGCTTGATGCGAATACAGACGGATGGCCATTTGAAATTGAAAGTATGAATTATGACCAGGATTTTGATCATATTGCAGCGGGGCAAACAATTCCAGTGAAATATAATTGGAAAGCGAGACAAGATGTGGCAGATAAGTATTATAAACTAGGCTTTAATATTACCTATGATGATGGAACGAAAGCATATAAAACAGATAAATATGCTTTTGTAAAAATGAATGGTAAGAAAGCCGCTACGCCAACTCCTACACCACCTTCAAGTCCGAAGGAACCAACGCAAGATACACGGGGAACTACAACGGGTATTTCTAATTATGATCCAATGGTATCAGGCGGAGGAAGTGCAGACTCAGCTGGAGGCGCTGCGAGTGGATCCATCCCAAGGGTTATTGTGACGGGATTTAACACAGATCCGGCAGAGGTAAAGGCTGGAAATAACTTTAAATTGATTATTCATTTGAAAAACACATCTACATCAACCGGTGTAAAGAATATGTTATTTAATTTAAGTGCACCAACGGAGGGAAAGGATGAGAATAATGCACCGGCATTTCTTCCTGTTTCAGGGGCAAGCTCTATTTATATGGATTCTATTCCGGCAGGAGGTGTAGCTGATATTACATTGGATCTTAATGCGAAGGCTGATTTAGTACAAAAACCCTATACGGTAGAAGTGGCAATGAAATATGAAAATCAGTCCAATGCCCAATTTGACAGTACTTCTATGGTATCGGTTCCAGTAAAGCAGGCACCAAGATTTGAATTCAGTGAATTTGAAATCAATCCATCTCCAGCAACGGTAGGAGAAGAAGCTAATATTATGTGTAATTTATATAATTTGGGACGTACTAAATTATATAATGTAAAAGCAAAATATGTGGGGAAATCCATTTCTTCGAAAGAGGTTTTTATTGGAAATGTGGAATCTGGTGGAACAGCAGCCATTGATACAATGATAAAGGCAGAAAAAGAAACTGCTCAAGGGGAGAAAATCAAAATGATTCTTACCTATGAGGATGATGCAAATCAGGTTACTACTGTGGAAAAAGAGACCGCTTTTGAAGTGCAGCCAGCTACAGCGGATAGTGGAATGGCAATGCAGGCAGCAGAAACAAAGAAAAAAAGCTTGCCGATTCTTCCAATTGTAATTGGTATAGTTGTAATCATAGGTGTAATAACTGGAATTATAATTAGAAAGAAAAAAAAGAAAAGGGAAGGGGTATTTGAAGATGAATTTGTTGGACTTATTGAGGATGAGCAGCAGTAATCTAAGACGCAGGAAACTTCGAACCTTTTTGACGGTTTTGGGAGTAGTGATTGGAACAGCCTCTATTGTAGTTATGATTTCATTAGGGCTTGGGATGCAGCAATCCATGTATAAAGAAATAGAGCAGTCTGGGGGGCTGACCAGTCTTACGGTGACCGACAAGGAATCCGGGAACGGAGGAGGAATGATGATGTCCTCTAACCGTACGGATTCTAAAACAAAGGAAAATAAGCAATATATTACGGATAGTGTAGTGAAGCGATTTGATGAGGTAGAGCATGTAAAGCTTGCATCTCCAGTTTTAACTGTGCCTAGTGTTATCATGAAAGGAAATTATGAAGCCTATATTGAATTGGCCGGTATGTCACCGGAATGTTTTCAAGAATTGCATATTCCTATTGGGGCAGGAAAATTACCGAAACAAGGAGGCGGAGAATTAGAATTGCTTCCGGGAAACCAAATTGTCAGTTCTTTTATGAATAAAAAAACAGGAAAAGGGTATTGGGAAACAGGCGAACTTCCTGATATTGATTTTACAAAAGATCAATTTTTCCTGCTCTTAGATCAGGAAGCATATGTTTCATTAAAAAATCCTACCCAACAAAATGGAAACACAGGAACGAACACACAAGGAACCGGGACTGGGGAAAAACAGCCGACTGCGGTAAAACCCATCAAGAAACAACTGGTTCAGGCCAGTGGGGTAATCCAGGGAGATCAAAATACCTATAATAGCCATTCGTTCAATGTATATTGTGATCTAGATACTTTGAAGCGTGCAATGAAGCAGCAGTTTTCAGGGAGAGCGATGCCGGGACAGCCTACGACTAAAAGTGGCAAACCATTTCCTTATACTGTATATTCAAAGGCGTTGGTGAGAGTGGATGATATAGATCACGTGGAAACCGTATCGGAATGCATTCGTGGGATGGGATATAACGTAGAAAGTAACGTGGAGTATTTAAATAGTATGAAAAGTCAATTTGCCATTATTCAGGCAGTCTTAGGTGGAATTGGTGCAGTTTCTTTATTAGTGGCAGCAATCGGAATTGCTAATACTATGATGATGTCTATTTATGAAAGAACGAAAGAAATAGGAGTCATTAAAGTATTGGGATGTGGATTAAAAAACATTAAACAAATGTTTTTGCTAGAAGCTGCTTATATTGGATTTATCGGTGGGGTTGTGGGTAATTTACTAAGCTACCTTATGTCAGGGGTCATTAACTTTGTGGCTAGTTCTATGGGAGCTAGTATGGGATTTGCAGGTGATATTTCCTATATACCACCGTGGTTATCCTTACTGTCTATGGCATTTGCTGTATTTGTAGGTATGGCAGCCGGATATCTTCCATCTCTTCGTGCTATGAGATTAAGTCCTTTGGCAGCCATTAATAATTAATAATAGCAATTTATCCATGTGCTTAGTCTTCTTCAATTACATGGATTTCTAAATAATCAAAATCAATAGGTTCTACAAAACTATCTTGATAAAATCGTGCTTTATTATGCTTTTGGAAGGCTTCAACTGTTACATTTAACCAAATTGGCTTGCACAAATCGAATTCATAACAGATACTGTTTAAAGCATGAAACACCTTGTGTGTGCGTGTTTCAACGGAATCATCGCAAATGACAGTATCTTTTATAAGTCGATTTTCTGTGTATATCTTTCCCCATAAACGAAACATTATATTTCTCCTTTCAGTAGGCAGAATCGTAAATTATATTTTGTTTAAAAAATTGTTAATTCAAGGAATTCTAGTATACCACTAAAGTTCCTTTTTTTATAGTCCTAAATATAGTGCCAATACAAAGTAAAATAATCTACAGATTAAATACGCTTGCATGTGTGAGAAATATGTGGGATAATTTATTAGGTAAAGATTTCGAAGGAGGCAACAATGAATTACGCAGAAGAATCATTAAAGTTACACAAAGAATGGAAAGGTAAAATAGAGGTAATTGCAACGGTACCAGTAGCTACAAAGGATGATTTGTCTTTAGCTTATACCCCGGGAGTAGCGCAGCCTTGTCTAGAGATTCAAAAAGATGTAAATATGAGCTATGAATTAACACGTCGTCATAATATGTGTTTAGTAGTCACGGATGGAACGGCAGTCCTGGGACTTGGCGATATTGGACCAGAAGCTGGAATGCCAGTTATGGAAGGAAAATGCGTGCTTTTTAAAGCATTTGGTGATGTGGATGCATTTCCGCTATGTATTAAGAGCAAAGATGTAGATGAAATAGTTAATACAATTTATTTGATTTCAGGGAGCTTTGGCGGAGTTAATTTAGAAGATATTGCAGCACCACGCTGCTTTGAAATTGAACGAAAACTAAAGGAAAAATGTGATATACCAATTTTTCATGACGATCAGCATGGAACAGCAGTGGTTACTTTGGCAGGCATACAAAATGCTTTAAAGCTGGTAAAGAAAGATAAAACAAAAGTAAAAGTGGTGGTCAACGGAGCCGGTGCAGCAGCCATTTCGATTACTCGATTATTGCTATCCAATGGAATTCATCATGTAACTCTTTGCGATCGCAAAGGGGCAATTTATGCAGGACGTATAGAAGGTATGAATCCAATTAAAGAAGAAATGGCACAAGTAACTAATTTAGAGAAGGAGCCGGGTACATTGGCAGAAACTTTAGTGGGAGCAGATGTATTTATTGGTGTAAGTGCACCGGGTATGGTTACCACAGATATGGTCCAAACGATGAAGGAAGATGCGATTGTATTTGCATGTGCGAATCCTACACCAGAGATATTCCCAGAGGATGCTAAAGCTGGAGGTGCAGCGGTAATAGCAACTGGACGTAGTGATTATCCAAATCAAATAAACAATGTACTTGCCTTTCCTGGAATCTTTCGTGGAACCTTTGATGTTCGGGCGAAAGATATCAATGATGAGATGAAGATTGCAGCAGCGACAGCATTAGCAGAATTGATTACAGAAGATGAATTATCTCCAGATTATATTATTCCGGCAGCATTTGATAAACGCGTGGGACCGGCAGTGGCAAAAGCAGTGGCTGAGGCAGCAAGGAAAAGTGGCGTAGCTGCATTGTAAGGCTATAAGGAAATGAGAGAGAGCAAAGCGGATTCACAGTATTCGTGTTGACTGAAAACAAAGGAGGTTAGTTATGTTAGATTATAACAAAAAAAAGGAATTACAAAAATTCGCCCTGAACATTCGTATTGGAGCAGTGGAAGAATTTAAGGCCAGAGGGTTTGGGCATATTGGTGGATCATTAAGTATTACAGATGCACTGGCAGTATTATATGGAACTGTTATGAACATAGATCCAAAGAATCCTCAAATGGAGGATCGTGATAAGCTGATATGTTCAAAAGGACATGCAGGTCCGGCCATTTATGCAGCATTAGGATTAAAAGGTTTCTTTCCATATGACGAAATTAAGACATTGAATCAGCCAGGCACTAACTTCCCAAGTCACTGTGACAGGAAGAAAACAACCGGCATTGATATGACAACAGGTTCACTTGGTCAAGGAACATCTTTAGCAGTGGGAATGGCAATGGGAGATCAATTAAAAGGCCGCAGCAATCGGGTATTTCTTATAGTGGGTGATGGGGAAATCAATGAAGGACAAGTATGGGAAGCAGCTATGTTTACTGCTGCTAAAAAAATAAATAACTTGGTTTGGTTAATTGACAATAATAAGAAGCAATTAGATGGGTATACAGAAGACATTATGAATACCGGAGATCTAAGAACTAAGTTTGAAGCTTTTGGATTTGAGGCAATCCGCATTGATGGTAATAATCTAGACCAGTTATATGATGTATTAACGAAACAAGCCACAGAAAAGCCAATTGCAATTATTCTTGATACGGTAAAAGGAAAAGGTATCAAAGAAGTAGAAGAGACAATGAATAACCATAGTATGGCAATGTCTACGGAAGTTTATGATAAATGGTTGGAACAATTGCGCAGCGAATTAGCTGCATTAGCATAAGGAGGGAGAAAACTATATGAAAATCGTATATGATGGTCAAAAAGATCGTGCATTTAAAGACGTATTAGGTGCAACTATTCCTCGCTTAGCAGAGGAAGATAAGGATGTCATCTATTTAGATGCAGATCTGATGAGTTGTATTGGAACAGCAAAATGGGCAGTTAGTAATCCAGACCGTGCCATTAATTGTGGAATAGCAGAAGCAAATATGATTGGGATTGCGGCTGGACTATCAGCAGTTGGATTTAAGCCAATTGTGCATACATTTGGTCCGTTTGCATCTAGACGCTGTTATGATCAAGTATTTTTATCTGGAGGGTATGCAGGAAATGCACTTACTATTATTGGAACCGACCCAGGTGTGTGTGCTGCTTTTAATGGTGGAACGCATATGCCATTTGAAGATATAGCACTTTATCGTGCCATACCGGGAGCAACCATTTTTGATATTACAGATGCAGCTATGCTAGAAGATGTTTTGACACAATGTAAAGATAGAGAAGGTGTAACATATATCCGAGTTGGTCGTAAGAATAATAAAAAGATATATGAAGAAGGAACGAAATTTGAAATTGGAAAAGCAAATGTATTGCAAGAGGGAGCCGATGCAGTGATTGTTGCCTGTGGGATTATGGTTGCAAAGGCAATGGAAGCAGCTGAGATTTTGAAAGCAGAAGGTGTAAATGTGACGGTTATTGATATGTTTACAATCAAACCATTGGATGAAGCATTGCTGATTCAATATGCAAAAAGTACAGGTGCGGTGATAACTGCGGAGAATCATAATAAAATGGGCGGACTTTATAGTGCAGTTTCTGAATGTATTGGCAGTCATTGTCCAACTCCAATTGAATATGTAGCTGTAGAGGATGAGTTCGGAGAAGTAGGGCCACAGGATTATCTAGAAGAGCGCTTTGGATTAACATCTGCTCATATTGTAGAAAAAGTAAAAGCAGCAATTGCAAGAAAATAAAAACAAATAAAACCTCCTGTATCGTTCACAGATTTGTGGTTATGAACAGGAGGTTTCCCAAGCTTTTAATCAAGTTCGATTAGGTCCACACGTCTTTGGTGTCTGCCACCTTCGAATTGGGCTTCTAACCAGGTATCAACAATGAGCTTTGCTTCCTCGATACCAACAATTCTTGCGCCAAAGGCTAGGATATTTGTGTTATTGTGTTGTTTGGATAGCTTGGCAGTACAAGGTTCACTACAGACAACAGCGCGGATTCCTTTGATTTTATTAGCAGCCAGTGAGATTCCAACACCTGTTCCACAAATGAGAATGCCATAATCGGCTTTTTTATTTGCAACTGCATATCCTACAGCTCTTCCATATTCTGGATAGTCACAGGAGTCGGAAGTATCTGTGCCAAAATTAATTATTTCATGACCCTTTGTGATTAGGTAGGTACTGATTTCTTGTTTCATGTTAACGGCTGCATGGTCATTACCGATTGCTATTTTCATTATAAGATATCTCCTTTTTATTTTTCTATGATTTCTTATCATATTGTATCTCAAATAAAGAGGAAAGTAAATCAGGAATAATAGTAATTGACATACAAGCAGATAGATTGAAATAAATTATAAGGTGATAGAAATTCAAATGTAACATACGAAAGGAAATTGTTTTATTATGAACCGAGTGAAAAAATTAGTTTTATCAGGAATTCTGCTTGCAGTTGCACTTATACTGCCATTATTTACAGGTCAGATTCCTCAAATAGGAAAAATGCTTTCTCCTATGCATATCCCAATCTTGATCTGTGGATTTGCATGTGGCTGGCCTTATGGGCTAGTAATTGGTGCAATTGCTCCAATTTTAAGATTTTTTATTTTTGGAATGCCTCCGCTTTTTCCAGTTGGGATAGCCATGATGTTTGAACTGGCAGCCTATGGTTTGTGTGCGGGTCTGTTTTATAAAAATCTGACAAAAAAAACAATTAATATTTATATTAGTCTTCTTGCTTCAATGCTGATAGGACGCATTGTTTGGGGTACAGCAATGTTTGTGATTGCAGGGATTGCACATATTGAATTTAATTTTCATATGTTTTTGGCAGGCGCATTTATCAATGCGGTTCCAGGAATTATAGCACATATAATCATTATTCCGATTATTATAATTGCATTAAAAAAGGCAGGTTATATCTTTGATGAAAACCTTGAAACAAACACACCCATTTATCATAGGAATTGAGGGACCATGTGGTGCTGGAAAAACTACACTTTCCAGTAAGTTGTCTGATTTATTAGACGCACCTGTTATTCATATGGATCATTTCTTCTTGCCACCAGATTTGCGTAGCGAAAGCCGCCTAAAGGAAGCTGGTGGAAATATTCATTATGAAAGATTTCAGCTGGAAGTTATTCATAATCTGAAACAGACAGGTGATTGTAAATATCAAGTCTTCAATTGCTCTGTTATGGAATATGGACAGACAATTTATATCCCAAAAAGTTCAACTATTGTCATTGAAGGAGTATATGCAATGCATCCTAAATTCGGGGATTTGTATGATTATAAAATATTTTGTGATATTAGTAAAGAACAGCAAAAAGCTAGACTTATTCTAAGAAATGGAATAGAGGGATATAGGCAGTTTGAGCAAAAATGGATACCCATGGAGGAAAAATATTTTACAACATTTCGTATAAGGGAAGCGTGCGATTATATTCAATCTTAAATCATAACGAAAACTATGTAACAGCTCAGCCATGCAAGCATGATTCGCTCATTCTTTTGATTATGGCTGAACTGTTACAAAACTATAAATGGTGATTTTAGATTCATTGCAAAGCAAAGCATAATATGCTATAATACCGACGTACGAAAAATGCTTCGTATAACGAGAGGAGCAATTTATAAATGGAAACAGCAATCAGAAATTATGAGGATGTTGACAGTTGGAAAACAGTAATGTTTCTTTATAATTCAGCACTTAAAGAAGTAGGAACAAAACTGGATATTCTAAATGATGAATTTAAACATGTACATTCATATAATCCAATCGAACATATTAAGACCCGTATTAAAGCGCCAGAAAGTATTGTCAAGAAGTTGAGACGCTATGGATATGAGACTTCTATTGAGAATATGGTGAAATATGTAAATGACATTGCAGGAGTTAGATTGATTTGTTCTTTTACATCAGACATTTATCGACTTGCAGAAATGATTGGAAATCAAAGTGATTTAAAAGTGTTATCGATCAAAGATTACATTAAGAATCCAAAGGAAAGCGGTTACAAAAGTTATCATATGTTGGTAGCAATACCAATTTTTCTTTCGGACAGCGTTGTGGATACCAAAGTAGAAATACAAATCCGAACCATTGCAATGGATTTTTGGGCAAGTTTGGAGCATAAAATATATTATAAATTTGAAGGAAACGCACCGGAATTTATTAGTAGAGAATTAAAAGAATGTGCAGAAATGGTAGCTAATTTAGATGATAAAATGTTGTCTTTAAATGAAGCAATTCAAGAATGCCAGGAAAATCCGGGAGATTATACAAAGGTTTTTGAGTTAATGGAATAGTACTTTTAAAGAACTATTTAGAGGGATGGGAATTATGAAGAAAACTACAGCTAGACAAATTACGCAAATGTTTTGGGCTATCTCAGGTAGTCTGATATTTGCAATAGGGGTAAATATGATTATTACCCCATTAGGGCTTTATAATGGTGGATTTATGGGTATTGCCCAACTAATTAAAACGTTTTTAATTGATTTTTTACATTTGTCTATTGGAACAAATATAGATGTTGTAGGTTTTGTTTATTTTATCATTAACCTTCCATTACTATATTTAGCATGGAAGGTAATGGGAAAGGGCTTTTTAATCAAGACGGCGATTACAGTTGGTATACAATCGGTTTTTCTAGCTATTGTACCAACACCGGGTACACCAATTATTGAAGATTATTTAACTGCTTGTATCATTGCAGGTATTATTGCAGGAACCGGTGCAGGCATGGTACTTCGTGGAGGCAGCTCAGGAGGCGGGCAGGATATCATAGGAGTCTGCTGTGCAAAGCTATACCCAGGGTTCAGTGTGGGTAAAATCAGTATCATGATGAATATCGCAATCTATGCGGTTTGTTTGTGGTTATTTGATATCGAAATTGTTATCTATTCATTGATATATACAACAATCATTGCAGTTGCCTTGGATCGGGTACATACTCAGAATATTAATATGAGTGTCATGATATTTACGAAAAAGCTGGGAATATCCCGTGCCATTATTGATGAAATGGGGCGGGGAGTTACAAACTGGGATGGTGAAGGTGCCTATACCAATGAAACATCTTATGTTTTGTTAACTGTGATTTCCAAGTATGAGGTCACACAATTAAAGAGGATTGTACATAGTATAGATCCTAGTGCATTTATGATTTTTAATGAAGGCAGTGCAGTTACAGGCAATTTTGAACGACGGCTGTAGAGTATGGTAAATGAACAAGAAGAGCAAGTTCCGTGTTGTGGAGCCTGCTCTTTTTTTGATTTCAGATATTTTACTTAGATTTAACAGAATGCTGATTTTGGATTTTACATTTATTGTATAAGATAACAAGTGTGAAGAGACAATAGAATTAAGAACTTGTATAGGGAAAGAGGAGAAGTTGATTATGAAAATGAAGAAAATAATAGCAATGACTGCGGTAGCAGCAATGGTGATTATGACAGCAACAGGATGTGGAAATCAAGGGAAAGATGATAAGGGGAAAAAAGCAAGTTTTGATACTGCAAATGATATTACAGTTGTTTCCAGAGAAGATGGATCAGGAACTAGAGGAGCTTTTATTGAATTGTTTGGAATAGAAGAAAAAGGTTCCGATGGGAAAAAGGTGGATTATACCACTCCAGAAGCAAATATTACAAATAGTACTTCGGTTATGATGTCTACAGTTGCAGGGAATGATTATGCAATTGGTTATATTTCACTTGGTTCTTTAGATGACAGTGTAAAGGCACTTAAAATTGACAACTCAGAACCTTCAGCTGACAATATTAAAAAAGGGGAATACAAGGTATCCAGACCTTTTAATATTGCAACTAAGGATAGTGTAAGTGCAGTGGCACAGGATTTTATAAATTATATTATGAGTCCAGACGGACAAAAGGTAGTAGAAGAAAACGGATATATTGCAGTGGATAATGTGGCAAATTATACAGGCAGCAAACCAAGCGGTAAAATTGTAATAGCTGGATCTTCTTCTGTTACTCCGGTTATGGAAAAGTTAAAGGAAGCCTACCTTACTGTGAATGCTAATGCAGAAATTGAAATCCAACAAAGTGATTCTACTACAGGTATGACATCAACGATGGATGGAATCTGCGATATTGGCATGGCATCTAGAGAGTTACAAGATTCAGAAACAAAAGCAGGACTTAAAAGCACAGCAATTGCAATAGATGGGATTGCAGTAATTGTAAACAAAAATAGTACCTTAGATAAACTTTCAAGTGAACAGGTAAAAACCATTTTTAAAGGGGAAGCACTTACCTGGGATGAGGTAATTAAATAATATGAAAGCATGGAAAGAAAGATTCATGCAGGGAGTGTTCTTCATTGCCGCTTGTACTTCGGTACTTGCGGTAGCTCTTATTTGTATTTTCTTATTTGCAAATGGCCTTCCTGCTATGTCAAAGATTGGGTTTGGAAATTTTCTTTTGGGAGAAACATGGAGACCCAAAAACGATATTTATGGTATTTTACCAATGATTATGGGGAGTGTCTATGTGACGGCAGGAGCGATTATTGTGGGAGTGCCTATTGGCATTTTGACCTCAGTATTTATGGCAAAATACTGCCCCAAAAAGATATATCCATTCCTAAAAGCATCTACAGAACTCTTGGCAGGAATTCCATCTGTGGTATATGGATTCTTTGGATTGGTTGTTTTAGTACCGTTGATTCGAAATCTATTCGGTGGTAATGGAAGCAGTATTTTAACTGCTTCGGTATTATTAGGCGTTATGATTTTACCTACAATTATAGGGGTTACAGAATCGGCGATTCGCACGGTTCCAGATCATTATTATGAAGGCGCTCTAGCACTTGGGGCGACCAAGGAAAGAAGTATTTTTTTTGTAATGCTTCCAGCAGCTAAGTCTGGTGTAGTTGCAGGAATTGTACTCGGAATTGGACGGGCGATTGGAGAAACCATGGCGGTGATTATGGTAGCAGGTAATCAGGCTAGGATGCCAGCCGGATTAGTCCGGGGTGTAAGAACGATGACAGCAAATATTGTAATTGAAATGGGATATGCAGCAGAGTTACATAGAGAAGCTCTGATTGCAACAGCAGTAGTACTTTTCATATTTATTTTAATTATTAATTTATGTGTGTCATTACTAAATGGGAGGATGAGGAATGGATAAAAATGTATTAGTGTCAAAATTACGCGGATACAAACGTACACCATTTTCTTTATTGGGAGTAATACTTATTTTTCTTTCCGCATTTATAACCTTTGCAGTGCTCCTGTTCTTAATTGCATATATTTTGATCAATGGGATTCCACATCTCAAATTTAGTTTGTTTGCCCTTCCTTATACCACAGAAAACGTATCGCTGATGCCAGCATTCATTAATACGTTGATTATGACCGGTTTGTCTTTAATCATAGCAGTTCCACTTGGGATTGCGGCAGCCATTTTCTTAGTGGAGTATGCAGGAAAAGGAAAACGTTTTGTGACAATCATCCGAATTACAACGGAAACCCTTTCTGGAATCCCATCCATCGTATATGGTCTTTTTGGTCTGTTATTTTTTGTTACCACCTTGGGGTGGGGATATTCCTTAATGGCAGGGGCGTTTACCTTGGCAATTATGATTTTACCCTTGATTATGCGAACGACAGAGGAGGCACTAAAGTCTGTACCAGATATTTATCGGGAAGGAAGCTTTGGTCTTGGAGCAGGAAAGCTTCGTACTGTATTTCACATTGTACTTCCATCAGCAGTTCCGGGAATTTTGGCAGGCACTATTCTGGCAGTAGGAAGAATCGTAGGTGAGACAGCAGCACTGATTTATACAGCTGGGACAGTAGCAGCTGTGCCCAAAAATATAATGGGATCAGGCAGAACCCTGGCAGTCCACATGTATAATTTATCCAGTGAAGGATTATACATGGATCAGGCTTATGCTACAGCAGTAGTATTGCTGGTAATGGTGGTAGGAATCAACTGGTTTTCCGGATTTATAGCAAAAAGGTTGACGAGAGGAAGTAAAGATGAAAAAAATTAATATTAAGGATTTAGATTTGTTCTATGGTGACTTTCAGGCACTAAAACAGGTAAATCTAGAAATTGAATCCAATAAAATTACAGCTTTTATAGGACCAAGCGGCTGTGGCAAATCCACACTTTTAAAATCAATTAATCGAATGAATGATTTAGTAGAGGGTTGCAAAATTAAAGGAGATATTTTATTAGATGGGGAAGATATCTATGGGAATATGGATATCAATTTATTGAGAAAACGAGTGGGTATGGTATTTCAAAAGCCAAATCCATTTCCAATGAGCATCTATGATAATGTTGCATTTGGACCTAGAACTCATGGAATTAGATCCAAGGCAAAATTGGATGATCTTGTAGAGAAGTCGTTGCGCGATGCGGCAATCTGGGATGAAACCAAAGACCGGTTAAAGAAAAGTGCCCTTGGGATATCAGGTGGACAGCAGCAGCGTCTTTGTATTGCAAGAGCACTGGCAGTTGAGCCGGAAGTTTTGCTGATGGATGAACCAACTTCGGCATTAGATCCAATTTCAACTTCTAAGATAGAAGACCTTGCGATGGAATTAAAAAAAGATTATACTATAGTTATGGTTACACATAATATGCAGCAGGCAGTCCGTGTGTCTGATAATACTGCGTTTTTCTTACTTGGAGAGGTAGTAGAGTACAATGATACAGAGAAATTATTCTCGATACCATCAGATAAACGTACAGAAGACTATATCACAGGGAGGTTTGGGTAAAATGAGAAATAAATTTGATTTACAGTTAGATCACATGAATGAGCAGCTAATTCAGATGGGAGAGTTATGTGTAAAAGCAATCACTACTGCAACCCGGGCATTACGGGATGGGGATGTATCCTTAGCCAAGCAAGTCATTGGAGAGGATGAAGAAATTGATCAGATGGAAAAGGAAATTGAACGTCTGTGTTTAAAGCTGCTGCTTCAGCAACAGCCAGTTGCCAAGGATCTGCGATTGGTCTCTGCAGCACTTAAAATGATTACAGATATGGAACGAATTGGTGATCAGGCCGCAGATATTGCGGAGATTATTATTTCTGCAAAGATGACGGAGGTAAATGATATCCATCAGATTGTAGATATGGCAAAAGAAACGAGTAAAATGGTAAGAGACAGTGTAGCGGCATTTGTAAATAAAGATTTAGAATTAACTAGAACTGTAATTCTTTCCGATGATCTTGTGGACCAATTGTTTGATGATGTAAAGAGAGAGTTAATTATGTTTATTGCAGCTGCCGGTTCACAGGGAGAGAAAGCAATTGATTTGATTATGATTACCAAATATTTAGAACGTATAGGTGATCACGCTACCAATATTGCAGAGTGGGTAGAATTCTCTATAACAGGTGTTCATAAAGGGGAAAAAGAATGATATTCTGTGTAGAAGATGATAGTAATATAAGAGAATTGGTGGTGTACACTTTGGAGACAACGGGTATGAAGGCTCGTGGATTTGAAGATGGAGCATCCTTTATGAAAGCTTTGGCATTAGAAATGCCAGAGCTTGTTTTGCTTGATATTATGCTGCCTGGTGATGATGGAATCACCTTACTTAAGAAATTAAAAGGTTCTTCAAAAACAAAAAATATTCCAGTTATTATGGTAACTGCAAAAGGTGCAGAGTATGATAAGGTAAAAGGACTAGATACAGGGGCAGATGATTATGTAACAAAGCCATTTGGAATGATGGAGTTGATTTCTAGAGTGAAAGCAGTACTGCGAAGAGCCGGAAATATAGAAAAATCAAAGATGATTGTATTGGGGGATTTGAACTTAGATACAAAGAAGCATGAAGTTACAGTTCAGGGGAACCCAATCGCATTGACACTAAAGGAATTTGATTTGTTGGAACGACTGGCTAGGAATGTTAATATTGTACTCACTAGAGATTCCCTATTGACAGAAATTTGGGGATATGACTTTGATGGGGAAACTAGAACCGTGGATGTTCATGTCAGATCCTTAAGACAGAAGCTTGGAACAGCAGGAGAGATGATTGAAACTGTTCGTGGAGTTGGCTATCGTATGGGGGGAAAGAATGAAGCGTAGAATACAAAGAAGCATGAGTATTGTCCTTTGTGTTACACTTTGCATTTCCTATGTCTTATTTACCGGATTAGTCTATCGGCAGAATCTAAATAATATGAAAAAAGAAGTGAAGCAGGAAGCAATATATATAAGCAGCGCATTGAATTTGTCTGAAACTGCATATATACAGGTAATTGACAATTGCAGAAAAACCAGTCGTATTACGATAATTGGAAAAGATGGAACTGTGCGATATGATTCTGTTGAAGATGTTAAGAAGATGAAAAATCACAAACACCGGACAGAAATTATATCAGCATTTAAGAATGGTGTAGGAGAAACGACCCGAATGTCAAATACTTTGGGGAAACGAACTTTTTATTATGCGCTACGGCTGGCAGATGGTTCAGTAGTTCGCATTTCCAAGACAATTGGAAGTGTTATGGATACCATAGTAACATTATTACCAGTCATGGGTATCATTGCAGCATTTATGCTGCTTTTTGCAGTTCTTTTGGCTAGGTGGCAAACAACACGTTTGATAAGGCCAATTAATGAAATTGATTTAGAACATCCATTTGCAAATACGGTTTATGAAGAACTTGCTCCTTTGTTAAAAGGAATAGATGTGCAAAACAAAGAAAAAGATAAAGTAGCTCAAATGAGAAAAGAATTTTCTGCAAATGTTTCTCATGAGTTGAAAACCCCCCTGACATCTATTTCGGGATATGCTGAAATTATGAAAAATGGAATGGTAAAGCCAGAAGATGTCCCTGCTTTTTCGGAGCGTATTTTTAATGAGGCCAGCCGTTTGATCAGCTTGATTGGTGATATTATTAAACTTTCAAAGCTAGATGAAAACAGTCAGGATATTGAGAAAAAGGAAGTGGATTTGTATGAACTTACAAGAGAAATTTGCAGCAGACTAGCACCACAGGCAGAAAAAAAGCAAGTACATATTGAAGTTTCCGGAGAATCGGTCATATATGAAGGAATTCCGCAAATATTAGATGAAATGATATATAACATTTGCGAAAATGCAATTAAATATAATTATGAACAAGGTACAGTAAATATATGGGCAGGCAGAACCCTTCAGGGAATTAAGATTATTATATCTGATACTGGAATTGGGATTCCGTTGGAACATCAGGAACGCATATTTGAACGGTTTTACAGGGTGGATAAAAGTCATTCCAAGGAAACAGGAGGAACGGGATTAGGACTTTCTATTGTAAAGCACGGAGCTTTGCTGCATGGCGCAACCATAAAAGTTACAAGCAAAGAGAAAGAGGGTACAAAGATAGAACTTATATTTTAAAGGGCTTTAATTGGGGGTAGGAAAAAGTTGGTAAATATGTTATTGTAGAATAAAAGTGCTTGGAGGGGTAACATGAAAAAAATAAAGAGTGTAATAATTTTATTGTTAGTTGTAATATTGTGTACAGCATGTCAATCTACATCTGACAGGAAACAAACAGAGGATACAAATACAATACTTGATCCGAGCAGTCTTGTGACCATATCGTTATGGCATTATTACAGTGGGGCACAGCAAGAGGCTTTTAATGGTTTGGTAGAAGAGTTTAATCAAACAAAGGGAAAAGAAATTGGAGTATTTGTAAAAGCATCTAATCATGGCAATGTAACAGAATTGGCCGAGAGTGTTCAGGCAGCAGTAGATGGGAAAGTAGGAGCAAGCGAGATGCCTAATATTTTCGCCGCATATACAGATACAGCTTATGAGATTGATAAAAAAGGAGTTCTTGCTGATTTAAGTCAATACATGACTACAAAAGAACAAGAAGAATACATAGACAGTTACATAGAGGAAGGACGTTTTTCAAAGGACAATAGCTTAAAGATATGGCCCATTGCGAAATCTACTGAAATATTTGCAATAAATAAAACAGATTGGGATAAATTTGCAGCTGCAACTCAAAGTAAATTATCGGAATGTAAGACTATAGAAGGTGTAACAAATATTGCAAAAAAATATTATGAATGGACAGATAGTCTGACTCCAGAGCCAAATGATGGAAAAGCATTTTATGGAAGAGATTCCATGTCCAATTATTTTGTAATTGGAAGTAAACAATTGGGTGAAGATATCGTTGCGGTTGACAAAGACAAGGCAACTGTTAATTTTACTAGGGAAAATGCAGAAAAATTATGGAATAATTATTATGTGCCTTATATTAAAGGGTATTTTGCTGCATCGGGACGTTTCCGTAGTGATGATGTAAAGACAGGCAGTATAATTGCATTTACAGGTTCTTCTTCAGGGGCAACATTTTTACCAAAAGAAGTCATTGTTAATGATGCACAAAGCTATAAAATTGATATGAAAGTAATGGAAGCACCAAAATTCAAAGATGGAAAAGACTATGCAGTTCAACAAGGCGCAGGGATGGTAGTAACTGCTGCTGATGAGAAACAAGTTTATGCATCTGTTCAATTTCTCAAGTGGTTTACCGATTCTAAAAGAAATAAGGAATTTTCTATAGACTCCGGATACTTACCAGTTAAAAAAGAAGCCAATGATGTAGAGGAGATTGGTGAATTTACTAAAAATCATGAAAAGATAGTAATGGATGTGGTAGAAAGGGCAATTCAAACAGTTAATAATAATAAACTATATACCATGGAAGTATTTGAACATGCGAATGATGTTCGTAAGGTATTAGATTATTCGTTAGCAGATAAGGCAGATCAAGATCGAGCAGTGGTTATTCAAAACCTACAATCTGGGATGACGCTTCCACAGGCGGTGGCTTTGTTTGAAAATGAAGAAAATTTCAATTCCTGGTATCAAGATGTCAGTATGCAATTAGAACAATTGGTTCAATAAACATTGTATAAAAGATAAGAGGAGGTAGCATGGTGAAATGGATACTCAAAATAAAAAAGAGACGCAGCCAATTATAAAGTATATTCTTTTGCCAATGCTTATCTTTGTTATTATTGAAATTGTTTTATTGGCTGGAAGTATATATGATGGAGGAGTCATTCAAAAGCTAAATCAAAATGAAAAAGATATTCTGCAGGAAAAAGTAATAAACAGAAAGAATTATTTAGAAAGTGAAATGCTAGACAATTGGTCGGATGTTAATTTAACTGTAGAAACGATGAATCAAAAAACAGAGCAATTAGCCAATGAGGGGAGAATTAATATTGCTGCCTTAGATGAAGGGTCGGAGCAGTGCGTACCTTTATTAGATGAGGTTTCAGAAGATTTGATCGCAATGCTGCGTAATAATAAGGTGACAGGAGCATTTGTTGTTTTTAATAATCACGATTTAGAGTTAGACACAAATAGTAATATATTAGTCGATAAACCCGGAATTTATATTCGGGATGCAAATCCGGAATCTGGTGCATCCGTAAAAAACAGTGATTTACTAGTTGAGTATGCACCATCAGTCATTGTCCAAAACTTGGATATACCTACAGATAGTACATGGCAGCCAGCCTTTGATTTTGGTAAGAACAATAAAAAGTATTATCCATTTTTGTATGAACCATATCAGCAGGCTTACCATCACACGATACAGGGAACCTACAAGGATTATGAATATTGGAGTGAACCATATTCTCTGCAAGGAACACAAATGCAGGCCATATCTTATTCGGTACCTTTGATTTTAGATGATGGTACAGTTTATGGAGTACTTGGTGTAGAAATTTCATTAGATTACTTGGAAGAAATACTTCCTTACAAGGAAATCATGGATCAGGAAATGGGTTCTTATTTGTTAGGAGTTGATAAGACAGGAAAGAACCAATTTGATAATGTACTTATTACAGGTCCTAAATATACACGAGCAACTGATTCGAATCATAGCACAAAAATTATTGGAGAAGGAAAGCAATGTATGGTGGATGGAGACAAGAAGCAAGAACCCACCTATGCAGATGTTCAATATTTAAAGCTGTATAATACCAATACTCCTTTTGTTAATCAACGCTGGGCATTGATAGGAATTGCGCAGATGAACGATTTAACAGAATTTGGACGAGAAATCATCCAGCTATTAACGCTTGCCTTGTTTATTACATTATTAATTGGTGTTTTTGGCAGTGTACTGATTAGTACATTGGTTGCAAAACCGGTTAAAAAATTAGTGGATGAGGTGGAAAAGGCAGATGCAAATAGCCCAATACATTTAGAACGAACGCAGATTAAAGAAATTGATCAATTGCTGGTTTCTATTGAGGTATTAAGTGGAGAGGTCATGGAATCTTCGCTTAAATTTGCGCAAATCCTTACTATGGCCAGTGTACAAATCGCCGGATTTGAAATTGATTATTCAAAGGAAACTATATTTCTTACTGATCTTTTTTTCCATATCTTGGGAATGGAAGATATTCCGATGACAGAGTTAACCAACCAGCGTTTCTTTGAGATACTTGAGATTACAAAAAAATCGTATTTATATGCAGAATCTGATACAGGAAATTATATTTTAAAAATACCGCCAAGTAATAACAAATTAGGAATTACTTATGTACGTGTTATGTTTACAGACGATTCCTGCCATTGTATTGGCTTGGTAGAAGATGTTACCAAAACTATTTTAGAAAAAGAAAGCATTGAATATGAAAGGGATCATGATTCATTAACTGGATTAATCAATCGAAGAGCATTCCAGCGTGAAGTACAATTATTATTTACAAAGGGAGCATCAACGCTGAAAGTAGCAGCATTTGTAATGTTGGATTTGGATAACCTAAAAGGAATCAATGATAACTATGGACATGATATCGGTGATAAATATATCATTCGGTCGGCAGAGAGTTTTAAAAAGTATGTACCGGAAGATACACTGGTTGCACGAATGTCAGGTGATGAATTCTATTTGTTTTTCTATGGATATGAGACACAAGCAGAAATAAGGACCCTGATCTTTGAATTAGAGATGGAACTTCGTCGACAAATGTTTGTATTGCCAACAATGGAATCTAGACCATTAAGTGTATCAGGAGGAATTTCATGGTATCCAAAGGATAGCACTTCTTATGAATCTCTTATCTTTTTTGCAGATTTTGCGATGTATCAAGTGAAGCAGAATGCAAAAGGGAAAATGGTGGAATTTGATCTTGGAGTATATAATAAGGAACAGCATCTTTCAGCTCGTAAACAAGAATTAAAAGTATTAATTCGGGATGGGTTAGTAGAGTATCATTTACAACCGATTGTAGATGCTAAAACTGGAGCAGTATATGGTTATGAAGCTTTATTAAGAGGCACGACTCCAGTACTTCAATCTCCATTGGATATTTTAAGACTAGCAAAATCCGAACGCATGCTTCAAGATATTGAACGCATTACTTGGGAAAAAGCAATGGATAAATATGTTACTGGTGTGGCAAAAAAACAAATAACCCAAGAGAGTAAAATATTTATAAATTCATTAGCAGATTACGCTATGACAACAGCAGAAATAGAATGGTTTGTAACCCAATTTAGACCATATTTATCTCGTGTTGTGTTAGAGGTAACCGAAGAGAGTCAAGTAGATGAGAGAGTGATGCAAATCAAAAAAAATCAGTTGAGTCTTTGGGGCGCAGAAATCGCACTGGATGATTTCGGAAGTGGATATAATGGGGAACAGGCATTATTAAATCTTTCTCCATCTTATGTAAAGGTGGATATGAATATTGTGCGTAATATTCATACAGATGCAAATAAACAGACACTTGTTGAACATCTTGTTGCATACACTCATAAGCGAAATATTAAAGTGATTGCAGAAGGGGTAGAAAAAGCAGAAGAAATGTATCAACTCATAGAACTGGGAGTTGATTATTTGCAAGGATATTACTTAGGAAAACCTACATTTGAGCCAACCAAAGAATGTGACCAAAAAGTCGTAAGACAAATCCTGGATGCATGTGAACATAAAAGGAGTCATTAGAGTCTTTTGGATAATAAAAGAAGTAGTATTGTTTACATACCAATTGTAAAACATGCTACTTTTTTGTTTACTTAAGAAAGTTTTAATAAAAACAATGAATCAATTTAAAAACTTGCTGTTATAGTAAAAGCAGATCAGAATAAAGGAGGGTACAGATGTTTAACATACTAGTATGTGATGATGATAAAGAAATAGTAGAGGCAATTGAAATCTATTTGGTTCAGGAGGGGCACCATATCCTGAAAGCCTATGATGGCCTGGAAGCCATGGAGATTCTTAACAAACATGAGATTAATCTATTGATTATTGATGTTATGATGCCGCGGCTAGATGGGATTAGAGCAACTCTTAAGATTCGCGAAAACAGCAGCATTCCCATTATTATCTTATCCGCAAAATCCGAAGATGCAGATAAGATTTTAGGCTTGAATATTGGGGCAGATGACTATGTGACAAAGCCCTTTAATCCATTAGAGCTTACCGCAAGGGTGAAATCACAGCTTCGACGCTATACCCAGCTTGGTAATATAGCAGAAGATAAAAGCCAGGTGTATAAAAATCAGGGGCTTATGATGGACGACGAATTAAAACAAGTGACAGTAGATGGGGAAGAAGTAAGACTGACTCCTATTGAGTATAATATTTTGCTGCTGCTGATGAAGAATCCTGGGAAGGTGTTTTCTATTAATCAGATTTATGAAAGTATATGGAGTGAGGATGCAATTGGCGCAGACAATACCGTCGCGGTACATATCCGACATATTCGAGAGAAGATTGAAATTAACCCGAAGGATCCCAGATATGTAAAAGTAGTATGGGGGGTTGGATATAAGATGGAGAAAGGGGTATAGAAATGAAAGATCATAAGAACATATCTATAAAAAAATCAATTTTGATAGGAATCAATTTAATTATGGTACCTATACTTGCTATTACAGTGTTACTTTCTGTTCTTCTTTTGTATCAAGTAAATGGAGATGTAACTTTATTGTTTTCTGATCATCTTTATGAAGAATCTATGGTATTAAAAGGGGATTTACAAAATCAAGCGATAAAGTTAAAAGAATTTATTCAAGTGAAGGAGCAATTGGAAACAGAAGGGAAATTAGATGATCAAAAATGGATCAATGTATTTGATTTTTATTCGGGGACATATGTACCGGGACAAAACAGAGATTCTCTTTGCTATCAAATGAAAGATTTATTGAATTGGATGCAAAATTCATCTGATTATATGGAATCTCTCAATCATGGCAGTCATAATTATGTGGGCATGCCGTATAAAGAGGTAGTATGGCTGAAGGATTTTGAACGGGAATATAAACCAAAAGGGTATGAAAGTATTCAGGATTTTACTGAGAAAAATGGAAGTAATATGCAGCAGTGTGTAGAGGCTTTGATGAGTACCTTATATGAACTCCCAAATAAGATTGGACAATATGAAGAATTGAAAGATACATATAATCCTAAGAATACCAATTTAGTATATGAGGTTACAAATCAAAGGACAAAAGAAGTGTTTACAAATGGTACGGTAACCGTCACAGGAAAATCCATGGCATCTTTTATCGGAAATGAAGGGATTTATACCATACGTATCGGAGTGAATACTGCCTTTCCGATTAAAGATAGTTTTTACTATGCCAACAGGTCATATAATCAATATGCACCCTATGCGAAGCTTATTTTCCTGGGGATGATTCTAAGCTTCCTGGTGAGCGTTATCACCTTGGTATGGCTGACCCGTCTATCGGGATCTAGACCAGGTGAGAAATCGGGTGGACTTATGATGATAGATCGGCTTCCGACAGAAGTCAGTATTGGGCTGTGGATGGTGATAGGGAGCCTAACTGCATATGGTCTGATTGCATCGGTTCAAACCTTAGATATGCATGATTATAGTAATACCATCACGATTCCGGCAACTATTATTCCGGCTGCTTTTTTGGCAAATGTATTATTTTTGACCGGCTACTTGAGCCTGGTTCGAATTCTAAAGGCAAAGACCTTTCTTCGCAACAGCCTCTGCCTGCGATTCTATAAGCTATGCAGACAGTCTCTGCTGCATACAAAGGGGATTACCAAGATTATATTAGGTTGTGGAGGTTCCTTGTTTGCGATATTTGTCTTCAGCCTTTTTTATTGGTGGTATGGATTTGGCATGGCAGCAGCAATCATCTGTACCGGATTGTTAGCGGTATACTGGTATAAAGATATGGTGATGAGAGAAAAGGTGCTAAATGGAGTGGGTATTATTACAAGTGGAGACTTGAATTATAAGATTCCAGTAGAGGAAATGAATGGCTTTTACAAGGAATTTGCACAGGCAATTAATCAAATAGGTGATGGATTGCACCATGCAGTGGAAGATAGTATGAAAAACGAACGAACCAAGACAGATTTGATTACCAATGTATCTCATGATATCAAGACACCCTTAACTTCTATCGTTAATTATGTGGACTTATTAAAACGAGAGCATATATCAGATGAAAAAATTAAGGGATATATTCAGATTCTAGATGAGAAATCACAGCGATTAAAACAACTGACTGAGGATTTGGTAGAGGCCTCCAAAATAAGTTCCGGTAATATTACTATGGAATTAATGAACATGGATTTCAAGGAGCTGTTACAGCAGACCATTGGAGAATTTGAAGATAAGTTTCATGTCAGAGGATTAGAAATACTGGTAGAAGAAACACAAGATGCTGTTGTCATTGAAGCGGATGGCAGACGTATGTGGCGAGTACTGGAGAATCTATTTCGTAATGTAGAAAAGTATGCAATGCCAAATTCTAGGGTGTATATTGCGTTATCAATTGTAGAATCGAATATGATATTTACAGTGAAAAATATATCTGAGTCTGCACTGAATATTAGTGCAGAGGAATTGACAGAACGATTTATCAGAGGTGATATATCTAGAAGCACAGAAGGAAGTGGACTAGGTCTTAGTATAGCCAAGAATCTGGTTACCCTGCAAAAGGGGAAATTTGATATTTATTTAGATGGAGATTTGTTTAAGGTGACGATTACATTTCCCGTTCAATCCCAATAGAAATTTAATAAGAAGGTTGCTTTTTATAAGCAGCCTTCTTATAATGAATAGAGAATACCACTAAGAATATGGAGGAAAATGCATATGAAGTACGTTACCTATCCGGGAACGGATAAAAAGGTGTCCGTGGTTGGCTTTGGAGGATTGAGATTTGCTGCTGACAAGACAGATGAAGAAAATGCAAAGATGGTGTTGTATGCATATGAAAAGGGAATCAATTACTTTGATACAGCCCCCGGATATTGCGATGACCGTAGTGAGAAGACCTTTGGCATTGCCATTCGTCAATTGCTGGCGGAGGGAAAGACGAATTTTTATGTTTCCACAAAAAGTAAACCAAAGATGTGCCCAACTAGAGAAAAAGCAATTGAAGCAGTGAAGCATTCCATAGAAGTACTGGGAGTTTCGAAGATTAATTTTTATCATGTATGGTGCATTCGTAAAATGGATCATTACAATCTTTCCATGGAAAAGGGTGGACAATATGAAGGTCTGAAGTGGTGTCAGGAGCAGGGACTCATTGATCATATTTGTTTTTCTTCCCACCAGCCGGGAGAAGAAGTAGTGCAAGTATTAGATGAACATAAATTCATGGGAGTCACCATGGGAATTAATCTTTTGAATTTCCCCTATCGCTGGGCAGGAGTAGAACATGCATACAAAGAAGGCTATGGGGTAGTGGCGATGAATCCACTTTGTGGAGGGACTATACCTGCTCATGAAAAGGAACTGGCTTTTCTGGCAGAACCAGGTGAAACAGTAACCCAGGCTGCACTTCGATTTAATATTGCCAGTCCAGAGATCACCATTTCGTTAGTTGGATTTGGAAAGATGAGTGATATTGACGATGCTTGCAGAATGGCAGATGAAGCAAAGCCATTTACCAAGGAAGATTTAGATCGGATCAAGAAAAAGTTCAATGGAGCTACGAAAGAAATCTGTACCGGTTGTGGATATTGCAGAGTATGTCCAAAGGGAATTAATATTCCAGGATATATGCTGTTATACAATGAAAAAGAGATGTTCCATAAAACGGATGAAGAAATGATCGAAATGGTCTATGGCTTGGAATATTATAATTATACAGCCAATACTAAGGGCAGAGCGAAAGATTGTATTCATTGCGGTAAATGTGAACAAGAGTGTACGCAGCATTTGGGTATTATAAAGCGATTAGAGGCAGTTGCAAGATGGGAAAGTCAGACGACAGATACAGTCACAGTATAAGAATAGTAATGTAATACTAGAACACTCCGACCTTTCTTTGGATAGGCCGGAGTGTTCTATATGTAATAAATAATAATTATTCATTAAATGCATATTTTGTTTTCATAAGTATCCTGCCGATGCAAGTAATAATGACAGCGGCTACAATGGCTTCTGGAATGCCATTGATTCCAATAATAGATAAGATGAATTTGTATACAGCATCGGATGCTACGTTATTTACAGAAGCATAAGCGTCTCCATAAAATAGAAAAATAAGGTTCATGACCAAAAGGGTATTGGTAAGAGCACCAGATAGTCCTGCGGCCCCCAGTGCAAGCGTAAATCCGTTGTTTGATTTCTTTGTGAGCTTCAAGATTCCATGGTATACGAAAAATGGTATAACACCTACCAGGATACGAGGTATCATGCAGATAATCAGGCTTCCAATTCCTCCATGAATTTCTCCCAAAGAATAAAAAGGTGAGAATACAAATGAGGTAACCGTTGGATTCATGGTGTTATTAATCAGACTAGTCAATCCAAAAACGCCACCAAGAACGGCTCCTTTTTTAGGTCCTAACATAAGGGAGCCTAAAATAACAGGTATGTGGATAATGGTTGCCCGGGTAAATCCAAGAGGGATATACCCTAGAAAAGGTGTGAAGGCAAGTACGACAATGATTGCGCCAAAAAGAGCAACCTGTACCATGCCAAGTGTGTGTGACCTTTGGTCAGTTGTTGTTACAGTATTCATTTTTTCCTCCTTGTTATCATTCTCTTTTAAGAGATACAATACAATATGTTGGTTACTAAATTATTATAGCAAAAAATAGTCGTCATTGCAAATTTGTGATATACTATTATAAATCGTAACCGTTCAGCCATGCCATTCGCAAAACGCACCTTCTTTTGATTATGGCTGAATTGTTACTATCAATCGTAAGAAAAGAGGATGAATAGATGCTAAATGGTAAAACAATTATATTAGGTGTGAGCGGCGGGATCGCTGCATATAAAATGGCAAATCTTGCAAGTATGCTGGTGAAATTACATGCAAATGTACATGTGATTATGACGGAACATGCAACGAATTTCATTCATCCACTTACTTTTGAAACCTTGACAAATAATAAATGTATTACGGATACATTTGACCGTAATGTTTTACACCATGTAGAGCACGTTGCCTTGGCAAAGCAAGCAGATGTCTTACTGATTGCTCCGGCGACTGCAAATATCATTGGGAAGTTAGCAGGGGGGCTTGCAGATGATATGCTGACGACCACTTGTCTAGCATGTACATGCCCCAAAATGATTGCTCCGGCCATGAATACCAATATGTATGAAAATGCAATTGTTCAGGAAAATATAGAAAAGCTTAGACAACATAACATGGAAGTGATTACGCCTGATACTGGCTACTTAGCCTGTGGAGATACCGGAATTGGTAAAATGCCCAGTCCGGAAGTATTACTTCAGTATATCTTAAAGGAACTTGTATATCCGAAAGATATGGAAGGAATCCATGTCTTGATTACAGCAGGTCCTACCCAGGAATCCATTGATCCGGTACGATATATTACCAATCATTCTACCGGGAAAATGGGATATGCACTGGCAAAGACATGCGCATACAGAGGTGCAAAGGTTACATTAATCACAGGACCGACCCATATAGAACCACCCATGTTTGTAGATGTGATCGCTATAAACAGTGCTAAGGAGATGTATGAAGCAGTTCTTTCCAAAAGCAAAAAACAGGATATTATAATAAAAGCAGCAGCTGTAGCCGACTATAGACCAAAGGAAATCAGTATGGAAAAGATGAAAAAGTCGGATCAGGAACTGTCCATTGATTTAGAACGGACAGATGATATTTTGAAGTACCTGGGGGACCATAAAGAGGAGCATCAATTCCTTTGTGGATTTTCTATGGAAACTCAAAATATGATTGAGAATTCACGAAGAAAACTCCAGAAGAAGAATTTGGATATGATTGTTGCAAATAATCTAAAAGAAGCAGGAGCAGGATTTGGTACAGAGACCAATCGAGTGACAATTATTACAGAGCAAGAACATAAAACCTTGGAATTGATGCCGAAAGAAGAGGTGGCAAAAAAATTGATTGATGAAATTCTAAGGATAAGATAGTATATGGACGGATATAGAAGAAAAGAAGAATCCATAATTAGTGGAGGAAACAATATGAAGAAAATCGTAAGTATTATTGGAATAATAAGTATTTTAGCAGTACAATCAGAGTATATTACATATGCACAGGAAGAGCGTCCGGAACCACAAGACTATCAGGAACAATCAAAGATACTGGAAGATGAGACATTGACAGAATTTCCCAATATAGAACCAGAGGATTTATCGGATGGAATTACAGAGGAGATTCAGGAAAGTCCTGTGGAAAATACAACTCCGCCCATTACGGATAAAAAAAAGAAACCAGAACAGGAAGTGTTGGATTACAGCGCTCTTGGAGACAGTATAGCAAAGGGGTATACCTGTGATCAGTCAGAGATGAAATCTTATCCCAAGCTTATTAGTGATAGAGTGAAGAACGAAGAAAAGGAAAAAGTAAATTTGGTATTAACAGCGAAAGTAGGACTGGCAACGGATAAACTGAATCAAGGACCGCTGTCTAATAAGGAAGTACTTTCTAAGATTCAGGATGCAGAATTAATTACACTAACCATGGGATCTAATGATTTGATGAATGAATTCAAACGATTATGTAAAGAAATACTAAATCATGAAGATGATTATCGCAGTATTAATGATGCAATTCAAGTATTAAAACATCAAGTTCTGAAGCATCCAACCCTTGTGTTTAAGGTGATTCGTGCAATTGGTGATTGGAATTATGCAGCCTTTGAAGACAATTGGAAAGAAACCATGGAGATATTGGATGATCATAGAAAGCCCAATTCTAAAATTGTGGTAACAAATATTTATAACCCGGTCACCGCTTTAAAACTGCCGAATTTTGTGGAGTCTGTTGTGGATAAGGTTATTGGAGAAATGAATACTATTATAGCAAAAAATGCAAAGAAATATGATTATGAAGTTGTAGAATTATTTGATACAGAGATTACAGAGTATGTTCAAGCAGATGGATTACATCCCAATCCACATGGACAGCGATTAATTGCGGATGCAGTATATGAAAAATGGAAATTGTCTTTAGGAGAGGAAATAACACCCAAAGAAGGGGATCAGCAAGTGGCGGCCTTGGGTGCGGCAAAGTATAATCCGGGAAATGAATTTGAAACCATAGTGATTATGAGCTTATTATTCATACTCTCGCTGATAAGCAATAGTATAGGAAAGAGAAGGCGTCATAAAAGGTAAACGGAGGGAAATAAGTGGAACAAGAAGAACAAGTGGAACAAGAAGAACAAGTGGAACAAGAAGAGCGGACAGAAGATATGCATAAGGTACTGGCCTTTGCACTAGATGCAGGAAGAGTGTTATTAAAAAATGGGGCGGAAATCTTTCGTGTGGAAGAGACAATTGAACATATATGTAATTATTTTCATATGGACCAGGTAGATACTTTTGTTTTAAGTAATGGATTATTTATTACAGCAGAACAGAATGAAAATGAATTGTTTGCGAAGGTTAAGCATATACCCTTATCAGGAATACACTTGGGGATTGTTACGGAAGTTAATGATTTGTCAAGAGAAATATGCGGGGGTTACATTAGTTTAGATGATGCGATTCAAAAGCTAAAGCGGATAGAGCAAATGCCACCTAAAAGAAATTATTTTCGTGTTGTTGCCGCTGGTGTGGGCTGTGGTTGTTTTTGTTATTTGTTAAAAGCGAATATATTAGAGAGTATCATTGCTTTTTTTATTGGAATGGTATTGTTCTTGTTTGTTATTTTTGCTGAAAAGCATCAGTTAACTAAGGTGATTGTTAATATTGTGGGTGGTAGTTTGATTACGGTTTTTGCGATTGCGGCATCCTATATTCCTTTCCCCACAGAAATTATAGTGGATAAGGTAATTATTGGTTCGATTTTGCCCCTTGTTCCCGGAGTTGCCTTTACTAATGCTATTCGAGATATCGCAAATAGTGATTTTATATCTGGTACAGTGCGGATGATTGACTCTATGCTGGTATTCGTCTATATTGCTATTGGCGTTGGATTTGTATTGGCAACTTATACTAGTATTTTGGGAGGGCTTCATTTATGATTGCAAATATATTTTGTTCTTTTTTGGGAACGGTTGCGTTTTCCATTTTGTTTAATGTCCCCAAACGATTCTATGCGTGTTGTGGTTTGACGGGAATGGCCGGGTGGCTGTGTTATTGCGGAACGATAAATGGAACTTCTGCAACGGTGTCTACACTATTGGGAACAATGGTAGTAGTATTAATGTCCCGTATTTTAGCAGTCTGGATGAAGTGCCCAATTACTGTGTTTTTGGTATCGGGAATCTTCCCATTGGTTCCAGGTGCAAGTGTATACTACACGGCGTATTATTTTGTGACGGGGGATTTGGCACAGGCTTCTATTAAAGGAGTTACCTCTTTAAAATTAGCTTTTGCAATTGTATTGGGAATTATATTTATGATTTCAATTCCTAAGCGTTGGTTTATCCCAAGCTATTGGAAAGGAAGAAAACAAAGAATCAGTTAAATAGTGATTACTTTTTCAACGTAAATGTATTATAATCAAGGAATAGAAGAGGTTTCAAAATATACACAAATACAATACGTAATTAATTACGAAGAAAGAGGCGAAAATGAGCAAAATGGATACGAAAATATTGAGAAACATATCTTATGGATTATATGTCATTACTACCATGGATGGAAGGCGGCCAACGGGGTGCGTTGCAAATAGTGTGATGCAGATTACTTCTTCACCTGCAACAGTGGCATTAAGTATGAATCATGATAATCATACAAATAAATGTATTAAAGAATCTGGCAAATTTGCAGTGTCTATTTTGGCAGAAGACAGTAATCCTTCCCTAATTGGAACATTTGGCTTTCAAAGTGGAGAGGATGTAGATAAATTTGAACAAGTGTCATATGAAATAAAAGAAGAAGTTCCTGTTTTATCACATGTGAATGGCTATATGGTGTTTCAAGTAATTGATTCCATAGAAACATCTTCCCATACAGTTTTTCTTGGGGAAATGATAGATGGAAATATTACAGGTGGTGGAACACCAATGACTTATACTTATTATCATAATGTAGTGAAAGGTAAGAGCCCTAAAAATGCACCTACTTATCAGACAGAAGAATCAGAACTTAAAGAGGATGATGGAAGGCCCATTTTCAAGTGTAGTATTTGTGGATATGTTTATGATGGACAGATGCCATTTGAAGAATTACCAGAGGATTATCTTTGCCCAATTTGTAAACAGCCTAAAAAGGCATTTATAAAAGAATCATAAATTTTAAAAGGTATTGTGTTTTAAATGCAATACCTTTTTTGTTGCCAAAATCACTTCCGATGCATATTATATCAACAGGAATGGGGGGATATGATGAATGGCTTAAGTTGGGTTTTGTTGGGAACGGGATTTATATTTATGATGACTACAGTTGGTGCCGCAGTAGTTTTTTTATTCCGTGGAGAGGTAGAGCATAAGGTACAACGGGTGTTTTTGGGATTTGCAGCAGGTGTAATGACTGCTGCTTCTGTATGGTCTTTATTAATACCAGGAATAGAAGCTGCCGAAAATATGAAGATTGCAGGCTGGATACCAGCTGGAGGGGGATTTGTGATAGGTGGTATATTTATGATGGGATTGGATTGGCTCATTCCACATTTTTATTTAAAACACAATGAAATAGAAGAAGTACACTCTTCTTTGAAAAGAACGACCCTTTTGGTACTTGCTGTAACACTTCACAATATACCGGAAGGAATGGCAGTGGGTTTAGCATTTGCTTTGGCTTCTTTACAGGGCGGTGAGATACAGAATTATGGAGCAGCAATTGCGTTAGCGTTAGGAATTGGAATTCAAAATCTTCCAGAGGGAGCAGCCATATCATTACCTTTATATCAAGAAGGTATGAAAAAAAGAAACGCCTTTTTTTGTGGGTGTATGTCCGGAATTGTAGAACCTATCTTTGGATTACTGACCATGTTAATTATAGGGTGGATTGAACCCTATATGCCTTGGCTTTTAGCTTTTGCAGCAGGTGCTATGATTTATGTAGTGGTAGAGGAATTAATTCCGGAAGCTAATTTATGTAAGGATACGAAAATCGGAACAATAGGAGTAATGATTGGTTTTTTAATTATGATGATTTTGGATGTTGCACTTCGCTAAAACTATTGCATTGTGTATGAAGAAAAGGTTATAATCAAGTAATAGAGTTTCAAAATACAATTATTGAAAATATTAGTGGAGATTAAAATATGAAGCGCTACAAGAAAATGATATTGGCTGCAGGGGTTATAATGATTACATTATCCCTTTTGGGTATTGGAATAGCTTTTATTAAACAATCAAGTAAGGGGCTATATCAGGAAAAATTAAATTATTTATCAGAGATATCAAAAAAAAGTGCTGATAATATTTACGAACAAATAAATAATAGTTTATCAACAATGGACACAATAGCAACTTTTGTGGGTGAACAGAGTAATGATAAATTAGAGCAGGTACTGCCAATGCTTGCCAAAGAGATTGCAAATGATTCTTTTCAAAGAATAGGTGTTATAACGCCGGAAGGAAAAGCAACCTCCGTAGATTATTTTGTATATGATTTTAGCGAAAGTGATTGCTTCAAGCAGGCGATGAAGGGGAAAAGCGTTGTTTCGGATCATTTTATTAATGAAATAAATCAGCAAGAAATTAGTGTTTTTGCTTCGCCTATTTATAAAGGAAAGGATATTATAGGTGTTTTATTTGGTACTAAGAGCCAAGAACAACTGTCGCAATTTATTAATATTGAAATTTTTCATGGAGAGGGATATTCATATATTATCAAAAGAAATGGACAACCGGTGATAAAAAGCAGTCATAAAAATAGTATCCATAACTTCGACAATATATTTGATGTAGTGTGTAGTTATGGTGTATCACAGAAAGATAGGTTAAGACTCGAAAACGATATTCAAAACGATAGAACGGGTTCTTTTGAATATATAAGAGATGGAATTAAAAGACAATTATGTTATACGAAAATTAATGTAAATGACTGGTATTTGATATCAGTTGTACCTTCAAATATTATTTCTCATCAGTCGAACCACTTAATTGTGAAAATGACTATCATGACAGTAGTGATTATAATCTTAATAGGTGTGGGAAGTCTTATTATCATTTTTTCTTTATCATACAATAAGAAAAAATTAGAACAGATTGCATATACAGATGAAGTGACAGGTTATTCTAATATTCAGAAATTTAACATAGATGTAAAGCAAATACTTAAAAATCATCAAGAAAATCGATTTGCAATGATAATTTTTGATGTGAATCAATTTAAGTTAATCAATGATATGTTTGGCTATGAAATGGGAAATCATGTATTGAATCATATTGCAGAGGTCATATCAAGAAATCAAATTAACGGGGAAACTTTTTCACATTCCACGGCAGATATTTTTCATTTATTAATGATATATACAAGTGATCAACAGATCTTAGAAAGAGTAGATAAAATAGCGAAAGAGATTCAGGGATATATAGAAGGAAATACCATAGAAATTGCAGTTGGTATATATGTAATTGTAGATCCTACATTAGAAATTAATGTTATCAATGAGCAAGCTAATATTTCCAGAGGGATTGCAAAGAAGCAAAGCATAATAAAATATCATTTTTTTAAAGAGGAAGATAGATTGGCAATTTTGCAGGAGAAAGAAATAGAAAATAAGATGGAAAAATCCTTGGAAAATGGTGAATTTCAAGTATATCTTCAGCCACAATATTCTATTGGAACAAATAAAATAATAGGGGCAGAGGCTTTGACATATTGGGTCAGATCACAAAATAATATTTTGTCACCAAATGATTTTATGCCTTTGTTTGAAAAAAATGGATTTATAAGACAGCTTGATTTTTATGTATTTGAGCAAATCTGTAAAATAAGTTCTGAATGGGATATGGAATCAACTAAGTTATCTACAGTACCTATTTCTATGAATATTTCAAAAGCACATCTTTCCAATAAAGAATGGATACAGCAGCTTAGCAAAATTGCGAAGAACTATCACGTAAAGCCACAAATGATAGGAATAGAACTGACAGAGAGTGCAGTTTTTGGAAATGTGCAAATGATGATGGATATAATAAAAAAAATAAAGGATTTGAAATTTTCCATATCGATTGATTCATTTGGCAGTGGATATTCCGCTCTAAGTACAATTAAAGATTTGCCCGCAGATTATGTGAAGATTAATAAAAGCTTTTTAGATGAATCGATTAAAGATATAAAAGGAAAGCAAATCTTATGTGGAATTATTGAAATGTGTGAAAAATTAAATATAAGTGTAATTGCTGAGGGAGTTGAAACAAAACAGCAGATTGAAATTTTGACAGAAGCAGGATGTAATATTATACAAGGATATTACTCCAAACCAATTTTGGTTAAAGAATTTGAGAAACTGATAACAAAAGAACCATCGATATGATATGATAAGGCTAGTATTTATTAAGGAAAATAGTAATTGGATATTATAGAAAGATAAGGGGGAAAAGAAAATGGAAGAAAAGTATATGAAAGAAGCACTGCGAGAGGCTTATGATGGAATTAGACTAGGACACGGAGGTCCGTTTGGTTCTGTCATTGTGAAAGAAGGAGAAATTATTGGAAGAGGTCATAATTGTGTAATACGGGACAACGACCCAACAATGCATGGAGAAGTTGCAGCAATTAGGGATGCATGTAAGAAAATAAACAGTTTTGATTTATCTGGAAGTGAGATTTATACCACTGCAGAGCCGTGCCCAATGTGCTTGGGAGCCTTGCTGTGGGCTGGGGTAAAGACAATATATTATGGATGCAATCGTCATGATACCGAGCAAATTGGTTTTCGTGATAATGTATTCTATGAAATGATGGAGGATACAGGATCAACAAATCGATTGGTGGAACTAGACCGAGTATCTTGCAAAGAGTTATTTGACAGCTATCAAAAAATGAATGACAAAGTAATGTATTAAATGATTATATAGCGATTAGATTTCATTTGAACAAAAAAAGACTTCAGCAATCAATTATATGCTGAAGTCTTTTTATGATTTAATCTACGCTGTGCATATATTCAATCATATGAAAAATTTGGCTGGAATAGCCCCATTCATTATCATAGAAACAGATAAATTTAAAGAACGTATCATTTAATTCAATGCCTTCTCTAGAATCAAAAATACAAGTATTAGAATCACCAACGAAATCAGATGATACTACTTCATCATCAACATACTCAATAATTCCTTTCATGGTAGTTTGAGATGCTTCTTTGACTTTGCGGCAGATTTCTTCGTAACTAACTGGTGTTTTTAGCATGATATTCAAATCTACTAAGGAAACATCAGAAGTAGGAACGCGATAAGAAATACCGGTCATCCTTCCTTTTAATGAAGGTATAACTTTTGCAACTGCCTTTGCAGCTCCTGTTGTGGTTGGAATTACATTACCAAGTGCAGAACGACCTGTTCTCCAGTCTTTTAAAGAACGACAATCTACAACTTTTTGTTTTGCAGTTGCAGAGTGGATCGTTGACATTAGTCCTTGTTCAATTCCATAATTATCTTCTAAAATCTTACAAAGTGGTGCTAAACAGTTTGTAGTACAAGATGCATTAGATATGATATTCATATCAGAAGTGTAGCTCATGTGATTGACACCCATTACAAAAGTAGGTGTTTCCTCATCCTTTGCTGGAGCAGACATAATTACTTTTTTTGCGCCTGCCTGAATATGGGCTTGTGCTTTTTCCATTGTACAATAAGCACCAGTTGCATCGATGATGTACTCTGCACCACATTCTTTCCAAGGGATTTCGGTGGCATCACTCATTCCATAAACAGGAATCTTTTCTCCATTTACGATAATGCCATCTTCATACCTGTCTAAAGTTCCCTTGAATTGACCGAAGAGGGAATCGTAACGAATCATGTAGATCATGTATTCAAGATCAACATTACGTAAATTAATACCACATACTTTGAATTTCTCCGGTTGACTCATGGCGATACGGAATGAAACCCTCCCTATACGTCCAAATCCGTTAATGCCAATTTTAATAGCCATTGATAAAATCCTCCTTTTTGAATGTTAATATCTGTTCAATTGTAATAGTAACACAAAATGAGAAGATTTAGAATAGCTGGTATAAAATTAACAAAAAAATAAAGACAATTTATACTAAAGATAGCGAAAAACACACTAAAAACAGATGAAAAATAAAACATAAAGAAAAAATTGTATTGAAAAAAAAGCAATATTTATAGAAAAATGTAAAATAATGACAAAATTTTATCCGATTATTACAAAAGCTATTTTATCTACTTGCTAATTAAATCTATTTCAAAACGCAAGTTTTCTTCACTGATTTTTCCTTTTTTGATACTATTAATCTGCCCATTTTTATCAATAAATACAGTTGTAGGAAGGGAAAAAACTTGATAATTTCTTTGCGCTTCTTGTTCAACATCAAAATATACAGGGAAATTATAGCCTTCTTTTTCAATAAGTTGAGTTCCTGTTTCAATTGTTTCGCGTTTGTCATCAACCAAATCAACCATCATAAAAGTAATTTCATTGTTTTTTTCTTCGTAGATACTGTTGAAATATGGCATTTCGGATTTGCAGCTAGGGCACCATGATGCCCAAAAATTCATAACAATTGGTTTGCCGAACATTTGAGATAATTTGATTTTATTTCCATCGTAATTTATTATATTTATATCTGGTGCTGTTACTATTTCAACAGTATTTTTTGTACTTTTTGGTTCGATTTCTTTGCTTAAATTGCGATAAAAAATGCTTGCAATAACAAGAAATAGAATAAAAATTATTAGAAAAACAGTCATTTTCTTTTTGCTATTCATAAAAAACCTCCTTATAATCTTGTGCTATTAACAATTTGTAACAAATTATATAGAAAAATAATAAATTAAAATGTTAGTAAAGATAAGAAATAACCCATTAATCCAGTCATCATTAATAGACCAATGACTACTAATAATCCACCAGATATTCTGTTTATAATTTTATAATTTTTCTTAATTAAAATAAAAGTACTTTTTAATTCCTCAATTAAAATGGCACTTATTATAAATGGAATACCAAGACCGGCAGAAAAAGCTAGTAGCATTAGAATTCCTTGAAGTGTACTTCCTTGTTGTCCAGCAAGCATAAGTGCAGAGCCTAAAAAAGCACCAACACAAGGTGTCCATCCAATAGAAAATATAATGCCAAATAATATGGAAGAGAAAAATCCAAGTTTTTGAGTATTTGTTTCACCCCTATGGGTGCGGTTTAAAAAACCGATCTTTAATATGCCCAAAAAATTAAGCCCGAAACAAATGACGATAAATCCTGTAAACAGATTTAAAATAGTGGAATAATTTTTTAATAACTGACCAATAGATCCTGCAAATGCACCAAGGGTAATAAAAACAAATGTAAAGCCAAGTACAAAACCTATAGAGTTAAAGAAAGCTTTTGCTTTATCACCATCATCATTCGCTGCAAAATAAGAAATATAGATGGGAAGCATTGGAAGCAAACAAGGAGATATAAAGGTAATGATTCCTTCCAAAAATAATAGGACATACTGCATGTAATACACCTCCTGATATGAGAATTGTTTTCAATATTGTAAATTTGAAGGAAATACCCTGCAGTTTGCAGGGTATTTGTTTTTTTATTTAGAAGTTGTGTGGTTGCAAATTGGACACAATCCTACTAAAATCAATCGATGCCATTCAGTTTTACATCCAGGGACGCTTGCAGTTTCAAAATTTAACTGCTCATCATATGGTATCTGTGTATCCAGTAAACAATTACAGTGTCTACACAGAAAATGATAATGGTTCTGTGTTTGAAAGTCGTAGTGATCGGGGCCAATGGGCATGGGAAGTCTAGTAATTTCTCCTTTATCTGCTAAAAGGTTTAAATTGCGATAAACTGTTCCACGACTTATAGATGGGCTTTCTTTTCTAGCAAGCTCATATACTTCATCGGCTGTTGGATGAGAGTAGTTGCCTTCTAGCAGACCGCGAATAAGTTTACGTTGTGGAGTATTTCTGGTCTGCTTCATAGTGTCCTCCTTTTATTTACTTGTATTTCTAATGTAGAGTTGCCTGTATTAAGCCGTTATTGTCAAGCTTAGAGAGCTCAATTACTTTATTTAAATCTAATCCAGCAGCTTGAGTAAATCTTTTACCATACTCTTCATCTGCCAAATAGCAGTGTGCAGCATGTCTGTATTTAATATTTTCTGTACAGGAAGCAATGTCACCTGCTGTGTTAGAAATTAGAATTTGTTTTTTATCTTCAGTGAGCACTCTCCACAAATCTCCGCCGGCACGGAAACAATCATCAGTAGGGTCATCTTTTGGATCATAACGATACATGGCACCGTTTAGTTCCAGTGGTGGCTCCATAACATCTGGCTGTGCCGTCCAAGCACCTTGGCTATTTGGTGTATAAGCAGGGGCACCACCATAATTACCATCTGTACGCATAGCTCCGTCACGATGATATTCATTTACTTCTACCCTTGCACGATTCACTGGTATATGATTATGATTTACACCTAAGCGATAACGCTGCGCATCACCATAGGCAAATAATCTTCCCTGCAAAAAGCGATCCGGGCTAAAGCCAATACCAGGAACAACGTGAGCAGGTGTAAAAGCAGATTGTTCTACTTCTGCAAAATAATTTTCCGGATTACGGTTTAGTTCCAACACACCTACTTCTATCAGTGGATACTCTTTATGACGCCATATCTTGGTAATATCAAATGGATTCTCATAATGTGTTTTTGCTTGTTCTTCGGTCATAATTTGTACATACATAGTCCATTTTGGGAAGTCCCCATTTTCAATTGCTTCATATAAATCTTTCCCATGATGTTCCCTATCCATACCATTAATTGCAGCGGCCTCATCATTGGATAAATTCTTAATGCCCTGTTGTGTCTTAAAGTGGAACTTGCACCATACTCGTTCGTTTTTATCATTATAGAAGGAATAAGTATGTTCTCCAAAGAAATGCATATTACGGAAGGAGGCAGGAATGCCGCGGTCGCTCATTACTACAGAAATTTGGTGGAAACATTCAGGAAGCAAAGTCCAGAAGTCCCAGTTGTTTTGTGCAGAACGTCTGCCAGTGCGAGGATCACGTTTTACCGCACGATTTAGATCGGAAAAATTATGTACATCACGTATAAAGAAGGTTGGTGTATTGTTACCTACCATATCCCAATTACCTTCTTCCGTATAGAACTTCAGGGCTACGCCACGTATATCGCGTTCGCAGTCAGCTGCACCGCGTTCACCTGCAACGGTAGAGAATCGAATAAAAACTTCGGTTTCCTTACCTTTTTGCAAGACATTTGCTTTTGTAAATTGTGAAATATCATGTGTTGCGGTGAATGTTCCATATGCACCCCATCCTTTTGCATGCATACGTCTTTCGGGAATAACTTCACGGTTAAAATGTGCCATTTTTTCCATAAGCCACACATCATTCATTACGACAGGTCCACGAGGACCAGCTGTAATTGCATTTTCATTGTCTGGAACTGGAGCTCCTACTTCATTGGTCAATTTCTCAAATTCACTCATTTGTCTACCTCCTTAAATTATCTTACTAGTACTTGTTCCTAATAACTACAAATAATATAACATAGCAAATTTTAAATGTCAATAGTAATAGTACTTATTACTAATAAAGAAATTTAATTAGCTTATAGAAAAAAATGATAAATAGTGATTAATTATAAAAAAAATCAATTGGAAAATAGATAGAGTTCATGGTACATTTAGGTTGAAGATATCCATAGATTTAGACTAGGGGGCTTAAATGTTTATAGATTTGCATATGCATGAAATGACTTATTCAGAAGATAGTTTTCTAAAGTTAGAAGAAATAGTTATCGTGGCAAAAGCAAGAGGGCTTCAGGGGATTTGCATTACGGATCATGATAGTATGGGATTAAAAGAATATGCCAAAGAATACTCAAAGCAGGTAGATTTTCCTATTTTTGTAGGGATTGAATATTATTCATTACAGGGAGATATTCTGGCATTTGGAATTGACGACTTCCCGAAAGAAAGGTTGAATGCCCAGGAGTTTATTACATTGGTTAAAGAACAGGGAGGAGTGTGTTTTAGTGCGCATCCTTTTCGGAACAATCATAGAGGTCTGGGGGCTGGTCTGTCAGAGCTGGTAGGATTAGATGGTGTAGAGGTTTTGAATGGAAGTACTTCTCCGCAGGCTAATCAAAAAGCTTTCGAGTATGCATCACAGTTGAATTTGATACCGATTGGTGCCAGTGACTGCCATATACCGGAAAAAATCGGGATTTATTCTACTTATTTCCCAAAACAGATAAGCACTATGGAAGAATTAGTTAATGCTTTAAAAAATGGCAGATGCCAACCTGCTTATTATGAACACGGTAGATATCGTATTTGGGATACACAGAAAAAAGCATTGGCAGTTTAACCTTATCAAGTAAGTAGTGAAGCGGATTCCGAATATCTGCTTTGACTTTATATAATAAGTAAAAATCAATCATTAAAATAAAATACCCGATTGTAAACCAATAATTAAAATAGGTTTACAATCGGGTATTGTTGTGTTATATTGTGTACTATATAATCATGAACAGGAGAAAAACAAATGAAAAATAAAATATTTACGACCAAAGAGCTTATTTTGATTGCTATGTTTGCTGCACTCACGGCTGTTACATCCCAAATATCCATACCATTACCATTCACACCTATTCCAATTAATCTTGCAACTTTATCTGTATTTTTAGCAGGTGGGTTATTAGGGAGCAAAAATGGAGCCACAAGCCAAATCATTTATGTACTTTTAGGAGCAGTTGGCTTGCCAGTTTTCGCCGGATTCACTGGTGGACTTGGAAGAATTGTTGGACCTACCGGAGGCTATATTATTGGGTATGTAGTGGCAGCTCTTGTAATAGGTCAGTTGTTGTCAAGGCTGCCAAAAAATATTTGGAGCAATGTTATTTCTATGATAGGTGGCTTATCATGCTGTTATATATTGGGGACAGCTTGGTTTATGCTTTTAACTAAAACGGGAATGATGGAATCCTTAACCTTATGTGTCGTTCCTTTTTTATTAGGAGATTTTCTAAAAATTATTCTTGCTGCATTTTTGGTAAGAAGATTAGAAACAGTAGTTACATTGTAAATTAATCAAATACAAACTTATTAATCAATCTAATAATGAATTATAAGTAAAATTTATAAATCGAATATTGTTTTCGTTTGCAATACAATTCATAGAATGTTATGCTTATGGAGAATACTGAATTAAAGTTTTTATATATTACTAAAATTCAATAAATTCATAGGAGGACAAGAAAAAATGATGAAAAAGAAATTGTTAAGCGCATTACTGGCAGTGGTAATGGTAAGTTCTTTGGTTGCAGGTTGTGGGAAAAAACAACAAGCTGATTCTAAGGATACAAAAAAGGATACAAAGACAGAATCAAGTTCTACATTTAAAGCAGTTGCAAAAGAAGATATTAAAATAGGTGTAATTCATATTACGGATCCGGCTGAAGGCTCAGGATATACGTATACACATGATCAAGGTATTGTTGCAATGCAGGAAAAGTTAGGATTAGAGGATAATCAGATTATTCGTAAGAATAATATTAGCGATTCGGATCCTACAGCTACAGAAACAGCAATTAGAGAATGTATTGAAGAAGGGGCAAATGTTATTTTTGCAACAAGCTTTAACTACATGGATACATGTGAGGCTCTTGCCAAAGAATATCCAGAAGTTATTTTCTCTCATGGGACAGGCTACAAATCAAATGACACGAATTTCAATAACTATTTTGGAAGAATTTATCAGGCAAGATATTTATCAGGTATTGTTGCAGGAATGAAGACAAAAAGCAACCTAATTGGTTATGTTGCAGCAATGGGTTCTGAAAATTCAGAAGTTACTGGAGGCGTTGATGCATTTGCTATGGGCGTTGAATCAGTAAATAAAGATGCAAAAGTATATGTAAAAGTTACCAATAGTTGGTTCTCGCCAACAGAGGAAACCAATGCAGCAAAAGCTTTGATTGCAGAAGGCTGTGATGTGATTGGACAACATTGTGATACACCAAATCCACAGACAGAAGCTGAAAGTGCTGGAGTATGGGGAGTTGGCTATAATTCTGATATGAGTAAAGATGCTCCAAAAGCAACTTTGACCTCTGTTATTTGGAATTGGGGAGTATATTATACAAAGGCAGTGGAATCAGTGATAGCAGGAACCTGGACACCAGAAAATTATTTTGGTGGTATGGATGATGGCTTAGTTGATATTTCACCATTGAATAAAGAACTATGTGCAGAAGGCACAGAAGCAAAAGTAGAAGAAGCAAGAGCTAAGATTATGGATGGAAGTTTCAATGTATTTGATGGAGTTATAGAAACTAATACTGGAGACAAAGTAGGTAAAGAGGGTGGTACATTAGATGACCCAACTATAACTGGAAAAATCAATTGGTATTATAAGAATGTAGAAGTCAAATAATATGAAGTAGAAGTAAGAAATTGTTATAATTATAAGGGTATTACAAAATACTATACTTACTGAATGACTGATATTCAATAAGCTATCTCTAAATTTTGTAATACCCTTGAAATGTTTTGCCATAGTAGACGGATTTACCTGCTGGGACAATAACATGTAATACTAGAAGAACAGGAAAGAGGGATGATGAACTTGTCACAGGAGAAGAAAAATGCCATAGAACTTAATGGAATTACTAAAACGTTTGGTACGGTGGTAGCAAATGATCATATAGATCTGACGGTACGCCGCGGAGAAATTTTAGCATTATTAGGAGAAAATGGTTCAGGCAAAACAACACTTATGAATATGCTTTCTGGAATTTATCATCCAGACGAGGGAAATATTAAAGTTAATGGTCAAGAAGTAAAAATCAATTCACCAATGGATGCCAATGAATTGGGGATTGGCATGATTCATCAACATTTCAAATTAGTAGAAGTATTTAGTACCATGTATAATGTGTTGCTTGGATCTAAAGATAAAACAAATAACAAAAAGGTATTAAAAGATAAAATTGCAGAAATCACAAATCGTTTTGGCTTGGAAAGTGATCCGGACAAGAAAGTATATAATATGTCTGTAAGTGAAAAGCAAACAGTGGAAATATTAAAAGTCCTATATCGTGGTGCGGATATTTTAATATTGGATGAGCCTACGGCAGTGCTGACACCTCAAGAGATTACAAAGCTCTTTGCGATTCTGAGGAAGATGAAAGAACAAGGAAGTGCGATTATTATCATCACACACAAATTAAATGAAGTTATGGAAATTAGCGATCGGGTTACAATTCTTCGAAAAGGGAAAAGTATTGATACCGTTGTTACAGCGGAAACAAATGAAAAAAAACTAACGGAGTTAATGGTTGGACGGCAAGTAACATTAGAAATAGAACGCCCCAAATGTGAGGATGTTAAAACAAGTTTAAAGATTGTAAATCTGACTGTAAAAAAAGACGATGGTGCATTGGGATTAGATGATATATCTTTTGATTTGAAAGCAGGAGAAATATTAGGAGTTGCTGGTATTGCAGGGAGTGGACAAAAAGAATTATGTGAATCTATTGCAGGACTGATGAAGGTAAAAAAAGGAGCAATTCTTTATAAAAAAGAAAATATAGTTGGTAAAAAACCCGGGGAAATTAGTAAATTAGGGATTAGCATGAGTTTTGTACCGGAAGATCGTTTGGGTATGGGATTAGTTGCATCTATGGGAATGGTAGATAACATGCTGCTCAAATCTTATGAACAGGGAAAAGGACCTTTTATTGATAGAAAGCCGGCGAAAGCTATGGCGGAAAAGCTGAAAGAAGAATTAAATATTATGACACCGGGTATTGAGACGCCGGTACGTCTAATGTCCGGTGGAAATGTACAAAAAGTATTATTGGGACGTGAAATCGAATCAAATCCTTCGGTTTTAATTACTGCTTACCCAGTAAGGGGATTGGACATTCATTCTTCTTATAATATATACGATTTGTTAAATAAACAAAAGAAAAATCAAGTTGCAGTATTATTTATTGGAGAGGATTTAGATGTGTTATTGCAGATTTCAGATCGAATCATGGTATTATGTCACGGCAGGATTACTGGGATTGTGGACGCTAAAGAAACTACAAAAGAAGAGGTTGGACTTATGATGGCTGGTAAACAGCGGGAAGGAGAAGTTCATGAGTAAGACAGAAAAAGGAGTCCCATTTATTCGTGTAGAAAAAAGAGCGGAACGAACAAAATCTCAAAGCATGAAGCTGCGCATATTATCTGTTATATTGGCGCTTATTGCTGGTGGTATGTTTATATTGGCCATTGGATATAATCCATTTCGCGTATATATGACTATTATTTCAGGAGCATTTAGAAGCGAGATGGCTTTTCAAGCCACGGTTAAACTAATGGTTCCTCTTGTGATACCGGCATTGGGTATTACATTGGCATTTAAAATGCGTTTTTGGAATATTGGAGCTGAGGGACAGATTATTATGGGCTCCATATTTGCTACCTATTTTGCATTGTTTTGGTGGGAGCTTCCTCATGTGGTACTACTATCTCTCATGTTTATTGCAGGAGCAATAGGGGGAGCATTGTGGGGAATTATTCCGGCGTTTTTTAAAGCAAGGTTCAATACAAATGAAACGCTGTTTACATTAATGCTTAATTATATTGCACTTTATACTATATCATTTTTAAGAGATGGAGCATGGCAGGATCCCCAGTCGTCTGGATTTCCAAAGATTGCCAGATTTGGTGAAAATGCAATTTTGGATAAAGTTCTGGGTGTGCATATGGGATGGATTATAGCATTGGTATTAGTTGTACTGGTCTATATTTATTTAAAATATACAAAACAAGGATATGAAATCAGCGTAGTAGGAGAAAGTCAGGCAACTGCTAGCTATGCGGGAATGAATTATAAGAAAATTGTAATTCGAACCATGGCAATTGGTGGGGCACTTTCCGGAATCGCTGGAATGATTCAAGTGTCCGGATCTGATATGACACTTGCTAGTTCTGTGGCGGGCGGGGTAGGATTCACCGCAATTATTATTGCCTGGCTTGCAAGATTAAATCCATTTGGTATTCTTATCGTATCGTTCCTGTTTAGTATTCTTGAAAAGGGAAGTACAGTGATGCAGTCTACATATGGACTTTCTACCTATTCAGCGGATGTGCTACAGGGTATTATTCTATTCTTCGTACTTGGATGTGAATTTTATGTTAGGTATCGTTTTATCATTCGTGGGAAAGGAGGAACGGAATAATGGATGTATTTGTAAATTTATTTGTAGCAGCAGTACTTGCAGGCACACCTTTGCTTTTTGGAACATTAGGAGAAATTATCAATGAGAAGGCAGGACATCTGAACCTTGGTGTAGAAGGTATGATGGCCATGGGAGCTTGTGCCGGATTTATGGTGGGATATCAAACAGATAATTTGCTGTTAGCTCTTTTGGGAGCATTTGGAGCTGGTTTATTTGGAGCATTAATTTATGGGGTTCTAACAGTTACTTTTATGGCTGATCAAAATGTAACAGGACTTACCTTAACCATATTTGGTGTTGGGATCAGTAATTTTTTTGGAGAATATATGCTGGCTAAATCAGCTGTAAAAAGTTTAAAGCTTCCAGAACATATTTTATCCTCCCTTGCCAAAATTAAAATACCAGTTTTATCGGACATACCTATTTTGGGAAAACTTTTATTTAATTATAATATTTTTGTGTATTTTGGGATCCTATTAGCGATTTTATGCGGAATATATTTGTATAAGACAAGAGCTGGATTGAACTTAAGAGCTATTGGAGAAAATCCGGCTGCAGCGGATGCGGCTGGGATACCAGTCACCAGATATAAATACATTAACATTATGATTGGTGGAGGAATCTGTGGAATTGGTGGTGCTTATGCCTCCATGATCATATGTAATGGTGTATGGATCAGTAATTGTGTCAATGGACTTGGGTGGATTGCAGTTGCCCTTGTTATTTTTGCGACCTGGAGTCCATATAAAGCAATTGCTGGATCTTTAGTTTTTGGTGCTTTTAGTATTTTGAAGTATTATGTGCCAAAGTCTGTTATCCGAATACCAGATTCTATTTTTGATATGATGCCATTTTTTATGACTATTCTGGTATTAATCATTACTTCCATTCGTCAATCCAAGGAAAATGCACAGCCGAAATCTTGTGGTGTGAATTATTTCCGTGAAGAACGATAAGCAGAGGGGAGAACATAAAATATGAAATTTACAAAAATGCAAGGATTAGGTAACGATTATGTATATGTAAATTGTCTGAAGCAAAAAATAAATAACCCGGGAAAAGCAGCTATTCAGGTTAGTGACAGACATTATGGTGTGGGATCGGATGGATTGATTTTGATCCATCCATCCATGTCAGCAGATTTTGAAATGGAAATGTATAATGCAGATGGATCGAGAGGTGAAATGTGTGGCAACGGAATTCGTTGTGTAGGTAAATATGTATACGACTATGGATTAACGGAAAAAACACATATTTCTATTGAAACATTGGGTGGAATTAAATATTTGGATCTAATGGTGGAAGAAGGGAAAGTTACTCTTGTAAAAGTGAATATGGGACATCCGGAATTTAAGCCCTCCTTGATTCCGGTAATTGCAGAGGGTGATACTTGTATTAATCAGCCAATTCTTGTGAATGGAAAAGAATATGCAATGACATGCATATCCATGGGAAATCCACATGATGTAGTCTATATGGAGGATATAAAAGAGCTGAAAATGGACGCCATAGGCCCCCATTTTGAAAACCACGAACGTTTTCCCAAACGTGTAAATACAGAGTTCTGTCATGTAATTGACCGTAAAACAGTAGAAATGCGTGTATGGGAACGTGGATCGGGAGAAACTTTGGCATGCGGAACGGGTGCATGTGCAGTTGCAGTTGCAAGTATTCTAAATAACTATACCGATTCAGAAGTGACCGTGAAGCTACTGGGAGGAGATCTGTTAATTGAGTGGGATCGAAGTACAAATGTTGTATATATGACGGGACCAGCAACTACGGTGTTTGAAGGTGTAATAGAAATAGATTAAAAATTTTACTATTTTACTTGCTTTTTTCTAAGATTTTGTTATAATGAAAAGGTGCTGTAAAATAGCAAAGCGGAATGGTGTAATGGTAGCACTACAGACTCTGACTCTGTCAGTGAAGGTTCGAGTCCTTCTTCCGTTGTTTCATAGAAATAAAAAAGAACTACTGCGAGTTGAGGCGATGCAGTAGTTCTTTTTTATTATGGCATAATTGAATTGGCACCATCTACCAATAAACTTTGTCCGGAAAAATAGCGGGAATCTGGTCCACTCAAGAATGCAACAACAGGTGCAATATCCATTTCAGGATCTCCTAGTCGTTTCATTGGTTGCTGTTCCATAACTTCTTTATATTTTTCGGGAAATCTTACGGCCCATTCTTTTGCAGCAGGTGATTCTGCACCTGGTAAAACACAATTAACGGTTATTCCGTATTGTCCCCATTCTTTTGCAGAAATCTTCGTGATTCCACGAATGGATTCTTTATTGCTGGCATATGCTAGTTGTCCTGCAAATCCAAACATTCCGGTAGCAGAGGCAAAATTAATGATTCGGCCTTCTCCTTGTTCCTTCATGTAAGGAAAACATTCCTGCATAAAGTTTAAAGAACCCATGGTTCCGGTAGACCATGCCATATACATTTGGTCATAAGATGTTTCTGAAGCTGGAGAAGATTTTGGAAGACTTTGCGCATTGTTAATAAGAACATCAATAGAACCAAAAGTATCTACTGTTCGTTTTACGACTTCCTTTACATTTTCTCTGCTGGATGTATCACAAGACATGGCAAAACTTTGTCCGCCTAGTTCTTGAATTTCCTATGCAGTTTGTTCAATTGGTTCAATACGTCGACCAATACAAACAATTTTAACACCTCGTTTGGCCAGGCATAATGCAATCCCTTTTCCAATTCCCTGGCCGGAACCAGTTACAATAGCAACTTTTTGATTCAATTCTTTCATATCAACCCTCCAATTTTAAAATATTGTATAGTTACTAGTACATTATACCAATAAAATAAAAAAATTACAGCTATAATTATAAAGTTCGTGAATATATAGTGAAAAGAGTTGCCTTTTAGTAGTGAAACTCATTATAATAGAATAAAGTATGAAATATAATTATAAGACAGCTATGGAAGGATTGAATAATAATGGATGATTTCGTAAAGTTAGAGTCTGTCACAAAGATATATCAAATGGGCGATGTTGAGATAGCCGCTGCTGCAGGTATTGATTTTTCTATTACAAAAGGAGAATTTGCGGTAGTTGTTGGACCAAGTGGAGCGGGTAAGACCACAGTGCTCAATATCTTGGGTGGTATGGATACTGCAACAGCAGGTGAGATTCTAGTGGATGGACGTAATATTACAAATTACAGTTCCAGGCAGTTGACCTCCTATCGAAGAGATGATATTGGATTTGTATTTCAATTTTATAATTTAATACCGAATCTTACAGCACTTGAAAATGTGGAACTTGCTCTTCAGATTTGCAAAGAGCCATTGGATGCAAAGGATGTACTGCATGATGTTGGGTTGGGAGAACGGCTGAATAATTTCCCGGCTCAGTTATCTGGTGGTGAGCAGCAAAGAGTGGCAATTGCAAGAGCTCTTGCAAAGAATCCAAAGCTTTTGCTTTGTGATGAACCAACGGGAGCCTTAGATTATAACACAGGTAAAGCAATTTTAAAGCTGTTACAGGATACTTGTAGAAAGCAGGGGATGACAGTGATATTAATTACCCATAATACTGCCATAGCACCAATGGCAGATCGAGTAATTCATATTAAAAATGGCAAGGTTTCTAAAATTTCAGAAAATGAAAATCCGGTATCAGTGGATACTATAGAATGGTAGGTTGTTATATGAAGAAAAGTGCGTTGAGAAAAGATTTTTACATGGAAATTGTAAAGACAAGAGGACGGTTTTTATCTATTCTTTTTATCGTAGCACTTGGTGTGGCTTTTTTTTCAGGGATTCGTGCATCAGAACCGGATATTCGTTATTCAGGAGATGCTTATTTTGATGAACACAATTATTATGATATTAAGATTTTAGGTACATTAGGATTAACAAATGAGGATATAGAAGCCGTTTCTAAATTAGATGGAGTAGATACCGTAGAAGGGGTGCACAGTACAGATGTTATTTGTAATGTAAAGAATAGCCAAAAAGTGCTGCATGTTATGAGTTTAACAGACAAGTTGAATCAACTCACTGTTGATAAGGGAAGACTTCCAGAGAAAAATAATGAGTGCCTTATTGATAATAAGTTTATGGAAAAATCTGGTTTTAAATTAGGAGATTGGATTGTTTTTGAAAGTGGAAATGAAGACCAATTAGAAGATACATTAGCTGCTAATAAATATAAAATCGTTGGGATTGGAAGTAGTCCCAATTATATATCCTATAACAGGGGAAGCAGTTCCATAGGCACAGGTGAAGTAGTAGGATTTGTGTATTTATCAAATAAGGGTTTTACACAAGATGTTTATACTGATTTGGATATTTCTGTGGTGGGGGCAAAAGAATTAACAGCATTTACCAGCCCTTATGAAACGGCAGTACAAGAGGTTCTGGATCGTGTGAAAAGTATCAAAAAAGAAAGAAGCAATATAAGACGGGAAAGTCTAGTGGCAGATGCAGAAATAAAGATTCAAGATGCAGAGAAAGAGTTAGCAGATGGAAAGACCAAAGCGGATACAGAACTTTCTAAAGCAAATCAGGAGCTTGCTGATGCAGATGTAAAGTTACAGGATGGAAGAACAAAGTTACAGGATGGTAAAAATGCCATTCAGGAAGCAAAAAATACCCTGAACAAAAATCAAAAAGACATTGATGTGGCTAAGAATCAGTATGAAGATGGAATTAATCAACTCAATGTTGGGATTCGGGAACTAAATACCCAGGTGGCAAAATACAATGAAGAATCTTCCAAAGCAACAGCACAGATAATGGAAGGTGAAAGACAGCTAAAGGAAGGAAGAGCTGGATTAGATGAACAGTGGGCACAATATCAGGCACTTGTAGGCGTAGCACCACCGGAAGCTCTAGCACAGATGAAAGCAGCTTTAGATGCAGGTGAAGTGCAGTGGAATACGCAAAAAGGAGCCATAGAACAGGCAAAAGCCCAGTTATCCCAGGGAGAAGCTGCAATTGAACAGGCGAAAATTCGGATTGATGAAAGCCAGGCACAGTTAAATGCAGCATTGAATCAAATCAATAGCGGTCAGACCCAGATTAATAATGGATGGACGGAATTAACAGGAAAGCAGACCGAATTAGATGCGGCAGAAAAGGATATCATCCAGGGAGAGGCAGATTACCAAAAGGGAAAAGCAGAGTATGATAAGGCAAAAAAAGAGGCTGATGATAAAATAGCAGATGGAGAGAAAAAAGTAGCAGATGCAAAGAAAAAAGTAGAAGAAATAGAAGTTCCAAAATGGTATGTAAAGGATCGTAATTTCTCTTCGGACTATACTGGTTATGGTGAAAATGCAGACCGCATGAGGGCAATTGGATTGGTATTTCCAATTATATTCTTCCTAGTTGCAGCTTTGATCAGTCTTACATCTATGACACGAATGGTGGAGGAACAAAGAACCCAGATTGGAACCTTAAAGGCATTAGGGTATAGTAAGCTTTCTATTGCGAAAAAATACCTATATTATGCACTGCTAGCAACAGTAGGCGGAAGTGCAGTGGGTGTCTTAATTGGTGAAAAGGTATTGCCTTATGTAATTGTATTTGCTTATAAGATTATGTATGAAAATCTTCCTAATATTGAAATTCCATATAATCTGCAATATGCAGTCATGGCAACAGTAGCAGCAGTGTCTTGTACCGTAGTGGCAACCATGATGTCTTGCTATGCAGAGTTAGCAGCACAGCCGGCAGTTCTTATGCGGCCACCAACGCCGAAAAAAGGTAAGCGAATTATATTAGAAAGAATAACGTTTATTTGGAATCGATTAAATTTTACATGGAAGTCAACTATGCGCAATTTATTCCGTTATAAGAAACGCTTTTTTATGACAGTTTTTGGAATTGGTGGATGTATGGCATTGATGTTAGTTGGGTTTGGTCTTAAGGATGCAATCTTAGGGATTGCGGATATTCAATATGGACAAATCAATTTGTATGATGAAACAGCATTTCTAAAAGATGATGTTACACAGGAAGAGAAGGATCAGCTGAATGTGTATTTAGAAAAGGAAGATCAGATATCGGATTATACAGAGATATTGATGAAAAGTGTAAGTATTGGAAGTGGAAGTAAGAATAAAGATGTGTACTTATGTATTCCCAAAGATAGTAAGAATATCAATCAGTTTATTGTTTTCAAGGATAGAAAGGATAATAAAAAATATCATCTAAAAGAAGATGGAGTCATATTGACAGAAAAAGCAAGTAGGATTTTCAATAAAAAGGCAGGGGATAAAATTGATGTTGACCTAGGAGATGGTATAAAAAAGGAAGTGAAAATATCAGCAGTCTGTGAAAACTATATGGGACATTATTTGTATATGACACCGGGTTTATACCAGTCATTAAAGGGTGAAGCACCAAAATACAATGGTGTATTACTAGAGACAAATGAAAGTACTCAACAGGAGAATTTACAGATTGGAGAGAATCTTCTGAAAAATCAAGGAGTTCTAAATGTAAGTTATACCAGCAATATAGAAGGGCAATTAAGTGATATGCTTGGAAGCTTGAATATTGTTATTGTAGTATTAATTATTTCAGCAGGGATGTTGGCCTTTGTTGTACTTTATAATTTAAATACCATTAATATTAATGAACGGAAACGCGAATTGGCAACTATAAAGGTCTTGGGATTTTATGATATAGAAGTTGCAGCTTATGTGTATCGTGAAAATATTTTATTAACTTTTATTGGTTGCGGAGCGGGTTGTTTACTTGGAAAAGTATTACACAGATTTGTAGTTGCAACAGTAGAGATAGAAGATGTTATGTTCGGCAGAAATATTGATTTTCCAAGCTTTGTATATAGCACATTATTTACAGTGGGATTCTCTTTGTTTGTTAATGCGGTAATGTATTATAAATTAAAGAAAATTGATATGGTAGAGTCTTTGAAAAGTGTAGAGTGATTTTCGCAAATAAAAACCCCCTTTTGTTGTTATGCAAAAGGGGGGTTTTATTTATTATTTTGTTAACAATAGCATGATTTCATTACTTCTTGCAATGAATTTCGTCATTTCTTCAGAAGCTAATGGCTTGTGGCTTAATATTGCTAAATCATATAGTTGTTGGCAGAACATAGGAGTATTTTCTGTATCTTTATGTTCTAATACATATTTTACTAATGGATGATTTGCATTAAGTACCAGTGTTACATCATTGCCAAACATACCTGAATCCATGCCTGACATACTGTACATCTTCATCATTTCCTGCATACGGCGTCCCTCTTCGGAAGCAGTTACCATGGATGCAATATTGGCATTTTTCAGAGATTCTACTTTTACTTCTAGCTTTTCTTTATTTAAAGCTTTTCTAAATACTTCAGTTAGAGTTGTGGTTTTTTCTTCCAGTGATTTTTGATCATCTTCGGACATATCTTCTTTAAAATCTTCGGTCAAATCTGCATCGATACGTTGAAACTTTACAGTTTCATTTCGTTGCTCTAGCTGTGTAATGAAAGGAGTGTCAATGTTATGCGTAAGAATAACAGCATCCAAACCTTCTTCTTTGAACATATTAATATATTGACTTTGCTGTTGTTCATCAGTTACATAATAAATGGTAGTTTTTTCAATTTCTTTTTCGTCTTCATCCGGTGCCGAATCCGTGTCTTTTTCAGTAGGCTCAACAGTCGTATCTTCGCTGTCCTCATTTAAATAATCTTTCAATGTCAAATATTTGCTATCAATATTTTTAAATAAAATAAAGTCACTCATTTTATCGCAGAATTTATCATCCTTTAAGCAGCCAAATTTGATAAATGGACTGATATCATCCCAATATTTCTCATAAGCTTCTCTATCTGTTTTGCACATCCCGGAAAGTTTATCTGCTACTTTCTTGGAGATATAATCTGAAATCTTGTTTACAAATCCATCATTTTGTAAAGCACTACGAGATACATTTAATGGTAAATCAGGACAATCAATAACACCTTTTAATAGCATAAGAAATTCAGGAATAACTTCTTTGATATTATCAGCAATAAATACTTGATTATTATATAATTTGATTTTTCCTTCAATGGATTCATATTCTGTATTAATCTTTGGAAAATATAGGATCCCTTTCAAATGAAATGGATAATCCATATTTAAGTGGATCCAAAATAAGGGTTCTTTGTAATCCATAAATACCTTACGGTAGAAACTAATATAATCCTCTTTTTCACATTCATTAGGATGTTTTGCCCAAAGAGGAGTAGTATCACTAATGGATACAGGACGCTTGTTGATTTTAACTTTTTCACAAGCAGGAGATACTTCTACCATTTCTTTTTTGCCGTCTTCGTTTTCCTGTTCTTCCATCTTTGCTTCTTCATGAATACGTTCTACTATAACGTCATCATCCATTAATTCTGCTTCTGGTATCGTTTCAAATTCCTGTTCCGCATTTTCTTTTGATAAAAAGATTTCAACAGGCATAAAGGAACAATATTTTTCTAGAACTTCTTTTGCACGATATTCATTTGCGAATGCAAGACTGTCTTCATTTAGAAATAAAGTGATTTCAGTTCCTACTGTAGTTTTATTACCGTCTTGAATATCATATTCGGTTCCGCCATCACATGTCCAATGAACTGGTACGGAGCCTTCCTGATAAGATAAAGAATCAATATGAACTTCATCTGCAACCATGAAAGAAGAATAGAAACCAAGTCCAAAATGTCCAATGATTTGGTCATCATTGGTCTTGCCTTTATATTTTTCTAAGAATTCAGTTGCACCTGAAAATGCAATCTGTGTAATATATTCTTCTACTTCATCAGCAGTCATACCAAGACCTGTATCGATGAATTTCAAAGTCTTTTCTTCTGGATTGACAATGACTTGAATTTCTGATTTATAATTTTCTGGAAAGGTGTATTCACCCATCATTTCTAGTTTCTTTAACTTTGTAATAGCATCACTGCCATTTGAGATTAATTCACGAAAAAAGATATCATGATCAGAATACATCCATTTTTTAATAATGGGAAATATGTTCTCGCTGTGAATGGAAAGATTACCATGTTTTGTTGTCATATATAACACTCCTTTTATTTTAATATTATTTTTGCAGATATTGGATTTCTGCCTTGCCTAACACATATATTAATACCCACTAAAATAAAAGTCAATAGAAAATTAGCACTCTTCGCAAATGAGTGCTAATAAAAATATAAAAATTATAAAAATTTTATAAAGACAAGACAGGTATTTCATGATGTTTCAAGAACTTTTGGACCATATTATCCCAAGCATGATCTAAGGATTTGTCTAAAGTAAAAGTTTTTAGTGAGGTGCCGGTAATACATTCTAATTTTTTGCCGTCAAATTTTATATTAAGATAAAGTCCCTGAATTTCCTCTGCTGTTAGTGACAGACCTTCTTGTTTTAATAATTTGGAAGTATTTTCTTTGGATAGACGAAATACAAATTTAAAATCTAAAGGTGTTTTTTTTCCTTTTATAATTGAAAAACAGTAATCTCTCATATTTTTCCATATAGAAAATTCAGATTCTGCAAGCTGGGTGTCCCACTCTTCAGAATCAAAAAAATCCTTTTTCAGGTATCCATCAATAGAAAAGGTATTAAAAGTAGTGATGGTTCCTTCTATAAATAAAAAGGCATCAAAGGTATCAGACAGCAGCAATTTCGACATGGCTTCTTTGATTTCAATTAATTCCAACGCAATCATAAGGCATCCTCTTTCTTTTATTATTTCATATAATTAGTATAGCATAAATGTACGGAGAAATGTTTATCAAGATTGACTTTTAATTTAGAAAACAGTATGATAAATAATGTAATTTATAGTATTTTTGCAATGATTTTTGTATGGTTTGCAACTGATAAAAATATATAATTTAATGGAGCGTTTATGGTGAAAAATGAGAGTAAAGAAGTGGATAAAAACATAAGAATCAATAAATATTTAAGTGAAAATGGTATTTGTTCACGACGGGAAGCAGATAGATTAATTGAGCAACAATTGGTTATGGTAGATGGAGTATTGGCAGATACTGGTATGCGAGTGAATGCAGGCCAAGAAGTGAGAGTAAGAAATAAGGTAGTTCATCAACAAAATGAACTGATTATGCTTGCAGTAAATAAGCCCATTGGCATTATTTGCACGGAAGAAAAAAAAACAAAAAACAACATTATTAATTATTTGAATTATAAAAGCCGAATTACTTATATCGGAAGGCTTGATAAGGACTCGGAAGGTCTGCTGTTAATGACGAATAATGGAGATATAATCAATCAAATGATGCGGGCAGCCAACTGGCATGAAAAGGAATATAAAGTGACAGTTCACAGGCCAATTACCTCGGACTTTATAAAAAAAATGTCCATAGGAGTTCATATTAAGAAAATAGAACACAACGTGGTCATTTTAGATGAAATTACCAGACCGTGTATAGTAGAGCAGATCGGTAAATTTAAATTTCGTATTATTTTGACGCAAGGATTAAACAGACAGATACGCAGAATGTGTGAAACATTGGGATATAAAGTAGAAAAGCTAGAACGTGTACGTATTATGAATATTGAATTGGGTAACCTAAAACCAGGAGCCTATAGAGATGTAACTTCTCAAGAATTAGAATGTTTATATAAACAACTGAATCACACTATAGAATATCAGCCTGGGAACGATATCTCGAATAAAACCATAATAGGAGTATAGCATGAAACAACAGAAAGAAAGAATGCAGGAATTAGTAGAGTTATTAAATAATGCTGGAAGAGTATATTATCAAGATAAAGATGAACTGATGAGTAATCTGGAATATGATAAATTATATGATGAATTAGTGGGATTAGAGAAGTCGCTTGGTATGACCCTGGCAGCCAGTCCAACGGTAAATGTTGGTTATGAAGTATTAAGTGAATTACCGAAAGAACATCATGAAAAACCTATGCTATCCTTAGATAAAACAAAAGATATTGGACGTTTAAAAGAATTTATAGGTAATCAAAAAGCGGTTATTTCATGGAAATTGGATGGCCTTACGATTGTATTAACTTATCATAATGGGACACTTGCAAAAGCGGTTACTCGTGGAAATGGAGAAATAGGAGAAGTCATTACAAATAATGCAAAAGCATTTAAGAATCTGCCACTTCATATTCCTTATCAAGGAGAACTGATACTTCGAGGAGAGGCAGTTATTGGCTACTCGGATTTCAAGAAAATCAACATAGAAATAGAAGAAATAGATGCCAAATATAAGAACCCAAGGAATCTTTGCAGTGGTTCTGTCAGGCAATTAAATAATGAGATAACGGCTAAAAGAAATGTGAAATTTTATGCCTTTGCTTTGGTACAAGCTAGTGGAACAGATTTTAATAATTCTAGAAATCAGCAATTAAACTGGCTTAGCAAACAAGGCTTTGCGGTTGTAGAGCATTATGAAGTGAGTGAGGATAGTTTAGAAGAGAGAATGGATTATTTTGAGACACATATTATAGACAATGATTTGCCATCGGATGGATTGGTATTTGTTTATGATGATATTGCTTATGGTGAAAGTCTAGGAAATACAGCTAAATTTCCAAGGGACTCTTTTGCATTTAAATGGGCGGATGAACAAAAGAAAACCAATCTTTTAGAAGTGGAATGGAGTCCGTCTAGAACGGGGTTAATTAATCCGGTGGCTATTTTTGAACCAGTGGAATTAGAAGGCACAACGGTAAGCCGTGCAAGTGTTCATAATATAAGTATTATGGAAGAATTGGAGCTGGGAGTGGGAGATTGTATTGAGGTGTACAAAGCAAATATGATTATTCCACAAATAGCAGAAAATCATACAAGAAGTGGAGTAAGGGATATTCCGAACATATGCCCGGTTTGTGGGGGAGCAACAGAGGTAAAGCAGATTGCAAATGCGAAAGCTTTATACTGTGTAAATCCAAAATGTCAAGTGAAACAATTGAAGTCATTTGCTTTATTTGTAAGTCGTAATGCATTAAATATAGAAGGTTTATCGGAAGCAACTTTGGAGAAACTAATTGGAAAGGGGTTTATTAAGACCTATTCGGATATTTTTTATTTAAAGCAGCATATGGAAGAAATACAAAAGATGGAAGGATTTGGTGAAAAGTCTTATTTGAACTTACAGGCTAGTATTGAAAAAGCAAGGAAAACCACCTTACCAAAGGTGATTTATGGATTGGGCATTGCAAATATTGGACTTGCAAATGCCAAGATGATTTGTAAAGATTTTGATTATGATATAAATCGCATGATTTCTGCATCCGTTGAGGAACTAAATATGATTGATGGTGTAGGTGATGTAATTGCACAAACCTTTGTAGATTATTTTTTGAAAGAATCAAATGTCTTGGAATTAAAAAAAATATTGCAGGAATTAGAAATTCCGAAAGAAATAAATGTAGCAGAACAAATCTTTAATGGAGTCAATTTTGTAATTACTGGAAGTGTGGAACTTTATGCTAATAGAAATGACTTGAAGGAAACTATAGAAACCAGAGGCGGTAAAGTTACTGGAAGCGTCACTTCTAAAACAAATTATCTGATTAATAATGATAGAAGTTCATCCTCATCTAAGAACAAAAAGGCGAGAGAGCTGGAAATTCCCATTATTTCAGAGACCGAATTTATTGCTTTGTTAGGAGGCGAATAATATGGTTGAACAAGGGCTGCTAAAAGATTATATTCCTTTTTGGAATCAAATATCATCCAGTGAACAGCAACTAATAGAAACACAGATACGAAGCAGGAAAGTTAGTAAAGGAACATTGGTGCATAGTGGGGAAACAGACTGCCTAGGATTGATTTTTGTGATTACAGGAAGCTTAAGAGCCTATACCATGTCAGAAACAGGTAAAACGATTTCGCTATATCGTTTGTTAGAGCGAGATATGTGTTTGTTTGCAGCATCTTGTGTTATGAGAAATATTGATTTTGAGGTAGTGATAGAAGCAAGAGAAGATACTGAAATTCTTGTACTTCCGGTAAAGATCTATCAGCAGTTAATGAATACGTCCCTTCCGGTGGCTAATTATACCAATGAACTAATGGCTTCTAGATTTTCAGATGTTATGTGGGTTATGGATCAGGTGTTAAATAAAAGTTTTGATGTCAGACTGGCTACATTCTTATTGGAAGAACAGGCAATCAATGAAAGCTCAATTCTATATATGACTCACGAAGAAATTGCACAGAATTTGGGTTCGGCGAGAGAAGTAGTCACCCGAATGCTGAAGTATTTCCATACAGAAGAACTAGTGAATCTTGCAAGAGGAAAAATTGAAATTGTGGATGTGAAAGCATTGGAAAAAATAGTGAATCAACACATACATTAATTAAATGTGATAAGGTCACTGAATGGAAAGAAACTTTGCTATATTCTATGCATACAGTAATAAAAAATACAAGATAGAGGAGGATATAGAGATGTCAGTAATGAAAATAACAAACAATAATTTTGAGCAAGAGGTTGTGGAAGCAAACGTACCAGTTTTGGTAGATTTCAATGCAAGTTGGTGTGGACCTTGTCAAATGCTTGCACCTATTATAGAAGAATTAGCAGGAGAATGTGAAGGGAAAGTTAAACTTGGGAAGCTTGACATTGATGAGGAAATGGCATTGGCACAGAAATACAAAGTTATGAGTGTACCTACTGTGGTATTATTTAAAGAAGGAAAAGAAGCTGGCAGAAAGGTAGGACTTCAATCCAAAGAAGATATAAAACAATGGATTCTGTCAGAATAAACAAGGTGAGAATGATTCTGAAAACAGATATTGCAATAGCTAAATAAATCAAAACAAAACAAAAAGAAGTCTATGGCAAATAAAGTCGCATGGACTTCCTTTTGCATTTTCATATAAAGAAAAGGAATCCAAATGCTGAAATTTCTTTATGGAATCTTTACTTGTGTGAGGAGTTCAACTAAGTTATAATGAATCCATAGTGTAAGAAAGAAGGGATAACCATGTCAGAAAAAGATACAGAAATAATAGAAGACGATATAGAAAAAGGAGTAGTAGAATCTACATCAGATGAACAAGAAGATGACGAAGATGAATATGAAAAAGTATGCTTTGTATGTCACAGACCGGAAAGTACTGCCGGTAAAATGGTAGATTTACCAAATCATATTAGTGTGTGTTCCAGTTGTATGCAAAAAAGCTTTGATGCTATGAGCAGTGGACAAATTGATATGAGTCAATTAATGAATATTCCGGGAATTCAAATTCTGAATCTTGCAGAAGGGGAGAAAAGTATTCCCAAAAAGCAAAAAATAAAGAAAAAGAAAGAAGAATCAAAAAAAGAACCGGAATTAAGTGTTCAGGATATTCCGGCGCCACATAAGATTAAGGCTGATTTAGATGAATTTATAGTAGGACAAGAACATGCAAAGAAAGCTATGTCGGTTGCCGTTTATAATCATTATAAAAGAGTAGTAACAGATACTGTGGATGATATTGAAATTGAGAAATCCAACATGCTGATGATCGGACCTACCGGATGTGGAAAGACCTATCTAGTCAAGACTCTTGCAAAACTATTAGATATGCCTCTTGCTATTACAGATGCAACATCTCTGACAGAAGCCGGTTATATTGGGGATGATATTGAAAGTGTTGTTTCGAAACTGTTAGCAGCAGCAGATAATGATGTAGAGAAAGCAGAGCGAGGCATTATTTTCATTGATGAGATAGATAAAATTGCAAAAAAGAAAAGCAGCAGTCAGCGTGATGTCAGCGGTGAGTCAGTACAACAAGGGTTATTAAAGCTTTTAGAAGGAAGTGAAGTTGAAGTACCAGTTGGCGCAAATAGTAAAAATGCGATGGTGCCGCTTACTACAGTGAATACCAAAAATATTCTATTTATCTGTGGGGGAGCATTCCCGGATCTAGATGTTATCATCAAAGAGCGTTTGAATAAAACCTCTTCTATGGGATTTGGAGCAGACTTAAAAGATAAATATGATAAAGATATCAATATTTTAGATAAGGTAACAGTAGAGGACTTGCGTAATTTCGGAATGATCCCTGAATTTATAGGACGTCTTCCTGTTATATATACGTTGCAAGGCTTAGATGCAGAAATGTTGGTGAAGATTTTGAAAGAACCCAAAAATGCAATTCTAAAACAGTATCAAAAGCTTTTAGCGTTAGATGAAGTAAAGTTAGATTTTGATGAAGATGCTCTTTTTGCTATTGCAGAAAAAGCAATGAAAAAAGAAACAGGTGCAAGAGCTCTGCGATCTATTATTGAAGAATTTATGTTAGATATTATGTATGAAATACCAAAGGATGATAATATTGGACAGGTGATGATTACCAGAGCGTATATAGAAGGAACTGGAGGTCCGGTTATTACATTGAGGGGTCAGGAATTAATCGGCTAAAAGAAAAAGGTATCACATAAAAAAACATCCATATAATAGTACGAAAGCAAATAGAAGGAAATTATTATAGACATGCCAAATCAGACAGTTTGCAAAGAGCGTATTTTATCAGAGGATTATATGGATTTTATTATTAATTATCAAAATCCAGACTTTACAAATGAAGTTCCTATATTGCAGCAATGTGTTCAACGTGGAGGTTTTGGCTATGAAACGATCTATCTTAGCAGAGCAGATGCCATGCCCTTGCGATTGGAAAACTATCCATACAATTCCATTCCGAAATGTTACGGTCTGTTAGATATGGAAGCCTTAAATCAAGCTGGAATTACACAAATACAGAACTACCCTACTTTACAGTTAAAGGGAGAAAACGTAATGATTGGATTCATTGACACGGGAATTGATTATCAAAATCAAGTGTTTCGTCATTTAGATGGCTCCACGAGAATTGCGGGTATTTGGGATCAAACGATACAAAAAGGCGTACCGCCACAAGGATTGTTTTATGGAAGTGAATACAGTACCGAGAAGATAAATGAAGCTCTTCAAAGTGATATAAGCAAGGAAGAGGTTCCGACCATGGATGAAAATGGTCATGGAACCTTTTTGGCTAGTGTGGCAGCTGGAAGTGCAAATGTGGATGCGCGTTTCTTAGGAGCAGCACCGGAAAGTACCATTGGAGTTGTAAAGCTTAAACAGGCAAAGCAATACTTAAAGGATTTTTATTTTATTAAAGAGAGCGCCATTGCCTATCAGGAAAATGATATTATCATGGGCATTCATTATTTAGATACTTTAGCACAAGCTAAGAATATGCCATTGGTGATTTGTATTGCTTTGGGCACTAATTTAGGAGGGCATACTGCAAGTTCACCTCTTGGAATTGTATTGGATCGAATGGCAAATGCCCGCAATCGGGTTGTAGTAATTGGAGGTGGGAACGAAGCAAATCAAAGGCATCATTATTCAAATGAAATAAGTTCTACGAAAGAAAGAAAGGAAATGGAAATACGAGTTGGCAGTCAGGAGCAAGGGTTTACATTAGAAATTTGGGCAGATATTCCTAATCTTTTTGCAGTATCCATTGTATCGCCATCAGGAGAGAAAATTCCTCGTATTCCGATTAAACAAAATAGTAGTGCTGTTTACAGCTTTGTATTTGAACAAACACAGGTATATGTAGATTATCGACTTTTGGTTCAAAAAACAAATTCTCAATTAATTTATTTTAGATTTGCACGTCCTACAGCTGGAATTTGGAAAATTGTTATGGAGCCAGTTCAGCTGTCAGATGGAATCTTTCATGCATGGCTACCAATGAAGGAATTCCAAAAAGGGGAAATATATTTCATAGAATCAAATCCCTACTATACAATTACAGAGCCAAGTTCTAGTATATCACCCATTACAGTTGCCTGTGAAAATGGGAATGAGAATAGTATTGATATTAATTCGGGAAGAGGATATACTAGAAATAGAGGCGTAAAGCCTGATTTTGCAGCACCTGGAGTTTCGGTTACGGGTGCTGTGCCAGGTGGACGATTTACAGAACGAACAGGATCTAGTGTTGCGGTTGGGATTGCCGGAGGCGCATGCGCACTTATGTTGGAATGGGTTGTATATCAACTGGGGAATTCAGGTGTTGATTCGGTTCAGATTAAAAATTTATTAATTCTTGGAGCTATACGTAAACCAAATGAACCATACCCCAATAGAGAATGGGGATATGGTTCAATGAACCTGTACCATACGTTTGAGGTACTGAGAACATATTAAATGAAAAAGGAGAATACTATATGAGAGATTTTTTTGAAGATTTGGGGAAAAAATTATCAGAAACGGCAGAATCCGTAAGTAAAAAAACAGAAGAGGTAGTAGAAATACAAAAACTTAAAAGTCAAATTCGGACAATGGAGCGAAACAACGACAGAGATATTTTTGATTTAGGGAAAATGGTGTTTGAAAGATATAATAATGGAGAAATTATTGATGCTGAAAGTAAGGCGCTGTGTGAAGAAATTTTCAACAGAGATATGGCTATGGATAATTATGAAGATCAAATTGCTCAGATGCGTGGATTGGGTATGTGTCCGGTATGTCAGTCTCATATTGAAAAAAGTATGATGTATTGTCCAAAATGTGGTTCCAAGCTTTATGAAGAAGACCCAAAAGAAGAGGCTCCAAAAGAAGAGGCCCCAAAAGAAGAAGACCCAAAAGAAACATGTGATAAAGGATCGGAAGCGGAAAATGACATAAAGGAAGCCGTAAACGATGTAAAGGAAGCTATAAGGGAAGCAAAAAAAGCATTCACAGATGAAATGCATGATATTGTAACAAAAGCTGAAGATGTTGTAGATGTAGTGGATACAGTAATGAATAAGAAAGAAGACGACGAATGATATTTTTAGGAATTGCCATTGGTATTTGCTTAATAGATTTATTGGCAAAGGCTTATGTAGAAAGAAATTTCTCTGAATTAGAACATAAAGAAGTGTGTAATGAAAGGCTGATTCTTACAAAGGTTCATAATAAAGGAATGATGATGAATTTTTTGGATCAGTATCCCAAAGTTGTAAAGGGGTCTGCTGGAATTGTAGGAATATTTTTGAGCGGATATTTTCTTGTGCTCTTGGGAAAATCAGGAAATTGCTTTAGAAAGTTAGGAATTGCATGTATGGTAGGTGGTGCTTGGAGCAATATCTATGATCGATTCACTCGTAAATATGTAGTGGATTATATTTGTTTTAAGACGAGATGGAAGAAATTGAATAATATTGTTTTTAATATTGGTGATTTATTTATTTTTCTTGGGTGTATTCTTACTATGATTTCGTCAGTTGTAAGGAGAAAATGAGAATGAATATGTTGTTGATGATGTATACGTAAATAATACGTAATATAGTTCTGCATAAAAATAGAGCTCTCACATTGTGAGAACTCTATTTTTTCTACTGATGCGTAGAGGTTCAAACTAAGCTACTGTTACGTTAACTGCTTGAATTCCACGAGCGCCTTCAGTTGTTTCAAATGTCACTGCCTGACCTTCTTCAAGAGACTTGAAGCCTTCAGAAGCGATTCCTGAGAAATGTACGAATACATCTTCTCCGCCATTGTCGTTAGTGATAAAACCAAATCCCTTTTGAGCGTTAAACCATTTTACTGTACCTTTATTCATTGAAAGATACCTCCTTAAAATTTATTGTTATTTTAAGTTGATAAAAAAAACACATATTTTTGTAAAGCATCAAGCATGTTGATTTCTTACAAAAATATGTGAATCAAATACAACATTTAAAATACTCATTAACAATAACATGGGAGGGATGCATTGTCAAGGTTTATATTATATTAAATGAAAGGATTATGTAACAGTTCAGCCATAATCAAAAGAATGGCGTGGCGGAACTGTTACAAGGTTATTCCTGATGCTTGAGATTAGCAATTATTATCTCGACAGCAAGGGCGACGTTTTTACGAGAAGTGGCTAAGTTCATTCGTGCAAAAGCAGCAAAGCGGTCACCGCCAAACCAGTCTCCATAATCCAACGCTAATTTACAGGTACCTTGTATAAAAGTCTTCATATCTTCCGGAGCAATATAAGCATGGAAATCAATCCATAACAGGTAGGTTCCTTCTAAAGGGGAAAGTATGATATTAGGTAATGCTTGCTGGAATGTCTCTTTTACAAAGAGATAGTTGCTATAGATAACATCTTTGAGCTCATCTAACCATGGTTGTCCATAATTATATGCTGCTTGTATGGCAATATATCCTAATGCGTTTCCGGATAGTATACGAATTCCAGTGGTATATTCATCATAAATATCACGAAGTTTTTTATCCGGCAGTATCACGAAAGAATTCTGAAAGCCCGCTAAATTAAATGTTTTGGAGGCAGCAGTCAGTGTAATCAGAATAGAATCAAAATCCCCAATTGTTGCGGAAGGATATTGCTTATGGTTCTGGAAAGTCAAATCTTGATGGATTTCATCCGATATAACATACACATGGTGTTTTTTGCAAATAGCAAGCAAATGAAAAAGTTCTTCTTTCTTCCAAACACGACCAACCGGATTATGTGGAGAACATAAAATAAAGAGCTTTATATGGTGTGTGATTATTTGGTTTTCAAATGCTGCATAATCAATCGTATAAATTCCGGATGTATTGACTAGATCATTAGTAATTAGGACCCGTTTATTGTTATTTACTGCATGAAGGAATGGGTAGTATACAGGAGTAAGTGTCAGAATACTGTCCCCTTGTGCAGTGAGCATTTGAATGATCCAGTTGATGGCTGGTACTACACCAGGAGAGAAACGAATCCATTCCTTTTCGATTGCATAAGCATGATGTGTTCGCTCCCAATGAATAAAGCTGTTGTAAAAGGAGTCAGGGGCACGATAATAACCAAATACTCCAGTATCTACATAGTCTTGAATTGCTTTGGTAACACATGGGGGTGCTTGAAAGTCCATATCTGCAACCCACATGGCATGGAGATTTTCTTCGCCGAACATAGGGGTCTGTGCATCCCACTTAGAACAATTTGTTCCCTTACGATTTACATAATGAAGTTGTGACATATTTTGCCTCCTAAGAATGATGGTATAGACTTAGTATTTCTTAAAAGAATAAAAAAGTCAAGGGAAAAAAATGAGATAGATAAAGACGATAATCATATTATGAAACACAATTATACAAGTTAGGAGTGACATGCTATTCTATAGAAAAGAGCTTATAAAAGCTATGCTTTTCAAGGGAGGAAAGACTTTATGAAGTTAAGAAAAATTAGTGCAGTCTTACTAACATGTGCAATGGTATTTAGTATGACGGCATGTGGAAGCAAGGAAGAAGAAAAACCAAAAACAGAGACAAAAAAAGAGGAAACAAATACGGAGAAGAAAAAAGTAGTTGTTGGAACATCGGCATCGTACACTCCTTGGGCATTTCAAGAAAATGATGAAGTAAAAGGATTTGAGATTGATTTATGGAATGCAATTGCAAAGCAAAATAACTATGAATTAGAATTCAAACTAGGCCAATTTAGTGGATTAGTAGGGATGCTGGATGCAGGTGAAATCGATACCGTAGCACATCAAATGTCTATTACACCTGAACGGGAAGAAAAATACAATTTCTCATCACCTTATGCATACAGCTACTATGATTTATTTGTAAAGGAAGATAGTGAATTTAAGACAAAAGAAGACTTAAAAGGTAAAAAAGTTGGATGTTGGTTAGGTGGTAACGGGGAAGCAACATTAAGAAAAATAAATGAAGAAAATAAACTGGAATTTGATATTGTAACCTTTGATGGTGCATCCATTGAAGATGAAGTTATGCTTGGAAGACTAGATGCTCTATGGCAAGGAGAAATAAAGACTAAAACAACAGTAGAAGCTAATAATTTAGCAATTAGACAATTGAATGAAAAACTAGTTTATGAAGTAAATGCTTATCCTTTCAGAATGGATGATACAGGCAAAACACTTTCAGAAGAAGTAACCAAAGCAATTGATAACATGAGAGAAGATGGATCATTGGCAGAATTATCTAAAAAATGGTTTGATATTGATACTACGATTGAAGAAAAATAGGTGAGAGCATTGAAATTTGATTTTGAATTTATAGGCAGAGTGATACCTATTATGCTTAAATATAGCAGAGTTACCCTAGGATTGTCAGCGTTGGCAATCCTTTTGGGCATTGGTTTGGCATTTATAATAGCATTAACAGTATATAGAAAAATTCCTGTTCTTAGCCATTTCTTCAAATTGTATATTTCGTTTTTTCGGGGGACACCATTAATGGCACAGTTGTTCTGTTTTTATTTTGGGGTGCTTCCAATGCTGCCGAATCTTGTCCTGAAGGTCTCGTCATTTCAAGCGGCACTTTTCATATTGGGGCTTGCCAGCTCAGCTTACATGGCTGAATCTTTAAGAGCGGCGATTATATCTATTCATAGAGGGCAAATGGAAGCAGCGCAGTCAATTGGGATGACTTATATGCAGGCAATGAGGCGTATTATACTTCCACAGGCCATTCGCGTATCGATTCCCACATTATTTAGTAGTTTTATTAATATTGTCAAAGATACTTCTCTTGTATTTGCGATTGGCGTAAAAGAAATGATGGCAACAGCACAATTGGAAGGATCCTCTGGGTATCGTTATTTGGAAGCATATGTTTGTGTACTGTTAGTATATTGGGCCATTACTTCAGTGATGGGTTTTGCCCAGAAAAAAATCGAAGCAAGACTGGGCAGAACGGTAGGTGAGACGATATGATTCAATTGATGAATATACGTAAGAATTTTGGAAAGAATGAGGTGTTAAAAGGGATAGATTTGGAAATAAAGAAAGGAGAAGTAATTTCTATCATAGGTCCATCTGGAACAGGAAAATCTACATTGCTGCGCTGTATCAACTGTTTGGAAACGGCAGACGAGGGGGAAATTATAGTTGGAGATCGTGGAATAGATATGAAACGTGCAAGTAAGGAAGACCAGTTGTGGCTCCGAAGAAATACGGCTATGGTATTTCAAGGGTTTTATTTGTTCCAGAATAAAACTGTTTTAGGTAATATTACGGAAGGTCTTATGATTGTAAAAAAAATAAAGCCCAAAGAAGCAATGATAAAGGGATTGGAAATCTTAGAACAGATTGGATTAACAGATAAAAAAGATGAGTATCCATATCGTTTGTCAGGTGGGCAGCAGCAAAGGGTTGCTATAGGCCGTGCATTAGCATTAGAACCACAAATTATGTTGTTTGACGAACCAACCTCCGCATTAGACCCAGAGCTTGTAAATGAAGTGTTAGGACTGATCAAAGCATTAACCAACCAACATATGACCATGTTGATTGTGACCCATGAAGTAAATTTTGCAAGAAATGTATCGGATCGAGTGTGTTTTATGGAGCATGGCATCATTCAAGAACAGGGATTGGCAAAAGAACTCATTGATAATCCCAAGGATGAACGAACCAGGCAATTTCTAAATATAGTAAGAAAAAGAGAAGATACATAGAAAAATCCCACGAAACAATGCATGAAATAAGATGCATGATCGTGGGATTTGCTGTATATCAAATCATACTATTTAAAAAAATCTTGAATCTGTTCTAAAATTATATGCATGAGGCGCGTACGTGCTTCTATGCTTGCCCAGGCAATATGGGGTGTGATGAATAGCTTCTGGCTGTCCGTAATTGCAAGTAGTGGATTATCCTTACTCATAGGTTCTGCACACAATACATCAAGTCCGGCAGCTGCAATTATATTATGTTTTAATGCATCCGCTAAATCTGCTTCCACAACAATGGGACCTCTTCCCACGTTTAAAAAGATTGCATGAGGGCGCATTTTGGAAAAGGCTTCTTTATTCATGAGATTTCTCGTGGAGTCGTTTAAAGGGGCGTGGACAGAAATAATATCGGATGCCGCAAGTAAAGTATTGAAATCAACACGTTCATAGTTGGAATTCGTATTCTTACCAGAAGTAGAATAGTAGATAATGTTCGCACCAAACAGGCGCGCAATATCAGCTACCCGCTTTCCAATGTTTCCTAAGCCTATAATTCCCCAAGTTTTACCGGATAATTCATGAAACACCTGAGCAAAATGAGTGAAAATAACATCATTTACATAATGCCCTTCTTTTACATAATCATCATAATATCTTAATTTCTCTAATAAATAAAATAATAGGGCAAAGGTGTGTTGCGCCACAGATTCGGTAGAATAGCCTGCAACATTTTTCCAGGTGATATGGCGGGAGTCTAGGTACTCTTTATCCAAAACATCTGTTCCGGTTGCAGTAACACAGACTAATTTAAGCTGCTTTGCCATACCAATGGTATGTTCGTTTATTTTGGATTTGTTTGTAATAATAACATCTGCATCTAAGACACGTTCCGGAATCTGATCTGGGGATGAAAAGTCATATTTTAGAACCTGACCACAAGCGTCAAAACCAGATAGATCAATATCATCACCAATTGTTTTTGCATCTAAAAATACAAGCTTCATGGAAACCTCCATTTGTTCAAGGCCGATTTATGACCTCTTAATTATTGTGCATATAATTTTACAATTTCTACGATTACATTTACAGACAGATCCATGCCTTCCACTGTGATGTGCTCATATGGTCCATGGTAGGAGAAACCACCGGTTCCTAGATTTGGACATGGAAGTCCTTTAAAACTAAGCTGAGAACCATCGGTACCACCACGGATTGGTACAACGAGTGGAACCACTCCGGATGCTTCACAAGCTTTAACAGCATTGTCAATTAAGTGCATGCATGTTTCTACTACTTCACGCATATTGCGGTATTGATCCGTAATAGTTAGTTTCACAGTACCCTCGCCCCATTTTTGATTCATAAGCTTTTCGATTAATTTCAAAGTGTTTTTACGGGCTTCTAATAAATTCTGATCAAAATCACGAAGAATATAATCTAATTTAGCAGAAGCTACATCTCCGCTCATGGACATGAGATGATAGAAACCTTCATAGCCTTCGGTATCACGAGGTGTTTCGCCGCTAGGAAGCATGGAATTGATTTCAGTTGCCACTAAAGAAGCATTAATCATAGCATTTTTACTTGTTCCAGGATGTACATTGAATCCTTGGATTTCAAAGCTTGCTTTAGATGCGGTGAAGTTTTCGTATTGAATTTCTCCTTCTACGCTGCCATCTAAGGTATAACCAAATTCCGCACCAAATTCTTCCACATTAAAGTGATGTGCACCTGTGCCAATTTCTTCATCTGGTGTAAAGGATATGCTAATTGGTCCATGAGGGATATGGTCTCTTGTTAATTGTTCAATCATAGTCATGATTTCAGCAATGCCTGCTTTATCATCTGCACCTAAAATTGTGGTACCATCTGTAGTAATCAGAGTACGTCCTTTTAAGCTTGGAAGGTGTTTAAATGTATGAACAGTTAGAGTGCGTCCGCTTGTCCCAAGCACGAAATCCTTGCCATCATAATTTGGTGTCACAACGGGTACAATGTCGTGGTCACAGAAATCGGATACAATATCCATATGAGCAATAAACCCGATTTTCGTCTTGCTTTCATAGCCGGCAGTTGCAGGAATATGGCCATAGACATAACATTGTTCATCTACGTGTGCATCGGAAACACCTAAAGATTTTAATTCTTCAACCAAGACATTTGCTAGATTGAACTGACATTGTGATGAGGGGACTGTGGTGCTGTTTTCATCGCTGGGAGTACGTATTACTACATATTTCAGTAGTCTCTCATAAGCTTTCATAGTATAAATTCCTCTTTTCTTTTTGATATAGGTTCCATCTCAAAGTCAAACCTATTGTTATTGTATACTTAATGATGGAATTTGCCAATATAATATATCAATATTTTTTGTTATACAGGAAAAACAGGTATAATAAATGACTTTTTTCATCATTAGTGCTATGATAAAATAATTAAATAGCTCAATAATAGGAGGCTTTACGTGATAAAATCAACAAGGATTTCGGAAACATTTCTAATAGGTGCAATCCTAGCGATGGTAGGTGGATTCCTAGATGCATATACTTATTTGTGCAGAGGGGGTGTATTTGCAAATGCCCAAACAGGGAATTTAGTCCTTATGGGAATTAAAATGGCTAGGGGAGATGTGAGGGAAAGTTTCTATTATTTAGTCCCAATTCTGACATTTTTAATTGGAATTATGATTGCTGAAACAGTAAGGTATAAATATAAAGAAAGCGAAGGACTGCATTGGAAACAGATTACGCTTATTTTAGAAATCGTAGTGTTGGTTGCAGTAGCTTTTATTCCAACGGGTAAGTACGATATAGTCGTGAATGCATTGGTATCTTTTGTTTGTTCATTACAAGTGCAAAGCTTCCGGAAATTAGACGGAAAGCCATATGCTACAACCATGTGTACCGGTAATTTAAGAAGTGCTACAGAGTATCTTTTCTTCTATAAAGCAGAAAAAGATATTGTAAAATTACATGACAGCCTTCTGTATTTTGGAATTGTCATTTTCTTTGTTTTGGGGGCCATGGGAGGCGTATTCGCTTTAAATCATTTCCATACGAAATCAATGTTATTTGCTTGTCTAGGACTTGCGGTTATATTTATATTTATGTTTATGGAAGAACGGGAGAATAAATAATAATAATACTTGACTTCTTTGTTTTGTGTGTTATAGTAAATATAGAACAGACAAAAAACGAGGAGGATTTAGTATGAATATAAATAAATTTACACAAAAATCAGTACAGGCGGTACAAGATTGTGAGAAGCTTGCATATGAATATGGTAATCAAGAAATAGAACAAGAGCATCTTCTCTTTGCACTGTTAACACAGGAGGACAGCCTGATTCTAAAGCTATTAGAAAAGATGCAGATACAAAAGGAATTCATTGTGAATCGGGCACAGGAAGTTCTTGGAAAACGTACCAAGGTACAAGGGGGTCAGGTTTATGTTGGACAGTATTTGAATCAAGTCCTGATTCATGCGGAAGATGAAGCAAAGCAAATGGGAGATGAATACGTATCCGTAGAACATCTCTTTCTATCTTTACTTAAACAACCCAATAAAGCAATCAAGGAATTGTTCAAAGAATTAGGAATTACAAGAGAAAGTTTTCTTCAAACATTATCTACAGTTCGTGGAAATCAACGGGTCACCAATGATAATCCAGAAGCTACGTATGATACGCTAAGTAAATATGGGTATGATTTAGTGGAACGAGCAAGAGAACAGAAGCTGGATCCAGTCATTGGACGTGATGCGGAAATAAGGAATGTGATTCGTATTTTATCCAGAAAGACTAAGAATAATCCGGTGTTAATTGGAGAACCGGGAGTTGGTAAAACGGCTGCAGTAGAGGGCCTTGCTCATCGAATTGTACGTGGAGATGTTCCAGAAGGATTAAAGAATAAGAAGATATTCGCTCTTGATATGGGTGCATTAGTTGCAGGGGCAAAATATAGAGGTGAATTTGAAGAACGACTGAAGGCAGTTCTAGAGGAAGTGCAAAAAAGTGATGGAAATATTATCTTGTTCATAGATGAACTTCACAATATTGTAGGTGCAGGGAAGACAGATGGTGCTATGGATGCGGGAAATATGCTGAAACCAATGCTTGCAAGAGGAGAGCTTCATTGTATTGGAGCGACAACTTTGGATGAGTACCGACTTTATATTGAGAAAGATGCAGCTTTAGAACGTCGATTCCAGCCGGTTAGAGTAGATGAACCATCCGTAGAAGATGCTATTTCTATCTTGCGTGGGTTAAAAGAGCGTTATGAGGTCTTTCATGGAGTAAAAATAACAGATGGGGCATTGGTGTCGGCAGTTACTTTATCAAATCGATATATTTCAGATCGGTTTTTGCCAGATAAAGCAATTGACCTGGTGGATGAGGCGTGTGCATTGATAAAAACAGAGCTAGATTCCATGCCTACAGAGCTGGATGAATTGCAGCGAAAAATCATGCAATTAGAGATTGAAGAGGCTGCATTAAAAAAAGAAGACGATCGATTAAGCATGGAACGTTTAGAGCACTTACAGATTGATTTAGCAGAATTGAAAGAAGAATTTTCTGGACAAAAGGCACAATGGGATAATGAAAAGAATTCCGTGGTGCAATTACAAAAGCTGCGTGAAGAAATGGAAGACATTAATGGCCAGATACAGAAAGCACAACGTTCCTACGATTTGGAGAAAGCTGCTGAATTGCAGTATGGTAAATTACCGGAATTGGAAAAACGATTGGCAGCAGAAGAAATTAAGGTAAAGGATAAAGAATTATCTTTGGTACATGAAAGTGTTACAGAAGAAGAGATAGAGAAAATTATTTCCAGATGGACCCAGATACCAGTGGCAAAGTTAAACGAAAGTGAACGTAGCAAAGCATTACATTTAGGAGAAGAATTACACAAGCGGGTAATCGGACAAGAAGAAGGAGTTACCAAGGTTACAGAAGCCATTATCCGTTCCAAGGCCGGAATTAAAGATCCAATGAAACCCATAGGTTCCTTCTTATTCTTAGGACCGACAGGAGTAGGTAAAACAGAACTGGCAAAAGCCTTGGCGGAGAGTCTCTTTGATGATGAAAAGAATATGGTGCGTATTGATATGAGTGAATATATGGAAAAGCACGCAGTATCAAGGTTAATTGGAGCACCTCCCGGATACGTTGGATATGATGAAGGTGGTCAGTTAACAGAAGCAGTCCGAAGAAAGCCTTATTCGGTTGTGCTGTTTGATGAAGTGGAAAAAGCACATCCAGATGTGTTTAATGTATTACTGCAGGTATTAGATGATGGGCGTATTACAGATGCTCAGGGTCGTACGGTAGATTTTAAGAACACCATTTTAATTATGACTTCAAATATAGGCTCCACATATTTATTGGAAGGAATTGATGAAGAAGGTCATATCAATCCGGAAAATGAGGAGATGGTAATGCGTGAGTTACGGGGACATTTCAGACCTGAATTTTTAAATCGTCTAGATGAGACCATTATGTTTAAGCCATTGACGAAAGCAGATATCTATTCCATTATTGATTTATTAGTAGCAGATGTCAATAAACGCTTGGAAGAAAAAGAGTTAAGCATTTCGCTTACCTTGTCTGCTAAAAATCATATTGTTGATGGCGGTTTTGATCCGAATTACGGAGCAAGACCATTGAAACGATATCTCCAAAAAACAGTAGAAACATTAGCAGCAAAATTAATCTTGGCAGGAGATGTGGAACGGGAAGATGTAATTGTGATGGATATGGTTGACGGAAAGCTGGAAGCTCAGGCGAAGGGCAGGAAAGAATAAAACATAAAAAAAGAGTTAAAAAAGTGTGAATTAAGTAGTTTCTTTTGCAAGAAAAAGAGGAGTGTGTTATTCTGTATATGTTGTAGAAAGCAATATTGGGAGGATTACACATTGAAATTATCAAAATTATTAGAACGTCAAGCATATAAAGTTATACAGGGAAGTTCAGAAATTGAAATATCTGAATTGGTCAATGATTCACGCCAGGTAAGCCAGGGCTGTGTGTTCGTGTGTATTCGTGGAGCGGTTGTGGATGGTCATAAGTTCATAGATGAAGTGATTAGCAAGGGAGCGGCAGCTGTAATTGTTGAGACAGATGTTGAAGTCCCAGAAGGCGTGACGGTGGTTCGTGTATCAGATACCCGATATGCACTGGCACTTGCAGCAGCGGCTTACTATGGCTATCCAGCAGAAGAACTTCGGGTGATTGGAATTACGGGAACAAAAGGGAAGACCACCACGACCTATATGATCAAATCCATCTTGGAAGGTGTGGGATATAAAGTAGGTTTGATTGGTACCATAGAAACGATCATTGGTGACAAAGTGATTCCGTCTAAGAATACGACACCGGAGTCGGTTACCATTCAGCAATATTTCCGTGAAATGGTGGATGCAGGCTGTGACAGTGTAGTAATGGAAGTTTCTTCCCAAGGGCTAATGCTGCATCGAACAGCAGGTATTCCATTTGAAATTGGAATTTTTACAAATTTAGGGAAAGATCATATTGGGCCCAATGAACACAAGGATTTTGACGATTATAAACGTTGCAAGGGAATGTTGTTTCATCAGTGTCGGATTGGTATTGCAAATATAGATGACCCATATTTTGAAGAGGTATTCAAAGGTGCTACCTGTAGTGTTGAGACATTTGGATTTGGAGAAAAAGCCGATTTAAGAGCAACAGATACAAAACTGGTCACAAGACCAGGATACCTAGGAGTGGCATATCATGTGTCAGGCTTTATGGATTTTGATGTGGAAATTGACGTACCGGGGACCTTTAGCGTCTATAATTCCTTGACTGCTATTGCAGTGTGCCGACATTTTCAAGTGCCTGTTTCTAAGGTGAAAGAAGTGTTAAAGACTGCAAAAGTTAAAGGACGTATTGAGATGATCAAGGTATCAGATGAATTTACATTGATGATTGATTATGCACATAATGCAATGAGCTTGGAAAGCTTGCTTTCTACATTGAGAGAGTATCATCCAGCTAGATTAGTCAGTGTGTTTGGATGCGGCGGAAATCGTGCAAAAGGTCGTCGTTACGAAATGGGAGAGGTGTCAGGACGTTTGGCAGATTTAACTATTATTACCTCAGATAATCCGAGAAATGAAGAACCACAGGCGATTATAGAAGATATTAAAATTGGGATTCAAAAGACACAAGGGAAATATGTGGAAATATGTGACCGTAAGGAAGCAATTCGGTATGCGATAGCTCATGGAGAGCCGGGAGATGTGATTGTATTAGCCGGTAAAGGACATGAGGATTACCAAGAAATAAAGGGTGTCAAATACCAGATGGATGAACGAGATTTAATTCGAGATATTTTGGCGGGCAACTAATATGTATGCAAATGTAATTGTAGATATCACTCATGAAAAACTAGATAAAGTATTTCAATATAGTATTCCAACAGACCTTACAGATAAGCTGAAGGTGGGTATGGAGGTTGTGATACCTTTTGGAAGAGGGAATAGAGAAACGAAGGGCTATATTGTAGCTCTTACAGATGTGTGTAATTACGATTCGTCAAAGATAAAAGAGATTCTCCGAGTGCAGCAAAAGAGCATTGGGATGGAAGCAAAATTTGTAGCATTGGCTGCCTGGATGAAAGAATATTATGGTGGAACCATGATACAGGCTCTTAAGACGGTCTTGCCTATCAAGCAGCAGGAAAAAGAGCGTAAAAGAAGAAGTATTAGATGTTTGTTAACAGAAGAAGAAGGACAAAAGAAACTGTCCTATTATTTAGATAAGAATCAGAAGGCGAGAGCCAGACTGATGGCAGAACTTTTAGACCATGAGATTCTAGATTATGACCTGGTAACTAGAAAGTTAAATATTACGGGAACAGTGATAACTGCATTGGAAAATCAACAGGTATTGGAAGTAGATACAGAACGAATATACCGAAATCCAATTAAAGATAAAGTACAAGATATGGTGCCGGTTCCATATACATTGGAACAGACCCAGGCGATTGAAACTTTTTGGGAAGACTACAAAAATGGCAGACGTCATACATATTTAGTACATGGAGTAACTGGAAGTGGGAAAACAGAAGTTTATATAGAAATGATTGCAAGAGTAATTCAACTAGGACGTCAGGCCATAGTCCTGATTCCAGAAATTGCTCTGACCTACCAAACTGTTCTGCGTTTTTATAAGCGCTTTGGAGAACGAGTATCCATTATGAATTCTAGACTTTCTAAGGGAGAACGGTATGATCAAATGGAACGGGCAAAGCTTGGAGAAATTGATGTAATGATTGGCCCGCGTTCAGCACTTTTTACCCCTTTTCAAAATCTAGGGTTGATTGTGATTGATGAAGAACACGAAAGCACATACAAAAGTGAACAGATTCCTAGGTATCATACAAGAGAAACGGCAGAAAAAAGAGCTGAAATAGAAGATGCCAGTGTAGTATTAGGATCTGCCACGCCATCAGTGGAAGCTTACTATAGAGCAAAGACAGGAGACTATGTTCTATTAGAACTTCTAAATAGAGTACAGATGCAGGATATGGCAAAGGTAGAAATCGTAGATCTGCGGGAGGAGTTAAAAGAAGGAAACCGTTCTATATTAAGCATACGTTTGAAAGAATATATGACAACGTGTTTAGAAAATCATCAGCAAATGATGTTGTTTATTAACAGACGCGGATATGCAGGATTTATTTCTTGCAGATCTTGTGGATATGTAGTAAAATGTCCCCATTGTGACGTGTCTTTATCTTCCCATAAAAACGGAAAACTGGTTTGCCATTATTGTGGATATGAAGAACCTCATATTACAAAATGTCCATCCTGTGGGTCCAAGCATGTGGGTGGATTTCGAGCAGGAACCCAACAAATCGAAGTGATAGTCAAGGAATTATTTCCAACTGCAAGAGTACTTCGGATGGATATGGATACTACAAAAGAGAAAGATGGGCATGAAAAAATATTAGCAGCCTTTGCAAATGAAGAAGCAGATATTTTGATAGGTACCCAAATGATTGTGAAAGGACATGATTTCCCAAATGTGACCTTAGTTGGTGTTTTGGCTGCAGATTTGTCACTTTATACAGATGACTACAGAGCGGGGGAAAGGACATTTCAACTTCTTACGCAGGCAGCTGGAAGAGCGGGACGCAGTGATAAAAAGGGCAAAGTAGTCATTCAGACCTATAGTCCGGAACATTATAGTATTGTAACGGCAGCAAATCAGGACTATCAAAGCTTTTACAAAGAAGAGATTGGATATCGAAGTATTATGGGTTATCCACCTGTAGAACAATTACTGGCGGTCTTAATATCTGGGGAAGAAGAGGAACTGCTTGAAAAAGCGAGCAGGTATTTAAAGGAATATGCCTTTAAATATAATAGAAAAGAAACCATGCAGATTATCGGACCGGCAAGTCCTTATATAGGAAGAGTCAAAGATATATATCGAAAAGTTATTTATATCAAAGATCAGGATTACCAGTGTCTAGTAGATGTGAAAAATAAATTAGAACAGTATATGGAAGTGAATTCGGGTTTTCATAAAATCAGAGTACAGTTTGATTTTAACCCAATGAATATATTTTAAGGAGATCAGAAAGATGGCAATTAGGAAAATCCGTGAAATCGGAGATGAGGTATTGATAAAACAATGTAAAGAAGTGGATAAAATGACCTTGCGCACCCGCATATTAATCAAAGATATGCTGGATACTATGTACAAAGCTATGGGAGTAGGTCTTGCAGCACCACAGGTGGGAATCTTGAAAAGGATTGTAGTAATTGATGTAGGAGACGGACCTGTTATTTTGATTAATCCTGAAATAATGGAGTCCTCGGGAGAACAAATCGGAGATGAGGCCTGTCTAAGTGTACCGGGAAAATCGGGAGTGGTCACAAGACCAGATTATGTAAAAGTAAAAGCACAAAATGAAGAGCTGGAAGAAGTTTTTTACGAGGGTGAGGGCCTTCTTGCAAGAGCATTTTGCCATGAAATCGATCATTTGAATGGTCAGTTATACGTAAAACTAGTTGAAGGTGATTTGGTAGATAACGAACTGGAAGAATCATAAATAAAAAGGATGGGAGGTGTCATATGAAGATTATATTTATGGGAACTCCTGATTTTTCTGTTGGGACTTTAGAAGCCCTGATTCAAGCAGAATATCAGGTGGTATTGGTTGTTACACAGCCAGATAAGCCAAAGGGAAGAGGAAAAGAAATACAGTATACACCGGTAAAAGAGGCTGCACTTCGCCATCATATTCCAGTCTATCAACCACAGAAGATTAGAGAACCACAATGTATAGAAGAGTTAAAAAGATATCAGGCTGATGCTGTAGTAGTTGTAGCATTTGGACAGATATTACCTAAAGAAATCTTAGAGCTGACACCTTTTGGATGCATCAATGTGCATGCATCACTTTTGCCCAAATATCGTGGGGCAGCACCAATTCAGTGGTCTATTATAGAAGGAGAAGCTGTTACCGGAGTTACCACAATGCAAATGGATGCGGGACTAGATACCGGAGATATGATTAAGAAAACTACGGTACCTATAGAAGCAAAAGAAACAGGTGGAAGTCTTCATGATAAATTGGCTTTGGAAGGTGCAAAGCTTTGCGTAGAAACCTTGCAGTCACTGGAACATAAGACTGCAGTATGGGAGAAGCAGGAAGAAACCACCACTCCCTACGCAAAGATGTTAAAAAAAGAGATGGGAAATATAGATTGGAGTCAAGATGCAATTTCCATAGAACGTATGATTCGAGGACTGAATCCTTGGCCAAGTGCTTATACGAATTGGAACCACAAGATCATGAAAATATGGGAAGCAGAAGTAGACAATGAATTGGAATTGTTTCAGAACGCACCAATAGGTACAATTGTTAAAGTAGAGAAGGATGCATTTTATGTGCAAACTGGACATGGTCTGCTTAAAATAATAGAATTACAATTGTCAGGAAAAAAACGAATGGATGCAGGGGCATTTCTTCGTGGCTATCAAGTAAAGGAAGGTGAAAGAGTATGTATTTAGGAATGGGTTTGGATCCAACATATATATTAGTAATTGCAGGTGTGATTTTATGTCTTTTTGCGTCTGCCAGAGTAAAATCAACCTATGGGAAATATGCTCGTGTGCGCAATAAATCAGGTCTTACAGGAAGAGATGCTGCAGAGAGAATTCTTCATAATGCAGGAATTTATGATGTGATGATCCAGCATGTTTCAGGAGAATTAACCGATCATTATGATCCAAGAAACAAGACTTTAAATTTATCGGATTCTACCTTTGGAAGCTGTTCCGTGGCAGCAGTGGGTGTGGCAGCACATGAGTGTGGACATGCAATTCAGCATGCTACTGGATATGTGCCACTTACTTTTCGAGGCGCTTTGGTGCCCATTGCTAATTTTGGATCCATGGCAGCATGGCCATTGATTCTGATCGGATTTTTTTTAAATGGGCAAACATCAATGATGCTTATTAATTTGGGAATTTTAGCATTCTCATTATCTGTACTTTTTCAATTAGTAACTTTACCAGTAGAATTCAATGCTTCAGGCAGGGCCATTCGCATTTTAAGTGATACGGGAATGTTGGCTTCAGAGGAAGTGGATGATACCAAAAAAGTATTGAGCGCAGCAGCGTTAACTTACGTCGCAAGTGCAGCTGCATCTATTCTGCAATTACTTCGTCTTGTATTGATTGCACGAGGAAGAAGTGATGACTAATAAAAAAACAATTAGTGAACGGGAACTAGTACTTGGTATATTATTAGAAGTGACACGAGATGGCACCTATAGCCATGTGGCACTTCGTAATGTCTTGGGAAAGTATCAATATTTAGATAAAAAAGAGCGTGCCTTTATTACGAGAGTTGTAGAGGGTACATTAGAACATATGTTGGAAATTGATTATATAATCAATCAATTTTCTAACATAAAGGTAAATAAAATGAAGCCAGTCATAAGAACTATTATTAGGAGCGCCGTCTATCAATTGAAATATATGGACAGTGTTCCTAATTCTGCTGTTTGCAATGAGGCAGTCAAGCTGGCAGTGAAGAAGGGCTTTGGGAATTTGAAAGGATTTGTAAATGGAGTGCTTCGTAATATTGAAAGAAATCTTTCGCAAATCACATATCCGGATAGAACGGATGTGGTCCCTTTTCTATCCATACAATATTCTATGCCGGAATGGATAGTTAAGAAATGGCTTCATACGTATGATCAAGCAACAGTAGAAGATATGCTGTGTGATTTTCAAAAAGAAAAGCCGACTACCATTCGAGTCAATTTGGAACAAACCAGTACGGACAAATTAAAAAGGAACTTGGAGCAATTGGGAATTAAGGTTGATAATCATCCATATTTGGATTATGCGCTTTGCATATCTGATTACAATTATTTAGGAGAATTAGAAAGTTTTCAAAAAGGTGAATTCCAGGTTCAGGATATTAGTTCGATGCTAGTGACCGAAATCGCAGAGCCTAAAGAAGGCGATTGTGTGATGGATGTTTGTGCATCTCCAGGAGGAAAGTCCTTACATATGGCGGAACGTTTAAAAGGAAGTGGACTGGTAGAGGCTAGAGATTTGACGGATTATAAGATTCAACTATTAGAAGAAAATATTTTGCGGTCTGGGAAACAAAATATTACAGCAAAAAAACAGGATGCTACTATTTTGGATATAACATCCAAAGAAAAAGCAGATATTGTGCTGGCGGATCTGCCATGTTCCGGACTTGGAGTATTAGGTAAAAAGACAGATTTAAAATATAAAATAACGGAAAACATGATGAAGAGTTTGGTGGAGCTGCAAAGACAGATATTATCCATAGTTTCCTCTTATGTGAAACCGGGTGGTATCCTGATCTACAGTACTTGTACAATTAATGAAGAGGAAAATCTAAATAATGTGCATTGGTTCTTGAAGCACTATCCATTTGAATTAGTAAATATTAAAGAAGTGCTTCCTAATGAATTGTGTGAACAGGTGATAGAAGAAGGTTGTTTGCAATTGCTTCCAGGTATCAATCAAAGTGATGGCTTTTTTCTGGCCAAATTACGGAGGGTAAATGAAGGATATTAAATCATATACATTTCTTCAGTTGAATGAAGAAATGAAATCTATTGGAGAGAAAACGTTCCGAAGTAAACAGATTTTTGAATGGTTACATCAAAAGCTTGTAGACTCCTTTGATGAAATGACCAATTTATCAAAGGAGCTTCGAGAGAAGTTGAAAGCTCAATATGAAATTCGAACCGTTCAGTTATTAGAACGTCAAGAATCTAAATTAGATGGTACAAATAAGTTTCTATTTAAACTAAATGATGGCAATGTTGTAGAAAGCGTATTGATGAAATATAATCATGGTAATTCCGTATGTATTTCATCACAGGTAGGATGCCGCATGGGGTGTAAATTCTGCGCATCTACAATTGGGGGATTGGAGCGAAATCTGACCGCTTCTGAAATGGTCAGTCAGATCTATACCATTCAAAAGATTTCAGAGGAACGTGTTTCCAATGTTGTGGTAATGGGAACCGGAGAGCCAATGGATAATTTTGATAATTTCCTTGGGTTTATTTCAATCTTAAGTGATGAGCAGGGGTTACATATTAGCCAAAGAAATATTACAGTTTCAACCTGCGGAATTGTGCCACGTATAAAAGAACTAGCGGAGAAACAATTACAAATTACATTGGCACTTTCCTTACATGGAGCAACCCAGGAAAAGCGAAGAGAGTTAATGCCGGTAGCAAATAAATATGAGTTAAAAGAAGTGATGGAGGTTTGCGATTATTATTTCAAAAAAACAGGCCGCCGTATTACGTTTGAATATAGTTTGGTTCAAGGTGTAAATGATTTGTCAGAGGATGCAGAAGCACTGATTCAGCTTCTTAGACACCGCAATTGTCATTTGAATTTGATCCCGGTAAACGCTATAAAAGAAAGAAAATTTCAAAAGCCAACGAAAAAAAATGCTGAGCTTTTTAAAAATAAACTTGAAAAAGCCGGAATAAATGTTACTATAAGAAGAGAAATGGGTTCAGATATTGATGGAGCATGTGGACAGCTTAGAAACAGGTATAGTAAAGGAGAGATTTGATGCAGACATTTTCTATGACCGATGTTGGCAAAAAGCGAGAAGTGAATCAAGACTATGTTTATACAACAGAGGAACCTGTGGGTAATTTACCAAATCTATTTGTAGTTGCAGATGGAATGGGGGGACATCAGGCGGGAGATTTTGCATCGAAATTCACTGTGGATGTATTATTAAAGGAAATTAAGAATACAGAAGATAAGAATCCTGAGGATATTATCAAAAATGCCATTCAAATAGCGAATACGAAATTAATTGAAGCAGCAGAGCAAGATGAGCATTTGCAAGGAATGGGAACGACCATAGTAGTTGCAACCGTAATAGAACATATGCTATATTATGCAAATGTAGGAGACAGCAGGCTGTATTTAATAAATCAGGAAATAGAACAGCTTACAAAAGACCATTCCCTGGTAGAAGAAATGGTAAGATTAGGAGGTATTAAGCCAGAAGAGGCTAAAAACCATCCAGATAAAAATATCATTACGAGGGCAATTGGTGCAAAAGCAGATGTGGAAGTTGATTTTTTTGAACGCCGGTTAAGTAGGAAAGATAAGATAGTGATGTGTTCAGATGGATTGAGTAATCTGGTGGACGATGATGAGATTTTCCAAATTATACAAAGCAGTCGGGATATTGTCGAGGCAGTAGAACATTTAATAAAGGCAGCAAATGACAATGGCGGCAATGACAATATTGGCGTGGTTATGGTAAAACCATTTGCAGATGAGGTGATTATATGACAACAGAAGGAATTTTTTTGGGAGAAAGATATGAAATAATTAATAAAATCGGTGCAGGTGGTATGGCAGATGTGTATAAGGGAAAAGATCATAAGCTAAACCGATATGTTGCAATTAAGATTTTAAAGAAAGAATTTAGAGAAGACGAGAATTTTGTTAAGAAGTTCAATACAGAAGCGCAGTCTGCGGCTGGATTAATGCATCCCAATGTAGTGAATGTATACGATGTAGGGTGTGAACGTGGATTGAATTTCATGGTAATGGAGCTGGTAGAGGGGATTACTTTGAAAGAGTATATCCAAAAAAAAGGAAGGCTTTCTGGTAAAGAAGTCATCAGCATTACCATACAGATTTCCAATGGAATAGAAGCAGCACATAAACATCATATTATACATAGGGACATTAAGCCACAGAATGTGATTATCTCAAAAGAAGGTAAAGTAAAGGTTACTGATTTTGGAATTGCAAAGGCGACTTCTTCTAATACTATAAGTACCAATGCTATGGGTTCTGTCCATTATACATCTCCAGAACAGGCGAGGGGCGGATTTAGTGATGAAAAAAGTGATATTTACTCTCTAGGTATTACCATGTACGAGATGGTAACTGGAAAAGTGCCCTTTGACGGAGATACAACAGTTTCTATTGCTATTAAACATTTACAAGAGGAAATTATTCCTCCATCGGAGCTAGTACCAAACATTTCATATAGTTTGGAACAAATTATTTTAAAATGTACACAGAAAAGTGCAGATCGCAGATATCAGGATATGAGTTCTTTGATGCTTGATTTAAAACGTTCCCTCGTAGATCCAGAAAGCGATTTTGTATCAATTGCACCTTTTGTAAAAGGGACAGAAACAGTCATGATTACTCCAGATGAATTAGAAGAAATCAAAAATCAGAATACAAATTATGACGATGATGATGAAGATTATGACGACGATGAAGATTATGACGATGATGAAGATTATGATGACGATGAAGATAGATATTCGCCTAAGAGAAAAAGAGATGATGTAGATCCAAAGATGAAGAAAGTAACGAAGATATTAATGATTGTGGTTGCTGTCATTTTTGCTTTTATATTGATTTTTATCGTTGGAAAAACAGCTGGTATTTTTAAATTTGGTCCAAATACAAAGATTGTAAAATCAGATACTACTATGGTGAAAGTCCCTACATTAGTTGGGTTAACAGAGACACAGGCACAGGATGCGTTGAAAAAACGAGGTCTTGTTATGGAGGTTGTATCAAGAGCAGAATCAAAAAAATATGAAGCAGGTATTGTTGCGGAACAAAAAACAGCGGAAGATAAAAAAGTAAAAAAAGGATCAAAAGTACAAGTAATTATAAGCACCGGTAAAAAAGGAGCAGAAATCACCTTACCTGATGTTGGCGGACGTACTCAGGAGGAGGCAGAGAAAATTCTAACGAAAGCAGGTGTGAAGGTGAGTCCAACCTTTGAAAATAATCCAAGTGTTCCAGAAGGAAGTGTAGTGTCGATGGCACCGGCTGCTGGAACAAAGGTGGCCAAAGGCAGTGCAGTAACGATTGTAATCAGTAAAGGAGCACAAAAGGCTAAGGTTCCTAATGTAACGGGAGTTACACAAGGAGAGGCAGGACAAATGTTAGCGGCAGCAGGTTTGGGCGTCGGTTCTATATCAGAAGAATTTAATGCCGCCGCCGCCGGAACTGTGATTTCCCAGGGCTTGACAGCAGGAAAAGAAGTTGCGCCGGGTACAACAGTAGACATAACAATTAGTAAGGGACCAAAAATATCTAAAGTTACGGTGCCATATTTGTTGGGTAATTCTAAAGATGCTGCACTTCAGGCTTTGGCAGCGGTTGGTTTAACAGGAACGGTAAAAGAGCAAAATGACAACAATGTAACTGCAGGATATGTCATTTCGGCAAGTGTAGCGGCAGATACAGAGGTTGCCCCAGGAACCAATGTAGAAATTGTAGTTAGTAAGGGACCGGCAGCTCCGGTTGAGAAGCCGCCAGTTGAGACACCGCCAACGAATACAGGGAATTAAGGAAGAGTAAAGGATTATAATGCAAGGAAAAATAGTGAAGGGCATTGCCGGATTCTACTACGTATATGTAGTGGAATCCGGTGTTTATGAATGTAAGGCAAAGGGAGCATTTCGTAAATCTAAAATCAAACCACTTGTGGGTGATAATGTAGAAATTGATATATTAGATGCAGAAGAGATGCTGGGAAATGTAGTGGATATTTATCCACGCAAAAACCAGCTGATACGTCCGGCAGTTGCCAATGTGGATCAGGCACTTGTTGTATTTGCAGTAGCAGAACCGGAACCTCATTTTAATTTATTGGATCGGTTTATCGTCATGATGGAGCAAAAGAATCTTCCTGTTATTCTTTGTTTTAATAAAATGGATCTAGCGAAAGACCAAGAGCTAGAAACTATTAAAGAGATATATAAAAACTGTAATTATTCATTGGTATTTACAAGCGCAGGAAAGGAACATCATAATATTAAACAAATTCAAGCGTTATTGGAAAATAAAACAACTGTAATTGCTGGCCCTTCAGGAGTTGGAAAATCATCCTTGATCAATCTATTACAGGAAGGTATCCATATGGAGACGGGAGCCATTAGCAAAAAAATCGCAAGAGGGAAGCACACAACTAGACATTCTGAGTTTATCCCTATTAAGGAACATACATTTATTACGGATACACCTGGATTTAGTTCATTGTATGTGAATGAATTTGAAAAGGAAGAACTAAAGTATTATTTTCGTGAATTTGAGCCTTATGAAGGAAAATGTAAATTTCAAGGCTGTGCTCATATCCATGAACCAGAATGTGCAGTTAAAGAAGCTTTGGAACAAAATAAAATCAATAAAGTGAGATATCAGAATTATTTGGATATGTATAAGGAATTACAAGAAAAAAGGAGGTATTAACATGAGGAAAATGATATTGGCACCATCTATTTTAGCTGCAGATTTTACTGTGTTGGGTGAGGAGATGAAAAAGACACGGGAAAATGGAGCCCAATATTTACATTTTGATGTAATGGATGGCATGTTTGTTCCAAGTATTTCATTTGGGATGCCTGTGCTGCAATCTATTAAATCTGGGACAAATCAAATGATGGATGTACACTTGATGATTGAAGAACCTATACGGTATGTAGAGGAGTTTGTAAAGGCTGGTGCTGATTTAATAACGATACATCTAGAGGCATGTAAAGATGTCCAGAGCACAATTGATAAAATCAAATCGCTGCATGTAAAAGTAGGAATTGCGGTCAAACCAAATACTTCGATTTCCGAAGTGTTACCATACTTAAGACAGGTAGATATGGTATTAATTATGACAGTAGAACCAGGGTTTGGAGGACAGAAATTTATAGAAACTTCATTAGAGAAGATAAAAGAATTAAGAAATATAATACAGGAGAAAGCCTTAGATACGGATATTCAGGTAGATGGAGGAATTTATATCACAAATCTGGAAGAAGTGTTAAATGCAGGGGCGAATATTATTGTAGCTGGTTCAGCAATTTTCAAAGGCAATGTAACTGAAAACACAAAAAAATTTATGGAGATTCTAAAACATTATGAGTAATCACAAAAAAGCAATTATTATTAGCGGCGGTATGTTAGAAGACGAATTTGTGCTGTCTGTTATGAAAGCAAATCCGGAAAGCTATATCATTGGAGTGGATCGTGGTGCATCATTTCTTTATAAGTATCAGATTATGCCAGATTATATTGTAGGAGATTTTGATAGTTTATCAGAAGAAATTATTCATTACTATCGAACAGAAACAAAGGTACCCATTCGGGAATTTAATCCCATCAAAGATGCATCCGATACGGAAGTGGCATTAAGACTTGCTTTAAGTATTGGAAGCAAAGAGATATTGATTTTAGGTGCTACGGGTAACCGTATTGATCACCTGTGGGCTAATGTACAAATATTAATGATTGCACATAAGGTTGGGGTGACTGCATGGATTCTTGATATGCATAATAGAATACATTTGATAGATGGGGAAACACATTTAAAAAAAGAAGAGGCATTTGGACAATACTTTTCCGTGTTTCCGCTTGGTGAGAAGGTAGAAGATTTTGATATCCGTGGTGCCAAATATCCATTGTATAGTCACGTGCTAGAACCGTGTAATAGTCTATGTGTAAGCAATGAAATATTACAGGAAGAGGCAGTTATTACGTTTGCAAGAGGAATTGTAATTCTGATGGAAACAAGAGATCATATATAAAACAAGATAAGATAGCGAGGAAAAATAAATGAAATTAGGAATTGTTGGATTACCAAATGTAGGAAAAAGCACCTTGTTTAATTCTTTGACAAAAGCAGGGGCAGAATCGGCGAACTATCCCTTTTGTACCATTGATCCCAATGTAGGTGTAGTAACCGTGCCAGATGAACGGCTTCAAGTGTTGGGAGAAATGTACCATACAAGGAAAATTGTTCCGGCAGCAATTGAATTTGTTGACATTGCAGGGCTTGTAAAGGGCGCATCAAAAGGAGAAGGATTAGGAAATCAATTTCTTGCAAATATTCGGGAAGTAGATGCAATTGTGCATGTTGTGCGCTGCTTTGAAGATTCGAATATCGTGCATGTGGATGGTAAAATTGCACCTTTACGAGATATTGAAACCATTCAATTGGAATTGATATTTTCTGATTTGGAAATATTGGAAAGAAGAATTGCAAAAGCTGGTAAGGGAGCAAAAAATGATAAAACTCTTGCAAAAGAATTAGGCTTGATGGAACGCGTGAAGGAGTATTTAGAGAACGATCACATGGCGAACACTTTTGAAACAGAGGATGAAGAGGAACTCGCTTTATTGGAAAGTTATAATTTGTTAACCTATAAACCAGTTATTTTCGCTGCGAATGTGGGGGAAGATGATTTGGCTAATGATGGTGCTGACAATGAAGGTGTTCAGGAAGTACGTGCTTATGCCAAAAAAGATGGAAGCGAAGTGTTTGTGGTATGCGCCCAGATTGAGCAGGAAATTGCAGAGCTAGAAGAGGACGAGAAGAAAATGTTCTTGGAAGAATTAGGATTGAAAGAATCAGGGTTAGAAAAATTGATTGCTGCAAGCTATAGTATCTTAGGCCTTATTAGTTATCTTACAGCAGGAGAGCAGGAAGTAAGAGCCTGGACGATTACTAAGGGGACAAAAGCACCACAGGCAGCTGGCAAAATTCACACAGATTTTGAACGTGGATTTATCCGCGCCGAGGTAGTACGTTATGAGGATTTAGTAGAATGTAAGACCTATACGGCAGCAAAGGAAAAAGGGCTGGTAGGAGTTGAAGGCAAAGAGTATGTGGTAAAGGATGGGGACATCATGTTGTTCCGTTTTAATGTGTAGCCATGTAAGGGAGAGGAAGAAATTAGATGTCTCAAAGTATTATTTTTCCCAATATAGGAATTCATTTGGAACATATAGGTTCCAATTTTACAGTATTTGGATTTGAAATTGCATACTATGGTATTGTGATTGGAATTGGCATTTTATGTGGTATTATGATTGCGGTTTCGGAGGCGAAACGTACGAACCAAAAGGTAGAAGATTATTATGATTTGGCAATTTATGGGATTGTTTTTTCGATTATTGGTGCGAGGCTTTATTTTGTTATTTTTTCGTGGGATATGTATAAAGATGATTTACTTAGTATATTGAATACCAGACAAGGTGGTTTGGCAATTTATGGGGGAGTTATTGCTGCGATTATAACAGTGTTCATTTTCTCGAAAAGAAAACATCTATCCTATGCCAAAGTCTTTGATACTGCAGTTTTAGGACTTATTATGGGTCAGGTCATCGGACGGTGGGGGAATTTCTTTAATCGAGAAGCATTTGGAGAATATACAAATGGTCTTTTGGCAATGCAGCTTCCGGTAGATGCAGTGAGAACATCAGATATAACAGTAAAGATGCAGGAACATATGGTGGAACTAAATCAGATTGCATATATTCAGGTGCATCCTACTTTTTTATATGAATCACTATGGAATCTAGGTCTTTTTGCCATATTGTTCTGGTACCGAAAAAAGAAAAAATATGAGGGAGAATTATTCTTACTCTATTTATTGGGATATGGAGTAGGTCGATTCTGGATTGAAGGTCTTCGTACGGACCAATTGCTGATTCCTGGAATCGGATGGCCGGTTTCTCAAGTATTGGCAGTTGTTATGGCGATTTTTGCTGCATGTGTAATTGCTTACAACAAGGTGAAAAAAAAGAAACAATAAAAATAGCGTATCACAATGGTATCTCAATTGTGATACGCTATTTTTATGTATTTTATCTAATAATTCCAAAACAATCCAAAATAACGATAATCATAAGAATTGGAACGACAACTATGGATAAAAGTTTTTGGAAATTATTTAATTTTTTGTATTTTCCGTCATTGGTCAATTCCTTTTCATATTCTTTTAATCCCCAAATCTTCACTACATAGAAACATGTGAGGAGACAGCCAAGTGGTAATAACACATATGCAGTAAAGGTATCCAGCCAATCATAAATATTGAAATAAGAGATGCCGTTTACATCCAGCCAAGGAATACGTACTCCACTTAACACACCAAATCCTAAGGATACAATGACACCACCTGCATAAATAATCAATGCAGTTATAACAGTTGATTTACGGTGTGAAATGTGAAACCGCTCTTCCACAAATTTCACAGGTATCTCTAAAATGGTAAAGAATGTAGATAAAACAGCAAAAATTAATGCTAGGAAGAAACATATACCGATGAATCTTCCACCGGGAAGACTATCAAATATCTGCGTCATAACAACGAAAACCAGAGCAGGCCCCTTTGACACATCAACACCTGCACCAAAAGCAGATGGGATAATAACAAACCCAGCTAAAATAGCGACAGAAGTATCGCAAATACTTACCCAAGCTGCATCCGAACTAATTCTGGCATCCTTAGATACATTAGCACCTAGGGTGACAAATATTCCCCAACCAATTCCAACGGAAAAGAGAACTTGTGTACAAGCTGAAGAGAATGTTTTAAGGCTAAGCTTGCTAAAATCTGGTATTAAATAGTATTTTAAACCTTCCATTGCGCCTTCTGTGGAGAAAATCGCCCATACACCACAAATGACTAAAAGAATAAATAAAGCAGGCATAATGAATTTTGTGACACGTTCTACTAGATTTGTTATGCCGAAATATAATAGATATGCAGTAATGAACATAAGAATACCAGCATAAATAAGAGGTTCCGCAGTGGAAGAAACAAAGTTATCAAAATAAGTCTGTGTATTGGTACCAAAATCAGCTCCTGTGATGTAGGCAACAGCATATTTGCCTACCCATCCGCTTACTACAATATAATACATATCAATTAAAGTTGTGCATACAATTGCTATAATACCAATGATTTGCGCTTTCTTTTTTACTTTTCCATATGCATCTGCAACATTTGACCTTGCATAACGACCAATTGCACTTTCCATTTCTACCATAGGATGTGCCATAACAATAACTAAAATTACGTAAATCAGAATAAATATTCCACCGCCTCCGGCATAAGCTAAATAAGGAAATCGCCAAATATTTCCAAGACCAATTGCTGCACCGGCTGCTACCATAATGTAGCCAAATCGTGAACCCCATTGGGCGGGTTCGGCTTGCTTATCAATTTTTTGTGTTTTCATAAGTAATACCTCTCTTGTTTTACTTTAACGTCCATTTTAGTATATAGCACAATAAATGAATTGTCAATAAAATTAAAAAAATAAGCAATATTATAAGACAATACATATAAAAATAAGCCATCGGGAGATTTCTTTTTCGGTTATTGTTTGTAAAAATGAACAAAATCCGACTAGACTTTTCTGAAAACAAAGGCTATAATAAGAATATATGTGAAGAAAATAACTCAATAAGTTTTCTAAGGAGGAACAATCAAATGGCAAGAATAATGAAGACCATGGATGGTAACCATGCAGCAGCACATGCATCATATGCATACACAGATGTCGCAGCAATTTACCCTATTACACCATCATCAGTTATGGCAGAAGCTACAGACGAATGGGCTACACAAGGAAGAACAAATATTTTTGGTCAAACAGTACAAGTCACAGAAATGCAATCAGAAGCAGGTGCCGCAGGTACCGTGCATGGTGCATTGTCAGCAGGTGCATTAACAACTACGTATACAGCATCTCAAGGTTTACTTCTTATGATTCCTAATTTATATAAAATAGCTGGGGAACAATTACCAGCTGTATTTAATGTTTCCGCACGTGCATTAGCAAGTCATGCACTATCTATTTTTGGAGACCATTCTGATGTCTATGCTTGTCGTCAAACAGGCTGTGCAATGCTTTGTGAATCAAGTGTACAGGAAGTAATGGATTTGACACCAGTAGCACATTGTGCATCAATCAAAGGTAAAATGCCATTTATTAATTTCTTTGACGGGTTTAGAACCTCTCATGAAATCCAAAAGATTGAAACATGGGATTACAAAGATTTAGAAGACATGGTAGATTTAGATGCAGTAGATGCTTTCCGTAAACATGCATTGAATCCAAATCATCCTTGCCAACGTGGATCTGCTCAGAATCCTGATATTTTCTTCCAGGCAAGAGAAGCTTGTAATCCATACTATGAGGCTATGCCAGCAATTGTTCAAAACTATATGGACAAGGTAAATGCTAAAATTGGTACGGATTATAAATTATTTAACTATTATGGAGCAGCTGATGCTACAAAAGTAATTATAGCTATGGGTTCTGTATGCGATACCATCGATGAAACAATTGATTACATGGTAGCAGCAGGAGAAAAAGTTGGTGTTGTGAAAGTACGTCTTTACAGACCATTCTGTGCAGAAGCACTTGTAAATGCTATTCCTGACAGCGTAAAACAAATCTCTGTATTAGATAGAACAAAAGAACCAGGCGCTATGGGTGAGCCATTATACTTAGACGTTGTAGCAGCATTAAAGGGAACAAAATTCGATCAGACACCAATTTTCACAGGACGTTATGGATTGGGATCAAAAGATACAACACCTGCACAAATCGTAGCAGTTTATAACAATACAGACAAGAAAAGATTTACCATGGGTATCATAGATGATGTTACAAATCTTTCTTTACCAATGGGCAAACCACTTGCAACGACACCAAAGGGAACCATTAATTGTAAATTCTGGGGATTAGGAGCTGATGGAACCGTTGGAGCTAACAAGAACTCCATTAAGATCATCGGTGATAACACAGACATGTATGCACAGGCATATTTTGATTATGACTCTAAAAAATCAGGTGGTATCACAATTTCTCACTTGCGTTTTGGTCATACACCAATTAAATCAACATACTTGATTCGCCAGGCAAATTTTGTTGCTTGTCACAATCCATCTTATATCAATAAATATAACATGGTTCAAGACTTAGTAGATGGCGGAACCTTCTTATTGAACTGTCCTTGGGATATGGCAGGAATTGAACATCACTTACCTGGACAGGTAAAAGAATATATTGCAAGCCATAACATCAAATTCTATGTAATCGACGGTATCAAAATCGGTAAAGAAATTGGTCTTGGTGGACGTATCAACACGGTTCTTCAATCAGCTTTCTTTGAATTGGCTAACATTATTCCAGCTGAAAAAGCAAAGGAACTAATGAAAAAAGCTGCAAAAGCATCTTATGGTAAAAAGGGTGATAAAATTGTTCAAATGAACTATGATGCAATTGATGCTGGAGCAAAACAAATCGTTGAAATTACAGTACCTGAAAATTGGAAAAATGCAACAGATGATGGATTATTTACTCGTGAAATCAAAGCTGGTAAAGCAGACTCTGTAACATTTGTTAAAAATATTCAAACAAAAGTAAATGCACAAGAAGGTAATTCTCTTCCAGTATCTGCATTTGTAGATTATGTAGATGGTTCTACACCATCTGGAACTTCTGCATTTGAAAAACGTGGAATTGCTGTAGATATTCCAGTTTGGAAAGCAGAAAATTGTATTCAATGTAACCGCTGTGCATATGTTTGCCCACACGGAGTTATTCGTCCAGTAGCACTTACAGCAGAAGAAGTAGCAAAAGCTCCAGCAGGTTTAGAGACCATTGATATGGTTGGTATGCCAGAGTTGAAATTCACAATGACAGTATCTGCATATGATTGTACTGGATGTGGATCTTGTGCAAATGTATGTCCTGGTAAAAAAGGTGAAAAAGCACTTGTTCTCGAAAATATGGAAGCAAATGTTGGAAAACAAGAATTCTTTGATTTTGGTAGAGAACTTGCTGTGAAACCTGAAGTGGTAGCAAAATTCAAAGAAACAACTGTAAAGGGAAGCCAGTTCAAACAACCTCTTCTTGAATTCTCAGGAGCTTGTGCAGGATGTGGAGAAACTCCTTATGCAAAATTAATTACACAATTATTTGGTGATAGAATGTACATTGCAAATGCAACAGGGTGTTCTTCAATTTGGGGCAACTCTTCACCATCTACACCATATACTTCTACTCCTGAAGGAAAAGGACCAGCTTGGGCTAACTCCTTATTTGAAGATAATGCAGAATTTGGATTCGGTATGTTACTGGCTCAAAAAGCATTAAGAAGTAACTTAAAGAAAAAAGTTGAATATTTAATAGAAAATGGAAAAGATGCAGCAGTTGTTGAAGCAGCAAAAACTTACCTTGATACTTTTACTTGTGGAGCAACAAACGGAGCAGCAACAGACCAGTTAGTTGCAGCTTTGGAAGCAGCATCAGGAGAAAGCGAAGTTAAAACAAAATTATTAAATGATAAAGACTTCTTAGCTAAAAAATCTCAATGGATCTTTGGTGGAGATGGATGGGCTTATGATATTGGATTTGGTGGTGTTGACCACGTATTGGCTAGTGGACAAGACATTAATATTATGGTATTTGATACAGAAGTTTACTCTAATACAGGTGGACAGTCTTCTAAATCTACACCAACCGGAGCAATTGCACAATTTGCAGCAGCTGGTAAGGAAGTAAAGAAGAAAGATATGGCAAGTATTGCAATGAGTTATGGTTATGTATACGTAGCACAAATTGCTATGGGCGCAGATTACAACCAAACAGTGAAGGCAATTGCAGAAGCAGAAGCTTATGAAGGACCATCACTGATTATTGCCTATGCTCCATGTATCAATCACGGTATTAAGATTGGTATGAGCAAAGCTCAGACAGAAGAAGAAAATGCAGTAAAAGCAGGATATTGGCATAACTTCCGTTACAATCCAGCATTAAAGGCAGAAGGAAAAGCTGCATTTAGTCTTGATAGTAAAGCACCTACAGAAAGTTATAAAGATTTCTTAAATGGAGAAGTTCGTTACAATGCACTTGCAAGAATGAATCCAGAAAGAGCAGAAATGCTATTTACAAAATCAGAAGAATCTGCAAAAGAAAGATATGCATATTTGAATAAATTAATCACACTTTATGGAAGTGATGAAGAAGCATAGAAATATGAATTTGGAGTCATGAAAGTTTGATGAATGATCACAAGTCAAAAACCCCGCTGCAAGCAGCGGGGTTTTTTATTTTAATATTCTTGGTATATGTTGTTGGTTTCGATTTTGTAATATGGCAGCTGGATCTGCAAATCTGCTTAAGAAAATCATAGCAGCTATAATATAAGGCTTATAACTTGCTTCTTTATAGAGGGAAGTACGATGTCTTTCGAATACGGAGGAATCTACTTCTCCCTGTTTGCAGCTTACACCTGTAATGTCGGCTGGAAGACAATGAAGGTAAAGTGCGCTGCTGTTTTTTGTTGAGGCCATGATATGCTCGGAACAAGTCCAATCCTTATGAGTGGCATTCTGTTTTAGAAGCTCTTGCTCTAACTGCTGGATTTTGGTGGTATTATTTTCTGCATATAAAGCGGTACGTTTTTCCATGGCTGCAAAGGGTGCCCAGCTTTTGGGGTATACAATATCCGCATTTTGAAAAGCCTCTTCCATGTGATTTGTTTGGTGAAATGTTCCACCTGATTCTAGAGCATTTTGTCTAGCAATTTGTTCTATTTCTGGCATAACTTCATAGCCTTTGGGATGTGCCAATACAACATCCATTCCCATACGTGTCATTAGTCCAATCACACCTTGTGGTACAGATAATGGTTTGCCATAAGAAGGAGAATAAGCCCATGTCATGGCAAGTTTTTTCCCTCTTAATTGGTCCAATCCTCCAAATTCGTGAATCATATGCAGCATGTCTGCCATGCATTGAGTGGGATGATCCATATCGCATTGTAAGTTCACCAGTGTTGGGCATTGTTCTAATATTCCATCATGATAACCTTGTTTTACAGAGCGGGCTACCTGGTGCATATAATGATTTCCTTTGCCGATATACATATCATCTCGAATACCAATGACCTCTGCCATAAAGGAAATCATATTAGCTGTTTCCCGAACTGTTTCCCCATGTGCAGCCTGGGATTTCCCTTCATCCAAATCCTGTACAGTTAAGCCTAATAAATTACAGGCGGAAGCAAAAGAGAATCTAGTGCGTGTGGAATGATCGCGGAATAATGAAATTCCTAAGCCGCTTTCAAATACTTTGGTAGAGATATTTTGCGTTCTCATAAAGCGAAGTGCATCGGCCATGGTAAATACGGCTTTTAATTCGTCCATTGTTTTTTCCCAAGTAAGAAAAAAATCATTTTGATACATAGAATGGAAATCTAAGGAATTTAATTGATCTATATAGTCTTGTAGAATTTTCATAGGTCCTCCTGTTCGCAATGATGATCTGAAATTTTATGTTGAGATTTTTCGTAATCAGTGAAGTAGAGAGAGGGAATAGCGGCATAAACAGCAGCACACTTTACTAAGTCTGCTTTCCAGGTTCGTTCATTGGGCGCGTGGGCCTGTGCTTCTTTCCCAGGACCAAAGCCGATGCAAGGGATTCCATAGCGCCCCATGATGGATACACCATTGGTAGAAAAGGTCCATTTGTCAACTACGGGGATCCCATACATTTCCTCATAAGAACGTATGACGGCTTGCGTGGCTTTATGGTCTTTTGGAATGACCCATGTGGGGAAATAACAATCAGTCGTATATACCAAGCCGGTGTAGCTGGGTCTTGTGTATTGGTACATACTTACCCGGGCATTATATTTTTTCACCATTTCAAGATTTTCTACTTCTTGTAATGCACTTTCGTAGGTTTCACCGTCTGTAAGACGTCGATCCAAAGAAATAGAGCATCCATCTGCTACCGCACAGCGAGAAGGAGAGGAGTAGAAGATTTCAGAAACAGTAATGGTTCCCTTTCCCAAGAATGGATCGACAGAAAGTCGGGGATTAAGATCACGTACATCCTGGAGTATATCTGCCATTTTATAAATTGCATTGTCTCCTCGTTCTGGTGCAGAACCATGGCAGGATACTCCGCTTACATCCACGCGTATCTCCATTCGTCCTCTGTGTCCGCGGTAGATATTGCCATCGGTTGGTTCGGTAATCACCACAAACTCGGGTTTTACTTTATCTTCATTTATAATGTATTGCCAGCAAAGTCCGTCGCAATCTTCCTCTAGAACAGTCCCGGTAACTAGTATGGTTTCCTGATCATTTAATAAGTCAAGATCTTTCATAATTCTAGCACCATATACAGCAGATACAATTCCACCAAGCTGATCGGAAGTTCCACGCCCGCCAATTTCTGTGTCGGATTCAAATCCTTCATAGGGATCGAAGTCCCAGTTGGCTCTATTTCCGATTCCAACGGAATCAATATGTGCATCGTAGGCAATGATTCTTTTGCCCACCCCCATATATCCCAGTACATTCCCCTGAGGGTCAATTTCCACTTTGTCGAAATCGAGTTTCTTCATTTCCGTTGCTATACGGTTGATGCGATCTTTTTCTTTGGTACTCTCACCTGGAAATCGAACAAGATCTCTCAGGAAACAGGTCATATCTTTTTCATACTTATTGGATGCTTCTTTTATACTGTTAAAATCCATCTTTCCGCCTCCTTTTGATTATAATTGGTTTGCACCATCCCAAACAATGGATTGATAACGCTGGGGGTCAGTGTCTCCCTCTGTGGAAAATAGAAGAACTTTTGACTGGAGGGTTAATTGTAAATGTTCACGAAGTTCTTTGCAATCATCCTGTGTCATGAGGTGATATAGAAGCCCCATGGTTACAGCGCCTGATTCTCCAGAAGTGATAGGAGTATCTCCTTTCATTGGAGCAGCTAATACCCTCATTCCGGTGGCAGTTACCCAATCGGGTACAGAGACAAAGGTATGCACGTGATTTCTGAGAATATCCCAAGAAATAGTACTGGGTTCTCCGCAAGCAAGCCCATTCATCAGAGTCAGCATATCTCCACCCACCTTGCGAATGGATCCATCTTTGGCACATGCACTCTGATATAGACAATCTGCAGCCTGGGCTTCTACAACTACAACCATAGGTTCATTTCCCTTGTAACGGTTAGCAAAGTATCCTTGTACTGCACCAGCTAGAGAACCAACACCGGCTTGAATAAAAATATGGGTGGGACGTTCACAATAAGCAGCGGCTAGCTGTTCTTCCGCTTCGTAAGCCATGGTTCCATAGCCTTGCATAATCCAAGTGGGGATTTCTTCATAACCTTCCCAGGCGGTATCTTGTATCATAATGCCATTCTCAGCAGCTTTGGCACTGGCGTTGGCTTTGCGGACACAATCGTCATAATTTAAGTTTTCGATTGTTGCAGTGGCGTGTTCATTTAAAATATGATCAAGTCTTGTTTGCGTGGTTCCGATTGGCATATAAATGACACATTTCTGATTCAGCTTATTTGCGGCCCAAGCTACACCCCGACCATGATTGCCATCCGTTGCCGTGAAAAAGGTAGCTTGTCCAAATGCGGTTCTTACTGCATCAGAAGTAAGAACCGCATAAGGCAGCTCTGAGATATCTTTCTTAATTGCATTTGCAATATACTTTGCCATGGCATAAGAACCACCAAGTACTTTGAACGCATTTAGTCCGAAACGATAGGATTCATCTTTGACAAAGATCTGTTGGAGTCCTAGATGGTTCGCTAATTGTTTTAGATTGACCAGTGGTGTCTTGCGGTACTGAGGGAAGCTTTCGTGAAATGCTCTTACCTTCTTGGCATTGGCAGTCGAGAGAAGGGCTAGATTATGATCTGTTGTTTTGGGCAGTGTATTTGCAACCCATTTGATATTCTCCAATTGACATTACCTCCTTTATGATGGCATATAAAATAGTTTCAATGACATGCTTTTATCACATCATATCATATTGAAAATGAAGAGTCTATGTTTGACATTTAAAAAATATGGATGTAAAATATAGAAAATCAATCATACATATAACGGAAAGCATTTGAAATAGGAGGTGAGAGAAATTATGTTGATTATTGGGAATGGAATGGTAGTTACAAGAAATCCACAGAACCCATTTTTAAAACAGGGTGCAGTTGTAATTGATGGAACCATTATTACCAAGGTCACCAGTGATCAGGAGATCAGAAAAAAACACCCAGATGCAACATATATAGATGCCAAAGGATGTGTGATTATGCCTGCATTTATCAATACACATGAACATGGTTATAGTGCATTGGCAAGAGGACTGTCCGTGAAAGGTTACCATCCACAAGGATTTTTGGATATACTTGATGGAATGTGGTGGAACATAGATCGACATTTAACACTGGAAGGAATTCGACTCAGTGCTATGGCAACTTACATAGAAGCCGTCAAAAACGGAGTCACTACAGTGTTCGACCATCATGCAAGCTATGGTGCGATTACAGACTCTCTTTTTACAATCGAAGAAGCGGCAAAAAAAGTGGGAATTCGTGTTTGTCTGTGTTATGAAGTCTCTGACAGGGATGGAAAAGAAAAAGCCAAGGAGGCAGTGCTGGAAAACGAACGGTTTATAGAGCATACACTCCGGTTAAAGGATGATATGGTGGCAGCAATGATGGGAATGCATGCTTCTTTTACGATTTCGGATGAAACGATGGAATTGTGTGCAATGCATAAGCCAGGAAAAGCAGGTTATCATATTCATGTTGCAGAAGGCAAAGAAGATCTCAGTCACTGCTTGGATGTTTATGGTAAACGAGTGGTGGAGCGATTAATGGATTGGAATATATTAGGAAGTAACACATTAGCAGCACATTGCACCTATATCAATCATAGGGAAATAGAGTGTCTAAAAGAAACAGATACTATGGTCGTGCATAATCCGGAATCTAATATGGGAAATGCGTGTGGATATCCTGCTGCTATGGATATCGTACATCAAGGGGTACTGACGGGGCTTGGTACAGATGGTTATACCCATGATATGATAGAATCTTATAAAGTGGCGAATCTTTTACATAAATATCAGTTACAGGATGCAAATGCAGCATGGAGTGAAGTACCGGAAATGCTGTTCAATGGAAACGCGAAAATTGCAAATCGTTATTTTGATAAACCTTTAGGAGTCTTGGAAGAAGGCGCAGCAGGAGATGTAATTATTACAGATTATTATCCGCCCACCCCAATGCATGCAGAAAATATAAATAGCCATATTCTGTTTGGCATGACAGGAAGATGTGTAGTAACAACAATTGCAAATGGAAAGATATTGATGAAAGATAGGATACTATTGAATGTTGATGAAGAAAAAATAATAAAAGAATGTCGAAAAGAGTCTGAAAAACTTGAAAATTCAATAAATAACAGATAGTACGCTATATATTATTAGCAGGAGGTTATTATGAATATAAGAATGATGCCTATGCCAATTGAACAATTAGCAGAGTGGATTTTTCGAGAATATAAAGAGAGTGGAACTGTTTTTGGAGTCCATCATTCCTACCACTCGAAGGAAGGGAATGAAAGGACGTTTCTAGGCAGAAAGTTAGAGACACCTATCGGACCTGCAGCTGGACCACATACACAGCTGGCTCAGAATTTAATTGCTTCCTATTATGCGGGAGGAAGATTCTTTGAGTTGAAAACGGTTCAGGAATTAGACGGATTATCGCTGTCGGACTGTGTTCCTAAGCCATGCATTGAAGCGGCAGATGAAGGCTATAATGTAGAATGGTCAACGGAATTATACGTAGAAGAAGCTAGAAATGAATATATTAAAGCCTGGTTTATGATGCATATTATGGCAAAAGAATTAGACTTGGGAAGTATGGATGGATTTCAATTTAGTATGAGTGTAGGCTATGATTTAAAAGGAATTCAGACAAAAAAGATGGATGATTTTATAGAATCATTAAAGGATGCCTCTGAAACGGAAGAATTTAAGCATTGTTGTCAGTATTTTTTGCATCATATCACGGATTTTGAACATATTACAAAAGAGGATGTGGAACGGATATCCCCTTACATAAGTAATTCCATTACCCTGTCTACACTTCATGGATGTCCTGCAGAAGAAATTGAAGAAATTGCTGTATATTTAATGAGGGTAAAAGGGCTGCATACGTTTATAAAATGCAATCCAACTTTACTAGGTTACGAGTTTGTAAGAAAAGCCATGGATGATATGGGATATGGACATCTTTCTTTTGATTCTTACCATTTTCTGCATGATTTGCAGTATGATACTGCTATCTCTATGCTGCAGCGATTAATGGATGTTGGAATCAGTCAGAATGTGGAATTTGGTATAAAGCTTACGAATACATTCCCAGTCAGAATTAAGCACGGTGAATTACCGGGAAATGAAATGTATATGTCAGGGAAACCTTTGTTTATACTGGCATATACATTAGCTGGGAGAATTGCAGACGAGTTGAAAGGAAAGATTTTGATTTCTTTTTCAGGTGGAGTTGATCGTTATAATATCAAGGAGCTTATCACATTAGGAATCTATCCGGTCACAGTTGCTACAACATTGCTAAAACCAGGAGGTTATGAACGCCTTACTCAATTAGCTAAAGTAGCAGAAATACTGCCAAAAACAAAGCGGGAGATAGATGCTCAGGAAATGATTTGCACAGCAGAATTGATACGTACCAACCCATATTACAGAAAAAACAAACAAAAAGGTCCGTTTAAGAAAATACATAGAACGGCTCCGCTTTTCGATTGCTTTATTGCACCTTGTGAACAAGAATGTCCCATTCATCAAGAAGTGACGGCATATATGGAACTTGTAAAGCAGAAAAAGTATAAAGAAGCCTTGGAAATTATTACGAAGAGCAATCCATTACCCTTTATTACGGGAACCATTTGCTATCATTATTGTATGAATCAGTGTATGAGAAATTACTATGAAAGTCCAATAGAAATAAGGGAGGCAAAATTAAAGGCTGCACAATATGGAATGCAGGAATTGATTGCATCCATACAGCCGGTTCCTCTATCTTTTGAAGAAAAGGTTGGGATTATTGGCGGAGGTCCGGCAGGTTTGTCGGCAGCTTATTTTATAGCTCGTGGAGGGATGAAAGCAACCGTGTTTGAACAAAGGGAGCAACTTGGCGGCGCCGTGCGATTTGCAGTGCCAAGTTCTGAGATTTGTGAGGAAGTAATTGACAGAGATATTGAATTTATAAAGACGGTTTGCCCATATGTGGAATTTGAAATGTGCACAAAGGTGGAGGATATACAGAGCTTAAAAGCAAAAGGATATTCTTATATTATCATTGCAACGGGTGTGTATCGGATGGAAGCACCATTGAAAAGGCAAGAGAGCATCTTCTCTCATATAAATCAGCCGGAGGTGTATCGGATTGGTGATTTATTACAAGGACCATCTTCGGTAGTGGAATCCATACGTGATGCAAGCTTGGTGGCAGAAGAAATTCTTCTAAGAAATAGAAAACAACAGAAGAGGAAAGCAGAAAAAGCAGAAAAGTTCGTAAAGACCGTAAAGTCCGTAAAAGAAATGACAGATATTTATGACAAACGAGGTGTGCTAGAAACAAGAAACATTCATCAGGACGCAGATAACAGATGTTTACATTGTGCTGATATTTGTGAAGTGTGTGCAGAAGTTTGTCCCAACCGTGCCAATATAGTCATTGCAGTTCCGGGTATGGAACAACATCAAATTATTCATGTGGATCGTATGTGCAATGGGTGTGGAAATTGTAAAAGCTTTTGCCCATATGAAGGGGCTCCATATTTGGATAAATTTACATTATTTGATTGTGAAGAAGATATGAATCAAAGTGAGAATGATGGATTTATGATACATAATTGGAATTCACAAAGCTATAAAGTCAGATACCATAAAGAGACGATGCTATGGTCAAAGAAGGAGATCGAAGAAAATCTTCCAAAGGAGATTGCAGCAGTAATTGATATAGTTAGCACGACATATTCCTATCTATTAAAAAAGGATGAAAGGGTATAGGTGTTGGTATGTATTCTTTGAATATTAATGGAAATAGAGTATTGATAGAAGCAAATCGAAGACTGATAGATGTGTTGCGCAATGATTGCCACTTCCTTTCGGTTAAGGATGGATGCAGTGAAGGAGCATGCGGTACCTGTACAGTTCTAGTAGATGGAAAAACAGTAAAGGCATGCACACAAACAATAGATCAATTTCAAGAGAAAAAGATTCTGACTGTAGAAGGTTTAACAAAAAGAGAAAAAGAAGTTTATGTATATGCATTTGGAGAAGCAGGTGCAGTACAGTGTGGGTTCTGTACTCCGGGTATGATTCTGTGTGCAAAAGGATTGTTAGACCAGACACTTTCACCTACTAGAGAAGAAATTAAACATGCAATCCGTAATAATATCTGCCGTTGTACTGGATATAAAAAGATTATAGATGCAGTGGAATTGGCAGCCATGTTATTTCGAGAAGGTGTGAAAGAAATAAAACCAAAAGAAATGACAGGGATTGGTCAGAGAGTGCCTCGGATTGATGTCAGAGAAAAGGTGTTGGGTTATGGAATATATACAGACGACATGCAGCTAGAGCACATGATATATGGAAGTGCAGTACGTTCTGCATATCCACGGGCAAAAGTAATATCTATTGATTTGTCTAAAGCAAGAAAGCTAAAGGGTGTAAGAGCGGTACTGACAGCTGCGGATATTCCAGGCAGTCATAAAATAGGACACTTGAAACAGGACTGGGATGTCATGATTGCAGTAGGTCAAGTCACTCGATACTTAGGGGATTCCATTTGTTTGATTGCAGCAGATAATTTGGAAATATTAGAGCAGGCTAAAAATCTAGTGGATATTGTATACGAAGAATTGCCAGCAGTATTTTCACCTCAAGAAGCATTAAAGCCAGGTGCGCCCCTTGTGCATCGCAGTGGAAATATATTAGCTAGTGAGCATTTGTGCCGTGGTGATGCAATGCAGGCAATAGAAAATTCAGCTTATGTGGTAACTAACACCTATGAAACTCCATTTACCGAACATGCTTTCCTAGAGCCAGAGTGTGCGGTTGCAGTGGTGGACCGTGAGAAAGGAAGCGCCTTGATTTATTCCTCGGATCAGGGAACTTACGATACACAAAGAGAATGTGCAAAGATGTTAGGCTACTCCTGTGATCAGGTGCATGTAATCAATCAATTAGTAGGTGGAGCTTTTGGTGGAAAGGAAGATATGACAGTACAGCCGCAAGCTGCTTTATTATCTTGGTATACAGGACTTCCAGTTAAAGTAAAGCTTACCAGACAGGAAAGCATATTGATTCATCCAAAGAGACATCCGGCTACCATGGAATTTACAACAGCCTGTGATCAATACGGCATGCTCACTGCTATGAAAGCAACTTTGATTACGGATACGGGTGCTTATGCATCTTTAGGCGGGCCGGTGTTACAACGGGCTTGTACTCATGCAGCAGGACCTTATAATTATCACAATATAGACATCAAGGGGACGGCGGTATATACCAATAATCCACCGGCGGGAGCTTTTCGTGGATTTGGAGTGACTCAGACTTGTTTTGCAACCGAATGTAATCTTAATTTATTAGCGGAAATGGCAGGAATTTCACCATGGCAAATCCGATATCAAAATGCCATTCGTCCCGGGCAGGAATTGCCAAATGGGCAGATTGCGCCAGAAGGAACTGCATTGGCTGAAACCTTAGAAGCGGTAAAAGATATATGTGAAAATCATCCGAGATCAGGAATTGCGTGTGCCATGAAAAATTCCGGAATCGGTGTGGGTATCCCAGACTTTGGACGCTGTAGGCTAACCATAGAAAAAGAGAACATATATATACGTTCCGGGGCTTCTTGCATTGGGCAAGGTCTTGGGACAGTATTAAAGCAAATCGCCTGTGAAACAATGGGGTTATCAGAGGACAAATTTGTCTATGTAGCGGCAGAAACGAATGGGTCGCCAGATTCAGGCACTACATCTGGATCTAGACAGACACTGATTACAGGGGAAGCTTTGAAAAGGGCATGCCAAGAATTAAAAAGAGATTTATGTTGTAACACCTTAAAAGAATTAAATGGAAAAGAGTATTGGGGAGAATATTTAGCGAAAACAGATCCCATGGGAAGTCCTAAGCAAAATCCGGTTTCTCATATTGCTTATGGGTATGCAACTCAAGTAGTGCTCTTAGATGAATATGGTATGGTAGAAAAGGTGATAGCAGCTCATGATGTAGGGAAAGCGATTAATCCATTATCTGTAGAAGGGCAGATTGAAGGGGGAGTTGTAATGTCACTAGGCTATGCGCTGACAGAGAAATTTCCATTGAAACATGGGAAGCCAATGGCTAAATTTGGGACGCTTGGGCTCTTGCGGGCAGATAAAACACCGGATGTAGAAAGTATAATTATTGAAGAAAATAAAGATTCTTTGGCATATGGAGCAGTTGGAATAGGAGAAATAACAGCAATTCCCACAGCACCTGCAGTACAAGGGGCATATTATAAATACGATGGAATATTTCGGACTTCACTACCCTTAAAGGATACTCCGTATCAAAAAAATAAGGGGGGTATTTGTGGATGACCTGTATATTAAAAGGAGGAATGATTGTATCTGGCGAAGGATTATATAAAGCAGATATTTTAATAGAAAATGAAAAGATAACGCGGATTGATTCTTCTATTAGTTCGTCAAGAGCAAACGTAATAGACGTTTCGGATAGGTTGCTTTTTCCGGGATTTATTGATGCTCATACACATTTTGATTTGGAAGTCTCGGGAACGATTACGGCAGATGATTTCAACACTGGAACAAAGGCAGCAATTTCTGGTGGAACAACTATGATTATAGATTTTGCGACTCAAAATAAAGGCGAAACTCTAACGGAAGCGCTAGAAAACTGGCATAAAAAAGCGGACGGAAAATGCTCCTGTGATTATGGATTTCATATGGCGATTTCTCAATGGAATCCAGTGATTGAGGAACAGATGAAATGTATGATAAATGAAGGAATTCCTTCATTTAAGCTTTACATGACATATGAAATGATGTATTTGAAGGATGAAAATCTATATAAGGCTCTGAAAAGAATAGGAGAATTGCACGGCATTGCTGGTATTCATTGTGAGAATAAAGATATGATTGATGCATTAATAGAGGAAAACAAATATGCAGGAAATTATGAAACCAGGTATTATCCTCAAACAAGACCACCGGAAGTAGAAGCGGAGGCTGTGAATCGTATCCTGAATATTGCCGCAATTGCAAAGGTGCCAGTTGTGATTGTTCATTTAAGTACAAAGTTAGGATATGAAGAAGTACTACAAGCGAGAAAAAGAGGCCAGAAAGTGTATTTAGAGACTTGTCCTCAATATTTGATATTAGATGAAAGTCAGTATCGATTAGCAGAAGATGAAAGCAGAAAGTATGTGATTGCCCCACCTCTGCGTGAAAAGATAAATCAAGAAACATTATGGAAGGGTGTGATCAATGGGGAGATACAGACCATTGCCACAGATCATTGCAGCTTTCGAATGGATCAAAAAGAGAAAGGGAAATTTGATTTTACCCAGATACCATGTGGTATGCCTGGAGTGGAAACAAGGCCTTCTCTTATCTATACTTACGGAGTAGTGAAACGAAATATGTCCTTGGAACAAATGTGCAAATTACTTTCAGAAAATGTAGCTAAAATATACGGGGTATATCCAAAAAAAGGAGCGATTGCAGTAGGAAGTGACGCAGACATTGTAGTATGGAATCCGAATACAACAAGGACTTTGACAGTGAATCAGCAAGTGGCAAATGTAGATTATCAGCCATATGAAGGGATGGAAGTAAAAGGAAGTGCACAAAAAGTATTCTTAAGAGGAGAATTAGTGGCACAAGATGGAGTGGTAATTTGTGAGAATAAAGGACGCTATATAAAAAGAAAAATAGACATATAAAATGCTTTTTACTTATATAGACATAAAGGTACTTCTATGCTATAATAATGAGAACAAATGTTCTTATGATGAAAAGAGGTACTTCTATGCAAGATAAGCTGACCCAACATGATATTACGAAAATAGAGGAAGAAATAGAATATAGGAAATTAGTAGTAAGGAAAGAAGCCATAGCAGAAGTTAAAGAAATGAGGGCTCATGGAGATCTTAGTGAGAATTTTGAATATCATGCTGCAAAAAAAGAAAAGAATAAGAACGAAGGAAGAATCAAATATTTAGAAAAGATGGTCAGAAATGCAATTGTTGTGAATGCCGCATCTAAAGAAGGTGAGGTAGGACTGAATAAAACGGTGGAATTGTATTTTGAGGAAGATGAGATTACAGAATCTTATCGTTTGGTGACGACTGTGCGGGGAAATTCTATCAATGGTCTGATTAGTATTGAGTCGCCTATTGGAAAGGCAATTATGGGACATAAATTAAATGACAGAATTCTAATCAAAGCAAGCGCTACCTATCAATATTATGTGATCATAAAATCGATTCAAGATGCAATTACGGAAGAGGAAGATAAGATTAGAAGTTTTTAGTATAGGGATATATTCATGATTGTTAAAATAAAGAAAATTGGTATATAATATAATAATCGATAAAAATTAAAAAAGGGGGAAAAAAATGAAAAAGAAATTATTAGTTAGTATTATGATTATGACATGCATCCTATCATTGGCTGCCTGCAGTCCTGAGAAAGAGGATCATGATTCCAATGAAGAACAAGATAAACAAGAGGTATTAGATGATAAAGATGCTCCACGAACTGAATTTACAATTGCAAGTATGAAGGGACCTACTACCATGGGCCTTGTAAAGCTTATGAATGATGTGGATAGTGGAAAGTCGCGTCATGATTACAAAGTATCTATGTATGGTACCGCAGATGAATTTACTGCCCAATTTATAAAAGGTGATATTGATATAGCATTGGTTCCCTGTAATTTGGCAAGTGTTTTGTATAATAAAACGCAAGGGAAGATTCAAGTGGCCGCAGTGAATACATTAGGTGTCTTATATATGGTAGAAAATGGAGATACCATTCAAAGCGTAGCAGATTTGAAAGGGAAAACAATTCTTACTACCGGGAAAGGAACAACTCCGGAATATGTATTGAATTATATCTTGGAAAAGAATGGCTTGAAGGTGGGAGAAGATGTGATGGTAGAATTTAAAAATGAAGCCACCGAGGTAGCGGCAGCTATGGAAGCAAGTACAGAGCCTGTAATTGCCATGCTTCCACAACCCTATGTTACTACATTACAGATGCAGATGGAAGGTGTTAGAACAGCACTTGATATGACAAAAGAATGGGATAAGGTGTCTCCTGATAGCAGCCTGGTAACTGGAGTTGTGGTAGCAAATAGAAGCTTTATTGAAAAGAATCCAGTGGCATTTGAAGAATTTATGGATGATTATGATGATAGCACCGAATTTGTGAATGAGCATTCACAAGAGGCAGCAGAATGGATTGCTGGCTATGGAATTGTACCAAAGTCTGCAATTGCATTGAAAGCACTTCCAGCATGTAATATCACGTTTATGGATGATAAAGAAATGAAAAAAAGTGTAAGTGGTTATTTGCAAGTGCTTTATGATCAGAATCCGGAAGCTGTGGGAGGCGTATTGCCAGATGAGAAATTTTACTATATGGATACAGAAGAGGATTAAGCTGCAATACTTTATTGCGATTATATTTTGGCTGTCTGTTTGGCAGTTCATTAGTATACAGGTAGGAGAGACCATTCTTTTGGTCTCTCCATTTGCAGTTATAAAAACCTTGTTTGGTTTTCTTCGTACGGCTTCCTTTTGGAGCACGGTGGCCGCCAGCAGTATACGAATTATTGGCGGATTTTTCTTAGCACTGTTGGTTGGAATTTGTTTATCTGTTGTCAGTGCTTCTTTTCCTATGATAAAAGTATTATTAAGTCCTTTGATGGTTACAATAAAAAGCATACCAGTTGCAAGTTTTATTATCTTAGCATTATTGTGGTTGAATAGTGGACAACTGGCAGTTTTTATTAGCTTTCTAATGGTCCTTCCGATTGTATATACAAATATGCTGGAAGGTATTCTGTCGATGGATGAACAATTAATAGAGATGACGACTATATTTAGAATACCAAAAAGAAAGCAAATGAGATATTTTTATTTGCCTTCTGTACAAAGTTTTTTATTATCTGCCTGTATGGTCGGTCTTGGGATGTGTTGGAAAAGCGGTGTGGCTGCAGAGGTAATTGGAATCACAGATGGAAGTATAGGAGGAGCACTTTATAACGCAAAAATATTCTTATCTACCGGAGAAGTGTTTGCATGGACGGTAATTATTGTAGTGATTAGCATTACATTTGAGAAACTATTCCTAAGTTTCCTTCGCTGGATGTTAAAACGACTTCAAATTGTGAACAAAAATAAATATGCCAATACTCCATTAGGACCACATCCTGGGGATATTATTCTTCGTGGTGTCAGCAAATTATTTGATGGGCAATCTATATTAGAGGATATGGATTTTTGTGCATGGACAGGGCAGCATTACTGTATTATGGGGGCATCTGGTCGTGGCAAAACCACGTTCATGCGGATTGTGATGGGATTGGAACATGCAGATCAAGGAGAAGTGCTTATACCACAAGGCACAAGATTTTCTTGTCAGTTTCAAGAAAACCGTTTGGCCGAACAACTGTCTGGAATAGACAATGTGAGTGTTGCATGTCCATATATAAATGAACAGGATATTAGAAATGCCTTTGAACAGGTGGGATTTACAAGAGAAGACATGGAGAAACCTGCAATCCATTTATCGGGAGGACAAAAGAGAAGAGTCTCACTGATACGAGCAGTATTAGCTGAATCAGATGTATTGATATTGGATGAAGCATTTAAAGGATTAGATGAAAAGACCAAAGCATTAACTGTTCAATTTATTAATCAAAATTTGAATCATAGGACTTTTTTCATGGTGACACATGAGAAAGAAGATGCACAACTTTTCAATATGGAAATCATAGAACTGTAAAGCGTTTGCCATCTATTTCTTTTCCAAGAAAAGCATGATATACTATTGTAGCGCAGAGAAAATGGATGTAATTGATCAGGGAGGAAAGAAAGTATGAATTTAAAAGAATTAACATCTTATGAAATGATAGAAGAAAGAGATGTCAAGGATATACAATCCAAAGGATATCTATTAAAGCATAAAAAGAGCGGAGCAAGAATCCTGCTTATGTCGAATGAAGACGACAATAAAGTATTTACCATAGGATTTAGAACACCACCATCAGATAGTACAGGGGTAGCGCATATTTTAGAACATTCGGTTCTATGTGGTTCGAAAAATTTCCCAGTTAAGGATCCATTTGTTGAATTAGTGAAGGGCTCGCTGAATACATTCTTAAACGCCATGACCTACCCGGACAAGACGGTTTATCCGGTTGCAAGTCGCAATGCTAAGGATTTCCAGAATCTAATGCATGTATATATGGATGCAGTGCTTTATCCAAATATATACGAATATGAAGAAATATTTCGTCAAGAGGGATGGAGCTATAAATTAGATGATACAGATGGTAAACTGGAGTATAATGGGGTCGTATATAATGAGATGAAAGGAGCTTTTTCCTCACCGGAGGGTGTGCTGGATCGTGCTGTTTTGAATTCGCTATTTCCGGATACATCCTATGCAAATGAATCCGGTGGAGATCCGGAAGCAATACCGGATTTGACATATGAACAGTTCTTAGATTTTCACAAGAAATATTACCATCCATCCAATAGTTATATTTATTTGTATGGAGATATGGATATGGCCGAAAAGCTTCATTGGTTAGATCAAGAGTACTTATCTAATTACGATGTATTAGAAGTAGACTCAAAAATTCAGCTTCAAAAAGCATTTCATGAACGAAAAGAAGTAGAAATAGAGTATTCCATTACCAGTAACGAAGAGGAACAAGACAATACCTTCCTATCTTATAATAAAGTCATTGGGACAAGTCTTGACAAAGAACTTTGCATGGCATTTGAGGTATTGGATTATGCACTTCTTTCCGCACCGGGAGCACCACTTAAAAAAGCACTAATAGATGCCGGTATTGGTAAAGATATTATGGGATCTTATGATGATGGAGTGTACCAGCCGATTTTTTCTATTGTTGCAAAAAATGCAAATAAAGATCAAAAAGAAGCATTTATTCAAGTGATAGAAGATACATTGAAGGATATTGTTACAAATGGAATGAACCAAAAATCCATAGAAGCAGGAATTAACTATCATGAATTCCGTTTTCGAGAAGCTGATTTTGGAAACTATCCAAAGGGATTGATGTATGGACTGCAAATGTTTGATAGTTGGTTATACGATGAAAATAAGCCATTTTTACATGTGGAAGCCTTAGAAACATTTGAGTTTCTAAAGAAAAATAAAACAACGGGATATTTTGAAGAATTAATACAGACGTATTTATTGAATAATTCACATGAGTCCATTGTTACCGTGATTCCACAAAAGGGACAAACGGCAAAATTAGAAAAAAAACTAGAAGCAAAATTAGAAGCATTTAAAAAGAATCTGACTAAATCAGAGGTTGAGCATTTAGTTAGATGTACACAAGATTTATTAAACTATCAAGAGGAACCTTCTGATAAAGTTGCTTTAGAAACTATTCCGCTTCTTAAGATAGAAGACATTGATCCAAATATTGAACCGATTGTAAATCAAGTTGTTCATATTGAAGATATTACCATGGTATATCATGAACTAGAAACAAATGGTATCGGATATATGGATTTGCTTTTTGACCTGGGAAATGTGTCTACAAAATTATTGCCCTATGTTGGAATTTTGCAGTCAGTACTTGGTGTAATTGATACAGAACATTATGAATATGGAGCATTGTTCAACGAAATTAATGTGCATACAGGTGGAATTATGACAAGTCTGGAAACCTATCCAGATGTAACAAGGATTCAAGATAACGTATTTAAAAGTACATTTGAAATCAAGACAAAGGCATTGTATTTAAAGCTTCCCTTTGCATTTGAGATGATGGAGGAAATATTACTGCACTCCAAACTGGAGGATGAAAAACGTTTGTTAGAAATCTTATCCATGTTAAAATCCAGAATGCAGATGAGATTTCAATCTTCAGGGCATACCACAGCGGTTATGAGGGCAAAGTCCTATACTTCGCCTATGGCAGGATACAGGGAGATCACAAATGGTATTGAATTTTATGAAGTAGTTAGAAATTTAGAGGAGCATTTTGAAGAGAACAAAGAAGTTTTGATCCAAAATCTTAAAACACTGATTCAGACTATATTTAGACCGGAGAATTTGATAGTTAGTTATACAGCTGCCAAAGAAGGCCTTGAGGAAGTGAAAAGCAGGATGTTAGAATTTAGGAATCATCTATGTACGACACCAATAACAGCGGCTCCATATCAGATAGAATGCAAAAAGAAAAACGAAGGATTTAAGACTTCTTCTAAAGTGCAGTATGTAGCACGGACAGGTAATTTTATAAATGCAGGCTGTGAATATACAGGTGCACTTCAGATCTTAAAGGTAATTTTAAGTTATGATTATTTATGGCAGAATGTGCGTGTAAAAGGTGGAGCTTATGGATGCATGAGCGGGTTTAATCGAATTGGAGAAAGCTTTTTTGTATCATATAGGGATCCTAATCTAAAGAAAACCAACGAAATCTATAAAGGGATTGTTGATTATTTGAAACAGTTTCAAGTTGGGGAACGAGATATGACCAAATATATTATTGGAACAATTAGTAATATGGATCAGCCAATGAATCCGGCATCTAAAGGCGATCGTTCTATGAACTTATATCTGAATCATGTTTCCAGGGAAATGATCGAAGAGGAGCGCAGACAGATATTAAATGCGACAGAAGATGATATTCGGAAATTAGCTCAAGTAGTTGAAGCAGTATTGGCGGATGGCAGTATTTGTGTTATTGGCAGTGAAGAGAAAATAGAAACAGATAAACACTTATTTAAGGAAGTGAAAGATTTATTGTAACAGCTTAGCCATAATTAAAAGAATGAGCGAATCATGCTTGCATGAATGAACGGTTACAATTTATTTGCACATTAGGAGGAACATTCTTGGAGGAAAAGATGAAAAAAGATTATAAATCAGGTTTTGCAACATTAATTGGAAGACCAAATGTAGGAAAGTCTACACTAATGAATTATTTGATAGGACAGAAAATTGCCATTACATCAAATAAACCTCAAACAACTAGAAATCGTATTCAAACGGTTTTAACCACAGAAGACGGACAAATTGTTTTTGTAGATACTCCAGGTATTCACAAGGCAAAAAATAAAATGGGCGAGTATATGGTCAACGTGGCAGAACGGACCTTAAATGAAGTGGATGTAGTGCTATGGTTAGTGGAACCATCTACTTTTATTGGGGCTGGTGAACGTCATATTGCAGAACAACTGGAAAAAGTAAAGACTCCGGTTATATTGGTCATTAATAAGATTGATATGGTGAAAAAGGATGCGGTATTTGCTTTTATCGATGAGTATCAGAAAATATATGATTTCACGGCAATCGTTCCAGTATCAGCTAGAAATGGAGACAATACGGAGGAATTAGTAAGTGTCATTTTGAAGCACCTTCCTTACGGACCACAGCTTTATGATGAGGATACGATTACAGATCAGCCAGAAAGACAGATTGTATCGGAACTAATTAGGGAAAAGGCGCTTCACTGTCTCAATGAAGAAATACCACATGGCATAGCGGTATCCATTGAAAAAATGAAAACACGTAAAAATATCGTCGATATTGAGGCTACGATTGTGTGTGAAAAAGAATCTCATAAAGGAATTGTGATTGGAAAGCAAGGTGCAATGCTGAAGAAAATCGGGACCAATGCACGTTTTGAAATAGAACGAATGTTAGACAGTAAGGTAAATCTACAGCTTTGGGTAAAAGTGAAGAAGGATTGGCGTGACAGTGATTTTCAAATGAAGAATTTTGGATACGGAAAAGATGAATAAGAAACGGTAGTGTCGCGAGAATAAAGCGGGTGTAAAAGTGAATCAAATAATCGTAACAGGAATTGTATTATCTACAGCACCGATAGGAGAGTACGATAGACGTGTGGTACTCTTAACAAAAGAGAGGGGAAAGATTTCAGGTTTTGCAAAAGGGGCTAGAAGACCTAACAGCCAAATGGTAGGTGCAGTTAGTCCGTTTTCTTTTGGGGAATTCACCTTATATGAAGGACGTAGTACTTATACAATTGTACAGGCTCACATCACAAATTATTTTTCCGAACTTAGAAATGATGTAACAGGAGCATACTATGGATTATATTTTATGGAAATTGCTGCCTATTATGCAGAAGAAAATACAGATGAAGTAGAGATGATCAAGCTCATTTACCAATCATTACGGGTATTGGTGAAAAAGAATATGCCTTATTCATTGATACGAAGTATTTACGAGCTAAAGGCAATCAGTATTAATGGAGAAGGACCACAGGTATTTCAGTGTGTTGTTTGCGGAAATCAGGAACAGCCAATGGTATTTAGCCCCCATAAAGGGGGGCTTGTATGTGAAAAATGTAAAGGAAATGTGGCAGATGGTATGAGGTTACATACATCCACTTTATATACCATGCAATATATTATTAGTTCTTCTATTGAGAAACTTTATCAGTTTAAGGTGAGTCAGGAAGTGGAACATCAACTGGCACAGATTATGAAACGCTATCTGCTGATTTATGTAGATAAGCAGTTCAAATCATTGGAGATACTGGAGCAATTAGGACTTGGTAACTTGGAATAAACTGAGTGTACTATTATGGTACTTGGTAGAAAAAGTCACTTCTTCTCCAAACCAAGAGGGAGGAACGAATGCATTGGAATCATCTATGGTGTCAAATTCTACTTCGATTAATATCAAAGGACTTAGTTCGTGCTTAAATATATCAAGTTCTCCGGTCAATGTGTCTGATAAAGGAATCATGTAGCGATTTTTCGAAATCAAAATTCCGTCTATTTTAGATTTCAAATGTTCATAAGCGGCTTGTGTAAGGGGGAGATTATATTCTTCGCGTACCATAAGTCCTTTTGATTTATAGGTAAGTTCATAGGTATCATTATCCTTTCGGATGCGTACTACAGGCTCCGTATTAAGGTAGCCTTGTTCAATGGATCGGCAGCTGTATTGATCTAGGTTGGATGGCAGATTTTTAATGAGATATTTACGTTCAATTTCCATAGGAAGTGTCCTTTCTTATCGCGTGGTCTTATATTTATCATAATATAGGAGGGCTGGAATGTAAACAAGAACTGTTTCGTAACAGGTATGGTTGAACTGTTACACTGTTTCTGAAGTGTGGTTCACTAGGACTTGAAATAATATGCAATAAAGGTTATAATGATTAACAATTAACAATCATTAGGAAAGCGAGGTAGGGAGACATGGAAAAAACAATGGACAAAGTAGTAGCGCTGGCAAAATCAAGAGGATTTGTATATCCTGGATCAGAAATCTATGGAGGGCTTGCTAATACATGGGACTATGGGAATTTAGGCGTGGAATTAAAGAATAATGTGAAACGCGCATGGTGGCAGAAGTTTATCATGCAGAATCCATATAATGTGGGAGTTGATTGTGCAATCTTAATGAATCCACAGACATGGGTGGCATCTGGACACTTGGGCGGTTTTAGTGACCCGCTTATGGATTGTAAGGAATGTAAAGAACGGTTTCGTGCAGATAAGATTATTGAAGAATATGCGTATAAGAATGGAATAGAACTAGGTGAAAGCGTAGATGCCTGGTCCAAAGAACAGATGAAAGCATATATTGAAGAAAAGGGAATCGTGTGCCCTTCTTGTGGAAAACAGAACTTTACGGAAATACGAGAATTCAATTTGATGTTCAAGACATTCCAAGGAGTAACAGAAGATGCAAAAAATGTTGTCTATTTACGACCTGAGACAGCGCAAGGTATTTTTGTGAACTTTAAAAATGTGCAGCGTACTTCCAGAAAGAAAATTCCGTTTGGTATCGGCCAGGTTGGAAAATCTTTCCGTAATGAAATTACACCAGGTAATTTCATATTCCGTACTAGAGAATTTGAACAAATGGAATTAGAATTTTTCTGTGAACCAGATACAGATTTGGAATGGTTTGCATATTGGAAGAAGTTTTGTTTGGATTGGCTATTTTCTTTGGGATTAAAAGAAGAAGAGATTAGAGCTAGAGATCATGAAGCAGAAGAATTAAGCTTCTATAGCAAAGCCACTACAGATGTGGAATTTTTATTTCCATTTGGATGGGGAGAGCTTTGGGGAATTGCAGATCGAACGGATTATGATTTATCACAGCATCAGGAAGTATCCAAACAAGATATGTCTTATTTTGACGATGAAAAGAAATTAAAATATGTCCCATATGTAATAGAACCTTCTTTAGGTGCAGACCGTATGGTTCTTGCATTCTTGTGCAATGCTTATGACGAAGAGGAATTAGAAGGTGGAGATATACGTACAGTTATGCGCTTCCATCCAGCATTAGCTCCTGTAAAGATTGGGATTCTTCCACTTTCTAAGAAATTAAATGAAGGAGCAGATAAGATATTTGCAGAATTGTCTAAGAAATATTATTGTGAATTTGATGATCGTGGAAATATTGGAAAACGTTATCGTCGTCAGGATGAAATTGGAACTCCATTTTGTATTACCTATGATTTTGAATCCGAGGAAGATGGTGCGGTAACAGTGCGTGATAGAGATACTATGGTTCAAGAACGAATTAAAATCGAAGAGTTAGATGCATATTTTGCAAAGAAATTTGAATTTTAAATAATTTACATGGTTGCGAGTCCCTATTTTTAAGTTACATTTTCAATAAGTCAATCCTCTGTGGTTCGAAAGACAGAGGATTGACTTATTTTATAATTATGATTGATAAATATATTAAAATAAATATTCGGTTACATGCTCTTCAAAGGATTTATTATCTAATAATTTTTTCAAGTCAAGTTGTTTCCTTCCATTTTGAAGTGGCGGCATTTCCTCATTATATACGGTGCATTGATTACGGCCTCTTTCCTTAGAAGCATAAAGTGCAATGTCTGAATTGTTATAAAGCTTATTATAAGTATCACCATGCCGATTGTAGAATGCAATTCCTATGCTTACTGAAATCATACATTGGTCATTGCAGTTTTCTAAATGATCAGAAAGTGTATCACAGATTTCCTGGGCTTTTGATAAGGCATCTTTATCGTTTTTAATGTTTTTCATAAACACAATAAATTCATCACCGCCAATACGTCCCAAAACATCAACGTTGCAAAACAAAGCAGCTATTTTTTCAGCCATTTTAGATAAAATAATATCACCAAAAGCATGACCAAAGTTGTCATTAATATGTTTGAAATGATCTGCATCTATAATGAAAAAAGCATGATTATTTTTCATCCCCTCTTCTGTATTTAAGAACTTAGTAATTTGTTGTTCTGTAGCAGTTTTATTATAAAATCCGGTTAATAAATCATGTTCTGCATTATAGAGCGTTTCCAATTCGTGTTTCTTCATATCGTCAATATCTAGAATATAGCAACGAATATTCACATCTCCTGTATTGCGGTCCTTAATAATGTGAAGGCTTTTTCGAAACCAATGATAAAAGTCGGACCCGAACTTTCTTTTGTATTCTAAACTAATCAGTCTCTCACCACGGTTATAAGCAGATAGTATGTAATCAATGGAAAGTATCTGAGACATCTGTTCTTGATATTCAGGTGCAATCACATATTCACAAAGGTATTTAGCTAAAGCAGAAAAAGAAGTTATATTTGAAATATTTAAATGTTTCATCCATGACTCATTATAACTAATAATAATATCTTGGCTGATATTTGCTTCATAAGCCAATTGTTGTTTGCCAATCATAATATTACCATAAGCGGTTTCTTTTTGAAGTTGACAAAGCTGAGTAACGTTTTTACGTGCTCCAACTGCATGGATCGGATGACCGTTGTCATCAAATATATTAGTAAGATTCAATTCGTATTCGTGCAGCTGTCCATAGGTATCTGTAGTATGAATATGACTTTGAGCGTGTGGAGCTCCTGCTTTAATTTCTTGGAACAATTTTCTGAAATCATGTTGGCTTTCCGGGTTCACGACACCGACATTAATGAGAGTCTCATAGCCTTCGGGAAGAAGGGTAGGAAGATTATATAGACTAGCATCTGATTCCGGGAGTATCATCCCTCCAGTTACGACGTTATATTCAAATATGGCAACATCAGAAAATCCAATCGCAATTTTATATCGTTGTTCACTGATGCGAAGGGTCTCTTCCACTTGTTTTTGTTTGGTAATATCTGTTAAAATACATTGGATTTTTTGGGCTTCGTTTTGAGTGGGAAGCAAAATTCCTTTTTCCAGTACCCAAATAATTGCGCCATCTTTCCGAACGATTCTATATTCCACTTCATAGTTATTTCCAACATCCAATTGCGCACTCACGTTAGCGTGAAGAGAAGCAATATCTTCCGGATAAATAATAGAGATATGCATTGTTTCAATTAGTTCCTTAGTTTCTTCAAAGGTATATCCGGTAAGCTTGTGATATCCTTCATTAGCAAATAAGATGCTAAAAGTAGCATCATAGTTGCAAACAAGAATCCCCCCATAAATATTGTTGGTAAGGGTTTCTAATTCCATGTTCTTCTCTTGAAGTAATTGGGTTTGCTCTTTTAATTTCTTTTCTAAAAAAAGGGTGTCTTTATGTAATGACATGGTAGGTGAAGTCTCATTTTTGAATGGATTGTTATTGGGTATATAAAAATGAGCAGAATAGAATATAATCATAGGTTCATTTGTATGATAAATAAGAGAAAATTCGTAGTTGGTTTTTTTGTCATTATTATGGGAAGAATCACAAGTCAGCTCTAGTTGACCATAGACAACACATAATTCAGTACTAATAGAAGAAGTCTGGTACCACTCCTGGGTAATTGTAAAAGGAACCATCCAAGAAGCATACTGGCTTTCTAAAAGTTTGTGCACTTCATAAAAGCCTTTGCATACTTGGTTGGTAATGGAGTCAAACCAAATGATATCCTCATAAAGCAAAGGTTGTAATAGTTGAACATTTTGTTCTTCAAGATATACTCTAAAAAAATGTTTTATGAATACAATAGATTCATTACATGTTAATGAGTTGATATTTTTCATGCTTAATTTCTCCTGCAGTTTGTTGGGAATAAAAAAACATTTATCAAAACGAATATAGAAATATCTTATAATAACCGTCTTATTTTAATTTTAAGCTTATCATGTACCATATAAAAAAGTCAAGAGTTTGTTACTATTCATATAAGCATTTCCGTTTATGTATAGGTATGATATGATAAGGGAATAATATAGTAATAAATGGAGAAAAGGAGAAGAGAATATGACGAAAAGAAAAAATGCATGGGACACATATGGAAGTGAAGATCTAAAGAAATTAGAAGAAATCAATTTAGCATATCGCTATTACCTTGATCATGGAAAAACAGAAAGAGAATGTATTGCAGAAGTCATACGTATGGCAGAAGAAGCAGGTTATATAGACTTGGATGTGGTAGTAAAAAAAGGAGAACAATTAAAAGCGGGGGATAAGGTGTATTCTGCTTATATGTCAAAAACAATTGCGTTATATCAAATAGGAGAAGACCCAATAGAGCAGGGAATAAATATCTTAGGTGCTCATGTTGATTCGCCGAGAATTGATGTGAAGCAGAATCCATTGTTTGAGGAAAGTGGAAATGCTTATTTGGATACCCATTACTATGGAGGGGTTAAAAAATATCAATGGATGACGATTCCGTTAGCCCTCCATGGAGTAGTAGTAAAGAAGGATGGAACAAGGGTAAATATTGTGATTGGAGAAAAAGAAGAAGATCCCATCTTTATTATTACAGATTTACTGCCACATTTAGATAAGGAACAAAGAGAAAAGAAAGTAAAAGATTTTATTAATGGGGAAAAGATGGATTTGTTGATTGGAAATAAACCATTGAAAGGTCAAGAAAAAGATGCTGTAAAGGAAGCAATAAAAGAATTGCTTAAACAAACATATGATATAGAAGAAAATGATTTTACATCTGCAGAATTAGAAATTGTTCCGGCAGGCAAGACAAGAGAGTGTGGACTGGATCGCAGTATGATTATGGGTTATGGTCAGGATGATCGCGTGTGTGTATATACTTCTGTTTGTGCCATGTTAGAACAAAATCACGTCAAACGTACGGCCTGTTGTCTTCTCGTTGATAAGGAAGAAGTTGGCAGTACGGGAGCAACCGGTATGCGCTCCCATTTTTTTGAAAATTCATTAGCAGAACTGATGAATTGTACTGGAGAATACTCCGAATTGAAATTACGACGAGCACTTGCCAAATCGAAAATGCTTTCGTCAGATGTAAGTGCGGCATATGATCCCATGTTCGCAGATTGCTTTGAAAAGAAGAATTCAGCATTCTTAGCAAATGGTCTGGTATTTAATAAATATACTGGTAGTGGAGGAAAAAATGGCTCAAGCGATGCAAATCCGGAATATGTTGCGGAACTTCGAGATATTATGGAGCGGAATAAGGTTCTGTACCAAACAGCTGAACTAGGAGCAGTAGATGTGGGCGGTGGTGGAACTATTGCGTATCTAATGGCAGATTATGCAATGAATGTAATTGACAGCGGTGTTGCTGTTTTATCCATGCATGCACCATGGGAAGTAACAAGCAAAGCAGATATCTATGAGGCCGTAAAAGGCTATCGTGCATTTTTGCAAGAAGCATAGATATAAGCAATAAACTTGGTAAAATAACAATAAAAACTAAAAAAAAGTTCCAATAATATATAAAATGCCAGTTACAAAAGAAGTGCATTTTGTATAAAACTCAAAATTGCTAGAATTCATATCAAATTTTTGACTTTTTTATTATTAATTCACAAAATTTGAGAATTATTTAACAAAACATGTTGCGGGTATTGACGAAATTAATTAAACAATATAAAATATTTATAAGCAGTGTCAGCCGCTGTTTTGTAACCATTAATAACATAATGTGAGGGCAAAAAAGTCATATAAAACATGCATTTCTTACATTATACGAAGATATGAATTAGGAGGACTTTTAAACATGGCAAAATGGGTTTATTTATTTAAAGAAGGTCGAGCAAACATGAAAAATCTTCTTGGCGGAAAAGGTGCTAACCTAGCTGAGATGACGAACTTGGGCTTACCAATTCCTCAAGGTTTTACAGTAACTACAGAAGCTTGTACAGATTATTATGATGCAGGTAAGAAAATTACAAATGAAGTACAAAATCAAATCTTCGCGGCAGTAGCAGAATTAGAAAAAATACAGGGCAAGAAATTTGGTGATAATGCGGATCCACTATTAGTATCCGTACGTTCTGGTGCAAGAGCTTCTATGCCGGGAATGATGGATACAATTTTGAATTTAGGATTAAATGATGTGGCAGTAGAAGGATTTGCAAAGAAAACAGGCAATCCAAGATTTGCATATGATTCTTATAGAAGATTTATTCAAATGTTCTCTGATGTTGTTATGGAAATGAGTAAAAGCTTTTTTGAAGGTATTTTAGATGAAGTAAAAGAAGAAAAAGGCGCAAAGTTTGATACAGATTTAACAGCAGAAGATTTACAAGAAGTAATTGAAAAATACAAAGCTATATACAAAAACAAAATGGGAGAAGAATTTCCACAAGATCCATCTATTCAGCTTATGGAAGCAATCAAAGCAGTATTTCGCTCTTGGGATAACCCACGTGCTATTTATTACAGACGTATGAACGATATTCCTGGAAATTGGGGAACGGCTGTTAATGTACAGGCAATGGTATTTGGTAATATGGGTGATACTTCAGGTACAGGTGTTGCATTTACACGTAACCCATCTACTGGAGATGCAGCCATTTATGGAGAATATTTAATTAATGCACAAGGTGAAGATGTGGTTGCAGGAATAAGAACACCACTTCCAATTTCACATTTAGAGAAAGATATGCCAGAAGTATATAAACAATTTATGGATATTGCACATACATTAGAAAATCACTACGCAGATATGCAGGATATGGAATTTACTATTGAAGATAAAAAATTATACTTTTTACAAACACGTAATGGTAAAAGAACTGCTCCAGCAGCACTTCAAATTGCCTGTGATTTGGTGGATGAAGGCAAGATTACAAAAGAAGAAGCAGTGGCAAGAATAGAAGCGAAATCCTTAGATCAATTGCTTCATCCAACCTTCAAGGCAGAAGCTTTGAAAGCAGGAAAAGTAATCGGATCGGCACTTCCAGCATCTCCAGGGGCAGCAGCAGGCAAAGTATATTTTACGGCAGAAGACTCAAAGAATGCACATGAAGCCGGAGAACGAGTTATTCTTGTACGTTTGGAAACCTCGCCAGAGGATATTGAAGGTATGCATGCGGCAGAAGGAATCTTGACTGTACGTGGTGGAATGACCTCTCATGCAGCAGTTGTAGCCCGTGGAATGGGTACTGCATGTGTGTCTGGATGTGGTGAAATTATTGTGGATGAAGCAGCCAAAATATTTACACTTGGTGGCGTAACCGTTAAAGAAGGAGATTATATTTCTTTGGATGGTTCAAAGGGAGATATATATTTAGGGGATATTGCAACGGAAGAAGCAACCATTAGTGGTAATTTTGATCGCATTATGAAATGGGCAGATGAATTAAGAACATTGAAAGTTAGAACCAATGCAGATACACCAGAAGATGCAGCCAATGCAATTAAATTTGGAGCAGAAGGAATTGGTCTTTGCCGTACAGAGCATATGTTCTTTGAAGGAGAAAGAATTCAAAAAATGAGAAAAATGATTCTTTCAGATAAAATAGAAGCAAGACAAGAAGCTTTGGCAGAATTGATTCCCTTTCAAAAAGGGGATTTTAAGGGCATATATGAAGTAATGGAAGGCCGACCAGTTACCATTCGTTTCCTAGATCCACCACTTCATGAATTCTTGCCTACCAAAGAGGAAGACATTATTGCATTAGCTAAGGATATGAATCTTTCTGTAGAAAAAATAAAAGAAGCATGTGAATCTTTACATGAGTTCAATCCTATGATGGGACACAGGGGCTGCCGTTTAGCCGTGACGTATCCAGAAATCGCTGCTATGCAAACCAGAGCAGTTATGGAAGCAGCAATTGAAGTGAAAAATGAAAAGGGATATCATATTGTACCAGAAATCATGATTCCATTGGTAGGAGAAAAAAGAGAACTTAAATATGTTAAGGATGTTGTAGTTGCAACGGCAGAAAAGGTAAAAGCAGAAAAAGGTTCAGATATGGAATATCTCGTTGGTACTATGATTGAGATTCCTCGTGCAGCATTATTGGCAAATGAAATTGCAGAAGAAGCAGCCTTTTTCTCATTTGGTACGAATGATCTGACACAGATGACATTTGGTTTCTCTCGTGATGATGCAGGAAAATTCTTGGATTCTTATTACAAATCTAAGATTTATGAGTCAGATCCATTTGCAAGATTAGATCAAAATGGTGTTGGACAGTTAGTAAAAATGGCAGTTGAAAAAGGTCGGTCAACAAGACCAAACATTCACTTGGGAATTTGTGGAGAACATGGTGGGGATCCTTCCTCTGTAGAGTTCTGTCATAGGATTGGTTTGGATTATGTATCCTGTTCACCATATAGAGTGCCAATTGCAAGACTTGCAGCCGCACAGGCAGTATTGAACAATAGATAGTTTGTGTTTTTGTTGTTGAGAGGCAATTCCTCTGATATGAGAATAGTACAAAGAATAGACTTTGAAGATTTAGAATAAATTCTAATCTTTAAGGTCTATTTTTTTGCATAAACGGGTGCTATCATAGGGATCTAAAGAAATCACACAAGATATTAGGTAGTCAGACTATTAGACCGTGTCAGTAAAATACAAGCTGATTTAGTAAAAATATAGATTTTTAATGCATAGTAGTATATAATAAAGTTTAAGTTTGGACGATGGTTCTTATGATTACATCGTTTACTTCTAGGGAAGGTTGGTGTGGATATGTCTTTGCTAAAGACTATTTTAGTAGTTGATGACAGTGCAGTCAGCAGGGCATCCTTGACACAAATAATCAAGAATGTATACACAGTGATTGAGGCAAAAAATGGACAAGAAGCATTAAAAATATTAAAGGAACATAATGATGAGATATCGGCCATTATGTTAGATATTGCTACGCCTGTTATGGATGGATATGAATTTTTACGACGCATTAAAAAGGACGGCAATTATAATAAGCTTCCTATAGTTGTAACAACAGATAATGGGAATAGGATTAGTGAAAGAAAAGCGTTTGCTTTTGGTGCATGGGATTTTATTTCCAAACCATATGATGCAGAAATTGTTTTGTTTAGACTAAAGAATGCCATCGATAGAAGCCAGCTTTTTGCATATAAGCAATTAAAATACTTAACAGAATATGATAGTTTAACAGGATTATATAATAAGGCAAAATTTTTTGATGCAACTCGTAAAATGCTTGATTCGAATTGCAATGAAAAGTTTGCCTTTCTTCGTTTTGATGTAGATAGATTTCAACTGATTAATTCCTTCTTTGGAATGGAAGAGGGTGACAAACTTCTGATTTATATTGCGGAGCAACTAGCAAAAGACGCAGAGAAATGTGAAAAAGCAACCTATGGACGAATCGAATCTGATGTGGTTGGTTTTTGTTTGCCTTATCATAAAGATGAAGTGGAAAATATGGCTCGTCAATCCAAAATAACGTTGGCAAAATTCAATCTAAATTATGATATTGTACCGTCCATTGGGATATATGTTATAGAAGATGCTTCTATTTCAGTTGAAGAAATGTATAACCGAGCTACCCTTGCTGCCAAAACTTGTAAAGGGAATTATGTAGAAATTTATGCTTATTATAATGAAAGTATGAGCTTGGATCTGGCAGCCGAACAAGAAATTACCAATGAAATGAATTTTGCATTGGAAAGTGGTCAGTTTGAAATATATATACAGCCACAATATAATATTCACACGAATTTGCCATGTGGTGGAGAGGCCTTGGTTAGATGGCGGCATCCGACAAAAGGGCTTCTTTCGCCCAGTAAATTTATTCCTGTCTTTGAGCGTAATGGGTTTATTACAAAGTTGGATTATTATGTATGGGATCAGGTTTGCAAATGTATTTATAGCTGGAAACAGCAAGGAATAAAACCATATCCTATATCTGTAAATGTTTCCCGGGTCAATATTTACAATCCGAATTTAATAGAAATGTTAATAGAACTGGTTAATCGATATCAGTTAGAACCGGAATTGATTAATCTTGAACTTACCGAGAGTGCTTATACGGATAATCCGGCTGCCATGAAAAAAATGATGGTTGGATTACAACGCTATGGATTTACCATTATGATGGATGATTTTGGAAGCGGATATTCGTCCCTTTCTCTGTTGAAAGATATTGCTATAGATGTATTAAAGATCGATATGTTATTTTTATCGAAAACAGATATTCCAAGCAGGGGCGAAAATATTATCGCGTCTGTTATTCGAATGGCAAAGTGGCTAAATATTCCGGTTATTGCGGAAGGGGCAGAAACTGGTGAACAAGTGGACTTCTTAAGGAGTGTGGGCTGTGATTATGTTCAGGGATATTATTTTGCACGACCAATGACAATTAGTGATTATGAAAAACTTTGCAGCAATTTTTATGTGAGTGGGAAAATGCGTATAGATCAAAAACGTGATGATTTTCATTATGATGATTTGTTTGCCTATAATGAAGAAATGAAGTCTTTGTTTTATAATGCCTTACAGGCTGCTGCTATTTATGAATTCATGGATGATAAAATAGAAATCATACGTGTAAACGAGGCTTATTATGCACTGCTTGGCCACGAAGATATGTTGGCAAAAGCACCCAATGTTTTAAGTTTAATAGAAAAAGAATACCGTGCAGCATTATTAAATTGCTTTCGCATATGTGTAGGAACAAAGGGAGCTTCTGAATGTGAATATGTGCGTCAGAGAATAGGAAAAGAACCTATATGGCTGCATGTAAAGTTAAAATATGCTTCATCAGTAAGTAATAAGTATATTATTATAGGTGAACTTACTGATATTACCATACATAAACAAGTCGATATAGAACTCCAAAAATATAGAGATTCATGGATCGCAGAGAGACATAGTGTTCAAACAATACTAATTGTGGATGATGTGGGAATTAATCGTGTTATTTTAAAGAAAATTCTTCAGAATAAATATCTTTTTTTAGAAGCACAAAATGGAGAGGAAGCAATTCAAATCATACAAGATAATCCAAATCAAATTGACCTTATTTTGCTTGATATTAATATGCCTGTTATGAATGGCAAAGAATTTTTAAGATATAGGAAAAAAACGCTAGAGTTAGATGTTATTCCAGTTATTATGATTACAGGGGATGACAGTTCAGAATTACAGAGCAGTACGTTTTCACTGGGGGCCAATGATTATATTATTAAACCATTTATTCCAGCGGTAGTTACACGTCGTATAAGCAATGTACTGGATGCGACGGATCGTTTTAAGGAAATGGTAAGAGAATACAATGAAATGTCTGCACAGATTAAGACCGATATTATGACAGGATTACTCAATCGCATAAGTGCGCAGGAGATGGTCTCACAGTGGTTAGAGCATACAACAGGAACTATGGTCATGTTTATGCTTGATATTGATAATTTCAAACAGATAAATGATATCTTTGGACATGATTACGGCGATAAAGTTATTTGTGCGGTAGCAGATAAATTACGTATGCATTTCAAGGGAGACGAATTAATTGTGCGTATGGGTGGGGATGAATTTGCGGTATTTAAGGGAAATATTCAAGATGTGGAGGTAGTTGAGGAACAGGCATATCAGATATGTGAATGTATTTCAGAAATAAAGATAGAGGGAAGTAATGAAAAAATTACTTGTTCTGTTGGTGCTGCAATATCTAATCAACAAATTCATTCTTTTGAAGCATTATATAAAAATGCAGATAAGGCATTATACAGTGTGAAATGTCGTGGTAAAAATATGGTTTCTGTCTATGGAGTAGAATCGGCAGCTAATTCAATTGAAAAATGGATTAATGACTCAGACAGTGTTCTCAATACAATCAATGACAGTGTTTATGCTTGTGATCAGGAAACATATGAGTTGATTTATGCCAATCATAGTCTTTGTAAATTTGCAGGTGTTACCCTGGAAGAGTGTAAAGGAAAGAAATGCTACGATGTTATTATGCATAAGACTTCACCTTGTGAGTTTTGCCCTTTATCCAAATTATCAGAGGATAAGGTGTACACACGTTTGTTTCAAGTGCCGAATACATCACAGCTATTCCTATTAAGAGGTAAAACAGTCAATCGAAATGGAATTATTGTTCACCTGGAGGTAGCGGTGGATGTGACACAAGTGGATAACCTAAATACATACTATGAAAGGGTCATAGATCATGAATAAAATAAATCCAGATTATGAAAACAAGCAAAATAATAAAGACCAAATAATGGATATGCCAATCACAGTGTTAAAATATTGTGGTATTCAATATTGGATATATAATCCAATGGATGACAGCGCTGTTTCGGGTTTAAATGCTATGGCGGAGCTTGGATGTTCGCAATACTGGGGTGATTTTCCCCAACGTTTAATTGATATGGGTCTTATTCATAAGAAAAGTATAGAGAATTGGCTGCAAATGCACCAACAAATCAAGCAGGGAGAAGCAGAAATTATAAGCGAAATACTTGTGATTGAGCAAGGGATTCCTATCTGGAAGAAAATCCATTACTATACAGAATATGATGAAGCAGGGAAACCGGTGAAAGCAACCGGTATTGCTGAAAACATCACTGCATATAAAAGTCTGGCTGAAAATTATGCACAGGCAGCAAAGCAGTGTGGAGTTACTATTTGGATGCTTAACCTTGCAAATAAAACCATTTACGACCTTAATAATGCAAGTCATATCAAACTATTTGACAGCCTTACCACCATACCTCATATACCAGAATTTTTAACCGAGAATGGAAGTGTATTACATCCAGATGATGCTCAGGCTTATTTTGACATGTTGGATCGAATTTATGATGGTGAAAAAACAGTTACAAGTATGGGGCGCTGGTGGGACGAAGAATATAACATATGGTGGTGGTATGAAACTTCTTATACCACTATTTTTGATGAGGATGGAAAACCAATTGAGGCAATTGGAACAGCAATTGATATTACAGAGCGCATTCGATTGGAAGAACGCTATAATGAAGAAATCAAATGGAGAAAAATACACAATAAGGATGTTATTGGTTCTTATAAAATGAACTTAACAAAAAATATTTGTGAGGATGGTCAAAGTAACAATCCAACGATTCTAAGTTTCCAGGGCAATGGGACCGTGGATGATTTTTTTGAACGGGAATATGCAACCCATATGGATCATAGTGATTTGGAACAATACAAACAAGAGTTCAATCGTGAAAATCTGCTTCAAAGTTATCGGGAAGGAAAAACAAGTCTTACAAAGGAATCTTATGTCAACTATGGAGAGGGAAAGATTCTTTGGATTAAGGTGGAAATTGACATGTTTCTAAATCCTCAAAACAGTGATGTGGAAGCTTATATTTATGCAACTGATATTGACCAGAAAAAACTATCCAAGGAACTTGTAGATGCAGTGGTAGAAATGGATTATGATTACTTAGCATTGCTGGACTTTATAAGAGAATCTTATACTTTATTTGCACAGAAAACAGGTAGAACTTCACTTCCATCATTTTATGCGGATGACTATGAACAAGAAGTGGAAGATTATGCTAGAAAATATATAGTAGAAGAGGAAGTGGAAAAAAATATTCGAGAGATGTCTTGCAAGAGTATTTTTGAACATCTGGAAAAACAAGATACTTATATTGTTTATACTCGTGTCCGCGAAGCAAATGGAAGCATAAGCCGTAAAAAACTACAGTTTTTGTACCTTGATAAGCTCCATAAAAAAGTTATTTTGACTAGAAGTGATATTACAGCCATTTATGATGAGGAACAGCAAAAAAATCAGATATTAGGGGATGCATTATTGGCAGCCCAGCAGGCAAGCAAGGCAAAATCAGAGTTTCTTTCTCGCATGAGTCATGAGATCAGAACTCCTATGAATGCTATCATTGGCATGTCTGCTTTGGCATCCAATTGCTTGAATGATTCAACACAAGTATCGGAATATCTGTCAAAGGTGGGTATTTCGGCACGATTTTTGCTTTCGCTTATTAATGATGTATTGGATATGTCTAGAATTGAAAGTGGACAAATGCTTATTCGTCATGAAGAATTTGCTTTTGAAAAATTTATAAATGATATCGATGGAATTTGTCGTGGACAGGCACAACAAAAAGGGGTGGAATTTGATACAATTCTAACAAGTTTTATCGAGGAAACATATCTTGGCGATTCGATGAAACTGCAGCAAGTACTTGTCAATATCATTGCAAATGCTATCAAATTCACATCAAAGGGTGGAAAAGTGCAGTTCCTCATTAAACAAGAATCAATCAGTCAGAACGAAGCAGTCATGAAGTTCACAATAAATGATACGGGTATCGGAATTAATAAAGGATTTTTACCTCAGATTTTCGAACCATTTGAGCAGCAACGCAGTGGTTCAACCACCCCTTATGCCGGAACGGGACTGGGTCTTGCTATTTGCAGAAACTTGGTAGATTTAATGGGTGGAAAAATCATAGTCAACAGTATAGAAGGTGTAGGCAGTGAATTTGTAGTTGAGGTCAGGCTGGGAATTTCAAAAAAAAGTAAGCAGGCTATTAAAGTGAAACCATACATGTTTCTTGAAAAATTTAAAGTACTGATTGTAGATGATGATGTGATGGTTTGTCAGCATACAGAGCAATTATTGCGTGATATGCATATGAAGGCAGAATATGTAATTTCCGGTTCCCAAGCGGTAAAAGTTGTAGAAGAAAAATGGAAAAAGAAAGAGTCCTACCATATGATTCTTGTGGATTGGATGATGCCAGATATGGATGGCATTGAAACAACACGTGAAATTCGTAAGATCGTGGGACCAGATGTTACCATTGTTATTATGACTGCTTATGATTGGGCAATTATTGAAAAAAAGGCAAAAGAGGCAGGCGTTAATATGCTTATTTCAAAACCCTTGTTTCGATCCGCTCTAATCACCGCATTTGAGAAAATATACAATGAGAAGGATTTAAGTTCAAAGCCAATTATTCCACAAGAATATGATTTTACAGGTAAAAGACTTTTACTTGTGGAGGATCATCAGTTGAATATTGAGGTTGCAAAAAAACTTTTAAATGCCAAACATTTGCAGGTTGATGTAGCCGAAAATGGTCTTCAAGCCATTGAAATATTTGCTCAAAAAGAAGTGGGCTATTATGATGCTATCCTTATGGATATTCGTATGCCGGTAATGGATGGTATTACAGCTACAAAATCAATTAGACAAATGAAAAAGGCAGATGCAAAAACAGTTCCCATTATTGCAATGACAGCCAATGCATTTGATGAGGATATTCAAGAAACAAAGGAGGCGGGGATGAATACACATCTTGCTAAGCCTATTGAACCATTACTCTTATATCAAACCATCTATGAATTCCTTATATTAAAAAAAATTGACAATACAATCAAGGAGTAGTATACTGATGAAAAGAAAATGATAATCAGTATCATTAAAGAAGGAGATTTTGGAATGGGAACATGGATTGTTGGAACAGGGATTATAGGTGTAGTTGTATTGATTATACGAAAGATGATAAAAGATAAAAAATCAGGGAAATCCATACAATGTGGTGGAGATTGTAAAAATTGCGGTGGTCACTGTCACGGATAAAAATAATATATTTTCACTTGACAAGTATAGGTTGCCTATATATAATTATGGTATAAAGTATATAGGTAACCTATAGAAGTTGAGAAGAAAGAAGGTGTATTAGAATGGCAACAGATTCCAGTTTATTTTCCGGCAGTATGACAATGCTCATATTGAAACTATTGGAACAAAAGGATATGTATGGTTATGAAATGATTGACACGCTGACACAAAGATCGAACAATGCTTTTGAGATGAAAGCGGGAACACTGTATCCATTGCTTCATTCTCTTGTTCAAAAGAAATGTTTAGAAGTTTATCAAGATGATGCAAGTGGAAAAATGAGAAAATACTATCATTTGACGGCTGTTGGGCAAAAAATTTTAAAAGAAAAAACCCAAACATGGCATGAGTATTCCAAAGCGGTGGTTCGGATCATCGGAGGTGAATGTTATGGAAACTGAAGCCTATCTGCGTCAAGCAACGAGGGATATCTATGACACTGATACACGCAATGAAGTTAGAAATGAAATAAGAAGTCATATCAAAGATTTGATAGAAGAGTACAAGGTATGTGGAATTCCAATAGAGGAAGCGGAACACTTAGCTGTGGAACAAATGGGTGATCCAAATCAAGTAAGCAGAGAGTTTCATAAAATATACAGACCAAAGGTAGAGTGGAAAGAAATTGTTTATTTAGTTGCCTGGGTGATTGGTCTTTATGTCTTTAAATTATTATGGAACATATCAGGAATTAATCCAACTATGCAGTTTATCCTTCTTTATCTTGGAATTGTATTTTTGTTATTTGGAATTGTATGGTCCGCAGTGGAGAAGTATATGGACCTTCCATTTCTCTATGCATGGGGCAAGAATTGGGGCGCAGGAGGGCTAGGAGGCGCAGCAAATTCTTGCGTCTTTGTTGCAATGGCTCTCGTTATGATTACATCGTCTAGGAATGTGTTATGTATATTAACCATTGCTACAGCGGTATTACTTCAAGTAGAACGTTTGATGATAGCAGGGAAACGCCAAAAGAAAGAACAGAAATATTTATGGGAAATGTGTACCGCTCAAGAAGATTTTGAGTTTCGCGGAAAGGTGAAATTAGGGGAGAAAATAAAAAAGGTACAGATAAAAAAAGGCGAAAAAGTACAAAAAGGAGATATACTTTTGATTGTAGGTATTGATGGCTTCACATTGACTACTGAAATCATGATATCCTCTTTGGCAGTATGAAGTTCATAAAAGGGAATATATTTTTGACGGTTCCATTCGGAACCGTCAAAATGCTATTATATCCCAAAAAGCTCGTTTTTTTTACGTTCTTGACATACTTTTTTCATTTTCTTTCCAGCTACCCATAAGACTAGCTTATGAAGTTGCCTTGCCTGTGTTGGACAGATAGAGACACAACGCATACAAGAGATGCATTTTTCTTCATCAGTATAAGCAGGATGCTCTTTGGGTATGGCGCCGACTGGACAATTTTGCTGGCACAATCCACAGTTGTTACATTTTTTATTCGCTTTTGGTTTAAATGGTACACCATTATATTCACGATAGGGGGTATTTCCAGGAATTTGGACGTCTCCTAAATGATTGCTATCTTCTGTAAATCTTTTTATTGTCTCACAGAATTCCAATAATTCCTTTTCATCCTGTAGATCAGGACGTCCTGTTGCGAACTGATGCATAATGGAATGTTCTGCAATTGCAGCTACGGCGGCAATGGTGTGGAAGCCACTTTTGGTTAAGACTTCCGTTAATTCTAAAAGTGTATCATCATAGGCACGGTTTCCATACACAACAATGGGAATTGCTTTGGCTCCATTTCCTTTTATTTTATGGATTCTTTCTACTGCGACTTGGGGGACGCGACCGCCATAAGAGGGTACCCCTACAAAGCATAAATCTCCTGTTTCAAGATTATAATTCGTTTCATTTACATGAATATCACATAAATCAATACGGATATCAGGTATAAAAGATTTACTGAAAATATTCATGATTTTTGATGTTCCACCTGTAGGGCTAAAACACATAGCTACTGTTTTCATATATTTCTACCTGTTACTATTCTTTCCAGATATGAATAGTAAGTTTTCCTTTCTGTTTTATGATAACTCATTTATTGTAACATTTCAAGTAGATGCTAGGCTCCTTTCAGGGATGAAATTAAAGTTATTACGCTTGACGAAAATATTTGTACAGAAACGATTTATTGGTATATAATTACATTAATAAGAAAATAATGCAAGATCCAATCGGTAAGCGAGAGATGGGATAGAATGATAGTTGGAACTTTTGGCAAGAGAAAGAAAAGGTGAAGTGATGAAAAAAAAGAAGAAAACAGGAATTCAATTTATGGTGTCTGCTTTTTGTGTTGCTTTGGGATTGACTGCATGGACTGGTGGGACCGTTCACGGAGCGTTGAACTTGCCAGTTGATACCAGTAGAATCGATCGTTATGATGGCGGAAGACTTCCAGCAGGATTAGATGCGTCCTACTATGGGTATCCACAGAATGCCAATGTGATGATGCCCTTTGCTATGCTTCCGGAAACATACGATTTGCGGGATGGGAATAGCAATGATTTTGGGCGGCCTGTTGTAACGAACGTGAAAGATCAGAATCCTTGGGGAGCTTGCTGGGCATTTGGCACCACTTCTAGTATAGAATCCAATGCTATGATCAAGGATCCATCTCTGAATCCGGATTTGTCAGAACGATTTTTAGCATGGTTTACCATGCAGCTCAATCATGGAGAAGGCTATCAAACCACCGCTGGTAAAGACAAGTTGTTGGATTTTGGAGGAAGAAGACAGATGACTACAGCGGATTATAGCAGTTGGAGTGGTCCGGTAGATGAAGCCACAGCACCTTGGGAGAATCGTGCAGGTGCAGTTGGAACTCCAGAGGAGCCAGGAGACTGGAGCTTGGAAGACCGTTTATTAGCAGCTACGCCTGGAACGGATGCATTCCATCTGCAGCAGGTAGATTATCTTCCGGAAACAGGTATCTTTACTGGTGAAGGAGAGGCGAAGACCTATACCTTTGATCCCAATGCGCTCGTTGCAATTAAACAAGCAATCATGACTCATGGCGTTTTGGATGTATCTTATTACGCATCCAAAACGTTGCCTGGTCAGGAACCAGATCCAACTACGGATATTATGAACCTGGAAACCCATGCCCAATATGCACCAGGACCAGCACCTGCAAATCATGAAGTGTCTGTGGTTGGCTGGGATGATACGTATTCGGCAGACAACTTCATCGTTAAGCCACAGGATAGTGAAGGCAATCCTTTGAATGGTGCCTGGATTGTAAAGAATAGTTGGGGACCGGGGCAAGAGGGTTCTGGTGCTGTTGATAAGGATGGCTATTTTTATATTTCCTACTATGATCAAACCGTCTCCGAGTTTTCAGCATTTCAAATAGATGTACAAAAAAACGGACGGTATCAGTATGATCATAATTATCAATATGATTACCTTGGAATGAAATCCTTTAGTAATGTGTCGCCAAGTCCAGACACAACAGGGCAGTCAGCCAATGTATTTACGGCGGAACAGGACGAAAAATTAACAGCTGTTTCGGCAGTCACTGTAAATCCTGGCAGTGCCGTGGTAGTTGAGATATATAAGATTCCGTCAGGGGCTGTTTTTCCTAATGGGGAATTGGTCAGTACGGAAGAGGCCATGATTCCATATGGAGGTTATCATACCATTCCACTGACTACCCCAGTTGTTCTTCATAAAGGAGAACAGTTTGCAGTCAAAGAAACCATTACAGGAAGTGGTGGTGGATATTTACCATTGGAGATGGGAGATACAAAAGAAATATCCCAAGGTTCAAAGGGTAGTATAAAGTCCATTGCATTAGCAGACCCGGGACAAAGCTATATGAATGATCGGGCAGATGGCTGGGTGGATGTGACTAGTATTCCCAAAGGAGAAGCATACCCTGGAAACGTTATGATTAAAGCTTTTACAGAGGATATGGACGTGGCACCTACCGTGTCTCTTATGGCAGAATCCTATAATGCAGCCCATCGTAGTCTGGGGAGACAGTTGGTAACGGATTTGTCTCTGCCTATGAATTTGCCTGCCCTTACCCAGTATATTACTCTGGAGCCCACCATTGCAGAAGGAACTGGTTCCATTACGGTTGATGGAGCTGCTTATGTCAGTGGAACACCAATTTTAAAAGAGGTCTTGGAGCGTGTGGGAGCAGTCTGTGTAGATACCGTTTCTGCACCAAGGGGAAATCATTCAGGACATTATAGTCTAAGTTTTACACTGCAAAAGGAATCCAGTGTGCTTACGGCTCCCATAGTACTTTTAGCTGCAGGTGGTAATGCAACCAATCCAGTAGCTGGAAGTGGTTCGGTTCATACGGGAGATCGTAGTTCCATATTCCCATGGATAGCTGTCATGGTTCTTTGTGGAGGAGCTATTGTGTTTTTGGGATTGAGAAGCAGAAATAATAAGAAAAAGAAAAAAGAGGAATAAGGTGTTGTTGGAAAATAGATATTTTAAGAGAGGGTATGACTCATAGGAGTCATACCCTCTCTTAAAATATCTAAAAAGAAAAATGGCTAACAACAGCCATTTTATTGAAAGAATCAAATAGTCCCCCGAAGTGATTCTAGAAATACTTTCATCATGCGCTGTCCATATTGTAGTAAGGAGTATCGTCCCTGCGTTAGACACCAGTCATAGGTAAAACCTCTTTCAATAATTGCATACCATTCTGTTAATTCCAAATAAGACAGGGAACTTTGAATCTGTCCCTTTTCTAATCCCTCTTTCATGAGTCTTGAAATTAGCTGATAATATTGCCGATTTGGATTTAGGATATGCCGGTTTCCCTTGGTCATAACTTGCATTCCATATAACGATGGAAGAAAGGAACGATAAGGGGAAGCTTCTAGATTTTTCAATACGAATTCGTCAAAAAGTAACAATTTATCTAAGGAATGTAAATTGGGGTCAATGGAATCCATCCAGCCGTCATAATCCTGATCAAAAAAATAAGCAAGACAAAAAAGTAAATCTTCTTTTCCACGAAAGTGATGGTAGAAGGCGCCCCGAGATGTCTTGGAGGCATCTATAATCTGCTCAATGGTTGTGGTGTCATATCCCTGCTTTAAAAAAAGCTTCCAGGCAGCATCTATAATCTTATCCTTTGTATTTTTTTTCTTTGCATTTTCCATGACAGTCATCCTTTTCGTATTGTATGTATCTCTTTTGTTTATAATGTTAGCATACTTTTTCGTATTAATCAACAAAGCGAAACTTGACAAATAAATAAAAAGTAACTACAATGATAAATAAATAACAGAACGGAGTACGGATTTAAGTACGGATTATAGTTCTAATTAAGAAAGGGGTGATGTGGTTGAGAGAAATGAAGATTCGACTAAGGGAGCATATGACATGGGATGATAAGAAAAGAGCAATTGAAACCAGTTTATTTATGGGATTTGAAACAGTGTCTGCATCCTTTCCAATCGTATCGTTGAACACAGGCATCGAGGTAAAAGATTTACGGGAATTACAGGAATTGTTTCCCATAGCTGCGAAGAAACTGCCGAAAGACTATGTATCAGCAACGAAGCAAGCCCATCCAATTACGGATTTTGACTGGCGCACAAAAAAAGGCTTGGAAACTATATTTCAGGAAGGCTATTTCTTAAAAGACAGAAATAACGATTTGCTTCCGGATCAATTGGATTTTAAAATACATTTACCAAAAGATAGTGATCTTTCGTTGGTAACCGCTGCCTGTAATTTTGCATTTCGTTTTGGAATGGAGACTACAGCATATGAAGGATTCCTAGTAGCGGAGGAAGGATATCAGGGGAATTTGCTGGTATTTGAATCCAGTCAGGTATGCAAGATGGAATGGGAGGAGCGAGGACCGTATCTTACAATTAAAGTATCTGGATCAGGAAAGGAACTAGAAGAATTTTCGTCATATCTATGTGAGCATTTTCCGCTTCAGCCAAATGCAAAGACTTGGGTTGATTACTTACAGCAGATAACAGACAGCTATGCTATGAAAAATTTAGATGGTCAATTGACGTATTTGAAGGCCTTTGAAGATACTTTATCAGAACCGATAAAAGCCTATATATCGCCGACAGATCATGAAAGACTTAAGGAGTTGAAGAAATATTTCCCAAAAGTAGAATTTCACAACTATAAAGGAATGAAGAAAATTTATGAAAAAGAATATGCTATTCCGTGGGAAGTAGAGGTATTCAAGGATCAGTTAGAACAAGCAGTATATCCGAATATACAAGCAGGAGATACCATCTCTGTATGTGGGGCATTGAGCGAGGATAAAGCAGTTAGAGACGCACTGGTAAAGGAAGTAAAACAAGTATTCTTAGAACGGGAAGTCAAGGTGAAAGATGTTCAAATTCTGTGTGCCTATAAACAAGGACTTTCCTGGATAGAAGAGATCGTGATTCCAAAGCTTGCAGGTAAATTAATAGGAAGCATAGAAATTTATTTTCAGCCCTTTTTACCAGAGGGTGTGGACTCTTGGGGAGATGAGGATGGAGCAACACCATCCTATGATAATACCAAAGCAGATAATCCGGACAAATGGTATGATTTGCCTATTCGATTTTTACAGGAATTATATCCAGTGGAAGATATATTGGCGAAACAATTACATGTAGATCGAGAGCATATTCGATTTGCAGCATACAATGGAATGGACGAATTGACCTATGAATTCCGAGCATTTGATCGGAATAATCAAGAAATTTTTACCGCAAATTATTTGGCTGCATATTCAGAAAGACCATATTTAGATGCGTATCCACAGTTGGGAAAGGTTCATCCAAATACTGGGTATATAAAAGTGGTCAAAAATGGAAATACTATATGTAATCATCATCTTGAAACAGATATAGAACGAATTTGGAACATTTATCAAGAGGAAATACTACCAGATTGTAAAGAATTTGTAGAAAAGAAAATGAATGGGAAGGTGCATGCAGATAAACAGCCCTTTTTTTCACAACTTCGATTAGAAATTGTGGCCAGTGAGCCTAATTACAGATTGGAAAGCAGGGAAGATATTATTTCTTCTTTAGATGCACTTCATGAGGATTTGTACTTTGTAGGAACGGATTATTTTAAAAATTATGGAATACAGCATATGGGTGAGATACTGGATGCACCTGGACTAATCCTTCCGGTGATTCGGGCAGGAATAGGAAAGCCGGTATGTAAGGTTACCTTATTTGATCAGGAGGCTGAACAGCCATGTTTAGTTAGCGGGGAACATATAGTTACAAGTATGGCAATGAGAGAACAGATTCAAGTATATATTCAGAAACTGTCCTATCACAATCATGAAATGACGGCACATATTCGTGTGAATACACCATGTGAGAAATTGGTTTCTAGTTTTACAGAGCTTTTGAATCAGAATGTATTAGGAATTAGTTCCCAATTGGCAGGGGTTCATCGGATGGAATTGAATACTCATGCCTTAGGGTCAAAGGAAGGTTCTTATCAGGCCTTGATTAAACCATGGCGGGAGACGGTAAAGACCTTAGACATTCAAGAAATTGACTGGAAAGAATATGAGGTGATTGGATATGAACAATATCTAGACATCATAGAACAGCTGAAACAAGTGCCTGGTATTCAAGTATATAAAATTGCAGATTCCTATGCAGGAAGAGAAATCTATGCCGTGGAATTACTGCCAAAGGTGGAGGGATATTTATCAAGAACGAAGCGGATTACAAGATTTCCATCGGAAATTATCAATGCTAGACACCATGCCAATGAGGTGTCCAGCACGAATGCAGCATTCATGCTTTTAAAGACTCTTCTTACAAAGAAAGAATATGCTCAAGTACCAAACAAACTAAATCTAGTTATTGTACCTATGGAAAATGTAGATGGAGCTGCCATTCATTATGAACTGCAAAAGGAGAATCCACATTGGAAATTCCATGTAGCTAGATTCAATGCCATTGGAAAAGAGTTCTATCATGAACATTTTAAGCCAGATACCATTCATTCAGAGGCACAGGGATTTACATGGCTTTGGAAACGTTGTCTGCCGGATGTGGTAGTAGATAATCATGGAGTGCCAAGCCATGAATGGGAGCAGCCATTTTCTGGTTACACATCCCCATCCTTTAAGGGATTTTGGCTTCCGCGTTCTCTATTATATGGGTATTTTTGGACGGTTACTGGGGAAGAATATATGGGAAATTATACAGTAAATAAGAAGATGGAAGAGGTGATTGCAGATGCCATAGGGAAGAATGAGGACATTCGGTCATGGAATCAGGAATGGATGGGAAGATTTGAGAAATATGCACATGGCTTTATGCCCAAGTTATTTCCGGCAAACTATTATAAAGATATGATCAATTACTGGATTCCATTTGCCTATGACGCAGCACATCGCTATCCATCTATTCGATTCCCCTGGATTACGACAGTAGCTTATACCAGTGAAGTGGCAGATGAAACAGCACAGGGAGAATACTTACATTTATGTGCAAACGCACACCAAACACATGACTTAGCAATTATAGAAATGCTGATGAACAGTCAATGTATGATGCAGGAAGAATGTAGAATTTCAGACATGGAGATTTCAGTTAGTTGTATCAGACAACGTCCAATTGTTGTCTAGAAGGAGGAAAAATGGAACTGATTAAATTATTGGGTATTGTAATTGTAATTATAGGATTTGCAATGAAAAAGGATAATATTTTGATTATTTTAACCGCAGCGGTTGTAACCGCTCTCGTAGGCGGACTTGGGGTTACTGGCTTGTTGGAAACGCTTGGAACTAGTTTCGTGGCTAATCGCAGCATGACGATTTTTATTTTAATCATGTTAGTTACAGGTACGTTGGAACGCAATGGTCTAAAAGAGGCAGCAGCGAAATTAATAGGAAAGGTCAAGGGGGCTTCTGCAGGTGCAGTAGTCGGTGCCTATGGAATTATGAGAGGTATCTTTGCTGCTTTTAATGTTAGTTTTGGTGGAGTGGCAGGATTTGTAAGACCAATTATTATGCCAATGGCAACAGGCGCAATAGAGGCCAATGGAAATGTTCCAAATGAAGAACATGTGGAACAGCTAAAAGGAATGGCTTCTGGAATGGAAAATATAGCATGGTTTTTCTGCCAAGTATTATTTGTGGGAGGAGCTGGAGGACTATTGGTTCAATCAACGCTTGCTTCCTTAGGTTATAAAGTAGAGCTATTGGATTTGGCAAGAGTAGAGATTCCGGTGGGTATATTTGCAGTCGTTGTAGCGATTGTTTATTACTATTTAAAAGATAGAAAACTAAGTAAAAAGTACTATAACAAGAAATAAGGAGGAAACGAAGATGTGGTTTTTTACGAATGTAGATATTACCTTAGGAGAGAAATTACTGGAAATTATATATATAGTCATTGGATTGATTACTATTTATACTGGTGTAAAGAATGCAAGAGATCGAGAAAATCCAGCACGAATTGGAACGGCAGTATTTTGGTGCACTCTTGGTATTGTGATTGCATTTGGCAGATGGATTCCACCAGCAGTCAATGGGATATTGATCATTATTATGACGATACCTGCAATCTTAAAAAAAGTAAAAATTGGAACACAGGAGCATCCAGATCCAGAATTTACTAAGAAAATGTCGGATAAATTGGGTATGAAAATATTCATTCCTGCATTAAGTATTGGTGTATTTGCAATTATATTTGCTATGTTTACTCAATTGGGTGCTTTGGTTGGTGTGGGTGCCGGAATTGTAGCATCTGTAATTATTTTAATGTTATTTTCCAAAGAGAACAAGCCACAGGTATTTCTAAAAGACTCGGAACGTCTCTTATCCACCGTGGGACCGCTTAGCATGCTGCCTATGCTTTTGGCAAGCTTGGGAGCCGTATTTACTATGGCAGGTGTAGGGGATGTGATTGCGGGATTGGTAGGGAAAATTATTCCAAAGGGAAATGTAAATCTTGGAATTATTGTATTTGCAATTGGTATGATGTTATTTACCATGATTATGGGAAATGCATTTGCGGCAATTACAGTGATGACCGTTGGAATTGGAGGCCCTTTTGTATTAGCCTATGGTGCAGACCCAGTAGTAATAGGAATGTTGGCACTTACTTGTGGATATTGTGGAACTTTATGTACGCCAATGGCTGCAAATTTCAATGTGGTTCCAGTGGCTATGCTGGATATGAAGGATCGATTTGGAGTGATAAAAAATCAAGTGGTACTAGCTTTCGTTTTTCTGGTATTTCAAATTGGCTATATGATTCTATTCAAGTAAGGGAGAATTATGGAAGAAGATCTGGACAGAGGAGCACAGATTGTAATACGTAATTGGATTCGATTAAAACCATGGGAAAATCTGTTGATCGTTACATGCGATGACCATATGAAAGAGGCTATGGCACTGAAACAATATGCATTAAAAAGAACTACTTCCGTGGATTTGATGATTGTAGAAAAAAAGGGAATCCAAGTGGGTGTATTCTTTGATAAAAACGAAAAAGTTTTTGATGGATATAAGGCTATTATCGGGGCTACAAATTATTCTCTAGTTACAACGTTGGCTGCAAAAAGAGCAATTAAGAGAGGAAGTAAATTTCTTTCCCTGCCGCTTTCTACAAACAATGGAATTTCTATGCTCTCTTATGATTTTATGACCATGGATACAAAGAAAAGTAAAATGATGGCACAGGTAATTATGAAATATCTAAACTTCTCTTCCGTTATACATGTAAGAACAAAGGCGGGAACAAATTTACATTTATATAAACAAAATCGAAATGCAGGTTTTTTTAATGGGGTAGTGAAGGATGGAAAAGGATATTCTTCTGCAAGTATTGAGGTGTATGTGCCTATAGAAGAAACCAAATCAGAAGGTGTGATGGTCGTGGATGGATCGCTTGGATATATTGGAAAAGCACAAGTTCCCACAAAGATTCAGATAACCAAGGGAAGCATTATTCATATTCAAGAAACCGAAACGGGAAGGGAACTAAGTGATTATTTAAGACAATACAAAGACCCTAGAATGTATGTGGCAGGGGAATTTGGAATTGGACTGAATTCTTATTCTAAATGTGCAGGTAATTGCTATATCGAGGATGAATCAGCTTATGGTACATTTCATATTGGGTTTGGAAGAAACCTAGCCCTTGGAGGTATGTGGGAAGCAACAGGACATTTTGATTTGGTTTGTAAAGAACCTGATATCTATGTAGATAACAGACAAATTATGCAGGATGGGAAAATTATCATTCCGGAACCAGAAGTATATTAGAAAGGCGGTTTATCAGTATGAAAGTTTTGGTAACAGGGTTTGATCCATTTGGAGGCGAAGCTGTAAACCCGGCTTATGAGGCGGTGAAAAGACTGCCAAAAGAAATAGCAGGGGCAGTGGTGACAACAATAGAAATACCAACAGTCTATTGGAAAAGTGGAATTGTCCTAGAAAAAAGTATTATGAAAGAAGAGCCAGATGTTGTACTATGTGTGGGACAGGCAGGTGGACGTTCCAATATCACAGTGGAGAAAGTTGCAATTAATTTAGCAGAGGCGAGAATCAAAGACAATGAGGGCGCGCAGCCAATAGATAAACCCCTCGAAATTGATGGCGCAGCGGCTTATTTTGCGAGTATTCCTGTAAAAGCAATCGTTGGGCATATGAAAAGGAATGGCATTCCGGCAAATATATCTTATACTGCTGGAACCTTTGTCTGCAATGATGTAATGTATCATTTACTCTATATGATTGATAAGAAGTATAAAAGGTTAAAAGGTGGTTTTATCCATGTTCCATTTGCACCGGAGCAAGTGATAGATAAGCCCGATGGTACACCAAGTATGTCAGTGGAAATGATTACAAAAGGGTTGGAATGTGCAATTGAAGCCATTGCTCTTGGAAGAAATGAAGATCATGTAGGTATGGGAACGATTTTGTGATTGTAAAATCATTTTATCATTTACAAATAATAATTAGGCAACTAACTAAAAAAAGTATAAAATTTATAATTAAAATATAAATTTTATACTTTTTTCTTGACTATATTGTTATAAAGTACTAGTCTAACAGTTAGACATCTAACTAAAAGGAGGAGAATATGGAAGATCAGCATTTGCAGCTTCTTATGCATCAAATCTCACATCTAAGTATGCAAAAATCGATGCAATTATTAGAGGTATATGATTTGAAGCCAGGACAGGCGGGGATTTTATTTGTATTAAATCAACATAAAGGGTTATCTCAAAAGGAATTGTCTAAAAAAATCAAGATCACTCCCCCCTCAGTTACCGTTGCAATTAGGAAAATGGAGGATGAGGGATATATTCTTCGAACATCGGATGAGACAGATCAACGAATTATTCGATTAGAAGTTACCGAAAAGGGGCAAAATTGTATTGTACAAATTACAAGTGTTTTAAATCAAATGGAGAAGCTGTTATTTGCTAATATAAGTGAAGAGGAGAAATTATTATTTCGGCGACTGTTAATTCAGATGCGGGATAATTTGACGAATTGTAAAGAATTAGAAAGGGCGCAAGTATGAGAAAATTATTAAAATATTTAAAAAGCTCTATTCCGGTTATTCTTCTGATTCTAGGTATTTTGATTATACAGGCTTATTGTGATTTATCACTGCCGGGATATACATCAGATATTGTGAATGTGGGAATACAGCAAGGGGGAATCGATACATCGATTCCGAAGAGAATTCGGAAAAGTGAACTGGATAAGCTTTTGATCTTTGTGGCAGAGGGAGATCGTAAAGTGGTCAAAGATGCTTATAAGGGAAGTGTTGTGTCCAAGGATGAATATGCAATTAAAAAGAAAATAATCAAAGATGATCAGGCAGTATCAAAGCTGGCAAAGATCATGGGAAAACCAATGATGATCGTAACCGGTCTAACCAAAGAGAATGGGCAGGCAAAGGAATTGGAAGCAAAGATCATGGCTGGTATGAAAGAGGGCGAATTGCCCCCAGATGCAACCATCTTCGAGGTGTTGAAAATGATGCCTCAAGAGCAATTGACACCCATTGTGAAGGGAATCAATCAGCAATTTGATGAAATGCCGGATTCCATTATCGAACAATCTGCAACGGTATTTATTAAGGCGGAATATCAGGCGATAGGATTGGATACAGACAAGATACAGCTGCAATATATTTTAAAGGCAGGTGGAAAAATGCTGGCACTTGCATTAGCGGCAATGCTGGCAAGTGTTATTGTAGGATTTCTTTCCGCCAGAGTCGGGTCTTCTGTTGCACGAGACTTAAGAGGAAAAGTATTCCATAAGGTGGTTGGATTTTCCAGTGGGGAATTCGACGAATTTTCCACAGCCTCTTTGATCACTAGAAGTACCAATGATATTCAGCAGATTCAGATGCTGATTATTATGATGCTGCGGATGGTGCTGTATGCACCTATATTGGGAATTGGGGGTATCTTCAAGGTGTTTAGCACCAATGCTTCTATGTCATGGATTATTGCATTAGCGGTGGTACTGATTGTATTAGTAATTATCACTTTGTTTGCCATGGTAATGCCGAAATTCAAACTGGTTCAAAAGCTAGTAGATAAGCTAAATCTAGTGACGAGAGAGATTCTTACCGGACTGTCAGTTATTCGGGCATTTAGTACAGAACAATATGAAGAGAAAAGATTCGATGAAGCCAATCAAGATTTAACAAAGACGAATCTATTCGTAAACCGTGCTATGACCTTTATGATGCCTACTATGATGCTGATTATGAATGGAATTACGGTTCTAATTGTTTGGTCAGGAGCAAAGGGCGTGGATGCAGGAACCATGCAGGTAGGAGATATGATGGCATTTATTCAATATGCAATGCAGATTATCATGTCCTTCCTTATGATATGTATGATTTCTATTATGCTTCCAAGAGCCTCTGTTTCAGCAGTACGTGTGGATGAGGTTTTGGTTAGCAAAGCGAAAATTAAAGATCCAAGACATGCCCATACACTTCCAGAGTGTCGGAAGGGTCTGCTGGAATTTGATCGTGTATGTTTCCAATATCCAGAGGCAGATGAAGAGGTACTTTCCGACATTACTTTTCAGGCCAAACCGGGAGAGACAACTGCGTTTATAGGAAGTACCGGAAGTGGGAAATCAACCTTAGTTAATTTGATCCCCCGATTTTATGATGTGACAGAAGGCAGTATTCGTATAGATGGAGAAGATATTCGGGATATTACCCAGCATGAGCTAAGGGAAGAGCTTGGATATGTACCACAAAAGGGAATCTTGTTTTCCGGTACCATATCCAGTAATATTAAATATGGTAATACCAAAGCCACAGATGAGGAAATGATGGAAGCCGCTGAAATTGCACAAGCCACAGAATTTATTGAGGATAAGTCCGAAACATATGACAGTTATATTTCACAGGGAGGTGCAAATGTATCCGGTGGTCAAAAGCAGCGTTTATCGATTGCAAGAGCTATTGCTAAGAAACCTAAGATATTTATCTTTGATGACAGCTTCTCCGCTTTGGATTATCAGACGGATGTTACCTTACGGAAAGCGTTAAAGGCAAAGACAGCTGACAGTACAGTTTTGATTGTGGCACAACGGATTAGTACTATTTTACAGGCAGAACAGATTATTGTCTTAGATGAAGGAACAATTGCAGGTAAAGGAACTCATGAAGAACTTCTGCAATCCTGTGAGGTCTATCGACAGATTGCCATGTCTCAGCTGTCGGAAGAAGAACTGGCAGATTACAAAGCTTTAGATAAGGAGGCAGTGGCTTATGAATAATCAAGAATCCACCAATACAACAGAACAAAGACCCATGAGACATGGACCGATGAGGAAGGGACCCATGGGAGGCCATGGTATGGCACCAGGGGAGAAGGCCAAGGATTTTAAGGGAACCATTAAGAAATTAATGGATTATATGGGACAGTATAAAATTGCCATCTTCTTTGTCATTTTATTTGCAGTTGGAAGTACGGTTTTTACCATTGTGGGGCCGAAAATATTGGGGAAAGCAACCACGGAGATCTTCCATGGCCTTGTTTCTAAAATGCATGGAGGCGGTGGTATTGATTTTACAAAAATCGGACAGATACTAATATTGCTGCTTTGTTTATATCTTGTGAGTGCATTGTTTTCTTTTATACAAGGCTTTATTATGACTGGGGTATCCCAAAAGCTGACTTATCGTTTGAGAAAAGAATTATCAGAGAAAATCAATCGGATGCCAATGGATTATTTTGATAAAAATACACATGGAGAGATATTATCAAGATTTACCAATGATATTGATACACTAAGTCAAAGTCTCAATCAAAGTGCAACTCAGGTGATTACATCTTTCACGACTATTGTTGGTATCTTAATCATGATGTTGAGTATCAACCCTGCAATGACTCTGATTGCACTTCTGATTTTGCCGGTTTCTATGGGTTTGATTTCCGTAATTGTAAAGAAATCTCAGAAATATTTCAAAGAGCAGCAGGAATATCTTGGCAATGTCAATGGTCAGGTAGAGGAAGTTTATGGGGGACATACCATTGTTAAGGCATTTAATAAAGAGGAAGATGTGATACAGGATTTTAACGAGACCAATAACAAACTCTATCATTCTGCATGGAAATCACAGTTCCTGTCGGGAATGATGATGCCAATTATGCAGTTTGTGGGTAATCTTGGATATGTGGCAGTAGCACTTGTAGGTGGGTTCTTTGTAATTAAGAGTCGCATTGAGGTGGGAGATATTCAATCCTTTATTCAATATGTACGTTCCTTTACACAGCCTATTACACAGGTAGCCCAGGTGGCCAATCTATTGCAGTCAACAGCAGCAGCTTCAGAACGAGTATTTGAATTCCTGGAGGAAGAGGAAGAAGATCAATCCGTAGAACATCCGGTATCTACAGAAGGCTTAAATGGAGATGTTACATTTCAAGATGTTCATTTCGGATATAGTAAGGATCGCATTATCATCAATCATTTTTCCACCGAGGTTAAACAAGGCCAGAAAATTGCCATTGTGGGACCTACGGGAGCAGGGAAAACGACCATGATTAAGCTCTTGATGCGATTCTATGATGTGAATAGTGGTGCAATTCTAGTGGATGGTCATGATTTACGTGATTTTAATCGAAGTGAATTAAGACAGCTTTTTGGAATGGTATTACAGGACACTTGGTTATTCCATGGAAGTATTAAGGACAATATTCGATATGGGAACTTAGAAGCAACTGATGAAGAGGTGATAGAAGCGGCGAAAGCAGCCCATGTACACCGTTTTGTCAAAACATTACCAAAAGGATATGATATGGTGCTTAATGAGGAAGCAAGTAATGTGTCTCAAGGTCAGAAACAACTATTAACCATTGCCAGAGCTATTTTGGCAGATCCTAAAATACTGATTTTAGATGAAGCCACCAGTTCTGTGGATACAAGAACAGAAGTGAAGATTCAAAAAGCAATGGATAACTTGATGAAGGGGCGTACCAGCTTTATTATAGCCCATCGTCTTTCCACTATTCGTGATGCAGATTTGATTTTAGTCATGAAAGATGGAGACATTGTAGAACAAGGCAAGCATGAAGAGTTATTGAAGCTCAAAGGATTCTATGCAAGTCTTTATAATTCTCAATTTGAGAAAATGACAGCCTAGTTAAGAAAAGGAGGTGCTGCACCCAGTAATGAGTGCGCACCTCCTTTTTAAATTAATGATAAATGGATTTATTTTCGTATTTTGCTTCTGAAGTAAACTGAATGGATAATTTCTTAAATTGTTTTTCGTCGATGGCTGCTAACATAACCGATGTATGGACCTGGCATCCATGAAGCTTTGGAATCTGTTCTAAAGCCAGCTGTGCAATGGGATTGGTAGCGGCACTGATAGAAAGGGCAATCAGCACCTCATCAATATGAAGTCTTGGATTCTTGCTTCCTAGGTATTTGATCTTTAAGTTCTGAATAGGTTCAATGGCAGCAGGAGAAATAACATGGGTATCGTGATCGATATGAGCCAAATCTTTCAGTACATTTAAGATGAGTGCTGCAGAAGCTCCTAGCAGGTTGCTTGTTTTCCCGGTAATAATTCTGCCGTCGGGAAGTTCCAAAGCAGAGGCAGGGGCACCTGTCTTCGTGGCACGGTCTAATGCTGCAGCAACCACACTACGGTCATTGACTGTTAAATGAGCCTGTTTCATTAAGAGTTCCAATTTAAATACTTCATCTTCCATGCAGATGCCATTTAATAAATTATTCAAGGAAGTATAATACCGGCGTATAATTTCCTGCTTGGAAGCTTCCTGACATACGCCATCATCAATAATACAGTTTCCAGCCATGTTGACCCCCATGTCAGTAGGGGACTTGTATGGATTTGTTCCATATATTTTCTCGAAAATTGCATCAAGAACCGGGAAAATCTCCACATCTCTATTGTAATTTACAGTAGTGATTCCATAGGCTTCTAAATGAAAAGGATCAATGATATTGATATCGTTTAAGTCAGCAGTAGCCGCTTCATAGGCAAGATTGACTGGATGCTTTAAAGGAAGATTCCAAACTGGAAAGGTCTCAAATTTGGCATAACCGGCCCGTACGCCCCTATTGTGTTCGTGATAGAGCTGAGACAGACAGGTGGCCATTTTACCACTTCCTGGTCCTGGTGCGGTAATAATTACCAGTGGTCGGGTGGTTTCGATATAATCATTCTTTCCATAGCCCTCTTCACTTACAATCAGAGGGATATTAGACGGATAGCCTTCAATTGCAAAGTGGGTGTATACTTTAATGCCTAATTTTTCTAGACGTGCTTTGAATAAATTAGCACTATTTTGTCTAGAGTATTGAGTAATCACTACACTGCCCACATATAAGCCTTTTTCTTTGAATTCATCCATCAGGCGCAGAACGTCTGAATCATAGGTGATGCCCAAATCACCACGAACCTTATTCTTTTCAATGTCGCCGGCACTAATTACAATTACGATTTCTGCCTGATCAGATAATTGCATCAAAAGACGAAGCTTACTGTCGGGAGCGAAGCCGGGAAGGACTCTGGAAGCATGATAGTCATCAAAAAGCTTTCCGCCAAATTCCAAATAAAGCTTGTTATCAAATTGATTAATTCGTTCTCGGATATGCTCTGATTGCATAGTCAGATATTTTTCGTTGTCAAATCCAATTTTCATATGTGTTCTTTCCTTTTCTGATTTTCATTTTGTCAATAGTAATCAACATTACTTTTAATAGTATACTACAAAAATGAAGTTTAGAAAAGATTTAGAATTGTGTTCGTCATTTCATAATGTTTTTATTGATTTATAGTTGGTGTGTCCGTATAATGAAGAAGATGGTACATAGGAGGATAAAAATGGATAACAATCAAAACAAGAATAACAACAATAAGAAAGATCCAAAGAATAATAAACAGGGTCTTAGTATTATTGTTTTTACAACATTGATTACAGCCTTTTTAGTTTTTGGCTTATATCAATTTATGCAGGACAGTACTTCAAAAGAAATTACCTATAGCAAATTTCTTAAGATGGTAGATGAAGGTAAGGTGAAGAAGGTTGAAATCGATTCGGACCGTTTAGTCATTACACCTAAAAAGCAAGATAGCAAGGCTATTAAGGTCACATACTATACAGGGGTAGTAAGGGATGAGACATTATCAGATCGGTTGTATAAAGCAGGAATTGAATATGGACAGGTCATACCAGATTCTGCATCTGCCATGCTGTTTAATATGTTTATCAGTATTATATTACCATTTGCAATTATTTGGATCGGTCTAAGTTTTATTATGCGGCGAATGTCTAAGGGCGGCGGCATGATGGGAGTTGGAAAGAGCAATGCCAAGCTCTATGTGGAAAAAGAAACAGGAATCACCTTTAAGGATGTAGCAGGTCAGGATGAAGCCAAGGAATCCTTGCAGGAGGTAGTAGACTTCCTTCATAATCCTGGAAAATATACGGGAATTGGTGCAAAGCTTCCGAAAGGGGCACTTCTAGTCGGACCTCCGGGAACTGGAAAGACACTTTTGGCTAAAGCAGTAGCAGGAGAAGCTAAGGTTCCATTTTTTTCACTGTCAGGCTCTGCATTTGTGGAGATGTATGTGGGGGTAGGAGCATCTAGAGTTCGTGATTTATTTAAGGAAGCACAGAAGATGGCACCTTGTATTATTTTCATTGATGAAATTGATGCAATCGGTAAAAGCCGTGACAATGCAATGGGCAGCAATGATGAACGTGAACAGACCTTGAATCAGCTACTGGCTGAAATGGATGGATTTGATACAGACAAGGGTCTTTTGTTATTGGCAGCTACGAACCGGCCAGAGATTCTAGATCCTGCACTACTTCGTCCGGGACGTTTTGATCGTCGAATCGTGGTAGATAAACCAGATTTAAAGGGTCGTGTGGATGTTTTGAAGGTTCATGCCAAAGATGTAAAAATGAATGAAACGGTTGATTTAGAAGCAATTGCCTTGGCAACTTCAGGGGCGGTGGGCTCGGATTTAGCGAATATGATAAATGAAGCGGCAATTAATGCAGTTAAGAATGGTCGTCAGGTAGTATCTCAGGCGGATTTATTTGAAGCCGTTGAGGTAGTGCTGGTAGGAAAAGAGAAGAAGGATAGAATTATGAATGCAGAGGAACGACGCATTGTATCTTATCATGAGGTAGGACATGCCTTAGTCAGTGCGTTGCAGAAAGATTCAGAGCCGGTACAAAAGATTACAATTGTACCAAGAACCATGGGAGCCTTGGGGTATGTGATGCAGACACCAGAGGAAGAAAAGTTCCTGAACACAAAGAAAGAATTAGAAGCCATGTTGGTTGGTTTTCTGGCAGGTCGTGCAGCAGAAGAAATTGTATTTGATACAGTGACCACAGGAGCTTCTAATGATATAGAAAAAGCGACCCAGATTGCTCGTTCTATGATTACACAATATGGAATGTCAGAGAAATTTGGTTTGATTGGCTTAGAGTCAATTAAGAATCGATATTTGGACGGTCGTGCAGTATCGAATTGTGGAGAGGCTACAGCAGCAGAAATTGATAAAGAAGTCATGAAGATGCTGAAGGAATCTTATGAAGAGGCAAAAAGATTATTATTGGAAAATAGAGATGCTTTGGATAAAATTGCTGCATTTTTAATTGAAAAAGAAACGATTAATGGAAAAGAATTCATGAAAATATTCCGTGAGGTACAAGGTATTGCAGAGCCGGAAGATCAAGAAATAAAAGAACAAAAGGAAAATCCGGAAGTTGTGGCTTTGGAAGAAGCACCGCTGGTATCCGAGTAATTAAAATGAGCAAAAGCACCCGGTAGGTTAATGATTGGGTGCTTTGTGCCGTTATAAAAAGCAGCTTATACACGGAAAGGAGATGATAAGAGGAATGGAAGAATCTAATTTTGACATAGAGGAAGAATTAAAAAAATTGCCGGCAAAGCCAGGGGTTTATTTAATGCATGATGACCAAGATGCAATTATATATGTGGGGAAGGCAATCAGTCTCAAGAACAGAGTAAGACAGTATTTTCAAGCCAGTAAAAATAAAGGGGTGAAGATTGAGCAAATGGTTACTCATATCACACGGTTTGAATATATTGTTACAGATTCAGAACTAGAAGCTTTGGTGTTAGAATGCAATCTTATTAAGGAACATCACCCGAAATATAATACCATGCTTATGGATGATAAATCTTATCCTTTTATCAAGGTTACCGTAAATGAAGAGTTCCCGAGGATTTTTTTCGCAAGAAGAATGGCAAAGGATAAGGCAAAATATTTTGGACCCTATACAAGTGCTGGAGCAGTAAAGGATACAATTGAACTTATAAGAAAAATCTATCATATAAGAAGTTGTAATCGAAATCTTCCAAAGGATATTGGATTGGAGCGTCCTTGTCTGAATTATCATATCAAGCAATGTAATGCACCTTGTCAGGGATATATTTCTAAAGAAGAATACAGACAATCTTTGAATCAGGCCATATCCTTTCTAAATGGAAATTACGAAGTGCTAATGAAAGAATTGGAAGATAAAATGAATCAAGCATCTCAGGAAATGCGTTTTGAAAAAGCAATTGAATATCGAGAATTACTGGCTAGTGTAAAACAGATTGCTCAAAAGCAAAAGATTACAAATAGTGATGGTGAAGATAAGGATATCTTAGCAGTAGCGACAGAGGAAATGGACGCAGTGGTACAGGTGTTTTTTATAAGAGGCGGGCGTCTGATTGGACGAGATCACTTCTATCTAAAGATAGCTCCAGGAGATTCAAAAGGTGAAATACTAGGTAGCTTTATCAAACAATTTTATGCAGGAACACCTTATATACCCAAAGAATTAATGCTTCAAGAGGAAATTGAAGAAGCAGCAGTGCTAGAAGAATGGCTGACAAAAAAGCGGGGAAGCCGTGTGTATATCAGTATTCCACAGAAAGGTGCAAAGGAGAAGTTAGTAGAACTGGCAAGGAAAAATGCGGTACTAGTATTAAACACAGATATGGAGCGCCTGAAAAGAGAAGAAGGACGTACGATAGGTGCGGTAAAAGAACTGCAGCAGTTACTTGGAGTGGATCATATTAATCGGATGGAAGCATATGATATTTCAAATACCAATGGATTTGCTTCTGTAGGTTCCATGATTGTGTATGAACGTGGTAAACCAAAAAGAAATGATTATAGAAAATTCAAAATCAAAGGGGTTCAGGGAGCGGATGATTATGCCTCTATGGAAGAAGTATTAAGCAGGCGATTTAAACACGGACTTCTAGAACAGGAGGATGGAAAAGAACTGGGACGTTTTACTTCTTTTCCAGATTTAATTATGATGGATGGCGGGAAGGGGCAAGTCAATATTGCTTTACAGGTATTGGAGCAGCTCCATCTTGATATTCCGGTTTGTGGGATGGTAAAAGATGATAATCATCGTACAAGAGGGTTATATTATAACAACCAAGAGATTTTAATCGATAAATCCTCGGAAGGATTTCGACTCATTACTAGAATTCAGGATGAAGCCCATCGATTTGCAATAGAATTTCACAGAAAGCTTCGGGGGCAGGGGCAGATTCATTCTATATTAGATGACATTTCGGGCATAGGTCCTGCAAGACGGAAGGATTTAATGAGAAATTTTTCCAGCCTTGATGAGATCAAGGAGGCGACAGTAGAACAACTAAAGGCTTTGCCCACCATGAATGAAAAATCAGCAGAAGGTGTGTACAAATTTTTTCATGATTATGATATACTAAAGGAAGAATGATGAGAAAAAAGGAGACTAATATGAAGGGTGTAGAATTAAAAAAACTTGTTGAAAAGATGAATTTAAAGAATTTGACTCCGGAAATTGAGATTTTAGACCGCAAAGTGCTTGTACCGGATATCAATCGTCCGGCATTGCAGTTAGCAGGTTTTTTTGACCATTTTGAATCAGATAGGGTACAAGTAATCGGATATGTAGAGTATATGTATTTGCAGACCTTAGAGGCGCATACAAAGTCTAAGGTATATGATACCTTGTTGTCATATAGCATGCCATGTATTATTTTTAGCCGTGAACTTGAACCAGAGGAAGAACTATTACAAAAAGCAATCAAACAAAATATTCCTGTTTTCTTAACAGATAAAAAGACGTCAGCTTTTATGGCAGAGATCATCCGCTGGCTGAATGTGGAATTGGCACCGTGTATTTCTATTCATGGAGTACTAGTTGACGTGAATGGTGTTGGTGTATTGATTATGGGAGAAAGTGGAATTGGAAAAAGTGAAGCAGCTTTAGAGTTGATTAAACGAGGACACCGTTTGGTTACTGATGACGTTGTTGAAATTCATAAAGTAAGTGATGAAACACTAGTTGGAACGGCTCCGGATATTACCCGCCACTTTATTGAACTTCGTGGAATTGGAATTGTAGATGTTAAGACTCTATTTGGGGTACAAAGTGTAAGAGAAACACAAAATATTGACTTGGTTATTACGCTGGAGGATTGGAATAAGGATAAGGAATATGACCGATTGGGATTGGAAGAAGAGTATACGGAGTTCCTAGGAAATAAAGTAGTATGTCACTCGATACCAATTAGACCGGGTCGAAATCTGGCTATTATAGTGGAGGCTGCATCTGTGAATCACAGACAGAAACAAATGGGTTATAATGCGGCACAAGAACTGTATCGACGGGTGCAGGAGAACTTGACGAAGAAAAAATAAAAACACAAGGAGAACAAGGTATGAATTATTGTTTTGGTGTAGATATTGGTGGAACTACAGTTAAAATAGGGCTATTTGAATTTAATGGACAACTGATTGACAGGTGGGAAATCAAGACTCGAACTGAAAATGAAGGGATGAGTATTATTCCAGATATTGTAGAATCCATAGAACAAAAGCTGCAGGAAAAGCAGATAGAAAAAAATCGGATTCTAGGTATTGGTGTGGGAGTACCGGCTCCTGTTTCTAAAGAAGGTATTGTACGTGGCAGTGCGAATCTGGGATGGAAATATAAAGAAGTTAGACATGAGATAGAAGAATCGACTAGATTACATGTAAGTGTGGGAAATGATGCAAATATAGCAGCCTTAGGTGAAATGTGGAAAGGTGGAGGGTACGGAAATCTTAATTTGATCATGGTAACCCTGGGAACCGGTGTTGGCGGAGGAATTATTGTAAATGGTAGGGTTTTAAGTGGAGCCAATGGTGCAGGTGGAGAAATTGGGCATATGTGTGTTAATTATAAGGAACAGGAAGCATGTGGCTGTGGAAAGAAGGGATGTCTGGAGCAATATGCTTCGGCAACTGGAATTGTACGTCTTGCAAAAAGAAAACTGGCTGCCACATCTAGACCCAGTATACTTTTGCCCTTGGATCTTAGTGCGAAAAGTGTATTTGATGCAGTAAAGGCGGGAGATGAGGTGGCGAAAGAAATAGCGGAGGAATTTGGTACTTATTTAGGATATGCACTAGCCAATATTGCGGTTCTTGCAGACCCTGCAACCATTGTAATTGGTGGTGGAGTATCTAAGGCAGGAGAGATTATTTTGCCCTATATTGAGAAAAAATACCAGGAATATGCTTTTAATTCTAATAAAGATGTTCGATTCTCCCTTGCAGAATTAGGAAATGATGCAGGCATTTATGGAGCAGCAAAAATGATATTGAACTAAAAAACAGCCATCTCATAACGGATGGCTGTTTTTTTCTTCAGTATTTTATCACTATGGAGTCGGAGTCGGGGGTGGCGTAGGTTCCGGCGTAGGAGTCGGAGCTGGAGCCGGAGCCGGAGCTTCCGGAGTTGGAGCTGGAGCCGGAGCTGGAGCTGCTTCATTCGGTTTTTCCTCATCCTTCTTCTTATAAGAACCAACATGTGTGGTACAAGTTTGTGTTGGTGCTGTACCTGCTGCGAATACCTCTGTATAAGCAGGACATACATCTGCCACTGCTAATAAACCGGAAGTAGGACAAATTGATTTCTGCTCTATGGTAGGTGGTAATGTAAATTCAACCGTTGGCAGGCCGGCATGGATTCGTTCCATAATATTGTGCCACAAGACTAAATGCCAGGATGTATCGTGTTCATTTAAGTCTTTATTTGTATCATAACCACCCCAGACAGAACAAGTTAAATAAGGGGTATATGCGGAAAACCAAATATCCTTGTTATCGGAGGTTGTTCCTGTTTTACCGGATACAGGCATATTACTTAATTTGGCTTTGGTACCAGTCCCTTTCGTAACAACATCTATCATTGCATTAGTAAGCAGTGCAGCTGTTGTTTCTTGAATAACAGGGTGTGTTTCTGGGGTATTGTCTAACAACACATTTCCATCATGGTCCAATATCTTTGTATATAAAACTGGTTTTATATAAGTGCCATTATTTGCGATTGCAGCATAGGCTGCAGTCATTTCAATATTTTCTACACCATTTGTAATTCCACCAAGAGCAGTAGCCTGCTGGATATCTGAAAAGCCAGGCTTGTCCGGATTGGTTCCATCTTCTAGCGTGGTGAATCCAAAGTTCTTCAAATAGTTAAAACCAAGCTGTGGTGTGATTTCTGTCAGTGTTTTTACTGCAATGATATTCATGGACTGTTCAATCGCTTTTCGTATGGTAACATTTCCTTTGTAACCAGGATACCAGTTCTTTACAGGTTTTCCATTATCATAGTTAAAAGGTTCGTCTTTGAGTACCGTGGCAAGTGTTCTTCCAGCTGCATCTATAGCCGGAGCATAGGTAGACAAGATCTTAAAGCAGGATCCAGGTTGACGATAAGTATCTGTAGCACGGTTCAAAGAAAGACTTCCATCTTTGGCACCACGTCCACCTACCATGGCTTTTACATAGCCTGTCTTCTGATCCATAATTACAACAGAAGCCTGTGGCTGAAGAGATAAGCCTAATTTTTCAACGATTGTATCACCCTCTTGAATTCCAAGGGTAGATTTAAATTCTTCTACAGCTGCGACAGCCTGGTCATTGTCTGAGAATATAAGAGGATATTCCTCGCCACGCGCATTGCGAATATAGTCTGCAAACATTTCAGTACTGTAGTTTTCTACATTTCCATTTCCACGAGTTATTGTTAGGCGGTAATCCACACCAACTTCTGTCAGTGCCGGATAATTGTCCGGATTGTCAAATTCTTCATTACATATCTGCTGCATGCCTTGATCTTGTGTAGCATAGATACTTAAACCGCCACTGTATACAGCGTTATAAGCTTGAGCATCTGTATAATTCTTCTTGGTCTTTAGATCTTCAATTACATTTTTCGATAATTCGTCGATAAAATAGCTGTAAGGAGAATCTACTTCCGCTTCCACATTGGTACTTTGAATGCGTTCATATACCGGATCGGCTAATGCAGCATCATAAGCTTCTTTGGTAATATACTTTTGTTTCATCATATCACCTAATACTTTTTTTCTTCGCTCAGCGTTATCCTGTGGATTGGTTACCGGATTATATAGACCGGGATTTTGAGTAATTCCTGCAATAACACTAGCTTCCGAAAGTGTCAGCTCGGATACATCTTTATTAAAATAACGACGGGAAGCAGATTGCACACCTAAGGTATTTTGACCAAGATTAATGGTGTTCATATAAGCTTCTAATATTTCATCTTTTGGCATTTGTTTTTCAATTTCTACTGCAAGAAATTGTTCTTGTAATTTTCGTTCTACACGATCGTAAAATGTCTTTTCTTTTGTAAAATTCGGAAATACATTGTTTTTGATTAATTGTTGAGTAATGGTACTGGCACCTTCGGAGAAATTACCCCTTGTAAGACCTACAACGGCTGCCCTGGCAATACCTTGCAAGTCAATACCATTATGCTGGTAAAAACGTTCATCTTCGATTGCTACGAAAGCATGCTGTAAATCAACAGGTATTTCCGGCATTGATTTATAAATACGATTAGAACCAGATGAAATAAAGCGTTCTAATTCCACGCCATCCTGTGTGTATACAGTAGTTGAATAGCCACTAGGCTTCACATCTGTTGGTGAAATTTGAGGTGTATCTTTCAAAATTTTTTTAAAAAATAAACCAGCACCTGCTGCGCCTACAATTGCTAATATGATACAACATACTAAAAGGCCTTTAAAAAACCTTACACCGGCTTTTTTCTTTTGCATTTTTGATTTTGAAGAAATATCACTTTGCTTTTTAGAAGCTTTTTCTTTCCCATAATTCATGAATAACTGCCTCCTTTATCTTGGTAATTATAACAAACTTATTTCTGTAAGTCAAATACTCAAATATGTAGAAAAACTTAAGAATAAGCTTTGAAATTAAGCAGTTTCACTGGTATAGTAGAAAGAGAATATGAAAGCAGAAAAGGGAACGCAGATGTTAAAGGAATATCAAACCGTATTTGAAGGTGGAGAAGGAGAATTAATAGAAAAAAAATCTCGGTTTATTGGTCAGGTAGTTCCAATTAAAACGGAAGAGGATGCTATTTTACAGATCGAGACTATTACAAAGCAGCACTGGAAAGCAAACCATCATTGTTTTGCTTATGTCTTGGGTGAGGGCTTTGAAATACAAAGGTGCAGTGATGATGGAGAACCAAGTGGAACAGCTGGCAAACCAATGCTCGATGTGTTAATGGGGCGTGGGCTTCATGATACCTTAGTTGTTGTAACCCGTTATTTTGGTGGAACACTTCTTGGAACAGGGGGATTAGTACGTGCATATACCGGTGCAGTAAAAGAAGGATTAGATCAAAGTAACATCATAACAAAAATATTGGGTCGAAAGCTTTGCTTTACAACGGATTATAATGGACTGGGAAAGATACAATTTATTCTGGGGCAAAGAGGACTTGCAATTTTAGAGTCTAGATATACACAGAAAGTAGAAGTGGAAGTTATGATACCTATAGAACTGGTAGATAGTGTTTGTGCTGAGGCTGTAGAAAAAACGAATGGAACTATAGAAATAAATACAATCAAAGACTGCTACTTTGCAAAAATAAATCAAGAATTGCTTCTCTTTTGAAAAACCCCCGGGCTTCCTGTAAAGAATCCCGGGGATTTTTCTATCTGTAAGTTAAGAAGACTCTATTGAAATTCTGGTTCAATCAAGCCATAGGTGTTATTTTTACGTCGGTAGACTACATTTACCTCCTCAGTTTCTGCATTGGAAAACACATAAAAATCATGTCCCAACAATTCCATCTGAATACATGCATCTTCCGCATACATTGGTTTAATGCCAAATCTCTTGGTGCGTACAATCCGTACTTCTTCATCTTCCGCATCGCCATCTGCAGCACTATCAAAAAAAGCTTGTTTGAAATTATGACCGCCTTGGTGTCTTGCTACTAATTTGGTTTTATATTTTCGCAGCTGCCTTTCAATCACCTCTTCCACTAAATCAATGGAAACATACATGTCATTGCTTACCTGTTCAGAACGGATTATATTACCTTTTACAGGGATAGTAACTTCGATTTTTTGTCGTTCTTTCTCCACACTAAGCGTTACAACAATTTCTGTTTCAGGAGTAAAATACCGTTCTAGTTTGCCTAATTTTTGTTCAATGGTTTCTCTTAGTCCTGCTGTTACCTCGATGTTCTTGCCACTAATAATAAAATTCATGATGTCAGCCCCTTTTCAATATATTTTCATAACACAAATAATATGGTTGTATTATAAGTTCATTATACTTCATATTCAGTCTACTTGGCAATGAAAAACCTATAAATTATTATGAAAACAAAAAAGAAGGGTGAATGGTATTGTTTTCAGAGACAGAGCAGTTTATACTAATCATATGAAAAGGAAAGTTGAGGGTGAAAGATGTTTGAGAAAATAGTTGCTATTGAGCCGATTAGTTTATTGCCAGAGGCGAAGGAAGCATTGAAAGAGTATGCTCATGAAGTTGTATTAAGTACCACTACTCCATTAAATGACGAAGATATTATTCAAAGAATTGGGGATGCAGACGCAGTGTTGGTTAGTTATACAACAAATATTGATCGTTATGTTATTGAACATTGTCCTAATATTCGATATATTGGAATGTGCTGCAGTCTTTATTCAGAAGCCAGCGCTAATGTGGATATAGCCTGCGCCAGAGAAAGAGGTATTCCGGTTACTGGAATCAGAGATTATGGAGACGAAGGTGTGGTGGAATTTGTAGTCAGTGAACTCGTACAGGTACTGCATGGTTTCCAAGGATATCAATGGTCAGAGGAACCGCGGGAATTGACTGGCTTGAAGGTGGGAATTGTGGGACTTGGAACTTCCGGTAGCATGGTTGCCAAAGGATTACGTTATTTTGGTGCTGACGTGTCTTATTACAGTCGTACAAGAAAACCGGAAGCAGAGAAAGAAGGAATTCCATACCTAGAGCTGAATGAACTGGTAAAGGAATGTGAAGTCATTTGTACCTGTCTGAATAAGAATACAATTGTATTACATAAGGAACAGTTCGAGTGTATGGGTAGCCGTAAAATTTTAATCAATACCGGGTTGAGCCCATCTTATGACTGGGATGTATTTAAGGAGTGGATTCAAAAAGATAATTATTTCTTATGTGATACAAGAATGGCTTTAGGTGATGAAGAAGGTATTCTTGCAGAATATTTGAATGTTCGATGTGTTAATCAATCTTCAGGAATGACCAAACAAGCAGGAGAGCGCTTGAGTAACAAAGTGTTGGAAAATATAAAAAATGCACTTTGATATACACATTATATAATGAAGAATAATAAAAAAGTGTCTTAAGTAATTTACAAATTACTTAAGACACTTTTTTATTGCTTTAAATTATTTGGAACTTCTTTTTCGCATTTTTGAATCCAAGATTTTCTTTCTAATTCTCAAAGACTTTGGAGTTACTTCAAGTAGTTCGTCGGTATCTATAAAATCAAGTGCTTCTTCCAAGCTTAATACTTTTGGTGTAGTAAGCTTTAAAGAGTCATCTGCACCAGAAGAACGTGTATTTGTTAAATGTTTTGTTTTACAGATATTAAGTTCAATATCTTCTGCTTTACCATTTTGTCCAATTACCATACCATTGTATACTTTTTCACCAGCACCAATGAATAATGTACCTCGCTCTTGAGCACTGAATAGACCATAAGTTACAGATTCTCCGGTTTCAAAGGAGATCAAAGAACCTTGCTTGCGATATTGAATCTCGCCCTTGAAAGGTTCATAGCCTTCAAAAGCAGTATTAATGATTCCGTTTCCTTTTGTATCAGTTAAGAATTCACCACGATATCCAATTAATCCACGAGCAGGTATAAGGAATTCCAAACGAGTATAACCACCATTAGATGCACTCATACCACGAAGCTCACCTTTTCGTTGGCTTAGCTTGTCGATAACGGTTCCGGTAAATTCATCCGGTACATCTACATAAGCAATTTCCATTGGCTCCAAAATTTTACCGTTTTTATCTTCTTTGTAAAGGACTTCGGCTTTACTTACAGCAAATTCATAGCCTTCACGTCTCATATTTTCAATCAATACAGACAAATGAAGTTCCCCACGTCCCGATACACGAAAGTTGTCAGCAGTATCAGAATCTTCAACTCGAAGGCTTACATCTGTATTTAATTCTCGCAGCAAACGTTCTCTTATATGACGAGAGGTAACATATTTCCCCTCTAATCCAGCAAAAGGACTGTCATTTACCATGAACTGGATTGCAATTGTAGGTTCTGATATTTTCTGGAAAGGTATGGCTACTGGATTGTTAGGTGTACATAATGTATCACCAATAGAAATGTCTGTGATTCCGGAAATTGCTACAATAGAACCAATCGTAGCTTCTTTAACTTCTACCTTATCAAGACCATCAAATTCATATAGCTTACTGATTTTTACTTTCTTTTGTTTGTCAGGTTCATGTTCATTTACTAACATCATATCTTGGTTGACACGAATGATTCCGTTATCAACTTTACCAACACCAATACGTCCTACATATTCATTGTAATCAATGGTACTAATTAAAACTTGGGTTTCTGCATCAGGATCACCTTCTGGAGCTGGAATATAGTCTAAAATAGTTTCAAATAATGGAACCATATTTTGAGGATCTTCCGTTAAATCCAATACTGCGTGACCGGCTTTGGCAGAAGCGTATACAAATGGACAGTCCAACTGATCATCAGAAGCATCCAAATCCATAAACAATTCCAGGATTTCATCAATTACTTCATCAGGTCGTGCTTCGCTGCGGTCTATTTTATTAATACATACAATAACAGGTAAATTCAATTCTAAAGCTTTACGTAGAACAAATTTAGTTTGAGGCATAGCACCTTCAAACGCATCTACTACTAAAACAACTCCATTTACCATTTTAAGAACACGTTCAACTTCACCGCCGAAATCAGCATGTCCAGGAGTATCAATAATATTTATTTTTGTGTCCTTATAATAAACAGCTGTATTTTTTGCCAGAATTGTAATGCCACGTTCTCGCTCAATATCATTAGAGTCCATGACACGTTCTGCTACTTCTTGATTTGCACGAAACACACCACTTTGTTTTAACAGCTCATCTACTAATGTAGTTTTACCGTGGTCAACATGGGCTATGATCGCAATATTTCTAATATCTTCGCGTTTTATTTTCATTCTTTTCCTCTTCTATATCTATGTTATTTCTTGTGAAAGGTTGCGACTCAGGCTTGCTGGCAGGGTTTGACCAGAGAGATGAGTCGATTGGTTACTATTTACCAACCGTTATACAGTTTACCACATTTTCAGCAATTTACAAGTTTTTGTTCTAAAAGAATAAAAAAAATCATAGACATAGTATAGACAAGAATACGATTCAGAGGAAGGGAGATTTACAAATTATGTCAGATAAGGTTATTGAAAACAATCAAGTAACAATTATGGGAGAGGTGGCTTCAGAGTTTGTTTTTAGTCATGAGGTATTTGGGGAAGGCTTCTATATGGTAGATGTCTTAGTAAAGAGATTAAGCAGTTCGGATGATCGAATCCCATTGATGGTCTCAGAGCGTTTAATTGATGTTACAGAAGATTATAGAGGAGAATATATTATGGTGAGTGGTCAGTTCCGCTCTTATAATAGGCACGATGAGCAAAAAAACAGGCTGGTGTTATCGGTATTTGTCAGGGAGGTATCTTTTGTAGATGAAGAATTAGATGGAGCAAAGACCAACAGTATTTTTCTCGATGGTTACATATGCAAAGCACCGATTTATCGAAAAACGCCATTGGGAAGAGAAATTGCAGATCTTCTATTAGCAGTAAACCGACCTTATGGAAAATCCGACTATATTCCCTGCATTTGTTGGGGACGTAACGCAAGATATGCATCTAGTTTTGGAGTGGGAGAACATGTACAGGTATTAGGCCGGATTCAAAGCAGAGAATATGTGAAAAAAATATCTGAAGCAGATGCAGAAAAAAGAATTGCTTATGAGGTTTCGGTAAGCAAGCTTGAGTGTATAGAGGACTAGAAGAATTTATGACTTTCATTGACATTGGTATTAAATAATGCTATTATTCCTTTAACTATTATTGGTTATATATAACCAACAGATTTAATTGATGTGAGGAGGGATATTATGGCTATTTTTAAAGGATCAGGTGTGGCAATTATTACACCATTTCACAAAGATGGAAGCGTGAATTACGCGAAATTAGAGGAACTAATTAATTATCATTGTGATAATGGAACGGATAGCATTATTATATGTGGGACTACCGGAGAGGCCAGTACCTTGACGGAAGAAGAGCACATGGAATGTATTAAGATGGCGATTAATTTTGCAAAGAAAAGAGTTCCTGTTGTTGCAGGTACAGGATCGAATTGTACAAAAACAGCAGTTAGTTTTGCAAAAGAAGCATCGGCTGCAGGTGCAGATGGTTTGCTGATTGTAACACCTTACTACAATAAGGCAACGCAGCAAGGACTTATACAGCATTATACATCCATTGCAAAAGAAGTAGATACACCAATTATTATGTATAGTGTAGCAAGCAGAACAGGATGTAATATTGAGCCGGCAACTGTTGCAACACTTGTGAAGGATGTAGATAATATTGTAGGAGTGAAAGAAGCCTCTGGCAATATTTCACAGGTGGCGAAAATCATGCAATTAACCAATGGAGAGATTGATTTGTATTCAGGAAATGACGATCAGATTGTTCCACTGCTGTCGTTGGGTGGAATTGGAGTTATTTCAGTGTTGGCTAATATTCAGCCAAAAGTGACTCATGATATATGTGCAAAATTCTTTGCAGGTGATGTTGCAGGAAGCAGAGAGCTTCAACTGAAAGCAATCCCTCTAATTGACAAACTATTTTGTGAAGTGAATCCAATTCCGGTTAAGAAAGCAGCTAATCTTATGGGTATGGATGTGGGAAGTTTACGTATGCCATTGACTGAGATGACCGAGGCAAATGCTAAGAAATTAGAACAGGCAATGCGAGAGTTCGGAATAAAAGTTGTATAGTATTTAAGAGGATAAAAATTCACTATGGATATGCTTTTTTGCAGGATATTTATTTTTGCAAGAAAGGATATCAGTAGTGATTTTTTTGTATAAGATAAACTGTTTGCATGTCATGGTAGAGCCCTTGGGAGACATAGGTGTTTGACTTGAAATGTGCTCTTTTATATGATATGCTTTGAACAATTAAGTTACACCGAGTATCGGAAAAGGAGAATGAGATATGGTAAATGTAATTATGCATGGCTGCAATGGGAGAATGGGACAGACAATTACGCGATTGATAGAAGAGGATGAACATATAAAAATAGTTGCGGGAATTGATCAGTTTGCAAAGGAAGTGAATGATTATCCAGTATTTGAACATATTGGGAAGTGTAATGTAAAGGCGGATGTGGTTATTGATTTTTCAAATGCAGCTGCGGCAGATGATCTGTTAGACGTATGTGTGGAGAAGCAGATTCCGGTTATCTTATGTACCACGGGATTATCTAAGAGCCAGCTACAGAAGGTAGAAGAAGCAAGTCATAAAGTTGCAGTTTTAAAATCTGCGAATATGTCACTTGGAATTAATATGCTGTTAAAGTTACTGCAGGATGCAACGAAGATATTGGCGCCTGCCGGCTTTGATATAGAGATTGTAGAAAAGCATCACAATCAGAAGGTAGATGCACCAAGTGGAACAGCACTTGCATTGGCAGACTCTGTAAATGAAGTGTTAAATCATGAATATGCATATAAATTTGATAGAAGTCAGGAAAGAAAAAAACGTGAAAAGAAAGAAATCGGTGTAGTGGCTGTACGAGGAGGAAGTATCGTAGGTGAGCACGAGGTAATTTATGCAGGAGCAGATGAGGTCATTGAATTTAAGCATACGGCATATTCCAAAGCAGTATTTGGAAAAGGTGCCATTGAAGCGGCCAAATTTCTTGCAGGAAAAGCACCAGGACTTTATGATATGAGTCATGTGATTGCAGCATCCTAGTTAGATATATAGTTATAAATAATATAGAAATGTATAAATGGTAGAAGGAGGTTATAAATGAGAGCGTTAGAATTCAAATATTTGGAGCGACTATCTGATTTGTATCCATCTATCGCTTCGGCGTCAACGGAGATTATTAATCTTCAGGCAATTTTGAATCTGCCAAAAGGAACAGAGCATTTTATGACAGATATACATGGAGAGAATGAGGCTTTTTCCCATGTATTAAAAAATGGCTCTGGTTCCGTGCGCAGAAAAATCGACGACGTATTTGGGAATACCATGAGTAGCAGAGACAAACAATCTTTAGCTACTCTTATTTATTATCCCAAAGAAAAGATGGATATGATTGTAAAAAAGGAAAAGAATATGGAGGATTGGTGTAAAATAACTTTATATCGTTTGATTGAAGTAAGTAAACGAGTATCTAGTAAATATACACGATCTAAAGTAAGAAAAGCATTGCCTAAGGATTTTGCCTATGTAATTGAAGAACTTATTACAGAAAAGACAGATTTGAGTGATAAGGAATCGTATTATAATGAGATTGTAAATACAATTATTAAAATAGGACGGGCAGAAGTATTTATTATTGCTTTATGTGAATTAATTCAGCGTTTAGTTGTGGACCACCTTCATATTGTAGGGGATATTTATGACAGAGGTCCCGGACCTCATCTTATTATGGATAAATTAATGAGTTATCACTCTGTTGATATACAGTGGGGGAATCATGATGTGCTTTGGATGGGAGCAGCCGCTGGTCAAAAAGCCTGCATTGCTAATGTAATACGAATATGTGCCCGTTATGGGAATTTGGATATTTTGGAGGAGGCATATGGTATCAACTTACTTCCACTTGCCACGTTTGCGCTTAATATATATAAGGAAGATCCTTGTGAATGTTTCAGACCACGAGCTGGCATAGGACCCAATTTAAAAGAAACAGAAATGGAAACCAAAATGCACAAGGCAATTTCAGTCATTCAATTTAAAATAGAAGGACAAATTATTAAGAAATATCCCAAATTTGAATTGGAAGATAGAAATTTATTACATTGTATGAATTTAGAAGCGGGTACCATTACTCTCAATGGGAAAGAATATGAATTACAAGATACGAATTTTCCAACCTTAGATCCCAAAAACCCATATGCATTAACAAAGGAAGAAGCTAATATTATGGATCGGCTGGAGCAAGTCTTTTTAAATTGTGAGAAATTACAGACTCATATGAAATTTTTATTAGCAAAAGGGAGTTTGTATAAGGTGTTTAATACGAACTTGCTGTATCATGGCTGCGTTATCTTGGAAGAAGATGGAAGCTTAAAAGAAATTGAACTCTTTGGGAAAAAATATAAGGGAAAATCATGGTACGATGTATTAGACAGCTATGTAAGAAAAGGATTCTTTTCTTTGAATGCAAAAGAACGAGAAAGAGGAAAAGATTTAATGTGGTATATTTGGCTGCATCCTAATTCACCACTATTTGGAAAAGATAAAATGGCTACCTTTGAGCGATATTTAATAAAGGATAAAGAAACACATGTAGAAAAGAAAAGTCCCTATTACTATTTGTTGGAGAATGAAGCTGTAGTAGATTCCATCCTTAAAGAATTCGGACTTCCTACAGAAGGGGCTCATATTATCAATGGGCATGTTCCAGTCAAAAGTAAAAATGGAGAGAATCCGATCAAATGCAATGGGAAGGTTCTTGTCATTGATGGGGGATTTTCCAAGGCCTATCAAAAAGAAACAGGAATTGCAGGGTATACGTTAATTTACAATTCTTATGGATTGATACTAGTTGCACATGAGCCATTTGAATCAACGGAATCTGCCATTGAGAAGGAAAGTGACATTCATTCGGAAAGTACCATAGTGAAGCGTGTGGTACAAAGAAAGCAGGTAGGTGATACGGATACCGGGAAAGAATTAAAGGAACGAATTATTGACTTGGAAGCGCTACTAAAGGCATATCGTTCCGGTGTAATTGTAGAAGAGTAAATTTTTCCAAAATTATATAGTATAAAGCATCTCTTTTTGCGGATGATAGTAACAAGATGAAAATTCTTAATTATCAATTCAAAGAAAAGAGGAACATATAAAATGAAACAATTGAAAAAGTTATTGATTTTAATGTTATGTGTTGGGGTCTTGACTGGGATGACAGCCTGCAGTACCAAAGAAAAGGATGCTACAAATAATGATGCAGTAACGAATGAAACAACAAATGAGGATGGTATGTTAGAAGACATTGGAAACGACATGAAAGAAGAAACGGATCAAGGGGTAAACGATGTGAAGAAGAGTACCCAGGATATGAAAAATGATGCGAATCAAAATGGAGTACCAGATAAAACTACCGATCCTAATATGACAAATGAAGGACAGTAAATCATGATATATCTTAATAGAATGTTCACTTTGTGGACATTCTATTGTGTATTAAGATATGTTATAATATACCATTATGCCTTATACAAGGTGATAGAAAGGAAAATGAGATGAAATTCAGACCATGTATTGATATACATAATGGTGTAGTGAAACAAATTGTTGGAGCTTCACTAGCAGATAATGACCAAGGTGTAGATACGAACTTTACTTCGTCTTATGGAGCTGATTATTATGCCAAGCTTTATCAGAAAGATAGATTAAGCGGTGGACATGTGATTCTATTGAATCCTAATAGTTCTCCATATTATGAGGCTACAAGACAACAGGCATTTCAAGCATTGGCTGCCTATCCACAAGGTCTCCAGGTGGGGGGAGGAATAACGGCAGATAATGCAGCAGAATATCTAACACAAGGAGCAAGTCATGTCATTGTAACTTCTTTTGTATTTCGGGATGGAGTCATTAGATGGGATGCACTGGAACAATTAAAAAAACGAATTGGTAAACAACATTTGGTATTGGATCTGAGCTGTAAAAAGAAAGAAGAGACTTATGTTATTGTAACGAATCGATGGCAAAACACCACAAATGTAGAAATTACATATCAGCTTTTGGATCAGCTTACAGAATATTGTGATGAATTCTTGATTCATGGAGTGGACGTAGAAGGAAAAGCAAAGGGTGTAGAAAGGGAGCTGGTACAGCTATTGGGAGAATATCAAGGAATTCCAATTACCTATGCTGGTGGGATTGGCACCTTAAAGGATTTAGAAGAATTTCAAATATGGAGTCAGAATAAGATGGATTTCACCATAGGAAGTGCCTTGGATTTATTTGGGGGACAGATTCCATATGGAACTATAAAGAGTTTATAAACAGGTTGAACTCCACTTTATATAGTGGTAGAATGGAGTCTAGATTAAATTCTCAGAACAAGGAGTAAGTTGATGAATGTAATAGAAAAGATATTTGGTACACATAGTGAAAATGAATTAAAAAGAATTTATCCAATTGCAGATCAGATCGAATTATTGGCAGAAGAGATGCAGCAGTTATCGGATATTCAGTTGAGAGATAAAACAAAAGAATTTAAAGAAAGATTGTCAGAAGGACAGACCTTAGATGATATCCTTCCAGAAGCCTATGCAGCGGTTCGTGAAGCAGCAACCAGAGTACTTCATATGAGACATTACAGAGTACAGCTGCTAGGTGGAATTATTCTGCATCAGGGAAGAATTTCAGAAATGAGAACAGGTGAAGGTAAGACATTAGTCTCTACTTTGCCAGCTTATTTAAATGCTCTTTCAGGAAATGGAGTACATATTGTAACGGTAAATGATTACCTTGCAAACCGTGATGCTCAGTGGATGGGAAAAGTGCATGAATTCCTGGGATTGACCGTGGGTGTGGTTCTAAATAGTATGGACAATGAAGAAAGGCGTGCTGCTTATAATTGTGATATTACTTATGTAACAAATAATGAATTGGGATTTGACTACTTAAGAGATAACATGGTTATTTACAAGGAACAGCTAGTACAAAGGGGTCTTCATTTTGCTGTTATAGATGAGGTTGACTCCGTATTAATTGATGAGGCACGAACTCCACTTATTATTTCAGGACAAAGTGGAAAGTCTACCAAGTTGTATGAAGCATGTGATATATTAGCAAGACAGTTGGAACGTGGAGAAGCCAGCGGAGAATTTTCTAAAATGAATGCCATCATGGGAGAAGACATTGAAGAAACTGGTGATTTCATAGTAAATGAAAAAGAGAAAAATATCAATCTCACAGAAGATGGAGTCAAGAAGGTAGAAAAGTTCTTTCATTTAGACAACCTTGCAGATCCGGATAATCTTGAGATTCAGCATAATATTATATTAGCACTTCGGGCACATAATCTAATGTTTCGAGACCAAGATTATGTGGTAACAGATGATGAAGTCTTGATTGTAGATGAATTTACCGGACGTATTATGCCGGGAAGACGCTATTCAGATGGTTTACATCAGGCAATCGAAGCCAAAGAGCATGTAAAGGTCAAAAGAGAAAGTAAAACACTGGCAACCATTACCTTCCAGAACTTATTTAATAAATACGATAAAAAAAGTGGTATGACAGGTACTGCTATTACGGAAGAAAAGGAATTTCGTGATATTTATGGAATGGATGTTATAGAAGTTCCAACTAATGAGCCAGTTCGTAGAGAAGATTTGGAAGATGCGGTATACAAAACTCAACGAGAGAAATATAATGCAGTTATTGATGAGATTATGGAAGCGTATGAGAAGAGGCAGCCGGTATTAGTGGGTACGATTACTATCGAAACTTCAGAACTTCTTAGTAAGATGCTAAAGAAAAAAGGTGTCCCACATAAAGTTCTGAATGCTAAATTCCATGAAATGGAAGCAGAAATCGTAGCAGAAGCAGGTATACATGGAGCCGTGACAATAGCTACCAACATGGCTGGACGTGGTACAGATATTAAGCTGGATGATAAGGCGAAGGAAGTCGGCGGGTTGAAGATTATTGGTACAGAGCGTCATGAGTCAAGACGTATTGATAATCAGCTGCGTGGTCGTTCAGGACGTCAAGGAGATTTGGGACAATCGAGATTTTATATTTCTTTAGAGGATGACTTGATGAGACTCTTTGGTTCGGAAAGACTATTAAATGTTTTTGAAGCTTTAGGAGTAGCGGAAGGTGAGCAGATTGAACATAAAATGTTATCTAATGCTATTGAAAAGGCACAAAAGAAGATAGAAAATAATAACTTTGGTATTCGTAAGAGTTTGTTGGATTACGACCAGGTCATGAATGAGCAAAGAGAAATTATTTATGAAGAGAGAAGACGAGTATTAGATGGAGAGAATATGAGAGACTCCATTTATTGTATGATTACAGATTATGTAGAAAATGTAGTGGATTCTTGTATTTCACCGGATTTAGAGTCAGATGAATGGAATTTGAAGGAATTAGATGTAAATCTTCATGCAACACTTCCTATCAAAACAGTTTATAGTGATGAAGTAAAAGATATGAGTCAAAAGGAATTAAAGCATTTATTAAAAGAGCGTGCAGTCAAGGCTTATGAAGCTAAAGAAGCAGAATTCCCAGAAGCGGAACACTTAAGAGAAGTGGAGCGTGTTATTTTATTAAAAGTAATTGATGCCAAATGGATGGATCATATTGATGATATGGATCAGCTTCGTCAGGGGATTGGATTACAGGCTTATGGTCAGAGGGATCCTTTGGTAGAATACAAAATGTTAGGATACGAAATGTTTGGTGCCATGACAGATGCTATTGCACAAGACACGGTTCGTTTGTTGTTTAGTGTTAAGCTGGAACAAAAAGTGGAAAGAGAGCAGGTCGCAAAAGTTACCGGAACAAATAAAGATGATTCGGCAGCCCATACTCCAAAAAAGAGAGAAGAAAAGAAGATTTATCCCAATGATCCATGTCCTTGTGGCAGCGGGAAAAAATATAAACAATGCTGCGGACGAAATTAGCAGATAAGCGAAGGTGTGGCAGAATACGAGCAGTGATCTGTCATGCCTTTTTAAAGAAAGAGGTGATTTAGTGGTTACGTTAGACGAATACAAAGGTATTATCAGCACATACAAGGAAGCCCTGGATGAATTGAGGGATTCACTTTGACTTAACAGCAAAGAAAGAAACCATTGAAGAATTAGAACGTAAAATTGGAGCAGTAAATTTCTGGGATGATGCAAGACGTTCCCAGCATATTATGAAAGAGCTAAAAAGCCTGCAAGATATTGTAAAAGCGATGGAGGGCTTAGATGCCCAATATGAAGATATACAGATTCTAATTGAAATGGGATATGAGGAAATGGATGACAGTATTGCAGCGGAAGTTGAAATAGAGTTGACAAGGTTCCAGGAAGCTTATGAAACACTGCGTATTCAGACTTTGCTTTCAGGAGAATACGACCGAGATCATGCAATTGTAACATTACATGCGGGAGCAGGTGGAACGGAGTCCTGTGATTGGGCAAGTATGCTCTACCGTATGTATAATCGCTGGGCAGAGCGAAAAGGGTTCTCTGTGGAAGTATTGGATTATTTAGACGGAGATATTACTGGTATAAAAACGGTTACATTTGAAGTGAATGGTGAGAATGCCTATGGATACTTGCAGTCTGAAAAAGGTGTGCATCGATTGGTTCGTATCTCTCCGTTTAATGCGGCAGGAAAAAGGCAGACATCCTTTGCTTCTTGTGATGTGATTCCTGATATGGAAGATGAGATTGATTTGGAAGTAAATGAGGATGATTTGAAGATAGATACCTATCGTGCCAGTGGAGCAGGTGGACAGCATGTCAACAAAACATCATCTGCTATTCGTCTTACACATTTACCAACTGGAATTATAGTACAATGTCAAAATGAACGTTCCCAACACAATAATAAAGAAAAAGCCATGCAGATGTTGAAAGCAAAGTTATACCTGCTTAAGCAAACAGAACAGGCAGAAAAAGTGTCAGATATCCGAGGAGAGGTTAAAGAAAATGGATTTGGAAATCAAATTAGATCCTATGTTATGCAGCCTTATACTTTAGTGAAGGATCACAGAACGAATGAAGAATCTGGAAATGTAACTAATGTCTTGGATGGTGGAATTGATCCATTTATTAATGCATATTTAAAGCAAAGAAATCAAAGGTATTCGGAGAACATCCAGAAAGGGAGCAATCATGGATAGTACAAAGTATTATGTAGTAAAGAAAAAAGCAGTTCCAGAAGTATTACTTAAGGTGGTCGAAGCAAAACGTATGTTAGCTACTGAAAAGGTAGGAACGATACAAGAAGCCGCAGAAGTAATTGGTATCAGCAGAAGCTCTTTTTATAAATATAAGGATGATATCTTTCCATTTCATGAAAATGAAAAAGGACAAACTATAACAATGGTTATGCAAATGGAAGACACGCCAGGTGTTTTGGCTGATTTGTTAAAAAATGTAGCAGATTACAGGGCGAATATTTTAACCATACACCAGAGTATTCCGCTTAATGGGATTGCCACACTTACACTCAGTGTAGAAATTCTATCGTCAACTGGGAATATTTCGGAGATGGTAGAACGAATGGAAACAAATGAAGGGGTACATTCATTGAAAATTGTAGGCAGAGAATAAAGATAGAAATGAGGTGGGGGTATGAAATATTTAATTATACTAGGCGATGGAATGGCAGACAGACCATTGAAAGAATTACAGGAAAGAACACCATTGGAAGCGGCAAAGACAGATGCATTAAATGCACTGGCTTTCAAGTCGGAAATAGGACTGGTACACACCATACCAGAAGGAATGAGTCCGGGAAGTGATACTGCCAATTTATCCGTTTTGGGGTATGCACCGGAACGTTATTATACAGGACGTTCTCCCTTGGAAGCACTTAGTATTGGTGTAGATATGGAGAAGACAGATGTATCCTTTCGCTGTAATTTTGTGACATTGTCAGAGGAGGAAGGAAGTTATGAAAGTCAGAGAATCCTAGATCATAGTTCTGGCGAACTTCAGACAGACGATGCGGCAGTTCTGTTAGAGGATGTGAAAAATTCCTTGGAAAGAGAAGGCTATCACTTTTATTTAGGAACGAGTTATCGTCATCTGTTGGTGTGGAAAGAGGGTCAACTATTAGAATTGACTCCACCTCATGATATTTTAACCAAAGAAATAGGGATATATTTACCAAAAGATCCAGTATTGCTTGATATGATGAAGAAAAGTTACGATATATTGAAACATCATCCAATTAATCTGAAAAGGAAAGAACAAGGCCTTAATCCAGCCAATTCTATTTGGTTCTGGGGAGCAGGAACTAGGCCGATGTTAACATCATTTGAAGAAAAGACGGGAAAAAAAGGTGTTATGATTTCGGCAGTGGATCTGCTTAAGGGTATGGCAGTGGGTGCGCATATGAAAGTCGTTCAAGTAGAGGGTGCAAATGGTGGACTTCACACGAATTATACCGGAAAGGCCAATGCAGCATTAACAGCACTTTTAGAGGATCATTATGATTTCGCATATATACATGTAGAAGCGCCGGATGAAATGGGTCATCAGGGAAATATTACGGATAAAATAAAAGCCATTGAGTATTTAGATGAACAAGTAATTGGTTATATAGTAAAGAAATTGGAAGAGGCAAAAGAAGAATTTCGATTATTAGTATTACCAGATCATCCAACACCTATTGAGGTTCGTACACATACAAATGAACCAGTTCCCTACTTATTATATGACAGTAGCCATTTCGTAAAAGGACCTGGGGAATATAGCGAGAAATCAGCAAGGGAAAGCGGAAGATTATGGGAAAAAGGTGATCAGCTCATTGACCATCTGCTTTGTATTTAGGAGGAAGATGTATGTTAATAGTAAAAAAATTTGGTGGAAGCTCGGTAGCTGACAAGGATAGGATATACAATGTTGCTAATCGATGTATAGAAGAATACAAAAATGGAAATGAAGTAGTAGTTGTACTTTCGGCTATGGGAGATACAACAGATGAGTTGCTGGAAAAAGCCAGGGAAATCAATCCAAATGCAACCAAGCGGGAATTAGATATGCTGCTTACTACTGGGGAGCAGATATCAGTATCATTAATGGCAATGGCCATGAATGCTTTGGGAGTACCTGCGGTATCTTTGAATGCCTATCAGGTGTCTATGCATGCAACTTCCCATTATGGAAATGCTAGATTTAAGCGTGTGGATGTGGAAAGAATTAGACATGAACTAGATTCGAAGAAAATTGTAATTGTAACAGGATTTCAAGGAATTAATAAATATGATGATTATGTAACTTTGGGACGAGGTGGATCGGATACATCCGCTGTTGCACTTGCGGCAGTTCTTCATGCAGATGTGTGTGAAATATATACCGATGTAAATGGTATCTATACAGCAGATCCAAGAATTGTCAAAAATGCCAAGAAAATGGATGCAATTACGTACGATGAAATGTTAGAGCTTGCTACACTTGGAGCTAAGGTGTTACACAATCGTTCCGTAGAAATGGCGAAAAAATATGGTGTAAAACTAATCGTACGTTCTAGTTTAAATAAAGAAGAAGGAACCATAGTCAAGGAGGTAGTCAAAATGGAGAAGATGTTAATAAGCGGAGTAGCTGCTGATAAAAACACGGCAAGAATATCAGTGATTGGTGTAGAAGACAGACCTGGTGTGGCATTTAGAATTTTTAATACCCTTGCGAAGAAAAACATAAATGTTGACATTATTTTACAATCTGTGGGACGTGAAGGTTCCAAAGATATTTCTTTTACAGTTGCCCAAGACCAAGTAGAGGAGGCCTTAGGTGTATTAGAGGAAAACAAAGAAGAGCTGACCATACAAGAGATTAAGCATCAGGAAAATGTGGCTAAAATCTCGATTGTTGGAGCAGGCATGATGAGCAATCCAGGTGTAGCTGCCAAAATGTTTGAGTCGTTATTTAACTGTGGTGTAAATATTAATATGATTTCGACATCTGAAATCCGCATTACTGTTTTGATAGATGAAAATGATATTGACCGTGCCATGATAGGTGTTCATGATGGTTTTGGATTAGGCGAGTAAGGAAAATAAAAAAAGTAACGTAGGAAAATAAGACCTGGGTTACTTTTTTATCTGGGCTTTTAAGAAGTTTTTCATTATTTTGCGATTTTCCGAGGAGGTATTTCTAAAATCCACTAGAAGATCTGTTTCCTCTGGTGTGAGATAGAGTGTATCTCCTGTGGCAATATTAATACCTGGAAGATAGGGACCTTTGTTTTCGGAAATAGCTTGACCAATGTGCTGATTAACTAATTGATCTAAAGATATCTGATATATTTGGGATAAACGTATTAAGGAATCCAAATCAGGTGTACGCTTACTGTTTTCGTAATTGGAATAAGCTTGTCTGGAAATATTGAGTAGTGTGCTTAAATGAGTTTGAGTCAACTTGTTTAATTTTCTAAGTACTCTTAAATTATTTGCTAACTGGATATTGGACATCCTCTCATCCTCCCTTTACTTTACATATCCGATATTTTATCATGTTCCCTTATAAATAGATAATTATGCAACAAAACGCAACAAAAACGAGAAGAGCAACAATATGTTGCTAAATGAGATTTGCTTTTTTAGTGGTGTTTTGATAATATATAGTAGATTTAAAGGAGTAGAGATAAAGATGAAGAAAGCATATATTTTTTTGGCAGATGGATTTGAAGAAGTAGAAGGCATTACAGTCATTGATTTATTAAGACGGGCAGAAGTAGAGGTGTCTATGGTGTCTATGACTGAGAAACTGGTAGTCCATGGAGCACATGGAATTGATATTTGTGCAAATACATTATTTGAAGAGCAGGAATTTATTTCCAATGGAATGCTTATATTACCAGGAGGAATGCCAGGAACTACATATTTAGGAGCTCATGAGAAACTAAAGATACTTTTAGACAAATGGAATAATAATCAAAGATGGATTGCGGCAATCTGTGCGGCACCAACAATTTTTGGTGATTATGGTTATTTACAGAACAAAAAGGCAACATGCTTTCCAGGCATGGAGCATAGATTAAAGGGTGCATTGATTTCTGAAGAACCAGTAGTTAGAGATGGGCATATTATTACAAGCAGAGGAATGGGAACTGCAATACCATTTGCATTGACACTGATTGAAATACTGAAGGGAAAAGAGGAAGCAGAGAAATTGAGAAAGGCGATTGTATTTCAATCATAAGGAGAATGATATGGTAAAGATGAAAAAGAAACTTACGGTTATTGTGGCATTGTGTTTAATTTTATCGTTGACCGGCTGTAAAATGATAGGAGGATTTGATGCTGCTGGGTATACAGAAGCAGTCCTTGACCAGAATTTAAAAGGGGATGTTAAGGAAGCAAAAGACCGAATGGAAGGCGTTACGGAAAAGGAATTAAAGACTCAGTATGAGGAACGCATTGCAAGCTTTGTAGATCAGACCTTAATATCCGGAGTACAGGTAGACGATCAATTAAAATCAAAATATACCCAGGTATGTAAACGGATTTTTAAAGATTTAAAGTATGAAGTAAAACAAGCGGATAAAATCAATAAATCTCTATATGAGGTAAAAGTGGAAATGCAGCCAGCAGATGTATTTCAGACATTTCAGGCTGCAGTGAAAACAGAGTCAGAAAAGTTGGTAACAAAGGCAAAAAATGGTGAATATAAAGGTACAGAAGATGAGATTACGCAACAAATGGAAAAGGAATTTGTGGATCACGCATACCAGCTTCTAGTTACTTCCTATGATAATATGAAATTTCAGGAGAAGGAAACCTTTGTATTTCATGTTACAAAAGAGGATGGCAAGGCATTTATGATAAAAGAAGAAGAACTTTCTTCATTTATTCTTCAAATCCTGCATTTGGATAAAATTCAAGACTAGAAATTTACAGGGGATTGTGATATACTATTTCAATGACTGTGAATGTATAAAAATAATAAGATTTCACATATATTAAGGAGGAAACAATAAATGAGTTTACAAGTAGAAAAATTAGAGAAAAACATGGCAAAGCTTACCATTGAAGCTTCTGCTGAAGAGTTAGAAAAAGCAATTCAGGGTGCTTATATGAAACAAAAAGGAAAGATAAACGTTCCTGGATTTCGAAAAGGGAAAGTCCCTCGTGCAATGATAGAGAAAATGTATGGAGTAGAAATCTTTTATGATGAAGCTGCTAATACATTGATTCCTGAAGCTTATGGTAAAGCTTACGATGAATGTGAGTTGGAAATCGTATCTCAGCCAACGGTAGATATTGTTCAGATTGAAAAAGGAAAGCCTTTTATTTTTACCGCAGAAGTAGCAATTAAACCAGAAGTTACTCTTGGTCAATACAAAGAAATCGAAGTAGAAAAAGCTTCTAATGAAGTAACTGAAGAAGAAATCAATCAAGAAATCAAAAAAGAACAAGAGAAGAATGCAAGAACTATCGTAGTAGAAGACCGTCCTGTTCAAGATGGAGATGAAGTGGTTTTGGATTTTGAAGGATTTGTGGATGGTGTGGCATTTGAAGGCGGAAAAGGCGAGAATTACCCATTAGTAATTGGTTCTAATTCTTTTATTCCAGGATTTGAAGCACAATTAATTGGTGTACAGGCAGAACAAAGCGTTGAAGTAACAGTTACCTTCCCAGAAGACTATCATTCAGAAGATTTAAAAGGAAAAGAAGCAGTTTTCCATTGTACATTACATGAAATAAAAACAAAAGAACTTCCAGAGGTAGATGATGAATTTGCTGCAGAAGTTTCTGAATTTGATACATTAGATGAATATAAAGCAGATGTTGAGGCTAAAATCAAAGAACGAAAAGAAAAAGAAAATAAGAACAAAAAAGAAGAAAAAGTGATTGAGAAAATCATTGAAAATGCTTCCATGGATATTCCAGAACCAATGGTGGAATCACAAGTAAAACAAATGGCAGAAGACTTTGCACAAAGAATTCAACAACAGGGATTATCAGCAGAACAATATTTCCAATATACTGGAATGACAGCTGAAAAGATGTTGGAAGAATTCAAACCACAGGCTATTAAAAGAATTCAGACTAGATTGGTTCTAGAAGCTATTGTTCATGCAGAAAATATTGAAGTATCAGAAGATAAAGTAGATGCAGAAATTGCAAAAATGGCTGAAGCATATCAGATGGAAGTTGATAAGATAAAAGAATTGATTGGTGAGAGTGAAAAGAAACAAATGAAACTTGATATAGCTGTTCAAGATGCAGTTACATTTGTAGCAGATGCAGCAGTAGAAGCATAGATTATAAATAGTAGGAGGAAAGAAAATGAGCTTAGTACCTTATGTCATTGAACAAACAAGCCGTGGAGAACGCTCTTACGACATTTATTCAAGATTATTAAAAGAACGAATTATATTTTTAGGTGAAGAAGTTACGGATGTAGCTGCAAGCGTTATTGTAGCACAATTGCTGTTCTTAGAAGCTGAGGATCCGGAAAAAGATATCCATTTATATATCAATAGTCCAGGTGGTTCGGTAACAGCCGGAATGGCTATTTATGATACCATGCAGTTTATCAAATGTGATGTATCTACAAATTGTATTGGGATGGCTGCAAGTATGGGATCTTTCTTACTGGCAGGCGGAAAAAAAGGCAAACGTTTTGCACTTCCTAATGCAGAAGTCATGATTCATCAGCCATCAGGTGGAGCACAAGGACAGGCAACAGAGCTCCAGATTGCTGCAGAACATATTTTAGCTATACGTAAAAGGTTGAATCAAATACTTGCAGATAATACGGGAAAATCATTAGAAGAAATTTCTCGTGATACAGATAGAGATAATTATATGACAGCAGAGGAAGCTTGTGCATATGGTTTGATTGATGAAGTAATTACCAATCGTTAAAAAGATAAGGGGCTGTTCATTCATATCTAAGAACATCCCCTTTCAGTGTAAGAAGTGAGGTGAGAGTATGGCAGGAAAAATGAATGATGATGCAGTGAGGTGTTCCTTTTGTAATAAAACACAGGCACAGGTAAGAAAATTAATTGCAGGTCCAAATGGAGCATATATTTGCGATGAGTGTATTGATGTATGTGCTGAAATTATGGAAGAAGAATTAGATTATGATGAAGATACTGTATTCGAGGATATTAATCTTTTAAAGCCCGAAGAAATAAAAAGCTTTTTGGATGAGTATGTGATTGGCCAGGCAGAGGCAAAAAAAGTATTGTCAGTTGCAGTTTATAATCACTATAAACGAATTATGGCAGATAAAGATTTGGGAGTGGAGTTACAAAAAAGCAACATTCTGATGCTGGGACCCACTGGTTGTGGTAAGACCTTGTTGGCTCAGACACTTGCTAAGATATTAAATGTGCCTTTTGCAATTGCGGATGCAACTGCTTTAACAGAGGCTGGTTATGTTGGAGAAGATGTTGAAAATATTCTTTTGAAAATTATTCAGGCTGCGGATGGTGATGTAGAACGAGCAGAGCATGGAATTATTTATATAGATGAAATAGACAAAATAACTAGAAAATCTGAAAACCCTTCCATTACAAGAGATGTATCAGGAGAAGGAGTTCAGCAGGCACTATTGAAGATCATCGAGGGTACCGTTGCTTCTGTTCCACCACAAGGGGGAAGAAAACATCCACATCAGGAATTAATTCAGATTGATACCACAAATATTTTATTTATATGTGGGGGAGCATTTGAAGGAATTGATAAGATAATTGAGACAAGAATTGACAAAAAATCCATTGGATTTAAAGCGGAGATAGCATCAAAACATGAACAGGATGTAGGAGAACTATTACGCCATGCACTCCCACAGGATTTTGTAAAATATGGTTTGATTCCAGAATTGGTTGGACGTGTACCAGTAACAGTATCTTTAGATTTACTGGACAAAGAGGCTTTAATTCAAATCTTGACTGAGCCAAGAAGTGCCATTGTAAAGCAGTACCAGAAATTATTGGAAATGGATGGCGTGGATTTACAGTTTGATGGAGATGCGTTAGAGGCTATAGCAGAGATTTCTTTGGCTAGGAAGACTGGAGCCAGGGGATTAAGAGCCATTATGGAAAAAAGTATGATGGATATTATGTTTACCACACCATCGGATGAAACAATAGAATCCTGTAGGATTACAAAGGATGTTGTAAATGGAATTGGGGAACCAGTATACCATTACACCAAAGATAATACAGATAAAAGACGAGAAGTCACATCTGAAAGTGCATAATAGTTGGGGCGGGTGCAAATGGGAAACCATGTGCCCCGCCTTTCATGCTAGGAGGATAAAATGAGTGAGCAGATAAATACAATGCCAATGGTAGCATTGCGCGGGATGACTATATTACCGGAAATGATTATACATTTTGATGTAAGTAGGGAAAAATCCATACAAGCGGTACAGGAAGCTATGCAAAAGGAACAGCAGGTTTTCTTAGTGACTCAAAAAGATATGGATGAGGATAATCCAGGGCAAGAAGATCTATATGAAATGGGAACAATTGGGGAAATTAAACAGGTAATTAAATTGCCTCAACAAGTGCTGCGTGTGTTGGTTATGGGAAAAGCCAGAGCACATTTAGAAGAAGTGGAAGATGCAGATTCTTATTTGCTTGCACATGTAAGAGAGATAGAAGAGTCTTTTGATGAAATACAGGATGACTTAAATATGGATGCAATGATTCGAGGATTAAAGGAAGTATATCTAGATTATGCGGCAAAAAATCCAAAGATCAATATAGATACTACAAGACATATTGTAGAAATTAAAGATATCAGGCGATTGGTAGATCAGATATCGGCAAATATTCCAATCCACTATGAGGAATTGCAAAAACTCCTAAATGAAGTAGATATGTGGAAACGTTATGAGTTCCTATCGGTTAAGCTTGTAAGTGAGATTCAGGTAATTAATATAAAAGAAGAAATTCAACATAAAGTAAAGGAACGAGTAGACAAAAACCAAAAGGAATATATTCTTAGAGAGCAATTGAAATTTATAAGAGAAGAATTAGGTGAGGATACAACCATTACAGATGCAGAAGAATTTCAAAAAGCAGTGGACAAGCTTGAAGCACCAGATGAAGTCAAAGAAAAGATTCAAAAGGAAATTAATCGATTTAAGAGTGGAACTAATATTTCTGCGGAAAATAGTGTGACTAGAACGTATATAGAAACCATGCTGGATATGCCATGGGATAAAGTAGAGGCAGATCATGATGACATCAAGTATGCAAAAGATGTATTAGAGGCAGATCATTATGGATTAGAACAGGTAAAGGAGCGGGTACTGGAATTTCTAGCGGTGCGAGTGCTGACAAAAAAAGGTGACAGTCCGATTCTTTGCTTGGTAGGACCACCGGGAACCGGAAAAACATCCATTGCTAAATCTCTTGCAAGGGCATTGAAGAAGCCATATGTAAGGATATCCCTTGGTGGAGTGAGAGATGAGGCTGAAATACGAGGACATAGAAAGACTTATGTTGGAGCGATGCCCGGACGAATTGCAGATGGAATTAAAACAGCAGGAGTCAAGAATCCATTAATGTTATTAGATGAAATAGATAAAATAAGCTCGGACTATAAAGGTGATACGTTTTCTGCACTTTTAGAAGTATTAGACAGTGAACAAAATAAGAAATTTAGAGATCATTATTTAGAAGTGCCACTAGATTTGTCAGAAGTATTATTTATTACAACAGCTAATACCTTGCAGACAATACCAAGACCTCTGATTGATCGTATGGAAATTATAGAAATCAGTAGTTATACAGATAATGAGAAGCTGCATATTGCATTGGAACATTTAATACCAAAGCAGTTAAAAAAACATGGATTAAATAACAAACAGCTAAGCATTAGCAAGGGTGCCATATGGAAAATATCTCGAAATTATACAAAAGAAGCAGGTGTAAGACAGCTGGAACGAAAAATCGGAGAGATTTGCCGCAAAGCAGCCAAAGAAATTCTGGAATTAAAGAAAAGCAAGGTTCGTGTAACAGAAAATAATTTGGCAAAATATCTAGGTAAAGAACGTTATACTTATCAAATGGCAAATTTGTCAGATGAAGTAGGAATTGTACGTGGACTAGCCTGGACTAGCGTAGGTGGTGATACCCTTCAAATAGAAGTGAATATCATGCCAGGTAAAGGGGAAATATTACTAACAGGTCAGCTAGGAGATGTGATGAAGGAATCTGCAAGAACGGGTATTAGCTATATTCGCTCCATAAGTAAGGACTATAACATCGCAGAAAAATTCTTTGAAAAACATGATATCCATATCCATATACCGGAAGGTGCAGTACCAAAGGATGGTCCTTCGGCTGGAATTACAATGGCAACTGCAATGATTTCTGCAATTACTGGACATAAGGTAAGGGCAGATGTAGCAATGACAGGGGAAATCACATTGCGTGGGCGCGTACTTCCAATCGGTGGATTAAAAGAAAAGATGCTGGCAGCTAAAAATGCAGGAATTAAAACAGTTCTAGTACCACTTGAAAATAAACGAGATGTAGAGGAAATATCGCAAGAAGTCACCAAAGGCTTAGAAATCATTTTGGTTGAACACATGAATGAGGTTCTAAAGATTGCACTGATAAAGTAGTGGGAGAAGAATATGATTATTAGAAGTTTGAATTTAGAAACTGTTTGTGGAATTACAAGTAAAATTCCAGAACACGATAAAGTAGAGATAGCTTTTGCAGGAAAATCCAATGTAGGAAAATCATCGCTTATTAATGCATTGATGAACCGAAAATCTTATGCCAGAATATCGGCCACCCCTGGAAAGACCCAAACAATTAATTTCTATAATATTAATGAGAAAATGTATTTGGTGGATTTACCGGGATATGGTTATGCAAAAATATCTTTAAAAGAGAAGGAACAGTGGGGTAAATTGATCGAACGTTATCTTCATGGCTCCAATCAGTTAAAAGCAATATTTTTATTAATTGATATCAGGCATGATCCATCAGCAAATGACAAACTTATGTATGACTGGGTTGTGGGACAGGGGTTTCATCCTATTATTATTGCAACGAAATTAGATAAGATTAACCGCAGTCAGGTGCAAAAGCATATCAAGATGATTCGAGAGGGGCTGCAATTAGTAAAAGACACAAGAGTGATTCCATTTTCATCCCAAACAAAGCAAGGAAAAGACGAGATATGGGAGTTGATAGAGCAGGAATTTCTAACAGGTGAAGAGGTGTAGTAGATGGAAGAAAAACGTCCATATTGGAAAGTGATTGTAAGTTTAATTTTTAGTTTGATTGGAACCGTCCTTTTTATAGGAGTGGGAGCAAAATTAATATTATTTTTTATGCCATTTGTCATTGGATGGTTTATTTCCTTTATTGCAAATCCACTGATTAAATGGTTGGAAAAGAGATTAAAAATAGTACGTAAACTAGGATCTGCCATGATTATTGTGCTCGTGCTGGGATTAATTGTATTACTTTCCTATTTGGGAATTGGAAGACTTATTACAGAAACCTTGAGTTTTATTGATAGTTTTCCAGAGTTTTATCATTCATTGAATAAGGAATTTGCCCGTGCAGGCAATAGTCTTGCTGGCGTAATGAATCTGCTTCCAGGTAATATACAAGATATTCTGAATACCATGATGATGGATTTCAATAAAACGATGGGAGAGTGGATTTCTAGGATTAGCGAGCCCACAGTTACTGCCGCTGGGAATTTTGCTAAAAAGCTTCCATCAGTTTTGATTGCAGTTATTGTGACTGTGATTTCTGCATATTTCTTTATTGTGGAACGGGAAGAAGTCATATTGTGGTGCAAGAGAATTACACCACAGCCCATTCAAAAAAGAATGGAACTGGTAGTTCAGAATATGAAATATGCAGTAGGCGGATATTTTAAAGCACAGTTTAAAATTATGGGAGTAGTCTTTGTGATTCTTTTGCTTGGTCTTGGACTGCTTCAGGTGAAGTATGCTATTTTAATAGCTATTTTAATCGCATTGCTGGATTTCTTTCCGTTCTTTGGAACAGGGACGGCTCTGATTCCATGGGCCATATTTAAGATATTAACGGGAGATTATAAAATGGCAATTTGGCTGGTGGTAGTGTATGTGATCACTCAAGTGGTCAGACAGATTATTCAGCCCAAATTGGTAGCCGACAGCATGGGATTGAACCCATTACTTACCTTGGTACTGCTGTATTTGGGATATAAAATCGGAAGTGTATTTGGAATGATTTTCGCGGTACCTATCGGGATGATCCTCATTAATATGTTTCAAGCAGGAGCTTTTGATTATATCTTAGATGATGCCAAGATATTGATTGATGGGATTGTAAAATTACGCGAATAAAGGAAAAGAGATAAGAAAATAAGCACGCTTTCATGACGAGGTCCAAGTCATAGAAGCGTGCTTGTTTTTACACAGCCGCTGTTAGAATCTTAATGGCAGAACTGGTGCCAATACGGTCAGCTCCATGTTCGATAAAGGCTTCTAAATCTTTTAAAGTTTTCACACCACCGGCTGCTTTGATTTTCACATTTGGGCCAATATGTTGTTTAAAGAGTAAAATATCTTCTAAAGAAGCACCACCAGTTCCAAAGCCTGTAGATGTTTTCATATAATCTGCCTTAGCTTCAGTCACAATATGGCACATCTTAATTTTCTCTTCCTTTGTCAAATAACAGGTCTCTATAATTACTTTAAGAATATATCCAGTTGTTGCTTTTCTGATTTTTGTTACTTCCTGTAAGACTTTTTCATCATCACCATTTTTCATGTCGCCAATATTGATGACCATATCAATTTCTTTTGCTCCGTCTTGAATGGCTTCTTTCGCTTCTGTTATTTTAGAGCTTGTGGAATTATAGCCAAGCGGAAAACCAATGACAGTACATATATTCAAATCACTGCCATACGTATCGTGTGCACGCTTGACATAGGAAGCTGGGATGCAGACAGAAGCAGTATGGTATTGTAATGCTTCTTCACACAACTGTTTTATGTCCTCCCAAGTGGAAAAGGCTTTTAGTTGGGTATGATCAATATGTTTAAAAATGAGTTCTTTTTCCATGTTAATCTCCTTTTGTTTTGTTCTCAAGTATTTCTTATCTTTGTTTTTATTTCTCATTATACGTTATCCCAGACTTCGCGGCAAGTCTGCACAGTAGTTTTGCTAATAAAAAAGCATTGACAAATTCTTTGAAAAAGAATATTATACTAATATAGTTAACTAGTCAAGTAACTAACTAATGCGGAAGGAGGAATTCATTTGTTAATTAATGGAAATGATGATCGGGCTATATTTATACAGATTGCAGAAGGAATTGAGGATGGGATACTCACAGGAGTATTCGCAGAAGAAAGTCAGATTCCCTCTATTACAGAATTTGCAGTTACTTATAAAATTAATCCGGCAACGGCATTGAAAGGAATTAATCTATTAGTGGAAAGTCAGATTATTTATAAAAAACGAGGTGTGGGAATGTTTGTTTCTGATGGTGCAGTGAAGAAATTGCGTGATAAGCGACAGGAACAGTTTTACAAGCATTATATACAGAATCTGGTGGAGGAAGCTAAAAGACTGGATTTGACACAGGAGCGTGTGATAGGGATGATTGAAAGGGGGTTTCAAAGATGAATAAGATAGAGCTTCAGCATATCTCTAAGAGCTATGGGGAAACCACTGCTTTAGAGGACATTAATTTAGTATTGGAAGAAAATAAGATATACGGATTATTGGGGAGGAACGGTGCCGGCAAGACTACCTTACTGAATCTGATTGCCAATCGTATCTTTCCAGATCAGGGAACCATATTGGTAAATGAGAAGTCTACAGTGAAAAATGATATGGCGCAGTCACCCATTTATCTGACAAGTGAAAAGAATCTATTTCCATCCAGAATGATGGTATGCGATGGATTTCGCCTTACGGGAACGTTTTACAGGAATTTTGATTTAGATTTTGCAAATCAGGCAGCTCAACTATTTGAGTTGGATCGTTATAAGAAAATTCGCAATCTTTCCACTGGATATGTATCAATTTTCAAAATGATTGTTGCACTGTCTACCAATGCTCCTTTTATCCTGTTGGACGAACCAACTTTGGGAGTGGATGCAGAACATCGAGAATTATTTTATCAGCTGTTAATTGAAAGATATGCAAAGCAGCCAAGCTGTGTGATCTTATCTACTCATTTAATCGAAGAAGCAGCTAATATATTGGAAGAGGTGGTAATTCTAAAAGAAGGTCATATGATTCGGAATCAGTCCTGTGAATCTTTATTGGAACAGGGATATGCCATTACAGGTGCTGCTGGGGAAATCGATCAATATATACAAGATAAACAGGTACTGGGGATTGATACACTGGGCAATTTAAAAGCAGCTTATATTCTGGGGGCAGTGGACACAGAGAAGATTCCAGATGTATTAGAAATAAGCAAGCTGGATTTGCAGAAATTATTTGTCAAGCTGACAAATGCATAGGGGGTGAATGTATGAATATCAAATCATTTTATAAATATCAATTGCATAACTATATCCATTCTTTATTATGGTACTATATTGTCTTACAACCAGTTATGTTTATGTTCCTTCGCATGGTGTTATTAGACCACAATATTCAAGGGAATGGAATTGAAATGTCGGCCCTTATATTTTTATTTATATGTGGACAATACTTCTTTCAAACAGACTTCTATTTTGGATTGCAAAATGGAGTTTCCAGAAAAACGATGATGGTAAGTTTGGGATTAATAAACCTGACAGTGGCTACAGGAATGGCCATTATGGATGTTATATTACTTGGTGGATTATTTGGAATGGGAGTATCACTCAATAGTGTTTCAGATAAAATTTTTTTGGGAGTAGGAAATATTTCTTTCTTTGGTTTGCTGTATCAGACTAGTTTAAATATTATGATTACCATGTTGAGCAGTTTTATAGCAATTGTCTGTTATCGAATCAAGAAGTCTATGAGGTTTGGTTTAGGTCTTGGTATACTAATACCATTGTTTATTGTATTTCCCACTCTGGATCTAATGTTTGCAAAGGGAACAGCTATGAGATTTCTTTCTTCTCTGTTGACACTTATCTTTGGACTTGGAATAGAACGAAGAGAGGTGCACACCTATCTGTTCATTGGATTTTTGGCTGTAAGTGGTGTCTTATTATTATTATCATGGGTGTTGCTGAAGAGAACACCCATGAAGGATTAATCAACATAGTTCTTTTCTAATTGATAGGATAGGTGTATACTATAACCGTATCAAGTGTACAAAAGTACACAACAAACGGAATATATAAGAAAAGAAAGGAGAATTGTATGCGAGTTGCAACAGATATTGGCGGAACATTTACAGATCTAGTGGCTGTGGATGATCAGGGCAAGATCATCACAACCAAGGGACACACAACGCCACCGAACTTTGAAAAAGGTGTAATGAATGTCATGGGAAAAAGCAAAATCAGAGCGGAAGAGGTAGTGGATTTTATTCATGGAACAACTACGATTATTAATGCTTTGACTGAACGGAAAGGGGCGAAAACAGCGCTCATTACAACGCAAGGGTTTCGGGATGTGTTGGAAATTGCAAGATGTAATCGCCCGGATTTATTTAACTTGGTTTTTGCGAAACCGAAACCATTTATTCCAAGATATTTAAGGATGGAAGCAAAGGAAAGAATGGGATATGATGGAACAGTTATTACCCCTCTTGATGTAAGTGATGTAGACAAAGCAGTTGCTTATTTAAAGCAAGAAAAGGTAGAGGCAATAGCAGTTTGTTATCTACATTCCTATGCAAATGACAAGCATGAACGGGAAACGGTAGAACGAATTAAGGAATTATGGCCAGAGATATTTGTAACATCTTCTGTGGATATTACCAAGGAGTGGCGGGAATATGAAAGAACATCTACAGTAGCACTGAATTCTTATGTCATGCCAGTAGCTACTTCCTATATTAATCAATTAGAGTGTCAGCTGGAACAACTTGGCTGTCACAGCAAGAATTATATTATGCAGTCAAATGGTGGAACGACCACGTTTGCACAGGCAAAGCAGACCCCAATTAATATGGTGGAGTCTGGCCCTGTAGCAGGGGTGTTTGGTTCTGCCATTTTAGGTCAAATGATAGGAGAACAGAATATCATTGCTTTTGATGTAGGTGGAACTACCGCAAAATGTTCTTTGATTGATCATGGGGAAGTGAAAGTTACCACAGAATATCGTATTGAGCGAACGGATAGTTTTGCAGGATATCCCATTATGGCTCCCGTTGTAGATATTGTCGAAATTGGAAATGGTGGTGGATCCATTGCTTGGATTGATGAGGCTGGTTCCTTAAGAGTAGGTCCACAGTCGGCAGGGGCAGTTCCGGGACCGGTGGCTTATGGAATAGGCGGAACCAGTCCAACTACAACAGATGCATGTTTAATTACCGGACGACTGTCACCTAGCAATTTTGACAATCAGGTTGATTTGGAGCAGGTTCGGGCAGCGATTAAAGAAAAAATCGGAGATCCACTTGGAATGTCGGTAGAAGAAGCAGCTCTGAATATTATTCGAGTAGCGGATTCCAATATGTTCAATGCGCTCAAATTAATTTCGGTGCGCCGCGGATACGATCCAAGAGATTTTGCTATGGTAGCTTTTGGTGGTGGAGGCCCTATGCACAGTGCTTATCTTGCCAAAGAATTAAATGTACGAAAATTAATTGTTCCAGTAGCTGCTTCTGTATTTGCAGCCTGGGGAATGTTGATGACAGATGTGCGTCATGACTATATTCAGACCAAAATTCAGTCCATGGACACCGTGAAATTAGAAGAACTGAATTCTATGTGGGAAGAGCTGGTAAAGCAGGCAAAATCACAATTTGCAAGGGAAGGGATAGTAGAGTCACAAATGGTCTTCCAATATATTGCAGATATGAGGTATATGGGACAGGAACATACGGTAAAGGTGAATGTGCCTCCGGTGCCTTGGACAGAGGAAGATAAACAACGAATGATTCAAAGTTTTCATAGTACCCATGAACATTTTTATACGTTTCGGTTATCGGATACACCAACAGAAATCGTAAATCTTCATTTGGTTGTTTCCGGATGTCTGAAAAAGCCAAGTATGAAGAAGATTGAGCCACAAAGAAGTCCCATTGAAACAGCTGTAAAGGAAACAAGAAAAGTATATTATGCAGAGGAAGGATGGTGTAATGCAAAGATTTATGATCGGGAACGTTTGGGTGCAGGAGCAACGATTCAGGGACCTGCCATAGTGGAGGAACTGACAGCTTCCACAGTAGTTTGTTCAGGTCAGATATTAATGGTAGACAAGTATGGGGATTTAATAATAGAAATGGAGGAACAAGTGAATGAATAACCAAACAATGAATTCGGTTACATTAGATATCGTAAGAGATTCTCTAATTGCAGTTAGTAATGAAGTATTTTATGCATTTGCCCGTACCTCCATGAGCCCGATTATTTATGAAACCTTGGACTATGCAAGCGGAATTGCAGATGCCCAGGGAAATCTTTTGACTCAGGGAAATGGTGCCTGTGGTTTTATTGGCTTGATTTCACCCATGATTCAAGAAACTATGCATAAATATGGGACAGAAAATATGAAGTCAGGAGATGTATTTATCATCAATGATCCCTATTTGGGTGGAGGAACTCATCTTTCTGATATTGGTATGGTTATGCCAGTATATTATCAGGGGGAGCTCATTGCATTTGTAGGCAATAAAGCTCACTGGTCAGATGTAGGTGGTATGGCAGCAGGTTCTTTTACTACAGATTCAACGGAAGTATTCCAAGAAGGATTACGTTTTAGTGCAGTGAAATTAATGGATCAAGGGAATATTTGTCAGCAAATGGTAGATATGATTAAGGCGAATGTAAGATTTCCAGAAGCAGCGGAAGGGGATATGTGGGGACAGATTGCTTCCCTGCGAACTGGCTTTAAACGTATTGTTGAATTATGTGATAAGTATAAAGTAGAATTGGTCAAGGAATCCATGATTCGTTTGCTGGATCAAGGAGAACTGGTTGCCAGAAAACGGATGAAAGAGTGTCCAAAGGGCAGCTGGGAGATGGTAGAATATATGGATGATGATGGGCATGGGAATGTGGTCAAGCTACAGGTGAAGGTGACCATTACAGAAGATGAGTTTATTGCGGATTTCACAGGAAGCAGCCCACAGGTGCTTAGTCCAATTAATACAGGATACAGCTCCTTATGTGCAGGTGTAAAAGTAGTCTATATGTCTATTTTGAATCCGAGTCTTGCAGTGAATGATGGTGTATTTCGTCCTATGCGTATTATTGCAGAGGATGGCTCGATTTTGCGGTGCCACCGACCAGCACCCACATCTTGTTATTTTGAAAGTATGATATACTCTTCGGACATTGTCTGGAAAGCATTGGCTCCTGCATTTCCAGAATATTTGGGAGCAGGTCATATGCTTTCGGTATGCTCAGTAGTATTGGCAGGTATTCACCATAAGAGCGGAGAACCATTCCTCATTGTAGAACCAACCGGAGGCGGCTGGGGTGCAAGCAGAGGAAAGGATGGAGAAGTTGGGCAATTCTGTGTAGGGGATGGAGAAACCTATAATGTACCAGTAGAAATGGCTGAGAATAGATATGGAATTATGATTGATGAGTATAGTCTTCATACCGATGGAAAAGGTGCAGGAGAATATCGAGGGGGAAGTGGTGCTATCAGATCTTATCGTATGATGACGGACGGACAACAGTTCACAGCTTCCTTTGGAAGAAATAAGTTCCCAGCTTGGGGATTAGCTGGAGGTAAGGATGGGTCTTATAATTACTTTGAATTCCAAAGAGCAGACGGAACGTTAGAAGGGCCATTTGGTATTGTAGCTAGAGAAGTGTTGAATAAAAATGATGTAGTACGTATGTATACATGTACTGGAGGAGGATACGGAGAACCTAAGAACCGGGATCCACAAAAGGTGGCAATGGATGTAAGAAATGGATATATTACAGTGGAACAGGCTAGAGAGGATTATGGAGTTTCTGTGAATCCAGAGACCTGGGAGTATCAGAGGATGCAGTAAGATTAGTGGCAGTAAGTTGGGTGAAAGGAGTGGCATATGAAAGTAAAAGCTTTAGAAACGGTAGGTTCCATCAAGAGAGCGGATGGTGTTGTAATGAGTGATTTTTTCGGGAAAGCGGAAGGAAATCGAGTATCTATGGGTCATGCGGTATTTCCACCGGGAACAGTAGTGCCATGGGCGTCTCATTCAGGTGATGAATATTCTTATATACTAGAGGGAAGTGTCAAATGTGAAAGTAACCAAGAAATATGTGAAATGAGTGAAGGAATGGCAGGATTTATACCAAGTGGGCAAGAGCATAGAAGCTTCAATGATTCAGATGAGGATTGCAAGCTCCTTTGGATGTTAGTGGAAAAAGAATAAAAAAAAGAAAAGCAGCACATGATGAGGTGTTGCTTTTCTTTGCGGATGCTGCTTAATGTCCGCCGCATTCATCTGCATGTTCATGTTCATGACAGACAGAACCAGTGGATTTCAAACTTCCGGCAAGATAACTTTCTGCGGCTGCTTGAGCCATTCCAGATGCTCCAACGATCACTTCAATATTTCGCTGGTTAAAAATATCAATGGCACCACCACCCATACCGCCGGAAATAATAACATTGACACCCATATCCCCTAGAAAGTTGGGAAGAAATCCTGGCTTGTGCCCAGGGTTTGGAATACTAGATGTACTTTTGATTACGCCATTTTCTGTGTCAAAAATATTAAAGTTCTCGCAGTGACCAAAATGTCCAGCCACTAAATTTTCCATACTTGCTACTGCAATTTTCATATGCATTCTCCTATTTATGAATTATTTACGGGTTACAATTACAAAATATCAATTTGATTTTGTTGTATCTATAAGGGACATCGTTTGGTGAAATACCTTCTTTAAAGCAGTGCATGCAGGACAATTTGTTTCTGCAATACTGTATCCTAAATTAATGGCTTCTGAAACATGTCTGTCATATGGAATACAACCTACAAATGGAATCTGATTCATGCTGCAAAAGGTTATGATTGCTTCGGTATTTTCCGGACAGGTATCTGATTTATTGATACATACAGCAGTTTGGGTGCCAAAATTAGAGGCGGTTTTCCATACTCGTTTTAAATCACTGATTCCGGATAAGGATGGTTCCGTTACAATGAGAACCAAATCTACACCACTAATAGATGCAATGACCGGACATCCAATGCCAGGTGAACCATCTATGATTGCAAGCTTGGCAGCTTGGTCGTTGAGTGCTTTTTTCACTTCGGTAACTAATTTCCCCGAGTTTCCCCGACCCATTTTTAGTGTGGCAGTAGAAAATACCTGCTGACCTTGGTACCGTAATAATTCGCCTGCAATATCTGCTTCCAAGATCGCTGCATTTGCTGGACAGGTGGCGGCACATACGCCACATCCTTCACAAGCAAATTCATTGACTTGATAATGATCTTCAATTAGGCGAATGGCATCAAAACGACAATTGTTAAGACAAATCCCACAATTTGTGCATTTAGTTTTATCTATCTTTGCTTTCTGAGATCCGTAGTAATCGTTTTTTTGACAGCTGCCATTTACATGAGATATAAGATGTAGATTCGGTGCATCTACATCGCAGTCAGCGAATGCTTTTGCCTCGGCAAATGCAATAAAAGCAGCAGCAGTGGTAGTTTTTCCGGTTCCACCTTTCCCGCTTAGAATTAAAAGCTTTTTCAATGGGTCACCTCCCTTTGGACTGCCTGAAGGAGCTGTTTAAATATTAGCTGATACGATGCATCCAATTCACTGGCAATTTGTGCTTTTGCACCAAGCAAGGCCAAATGCTCACGATAAGGAATACGACCAAGAATAGGCAGCTGATGCGTGGTACAAAAGTCATCTATAGGTGTGTGCAGAGCTTCTGTTTTATTGAGGATAATACCACAGGGCTTTTTCAACAGGCTTACCAGTTCATAAACCATATTCAGATTGTGTAATCCAAAAGAAGTGGGTTCAGCAACCAAGATGCAGTAGTCTGCCTCCTCAATACTTGCCATTACTGTGCAGGCACTTCCGGGAGGACAGTCAATAATAACAAGCTCTTGAGAAGTTATTTTATCTAGAACTGCTTGGATGATTGGGACGCCGGAGGCTTCACCAATATTTAATATACCGGTTACAGTCTGTACGTGTTTGTGAACTCCACATTCTATCATACCGATTGGATGTTTGAATTCATGTACGGCATGACTTGGACAAATCAAGGCACAGCCACCACAAGAGTGACATACATCAGGAAATAACCTGGGAGTATTGCCAAGGAAAGCAAGGGCATTAAAACGGCAGATATCAATGCATTTTCGACAGTGTGTACATTTTGTTTCGTCGAACTTTGGAAGTAAGGTATGGATTGTTTCTGTTTCTATGTGCTCTGGTTTTAAAAATAAGTGACCATTTGGTTCTTCCACATCACAATCCAGATAAAGGGCTGATGGGGCACAGGCAGCGAGATTAACAGATACAAAAGTCTTTCCGGTTCCACCTTTTCCACTTAATACGGCAATTTTCATAAGCGTTACCCTTGGTTATGGAATCCAGCATGGATTTCCGTTAAAATATGAAGTTCCTGGTTCTCAAAAGCAGTGATGTTTTCCTGTGCAGTTGGATACTTAGTTTTGTAGATCTTAATCTCAGCCCCATGTAGTACTTCCGCTGCATTTTCACCACAGCGAATGGTCAATAAAGCCTGAGATTTTTCATCAACGATTTTTTGAGCAGCCTTAATACCAGCACCACCTTGTGCACTGATTGCACTGTTGTCGAAAAATTCAGCTTCTTTTGTATCTGTGTTATAAAATAAAAAATAAGGTGTTCTGCCAAAAGATACACATACAGTAGATAGCATACTTTTTTCATCTACAGGAATTGCAATTTTCATAATGGACTCCCTTCTTGTAAAATAGTTTAAATTAGTTGATGACATATGTCAGTTATTAATTATAATAGCACTGCTTTTATCAGATGTCAATAAGGTTTGACATCTAAGGAAAATTTGAGTACACTAAAACAAATATATAGAAGAAAGAGAGGCACTTATATGGGCAGACCGATCAAGAAAAGACGCATTTGTGAGTTGCCAAAGACAAAAGTCTTTGCACCTTGTACCAGTGATAAATTAGAAAGTATTGAAATGGCCATTGATGAATATGAAGTGATTCGATTGATTGATTATCTTGGATTTAATCAAAATGAATGTGCATTGCAAATGAATGTGGCTCGTACTACGGTTCAGTCTATATATGATGTGGCCAGGACCAAAATAGCAGATGCCTTAGTAAATGGAAAAAGGCTGGTTATTGTAGGAGGAAATTATGATATTTGCACTCATTCCTTAAAATGCTGCGGGAAGAATTGTGGTAATCGAAAATGTGAAAAATGTTCCTGTGAAAGTGATTATTTTAAATGCAATTGATTTTGTATGAAAGGGAAGGAAAGGTGCAGTTATGCATACACGTTTTACAATTGGAGAACTTGCGAAATTGAATCATTTATCCAAGCAGACCTTAATTTTTTATGATAAAAAAGATGTATTTAAACCAAATATTGTAGATGAAACCAACGGCTATCGGTACTATACCGTGGATCAGCTAGAGATTCTAGATAGTATACTTATCTTGAAGGAGATGGGCTTATCTTTAAATGAAATCAAGGTATATATGAGTGAACGGAATGTGCAAAGTACACTTGCGCTTTTAAAGGAGCAATTCATCAAAAACAATGAGAAAATCAATCACTTGGAACTGGTATCCAAAAGGCTGAAACGTAAAATCCAGGGATTAGAGAATTATTGTTCCGATGAGGATAAAATTATTATTTATGAGTCGAAAGAGCATCAGTATCTGGCTTTAGAGCCAGTGAAACGTCCGAATGGATTGTTACAGCTTGACATAGCACTCAAGCATTTGCTTAATCAGGCAGAAAAGAATGGTTATGCTTATTTCTATCAAATAGGGGCAATGATTCCGGTAGAAAATCTTTTTGATGAAACATATACTTGTGCGGATTATGCGTTTGTTCCAGTAGAAGTAAAAGAGCATCAGGAAGGGTTCTATCAAAAGCCAAAAGGATATTATGTACGTGGATATCATACAGGACCCTATCAGGAAGTGGGGACAACCTATAAAAAGATATTAGAAGTAGTGGCAGATGCAGGATTTCAGCCATATAGATATTCTTATGAATACTGTGTGCTTGACAGCCTTACCTCGAAGAATAAAGAAGATTATGTTACGGAAATTCAAATCTCAATCCGGAAACAAATATCATAAGATACAAAAGTAAAAAGGAGCAATACCGTGAAGTTAATTCTAAAGTATTTAAAAAATTATAAAATGATGTTCTTATTGAACATTATTTCAGCTTTTGGTTTCGTGTTGGTAGAACTTGGTATACCTACAATCATTGCGTTTATGATTGATCAAGGTGTGGCACAAGGGAAGAAAGACTATATCATGAAAATGGGTGGTGTGATTGCTCTGATTTCAGTCATTGGAGTATTGGGGACTATTCTCATGGGATACTGCTGTGCGTATCTTTCTACTGCTATTACCAGAGATATTAGAAATGAAATGTTTCATCATGTACAGCAATTTTCCCATAATGAATATCAGTATTTTGGAGCCGCATCTTTAATTACAAGAACCAATAATGATGCCTTTCAGATTCAGCAATTCATGAATGTGTTATTTCGTACGGCTCTATTGACTCCGGCTATGATTTTGGTGAGTTTTACCTTGGTTTTCAAAACATCGCTGCCCTTGTCTTTGATTATTCTTTCTACCATACCTTTGATTATTATTGGTGTGATTGTAGTGGCCAAGATTTCAGAACCGTTAAGTGAACATCAGCAACGCTCCATGGAATCCATTAATCGGGTATCGAAAGAGAATCTAAGTGGAATCAGAGTGATACGTGCTTTTAATAACGACGGTTATGAACAGAGCCGATTTGATGAATCCAATAATCTATATATGAATGATTCGAAGAAGCTTTTCAAGCTGATGTCCATGACGCAGCCGATTTTCTTTATGGTCATGAATATTGCAGGAATGTGCATCTTCTGGGTTGCTGCCCAGATGATTGACCATAGCCAGTTAGAAATCGGGAAATTAGTGGCATTTATGGATTATCTATTCCATGCCATGTTTTCCGTTATGCTTTTTTGTCTTGTATTTATGATGTATCCAAAGGCAAGAGTGAGTGCTAGGAGAATTGAGCAAGTCATAAAAAAGCAGGTCTTAGTTGTCAATCAAAAGGACGGAATGATCCTGTCCGGCGAAATAGAAGAAATCAATTGTGAACATGTGACCTTTGTGTATCCAGATGGAGAAGAGGCGGTCTTAAAGGATGTTTCTTTTTGTGCAAGAAAGGGAGAAACGGTGGCATTTATTGGAAGCACAGGTTCTGGTAAAAGTACCCTGATTAATTTGATTCCAAGAGCATATGATGTAAGCAGCGGAAGCATTCAAATTAATGGTGTTGATATTAAGGAATATGAGATTCATTCGCTTCGTGATCAAATAGGATTCATCCCTCAAAAGGCTCAATTATTTCGTGGAACGATTGCAGATAGCATCCGATTTGGTAACCCGAATCTTTCTATGGATGAAGTAAAGGATGCCGCTAAGACAGCACAGGCCTACGATTTTATTATGGAAAAGGGTGGATTTGAAGAGAAAATAACAGAGAATGCCACGAATGTATCCGGTGGGCAAAAGCAGAGGCTGTCCATCGCTCGTGCATTAGCAAAAAAACCGAAAATCTATATCTTTGATGATTCTTTTTCAGCATTGGATTTTAAAACAGATGCAGCTCTTCGCCAAGAATTAAAGAAAAAGACCAAGGATGCCCTGGTGCTAATTGTAGCACAGCGTATTGCAAGTATTATGGATGCAGATCGGATTATTGTACTGCATGAAGGGAATATCGTAGGAAGCGGAACACATCAGGAACTTTTGAACAGCTGTTCTATTTATCATGAAATAGCAGCATCTCAATTCAGTGAGGAGGAACTGGCACATGTTTAAAAAATCAAAGAATATACAGATGCTAAAGCCCTTTATTACTCCTTACAAATGGCAGTTTATAGGAGCGGTCCTTATGATTGTTCTTATGGTTGCCGCTATGACTACGGCACCAAGAGTGGAAGGCCTTATTACCACCAGTCTTGCAAAAGATGCAGTAGCTATATTGCAAAAGATACCGGGAGCCAGAGTTGATTTTGGCACCGTCAGTCGTATATTGATTCTTCTATTTGTCATTTATCTTATGAAAACAGGTGCCCAGATGATGGGAATTGCATGGTTAACGAATTCTATTCAACATGCTATGCATGACTTAAGAAACGCAGTGCAAAATAAAATACGCAGACTTCCAGTTCGGTATTTTGATACCCATAGCTTTGGAGATGTATTAAGCAGGGTGACGAATGATATCGATACGATTTCCGGAGCCTTACAGCAAAGTTTTAGTCAGGTGATCAGTGGAATATTGACTCTATGCTTTGCCATAGGCATGATGGTTTCTATTCAGCCGGTGATGGCTTTGATCGTGCTGATTATTATTCCATTCAGTCTTATCATCTCAAGATTTGTGGTTCGTATTAGTCAGAAGCAGTTTCAGGAACAGCAAAATGCAGTGGGAGAGCTTAATGGAATGGTAACAGAGATGTATACCGGATTTAAGGAAATTCTATTATTTAATAAACAGCAGTCGTCGGTGAAGGAATTTGGTGAGATCAATGAAAGATTACGCAAACATGCATTTCGGGCACAATTTCTATCGTCACTTATGTCCCCGCTTATTTCGCTAGTCACATATCTGATGATCGGAATCATTGGTGTGATTGGGGCAATCCTTGCCATTGGTGGTGGTATGACCATTGGAAATCTACAGGCATTCATTCGTTATATCTGGCAGATTAACGACCCCTTATCACAAGTATCGCAGTTGTCTTCACAGATTCAGTCAGCATTTGCAGCAATGGACCGACTGGTTGAAATCTTACAGGAAGAGGAAGAAGTCAAAGAGGCAGAACCTGGGGTGATACTTCCCAAAGTCCACGGTGATGTGACCTTCCAAAATGTAAGCTTTGGTTATGGAGAAACACCGGTGATTCAAAGACTCCATGTAGAGGTAAAACGTGGTCAAATGGTAGCAATTGTAGGTCCTACTGGAGCAGGGAAAACGACGTTAATCAACCTGTTAATGCGGTTTTATGATGTAGATCAGGGCAGTATTCTAATAGATGGAGTGGATATAAGGGACATGAAACGTGGCGAACTGCGTTCTGTGTTCGGCATGGTGTTGCAGGATACTTGGTTATTTCAAGGCAGTATTTATGACAATATTAAGTACGGACGGCAAAATGCCAGGAAAGATGAAGTCATTGAAGCGGCAAAAGCAGCCAATGTTCATCACTTTATCCGAACACTTCCAGGGGGATATGATATGATTATTGATGAAGAAGGGGGCAATATCTCTCAGGGAGAGAAGCAGCTGCTCACCATAGCTAGAGCAATTTTAAAAAATCCAGATATTATGATTCTAGATGAAGCAACCTCTTCTGTAGATACCCGAATTGAACAATTGCTTCAAGATGCAATGAAAAGAACGATGGAGGGACGAACCAGCTTTGTAATTGCCCATCGATTATCCACCATTAAAAATGCAGATCTGATTTTGGTATTAAAAGATGGAAATATTGTGGAACAGGGAACTCATAAGGAATTATTGGAAGGACAAGGGTTCTATGAGCAATTGTACCGTTCACAGTTTGCAGTGTAAAGGAACGAAGGTGCATGTTGCGAATGGCATGGCTGAACGGTTACGTGTAGAGATGATAAATAGACCGCTTAGGTGCGAGTCAAGGAAGAGAAGGTCAGAAAGAATGAATAAAAAAGAAGTATTAGAAATAAAAAAGCAATTTACACCAGAAAAATGTGTAATTACCCGTATTTGTGGCTGTTATGTGGATCATGAAAAGAACAAAAAGTTAGAATCAAGAAATGCATTTTTGTCTATGCCAGAAGAAGAAGCATTTAAATATTACGATATATTTCGCCATACATTATCTGGAACCATCGGAAAAAATCTGTTGAACCTGGAAGTTCCACTTATCCAGGAAGCACCCGGTGGTACCCAGGAGTTCTTACTTAGACTGCGAAACAGCAAGTTAAAAGATGATCAGCTAATTGATGAATTCTACGATTCTGTCATTGAGCATTATGAGTACGGAGAAAACTATTATATTATTTTAATTCATGGGGCTTATGATATACCCGGCCGGTCAACGGATGGATTAGAAATGGAAGATGCATCTGATGAAGTGTATGAGCACTTACTGTGCAGCATTTGCCCGGTGAAGATGTCTAAAAGTGGACTTAGCTATAATCCGGAGAGAAACAGCATTGAAGAACGTATTCGAGACTGGATAGTAGATGGACCGGAAAAGGGATTTTTATTCCCCGCATTTTCGGATCGTTCTTCGGATATCCATAGTATTCTATATTATTCTAAGAAGCCGGAAGACTTACAGCCTGCATTTATTGAGCAGGTACTTGGAAGTGCAATTCCTTTATCTTGCGTAGATCAAAAAGAAACATTTCACACGATAATCAGTGAAACTCTGGGAGAAGAATGTGACTATACCATTGTAAAAAATATTCATGAGAATCTAAATGAAATGTTGGAAGAAAATAAAGACAATCCGGAACCACTGGAGTTAGGAAAACAGGATGTAAAAAAACTTTTGGAGCAAAGTGGTGTCCCACAAGAGCATATGGAATCCTTTGAGGAAGACTATGGGCAAATGGTAGGAGAAAAGAATTCCTTACTGGCAGCTAATATTGCAGATACCAAGAAATTTAGTATCGAGACACCGGACATCAGTATCAAAGTCAATTCCGACCGTACAGATATGGTAGAAACAAGAATGATTGACAATCGCCAATATCTTGTGATTGCTATGGAGGGAAATGTAGAAGTGAATGGAGTCAGTGTGAACACAGGAAGAAAAATTTGATAAAGAAGAACCATCATCATCAAAGATGAAATTTAAAATAGGGAGGACATATACATGCATGTAATAGAGGTGAAAGATTTAATCAGGAATTATCAAAAATCGATCATAAAAAGAAAAGAATCCACAGAAGATGTGAAGGTCTTAAAGGGGCTGAATTTTGCAATTGAAGAACATGAATTTGTAGGAATTATGGGAAAATCGGGATGCGGTAAGACTACTTTATTGAAAACACTTGGTTTAATTGATAAACCAACCAGCGGAACGATATATTTTAAAGAAACGAATACACAAGAATTGTTTGGGGATCAGCTTTCCGATATCCGGCGAAATGAGATTGGATTCATCTTTCAAGATTTCTATCTAATGGACAGCTTATCGGTGAAAGAAAACATCATGCTGCCTATGATTTTAAATCAGGAAAAGGTAGAAGTTATGCTGAGCGCAGTAGAAAAATATGCAAAACACTTTGGACTGGAAAAACTATTAGAGAAGAACCCTTATGAATTATCCGGAGGAGAGAAGCAAAGAGTAGCTATCTGTCGTGCACTGATCAATGATCCAGATTTAATTCTGGCAGATGAACCAACAGGAAACTTAGATTCCAAATCCTCTGCAATTGTAATCGAATCTCTAGAGCATATCAATGAAGAAATGGGGAAGACGATTATCATGGTTACTCATGATCCTATGATGGCCAGTTATTGTAAGAAGATTATTTATTTAAAGGATGGAGAAGTCTTAGATATTGGCTGCCGGGCAGGGAAAAGAGAAGAATTCTATCAACAGATTATTAGCCGGATGGGTGACTTATAAAAGCAAGAATGGCATGGCTGAACAGTTATGATTATGGGCAGGATTGACAGATCATATCTATTAATTTTCTTCTGAAAATGCTATACTACAATGATAAGATGATGAAATTGCAAAAGAACAAATCAGTTAAAATATGAGGAGGTGATTTTGCATGAAAAACAGAAGAAAATTAATTGATATACTGCTTGCCTTATTGCTCCTTGCTATTGCTATAGCTGTGGGCTTAGATTTCTTCGTCCAAATCGGACAAGGGGATATGACGAATCAAGTGATGCTTTCTTTTATCACAAAATGGATTGTTTTAGTAGTGATACTCTTAGTATGGTTTGCTATCCATAATCAATATCATAATCAAGTAGTTAGAATGGCACATCAAAGATATCAATCCTTGCTGGATAATATCAATGGCGGAATGGTTGTGGCGACTTGCGGAGATAGTCCGGAGGATATTATTGTCACCTATGTTAGTGCAGGATTTACGGATATGACAGGTTATAAACTGGAAGATATTCAACATATCTTTCGAGGACATTATTTGGATGTACTTTATGAGGATGACCGAGAAGAAGCTTTTCGTAAGCATCAGGAACAAATTACAGATGGAAATATATATCGTATACCTTATCGAATTAAGAAGAAGGATAATGATATTATTTGGGTGATGGATAATGGATATATGATACAGGACGAAGATGGCTTATATAATCATAGTATTTTGACAGACATTACAATTATTAAAAAGCAAGAAGAAGAATTACGATTAAGTGAGAACCGGTTTTCAGTTGCAATTAATGCATCTAGTGGGGCAATGTTTGAAGTAAATTTGCGTAATCAAACATTTACTCATTTCGAAAATGCAGAAAGAATATTTGGTGTGAGTTCTAAAAAATTAATCAAGGATACCAGTCCTTTTTCACAATTACCATACAATGAATTTATTGATGCTGTAACGGAATATTTTTTCCATCTGGATGATTACAAGGTAGTTCGGGATGCTATGAAGGAATCGGAAACATATAATAAGGCAAGTTATGAAGCAAGATTACGGCGAGGGGATAATAGTTATATCTGGGCTAGAGTTGATTTGAGCTTCAGTAAGGATACAGATGGTTTGCCTATACGTTTAGTTGGATTAATATCAGATATTGATGATATAAAACGACAGACTAAAATGTTGGAAAATAAAGTGCAGACAGATTCTATGACTGGTTTATACAATAAAGTAGCTATGGATACACTTGTTAATAAAATTTTAAAGGATGATACAAACAGCTTTCATGCTTTAATTGTTTTAGATATTGATAATTTCAAAGGGATTAATGATACATTGGGACATGCATTTGGGGATGTAGTCTTAATAGAGGGAAGTACCAAATTAAAAGCATTATTTCGCAGTAACGATATTGTAGGACGTATGGGTGGTGACGAATTTGCAATTCTTATGAAAGATGTTTCGGATACCAGTATGGTTCTGAAAAAAGTGATGGATTTGTCAGGGGTTTTTCGTCAAACTTATGTTGGTGAAAAAGAAGATTATAAAATATCATGTAGTATGGGTATTGTTATGATTCAAAACAGTACCGAATGTTTCGAGAAAATTTATCGCAAAGCAGATGCTGCACTCTATCAGGCAAAACAAAATGGCAAAGATCAGTTTGTACTTTATCAGGAGCAGGATTCGTCTACTTATCCAATTGCAAGTAAACAAACGCAGAAAGAAGATCTGCATCATTTAAAAACATCACACAATATTGAAGATCATATTTTTGAATTATTATATGATTCAAAAGATTTCAATCTTAGTATTCATATGGCACTTGCTGCAATTGGTCAACAATATCACGTGAGCCGAGTAGCAATTTTTGAAAATAATCAGGATAACAATACGACAAATAATACTTATGAATGGTGTAACGATGGAGTAAATAGTGAGCGAAACAACTTGCAAAACATCAAGTTAGAATCAGAGACAGAATCAGTGCTGGACTGTTTTGACCAAGAGGGACTTCTTTATTGTAATGATATTCGTGAACTGAAACCTTATATGAGAAAAATATTAGAAGATCAGGGGATTTGTTCTACCTTGCAAATGACCATTATAAATGGCGAAAAAATTTATGGATTTATTGCTTTTGATGAGTGTAAGGAATACCGAATATGGACTTCGGAAGAAATCGAAAAACTTTCGTTTCTTTCTAAGGTTTTAAGTGTTTTCCTATTTCAGGAAAAATCCAAGACAGCATTGCTTGCAAATTTAAAGACACGTCTTAAAATATTAGATGTTTTGCCAGATTGTATTTGTGTTGTGAATCCAGAGACACATTGTCTTGAATATGTGAACAAAAAAATGCAGCAATTATTTCCAGCAGCACAAACCGGAACATTTTGTTTTGCAACACTGCGAGGAGGGGCACATGCGCCATGTAATACTTGTATCGTGGAACAAATCAAACGAGATGATACAGATAACTTGGAAATAATCAGCTCTGATCAGAAATTGCATCTGAAAGTAAATGCACTTTCCATCCAGTGGACGAATAATCAAAATATGGTATTACTGTATGGTATAAGTCAGGAACATAAGATATAAATGTAACAGTTCCGCCATGCCATTTGCAAAACGCACAATAAATGAAAAGAGGAGAGGCATATGGATTTTACACATTTTAACGAACAGGGAAAAGCGGTGATGGTAGACGTATCGGAAAAGCTGGATACGGTTCGGGAAGCCACTGCAAAAGGAACCATTAAGGTCAATCAGGCGGTGTATGATGCCATTGAAAATGGAACGGCGGCAAAAGGTGATGTGCTGGGAGTTGCCGTAACAGCAGGAATCATGGGGGCAAAAAAAACCTTTGAACTGATACCTATGTGTCATATTTTATTAATTAGCAATTGTAAAATTACCTTTGATAGGAATCCTGAGAAATGTGAATTTTATTGTACCTGCAAGGTGAAGGTTACTGGTAAGACAGGCGTGGAAATGGAAGCCTTAACGGGTGTTTCCATTGCATTATTAACTGTATATGATATGTGTAAGGCACTGGATAAATTTATGGAAATTCGTGATATTTATTTAGAAAAGAAGACAGGAGGGAAAAGTGGAACCATTCAAAACCCAAGGTTGGAGGTGAAGGAAGGATGACATGGAACACCGCAATTATTACATTAAGTGATAAGGGATACAAAGGAGAACGGGAGGATAAAAGTGGGCCCCTAATTAAACAAATGCTTTTGGACAGCTCTTATCAAGTGTGCGAAGAAATTCTGCTTCCAGACGAAAAGCAGATGATTGAGAAGGAGTTATGCCGTTTATGTGATCAGGAGCAGATGGCTTTGATCTTTACTACAGGCGGAACAGGTTTTTCACCAAGGGACTGTACACCGGAAGCTACACTTTCAGTTGCAGATAGAAATGCCCCTGGGATTGCAGAAGCCATGAGAAGCTGTTCCCTGCAGGTAACGCCTCGTGCCATGTTAAGCAGAGGTGTGTCAGTTATTCGAGGGACAACATTAATTATTAATCTGCCGGGCAGCCCAAAGGCCGTAAAGGAGAATTTGGAATTTATTTTACCAGCACTGGATCATGGGCTTGGTATTTTAAGAGGAACAGACGGAGAATGTGGAATGAGCGAGCAGCAGTAGGGAGGAAGGAAGTATGAAAAAGGCTGAGATTTCATCCATTTACAGGTATGATCAAAAGGGCGCAGTGGGGCAGGAAGAAGAAAGCGTGAAGCTTTTAAAAGGACAGGGAATAGAAGGGGATATTCATTGTACAGGTGGCGAACGGCAGATTAGCCTGTCTACATCATATCTCCAGCAATGGATTGATACACAGGCGGTCAAGGGTCTATGTTTTTCTAGATGGAAATGTAATTTGTGGATAGATGGCAGAATTATGGAACATCTATCTGTTGGCACTCGGTTGAAAATCGGAACGGCAATTCTAGAAATCACGGTACAGGAAAAGAGATGCTTCCCAGAATGTCCGCGCCTGCAAAGAAATATGAAATGTGAATTGTTAAAGGGTTGTTGCTTTGCAAAGGTAGTGCAAGGGGGAATTGTGAAAAAAAAAGATCCGATTATAATAGATCCATCTGGATGGAAACGCTATGAGAGGCAGATGAATATACCACAGTTGAGACCGCATGGGCAGGAGAAGCTGCTTGCCTCTTCGGTATTAGTAATTGGTGCGGGTGGATTGGGCGTCCCAGTTATTACTGCACTGGCAGAAGTGGGAATTGGTAAAATTGGAATTATAGATGGAGATGTGGTGGAAGAAACGAATCTGAATCGACAGTTCTTTTATACACCGGCAGATATTGGCAAGAAAAAAGCGCAGTGTGCAGGTAAGTGGCTGGAACAATTTCAACCAGACTGTGAAGTAAAGATATGGGATACCTTTCTTACTGAGAAGAATGGAAGGGAACTTATAAAAGAGTATGATATGATCGTAACGGCAGTGGACAGCATAGAAGTGCGGCTCCTAGTAAATCATATGGTTCAGGAACAAGGAATCCCATTAGTAGATGGTGCCATAGATGGTTTCTATGGGCAAGTTACAGCAGTGCTTACAAAAGAAGATCCTTGTCTTTCTTGTGTCAATCCAGAAGGGAAAGCACCCAAGAAGACGGCCCATTCACTGGGGACCACCACAATGATTATAGGAGCCCTTCAGGCGCAGATCGTTATAGCATATTTGGCAGGAATGCCCATAAAATATAGTCATATTCTAAGTTATGATGGATTATATGGAAGCATAGATGAAGTAGTTGTGTTAAAAAATAAAAATTGCAAAGCATGTGGGGATAAGACGGAATGTAATCCATTGCCATTGTGACAAAATTTGTAAATTAGGGGTAGAATTATCAGTTAGTTTGTACTATAATGAATATATAACAAGTAAATAAACTCCGAGTTTTGTTTTCTGACGTATTTATGAAACGCACGAGTACGGGAAAGCAAGACCAAAGGGTAATATTGGTAACGATATTGCCTGCCTGATTGCGAAGGAGTCCATTATTAGCGTAATAGCTTAATAATGGATATTTTTATGTAAAGAAGGAGGTATTGCAGTAATGGGAAAACAGTTATTGATTAAACCGGAGAAATGTCTGGGATGCAGAACCTGTGAACTGGTCTGTTCCTTTGGACACAATGAGGCATTTAATCCACGGTTTGCCAATGTAAGTGTGATGGCTTATGAAGAGGCAGCTATTAATATTCCGGTGATGTGTATGCAGTGTGAGAATCCATGCTGTCTAGAAGTATGTCCTGTTGGAGCTATTTCACGGGATGAATCGGATGCGGTAATTATCAACCAGGAGAAATGTATTGGATGTAAGATGTGTATGAATGCGTGCCCACTGGGAAACATTGGCTTTAACACGGAGAAAAAACAGTTACATAAATGTGATTTGTGTGGTGGAGAGCCTAAATGTGCAAAGTTTTGTCCAACAGGTGCGATTACCTATGAGGATCCGGATGATGGAATGGACAGAAAACGTGCAATCGCTGACCATTTTAAAGATGTATTCGGAGAGGAGGTAAAGGCATGAGAAAAGATGGATATATGGGAAAGATTTTAAGGGTTAATCTAGAAACAGGACAGATTTCAAAAGAACCTTTAAATCAAAAGGCAGCAGTAGATTTTATAGGAGCAAGAGGTTTGGGAACCAAGTATTTTTGTGATGAAGTAGATCCGAAAGTAGATCCTTTGGGACCAGATAATAAATTGATTTATATGACGGGCCCATTGACTGGAACCTCGGCTCCATGTAGTGGTAGATTTGAAATTGTAGCAAAAGCACCATTGACCGGAACAATTGGCGCTGCTAACTCAGGGGGACACTTTGGACCAGAATTAAAATATGCCGGTTATGATGGAATTATTTTTGAAGGAGTCAGTGATCACCCAGTTTATTTGTATATCAATGATGATGTAGTAGAATTACGAGATGGAAGTGATCTTTGGGGAAAAACCGTATATGAAACTACAGATCAGTTAAATGAAATCTGTGGGGCTTCCTTCCGAATATCCTGTATTGGACCTACCGGAGAAAATCAATGTCTATATGCAGGAGTTATGAATGATAAACACCGTGCAGCGGGACGAGGTGGTCTTGGAGCTGTAATGGGAAGTAAAAAATTAAAAGCAGTGGTAGTCAAAGGAACAGGTTCTATTTATGTAGCGCAGTCAGAAGAATTTGGAAAGGCTATGGAGAATTCAAGAACCATATTAAAGGCACATCCAGTAACTGGAACAGGACTGGGTGCATATGGAACGGAAATCTTAGTAAACATCATCAATGAATCAGGAGCTTTACCATTACGAAATGGTCGTGATGGATCCATTTATGACCAGGCAGATGAAATTTCTGGTGAAACTCTGGCAGAGAAATATTTAATTAGAAATAAAGGATGTTTTGGATGTTGTATTGGTTGTGGACGAGTGGTAGAAATTCCAGATGGACCGTTTAAGTCTAAGGGAGAAGGACCAGAGTATGAGGCAGGATGGTCCTTTGGTGCAGACTGTGGAATTGATAATTTAGAAGCAGTATGTAAAGCGAACTTTATTTGTAATGAATATGGGTTCGATCCCATTACCTTAGGGGCGACCATTGCTTGTGCTATGGAGCTTTTTGAGGCGGGATATCTTACACTGGAAGATACGGGTGGAATTCCAATTCGCTTTGGAGACGAAGCAGTGATGGTACAACTAGCAGAAATGACAGGAAAGAACGAAGGATTTGGAAAAGAACTGGCATGGGGTTCTTATCGCTTGGCCGACAAATATGGACATCCAGAACTATCTATGTCTGTAAAGAAACAAGAAATGCCGGCATATGATGGTCGTGCTATGCAGGGAATTGGATTGGAATATGCAACTTCCAACCGTGGTGGATGTCATGTACGTGGATATATGACCTCACCGGAAGTATTAGGCTTACCAGTAAAATTAGATCCCCTTGTAACCGAAGGAAAAGCTCCTATGCTGAAGATTTTCCAAGATTTGACAGCACTCATTGATGCAGTAGGTATCTGTTTGTTTACCTCTTTTGCAATAGGACTGCCAGAAGTATCTGCACTCTATCGTGCAGCAGTGGGAAGTACAGAACCAGATGAGGAAGTACTGCTGAAAGGCGAGAGAATCTGGAACTTGGAGAAACAATTTAATATTGCAGCAGGAGTAGAAAAAGACACCTTACCACCAAGACTATTAAGAGAACATCTGCCAGATGGACCGGCAGAGGGTAAAGTTAATGAACTTCATGTTATGTTGGAAGAGTATTATCAAGTACGTGGCTGGAATGCAGAAGGTGTACCAACAGATGAAAAAGTTAGAGAACTAGGCTTGTAACTTGTTGAAATCAGGATTTTGAGAGGACATGTGATGCAGATAAAATTTTTCGCATATCTTCGAGATTATACCGGATGTAAAGTAACCCAGTATCCTTACCAGGAGGATGTTTACCATTTGGCTCACGCATTGTGTGATACATATGGTAAACGCCTTCGGGCAAAGATGTTGACACCGGATGGAGAGGATCTCGGAGAGGAAATCATTATTCTTGTCAACGGAAGACATGTGGCACATTTGGGGGGAATTTATGCAAAACTAGAACCTACAGATGTAATATCTATTTTTCCTGTAGTGGCAGGAGGATAGTGCATGGCACAAAGGTGGTGGAAGCATTGGAAATATCAAAGGAAAGTATTGAGAAAATCATACATACCTATGAACAAGATCAAAGATATGCATTAGCAATTATGCAGGATATGCAAAGGACATTCCAATATGTACCGAAAGAAGGCATGCAGCAGCTTTCGGCATACTTAGGGTGTCCTATTTCGTCATTGTATGCAATGGCGACCTTTTATAAAGCACTAAGTCTAGAACCCAAAGGCAGGCATATTATCAAATGCTGTGATGGAACAGCCTGCCATATTCGTGGATCTTCCACATTAATTGATGGCATACAAAATGTACTGGGCATTCATCCAAGTGAGACAACGAAGGATGGAGAATTTTCCTTCGAGACAGTCAATTGTTTGGGATCTTGTGCATTGGCGCCGGTGTTGGTGGTAGATGATGTATACTATGGCAAAGTAACATTGGAGAAGCTGCGAAAGATATTGGAGGAGACACAGAAAGGTGGTGCAGCAGAATGAAAAAGCAGATTTTAATATGCTGTGGCACAGGATGTCGAGCAAATGGCAGCATGGTTGTTGTATCGGCTCTCCAGCAATCGGTTCAGGCAATGCATGCAGATGCAGACGTAATAGCAGAAGTAAAAACAACCGGATGCAATGGATTCTGTGAGAATGGTCCAATTGTAAAGATTATGCCAGATAATATCGTGTATTATAAAGTGCGGAAAGAAGATGCTCCTGATATTGTAGAGAAAACGGTACAGCAAGGGGAAGCAGTAGAGCGTTTACTATATAAAGATGACAAGGGAAAACGAGTATTATCCCAAGAAGAAAATCCATTTTATGCGCACCAACACAAGATAGCACTGAGTCATATTGGTACCATCGATCCAGAAAATCTAGATGATTATTTGGAAGCAGGTGGTTATGAAGCACTGAAAAAAGCATTGTCACAGACGGTAGAAGAGATCGTAACAGAGGTAGAAGAATCTGGCCTTCGGGGACGTGGCGGTGCCGGATTCCCAACAGGAAAGAAATGGAGGACAGCGGCTTCTTATGACAGGTTCCCCAAGTATGTAGTCTGTAATGGAGATGAAGGTGATCCGGGTGCGTTTATGGATCGTTCTATCCTGGAAGGAGACCCTCATTTGGTTATTGAAGGTCTAGCCATCGCGGCCATTGCAATTGGTGCAGAGGAGGGATTTTTCTACATTCGAGATGAATACGACCTAGCGGTACAACATGTGAAAAAAGCAATTTTGGACGCGGAAGCAAGAGGAATTATTGGAGACTGTGTTATGGGATCCAAGCATAAGCTAAAGCTTTCCGTTGTCAGAGGTGGAGGAGCTTTTGTATGTGGTGAATCAACTGCTCTGATGGCTTCCATTGAGGGAAGGGTCGGAGAGCCGCGTGCCAAGTATATTCGTTCCGTGCAAAGAGGTCTTTGGAATCAGCCGACGGTACTTAATAACGTAGAAACTTTGGCAAATATTCCTGAGATTATCTTAAAAGGTGGCGCACAGTTTGCGGCACTTGGAACCAAAGGGGGAAGTGGAACCAAGGTGTTTGCACTGGTTGGAAAGGTCAAACGAACCGGACTGGTAGAGGTACCTATGGGAACGACTCTTCGCCATCTCATCTTTGATATCGGAGATGGAATCTTAGGAAACCGACCATTCAAGGCAGTTCAGACAGGAGGACCATCGGGTGGTTGTATTCCGGAATCCATGTTGGATCTGCAGGTGGACTTTGATTCTTTGGCAAGTTATGGAGCCATGATGGGGTCTGGTGGTATGATTGTCATGGATGATCGAAGCTGTATGGTAGAAGTGGCTAGATATTATACGAATTTCCTTTGTGAAGAAAGTTGTGGAAAATGTACTCCTTGTCGAGAAGGCCTTAGGCGGATGTTGGAAATTTTAACAGATATTTGTGAAGGAAGAGGTCGGGAGGGAGATATTGAACTTCTAGAAGGTCTAGGTCACATGCTTCAGGATTCTTCTCTCTGTAGTCTTGGAAAGAGTGCACCCAACCCAGTATTGACCACGATCAAATATTTTCGCGAGGAATATGAAGCTCACATCAAAGAAAAAAGATGCCCAGCAGGGGTATGCAAGAAGCTTACCGAATATCAGATTGTAAAAGAGAAATGTATAGGCTGTGGGATGTGTGCAAGAAGCTGCCCGGTTGGAGCAATTACTGGAGAGAAAAAGGAGCCCCATGTCATTCATGCCTCTACTTGTATTACTTGCGGAAGCTGTCGGGAAGCATGTAAATTCGATGCGGTAATTTCTGTTGGAAGGGGGCAGGAGGCATGATAGAACTACAAATAAATGGAACTTCTTGTACCTGTGAAAAAGGAGAATTTTTGTTAGAAGTTGCAAGACGGAACGGATTCTATATTCCAACCCTTTGCCATCATCCTGGTATTTCAGAGCAGGGATGCTGTAGGGTGTGTTTGGTAGAGGTGGTAGAGAACAAAAGAAGTAAAATAGTTGTTTCATGTGTATATCCGGTAGAAAGGTCTTGCGAAGTATATACCAATAGTGATAGAGTAAAGAGAAATAGATCTGCTGTGCTGATGCTGTTAAGGGCACGCGCACCAGAAAGCCCAGAAATCGCAGCATTATGTAAAGCTTATGGAGCCGCAGATGGAAGTCGTTTCCAGGCTATTCAGGGTGAAAAATGTATGTTATGCGGATTGTGTGCAAGAGCATGCAGTAGTTTAGGAGCAGGAGCAATTTCTACGGTAATGCGTGGAATACAAAAGAAAGTGTCCACACCATATGATGAGCCTAGTGATGCTTGCATTGGATGCTTAAGCTGTGCTAAGGTATGCCCAACAGACGCCATTTTGTATTCAGAGGATCAAAATAAGAGAACCATTTGGGGACGAGAGTTTCAATTGGTACATTGTGCAGTCTGCGGGGAAGCAATCGGTACAAAGGAAGAATTGGAAATGGCAGCACGAAAAGCCAAGGAAGAAGTGGATACTTTATGTCCTGTATGCAGAAAGAAAGCAATGGCAGATGTACTGGCACATACATACGGAGTGGAATAATGAGGCGAGAAGAATGCTGGATCAATATGGACGAACCATTGATTATATTAGAATATCAGTAACAGATCGTTGTAATTTGCGTTGTATCTACTGCATGCCCAAGGAGGGTGTGCAGCAGGTACCACATATGGAGATTCTATCCTATGACGAAATTATAAAAATAAGCAGGATTTGTGTGTCCATGGGAATTCAGAACATCAAACTAACTGGCGGAGAACCATTAGTGCGCAAAGGGATTGCAGGGCTTTTATCCAATTTGAAATCCATAGATGGAATCAAGCAGGTAACACTTACTACCAATGGGGTACTGTTAAAGGAACAGCTAAATGACTTGGTCTTGGCAGGGCTTGATGGAGTGAATATCAGTCTAGATACACGAAATGAAGAAATGTTTGAGAAAATAACCAGAAAGAACAATCTTTCTAAGGTATTAGAAGGGATTGAGGAGGCACTTCATTATTCCCAGCTGCGAGTAAAGATCAACTGTGTACCACTTGCAGGGGTGAATGAAGATCAATGGGTATTGCTGGCACAAATGGCAAAGGATCAAAAGATAGATGTAAGATTTATTGAAATGATGCCAATTGGGCTTGGAAAGCAATATCATGGAAAGACACAGGATGATATATACCGCGTGTTAGAACAGACTTATGGAACTGGTAAGCAGATGATTGGGAATTTTGGAAATGGACCTAGTGTATATGTAAAATTCCCTGGATTTTGTGGAAATATTGGCTTTATTAGTGCATTATCTCATAAGTTTTGCGGAACATGTAATCGGGTACGTCTGACAGCAGAAGGATTTTTGAAGCCTTGTCTTCAATATGGAACTGGAGTAGATTTAAGAACCTTGATTCGCAGGGGTGCAGCAGAAGAAGAGATAAAAGAAATCATAGAGAGAACCATTTATTGCAAGCCCAAAAGTCATCATTTTGAGGAAGCGAAAGAAGAAGCGGATGAACAAAGAAATATGTCCGGAATAGGAGGTTAATGATATGGGTCGAGTGATTGCAGTATGTACCAGCCCAGCAAAAGGAACACAGAAAAAGAATGTGCAGAAAGCCCTATTTATAGAGGACTATGGAATCCAAGGTGATGCACATGCAGGCAAATGGCACAGGCAGGTGAGCTTGCTGTCCCATGACAAGATTGAAGCATTTCGAGCAAGAGGTGCAGAGGTGATGGATGGAGCATTTGGCGAAAATCTTGTTGTGGAAGGAATTGATTTTAAAATATTGCCGATAGGCACATTATTCCAATGTAACGAAGTGATATTAGAGCTTACACAGATTGGAAAAGAATGCCATCAGGGGTGTGAAATATTTCAAAAAATGGGTGATTGTATTATGCCAAGAGAAGGAGTATTCACAAAAGTCGTGAAAGGAGGGGAGATAGAAGTCGGTGATGTTTTAAGTATTGTGGACAAGTAGCGGCAAAGTTATGCACTTGGAAACAATCAAAAAAGAATAAGGATTGTAGGATTTCGAGTCTGTTTTTCTAAAGCCAAGATAAAAAGAGGTATGAATACAGGCCAATGGGTATTTTTTGAAAAGAAAATGCCTTCCGTGTTTGAGAAGAACATCCGCAAAGACATAGGCTATTTTTGCGTGATCTTCTTTTAAGAAGGTCATTTTTAGTTCCTATGCAGCCATGCACAGATGGAATCTAAACATGTTCCTACAACAAGATGACACACAATTTGACTATGAAAAGGAGAATGCATTATGAAAAAAAGAGTATTAGCGGTAGCGTTAGCAGCAGTCATGTGCTTGGGACTTGTAGCATGTGGTCAAAAAGAAGAACCAAAGAAGGAAGAAACAAAAAAAGTTGAAGAAAAAGGGAAATTAATGATGGCAACCACAACGAGTACCCAGGATACAGGATTACTGGACTATCTGCAGCCATTATTTAAAGAAGATACCGGGTGGGATTTGGAATGGAATGCAGTAGGAACCGGAGAAGCCCTTAAATTAGGTGAAAATGGTGACGTAGATGTGGTATTGGTTCATGCAAAAGCCAGTGAGGAAGAATTTGTGAATAATGGTTTTGGTGTAGAACGTTTTCCAGTTATGTATAATGATTTTGTTGTAATAGGACCAAAAGAACCGATTGCAAAATCAGAAGATATCAAGGCTGTGTTTACACAAATTATAAATGAACAGCTTGCTTTTGTTTCTCGTGGTGATGATTCAGGAACCGATAAGAAAGAAAAGAAGATATGGACAGATCTCGGACTTGATCCAGCTACAGATCCAAATTATATAGAATCCGGTCAAGGAATGGGGGCAACCATTACTATGGCAGATGAAAAGAAAGCATATTGTCTGTCAGACAGAGGAACATGGCTCAAGCAAAGCAAGGATGCAACACTAAAAAGCGATTTAGCTATTGTGTGTGAAGGAGACAAAGGCTTATTAAACCAGTATGGAGTGATTGCAGTCAATCCAGAAAAATATCCAGAGGTTAACAATGAGGGTGCAAACGACTTTATTAAATGGATTTGTTCAGACAAAATTCAAAAACTAATCAAAGATTTCGGAGTAGAAGATTATGGTCAGGCTTTATTTACACCAAATGCAGGAACAGAGTCATAATAAGTGATACATATAGGAGGAGTGAAGGATGCTGGAGTGGACCCAAAAGATTATTTCTGACCCTGGAATTATGAGTGCGATTCAAGTAACATTTATAATGGCAATTTGCTCTACCACAATTTCCTCTGTGTTAGGAATCCTCTTTGGGCTGCTTTTAGAGCGGTTTACATTTCCAGGGAAACGGGCAGTTGTTCGCCTGAACCGAACGTTGATGGGTGTACCACCGGTGGTAGTAGGACTGGTTGTGTATTTACTGATTATGCGCAGAGGTCCCTTAGGCTCCCTTTCCTTATTATTTACAGTGCCGGGTATGGTGATCGCACAAACGATCATCATTACCCCGGTTATTTGCGGCATGATATATTCTTATGCCAGAGAATCAGCTCCATCCATACGAGTATTTGGGATTACCATGGGAGCCACCAAATGGCAGACAACGAAACTGATTATCAAAGAATTAAAGAAAGAAATATATTTTTGTATGATTACAGGATTTGGACGTTCCATTAGTGAAGTGGGGGCAGTTATGTTAGTTGGGGGTAATATTAAAGGACAGACACGTACCATGACTACCGCTATTTCCTTGCTGAAGAGTCAGGGGATTTTTACAGAGGGTGTGGCACTTGGCATGGTGCTTCTTATCATGGCGTTTATTCTGCAATGGATATGTGATATGCTCCAAAAGGAGGAAACGGAAGATGAGAATTATTAATTTAGAAAAAAACATTGGCAAATTCCAATTAGAGGTTGCCGATTTATATATAGAACAAGGGAAAATACATGGGATTGCAGGGCCAAATGGATGTGGAAAAACAGTATTTTTGAAAATAATTATGGGAATTTATGAACCGGATCAAGGACAAATTGACTATGAAGGTCTGACAAACCGAGATATTACGATGATGCCCCAGCGACCTTATCTACTACAGTCATCTGTATACGATAATCTTATTTATCCACTGCAGATTCGTAAGCAAACATGGGACGAAAAAGAAATAGACAGATGGCTCTTAAAGGTGGGATTACTGGAACAAAAGAATCAGTATGCCAGAAGCTTATCCAGTGGGGAAAGGCAGAAATTATCTTTTCTGAGGGCACTTGTTTTTCATCCCCGATTCATACTAATCGATGAGACGCTTTCTAATTTAGATTCGGAGAGTGAAGTGTTATTTGAAGAAATTATTATGGAAATACAAGAAAAAGACCCCATTACATGGATGATTGTCAATCATCAATTAGATCATATCAATCAACTATGCAATGAAATACATTATATGGAAAAAGGCAGGTTTGTAAAACATGAAATTATTAAAAGTGGATACGGTAGATAGTGCAAGGGAAAAATTAAGAACGGTGCTTTGTGATGCAGAATCAAAAACCATGGTAAAGAATCTTCATCAGGCATTGGGATGTTATTTGAGCAAAGATATCTATGCTTTAGAGCCGGTTCCAACATTTCGACGGTCAACAGTGGATGGATATGCAGTAAAAGCGGATCAGACAGGTGGGGCATCCGAGAGCCTGCCTGTTTTTTTGAAGTTGATTGGGGAAGTGAATATGGGCGATCCTGCTTTGGAGAAGTTACAGTCCGGGCAGTGCATATATGTGCCAACGGGAGGAATGATTCCGGATGGAGCGGATGCCATGATTATGGTGGAATATTGTGAACCATTTTCCCAGGATCAGATTGCCATGTATACTTCCGTTGCAGCGGGAACTGGAGTAGTGGAAATCGGAGAAGATATGAAGAAAGGACAATTGGTCTTACCAAAGGGAACCCTCCTTCGTCCACAGGAAATAGGTGCATTAGCAGCATTGGGAGAGACGAAAGTTGCTGTATTTGCACCGTGGAAAATAACGATTATTTCTACTGGGGATGAATTAATTCCACCGGCAGAAGTACCACGAAACGGTCAGGTAAGGGATATTAACACTTATGGTATACAGGCACAGGCCGAAAAGTATCATATGGACATTATAAATTGTTTTGTTCTAAAGGATGAACCGATGCAATTAAAAGAAAAGGTACAGCATGCGCTTAACAGCAGTGATGTGGTGGTGATTTCAGGTGGAAGCTCCCAGGGGAAAAAGGATGCGACCCATCAAGTCATTGATGAAGTTGCCAGTGAGGGTGCTTTTACACACGGATTAGCATTGAAACCGGGGAAACCAACAATCCTAGGCTATGATAAGCCAACAAATACCATTTTGGCAGGGCTTCCGGGACATCCAGCAGCAGCGATGCTGGTCTTTGAACTGTTGATTGGATGGTTGTTTAAAGAAAGAACAGGTGCAAGGATAGAACCAACAGTGAGGGGATATTTGTCTATTAATCTGCCAGGGGCTCCAGGAAGAAGAACTTGTCAGCTGGTACAGCTAAAGAAACGAGCAGATGGAAAGCAAGAAGTAGTACCGGTATTTGGAAAATCAGGAATGATTAGTATTCTTACAAGAGCAGATGGATATATACTTATAGAAGAAAATCAAGAAGGTCTGCAAAAGGGAGAAGAAGTGGAAGTATTTCTTATATCATAAATGGAATGCTAGAAGGAGGAAGTCTTATGGGAAAACGTAATCTATATTTGAAGACAACACCAGTAGAAAAAGCAACGGATATTTATTTACATGCTATGGAAAAAGAACTCGTGTCTTGCAAAGAGCAAATTCCAGTGGAACAAAGCCTGGGAAGGATTACCTCGGATGCAGTCTATGCTTCCTGCTGCTCCCCGCTCTTTAATGCGGCAGCTATGGATGGAATTGGAGTTGTTGCAAAACAGACCAAAGGAGCGTCGGATATAAATCCTATGACCCTGAAAAGAGAAATTGATTTTGTGGTTGTAGATACTGGAGATCCCATTCAGCCACCTTATGATGCAGTGATAATGGCGGAAGATTTATTGGAGATAGATGAAGATACGGTGCAGATTATGAATGCGGCACCGGGGTGGCAGCACGTCCGTCCGGTTGGAGAGGATATTGTGGAGGGAGAGATGCTGCTTTCCAATCATCATAAAATACGTCCTATGGATATCGGTGTGTTATTATCGGGAGGAATTTTAACTGTTTCTGTATTTCGACGTCCAAGGGTAGGAATTATCCCAACTGGAACAGAAATCATTGAACCTACACAAGTCCCTAAGAAGGGGGATATTTTAGAATCAAATTCCAGAATGTTTGAAGCTATGGTAACCACCTATGGAGGTATACCAGATAGATGCAGCATTGTAAAAGATGATTATGAACAGATAAAAGCAGCCATTGAACAGACTCTTCAAACGAATGATATGGTATTAATTAATGCTGGTTCCAGTGCAGGAACAGAAGATTATACGGTACATATCCTGCGGGAAATAGGTCAGGTACTGATTCATGGCGTGGCAATTAAGCCGGGAAAGCCGGTGATTCTTGCAATGGTTGATCATAAGCCGGTGATTGGGCTTCCAGGATATCCAGTGTCTGCTTATATTGACTTTGAAAATTTCGTGAAACCAGTAATGGCTTTCTATACAGGAGAGCATTATGGAGTGGGAAATCAAATCAAAGCAGTACTGTCCAAACGATTGGTTTCATCTTTGAAACATAAGGAATATGTACGAGTCAAAGTAGGAAAGGTAGGAGCGAAGCTGGTAGCCTCCCCTCTTGCTAGAGGAGCGGGAGCAGCTATGAGTTTGGTGCGGGCAGATGGATTCTGTGTCATTGAACAAAATAGTGAAGGATATGAAGCCGGGGAGCAGGTGACGGTAGAGCTATACCACTCTATGGAGGAGATTGAGCATACAGTAGTAGCAATTGGAAGTCATGATCTGATTTTAGATATATTAGCAGATATGCTGCCCCTTCAGTCAGCAGGAGTCTTTCTGTCCAGTACACATGTAGGAAGTATGGGGGGGCTTATGGCACTGCAAAGAGGAGAAGCTCATATGGCACCCATTCATTTACTGGATGAAGAAACTGGTGTATATAATGAAAGCTATATCAGACAGCTCTTTTGGGATCAATCTATGGTACTGATAAAAGGTGTTCGACGTATACAGGGAATTATGGTACAATCAGGAAATCCAAAGAATATAAAGGGAATACACGATTTAACGAAATGCCGTTATGTTAATAGACAACGGGGAGCCGGAACGAGGATTCTTCTAGATTACCAATTAAAAAAAATGAACATAAATCCAGAGCATATCGAAGGCTACGAAAAAGAGGCAGCTACTCATATGGCAGTTGCGGCTTTGATTCAGGGAGATGGGGCAGATGCCGGCATGGGAATCTATTCTGCTGCGAAAGCCATGGGTCTTGACTTTATTGTAGTGGGAGAAGAAGAGTATGATTTTGCAATGAAAGAAACAAGTCTTAATATCCATGAAGTACAAGTCTTCCTTCAGGTATTGAGAAGTGAATCCTTTAGAAAGCGGGCAGAAGAGTTAGGCGGTTATGATTGTACAGACAGCGGAAGGGTTATTGTTTTATAAAATAACAGGGGAATTGGAAGAGAGGTTTGACCATGATATATTTATTTGATAAGATGGAGACAGTGGATAATCAAATGCTTATGCAGATACACAAGTTTCTTCCAATAAAACGACAAGATCAGATTCATAGATATCGAAATATGGCGGACAAAAAACTTTGCATGATTGCCTATCTGCTTTTGCTCTATGGTGTAAGGCAGGAATATGGTATCAGGGAAGAATTGGAATTTGATTATTTGGATTGTGGAAAGCCTATTCTGCGAAATTACCCTAGGATACATTTTAATATGAGTCACTGTAGACTTGGAGCAGTCTGCGCCATTTCCAATCAGCCAATTGGTGTGGATATACAAGATATTTCTACCTTTGATTTGGAAGTAGCGAAGCTAGTCTGTAATAAACAAGAATTAGAACAAATACAGAATGCTTCGGATCAGGGATTAGAATTTTGTAAATTATGGACGGCAAAAGAGAGCGTAATCAAAAAAAGTGGAGAAGGAATCAGTTGTGATTTAAAAGCATTGGATTTAACCTCTGTGAAGACGAAAGTGTATCATGATTATGTAATATCCGTGATTTAAGAATTAAAAAAGATAGTTAGAAAGATGAAAGATATAAGTGCAACAATTCCGAATAGAAAGAAGATCATGAAATAGATGAATGAAGAAAAAAAACACGAACTAAAAAAACTAGGCATATTAGCATTGAAAATGGCAGTCGGAAGTAGTGCGGCTATTTATATTGCCACATTATGGAATTTACAATTTGCAGCTTCTGCTGGGATTATTGCTTTGCTGTCCCTTATGACAACCAAATGGGGAACGGTGAAGCTGTCGATTTATCGGGTGATCACTTTTCTTTTGTCAGTCTTGCTTTCTTGGATTAGTTTTCAACATATTACAAGTAACTGGCTGGCGTATGGAAGCTTTATTTTGATTTTGGTAGTGATTAGTTATTTGGCAGGCTGGAAAGCTACGATTTCAGTAAATGCGGTGATTGGAACACATTTTTTGATGGTACATGATTTCAGCTTATCATTTATACGAAATGAATTCTTGTTAGTGTTCATAGGGATTTCCATAGCTCTTTTACTGAATCTGTTTCAAAATAATAACAGTGCAAAGCAAAAAATCATCAACAATATGCGTGATACAGAAACACAATTACAAACCATATTAGAGGAACTTGCACTTTATTTGTCTAATCAGCCAATGAAGCGAAATGTATGGGATGATCTTACTAAACTAGAGGAAAAGCTATTTATATTTACAGGGGAAGCCTATGAATATCAAGATAATACCTTTCACTCTCATCCAAGTTATTATATTCATTATTTTGAAATGCGGACTATGCAATGTAGTGTTTTACACAGCCTGCATGATGAAATGCAGAAAATAAGAACTTTGCCAGACAGAGCAAGTATAATTGCGGATTATATTAGATATTTGGGTGGATTTGTGTATGAATTAAATGATCCAAAGGAGCAGATTCAAAGGCTGGAAGAATTATTTGAAGGTATGCGAAGCGAAGAGATGCCAAAGACATATGAAGAATTTGAAAGTCAGGCAAAATTATATCATGTGTTAATGGATCTAGAGGAATTTCTGATGTATAAAAGGCGGTTTGTGGAGTCTATTGATGATAGGCAGCGTTCTATTTATTGGGACGTTCCCAAATAATAAAAAAGGATGGAATCACTGGGGTGTCTAAGTGATTCCATCCTTTTTTCGTATATAAAAGATGATTCTTTCTATGGTCTTAGTCCTGATCCACCTTGAAGTGTAATGGTTTCACCAGAGATAAAGGATGAATCTTCAGAAGCAAGGAAGATACAGACACGTCCAATATCCTGCTCTGCATCCCCAAAGCGTCCGAGTGGAATATTGCGAATGGTATTATTATATAATTCTGGATATTCTTGCTGCCACTTTGCTAAACCAGGTGTCATAACAAGAGGACAGACTACATTTACATTAATGCCAAATTCTCCCCATTCTGTAGCTGCAACTCTAGATAATCCACGGATTCCTTCTTTTGCTGCTGCATAAGAGGATTGACCTGATTTACCGAAGAGTCCTGCTCCAGAAGCCAAATTGATGACTGCACCTTTTGTTTTCTGCAAATAAGGGAAAGCCGCTCTCATATAATAAAAAGTTGCATATAGACCGGTGTGCAATGCAAGTTCAAAATCCTCTGTGGTATGATCTACAAGAAGCATGCCTGATTTAGAGGTTTGTGCATTATTAATTACCACATCAATTCTGCCAAAATGATCTACTACTTGTTTAATTGCATTAGCTACCGCTATTTCATCAGAACCATCTGCTTGTACTGGCAAAATATCAGTACCATATGCTCTTAATTCTTCTGCTGCTCGTTCTAACTTATCCATATTACGTCCAGTAATAACCAGATTAGCACCTTCCTTGACAAAAGCTTTTGAAATTCCAAGGCCGATGCCTTGACCTCCTCCGGTGATGATGACTACTTTATCTTTCATTTTCATAATGATTGTTCCTTTCATTTTCAATTAATTATTTAACAATGGTTTCTAGTTCTTCTTTTCCACGTCCGCAAATAGGACAGATGAAATCCTCTGGAATTGTAGTTGATTCTAATACATAACCACAAATCTTACAGCGGTAACCTTTGGCTGGCTCAGGATTATAACTGGATGCTTTTGGTGGTGTCATTCCTTTCTTGACGGTGTGATAATAAGCATAGGTCATAGGAACTGCATCGTCTAACACTTCAGCATCTTGTACTTCAGCAAGAAATACAATATGTGATCCAACCTCCATTTGATTGATAACTTTACAACTAAAGCGAGCGGAAGCCTGTTCTTTTACATAAGGAATTCCATTTAGATCAATGGATGTTTCAAATCCTTTGAATTTGTCGTAATCTTTACTGGTATGAAAACCAAAAGCTCCGATCAATTCCATAGTAGCAGATTGAGATAATACTACACAGGTAAAATACCCAGATTCTTGAATGACTTGTGTTGTGTAGTTGTCCTTATTAATTGCAATAGTAACCTGTGCCGGTTCAGAAGTGACCTGTGCAAATGTATTAATTACACATCCGGATGAGCGCTCATGATCTTTAGTTGAAATAAGATATAGACCATAACTAACTTTTTGAAATGATTTTTTATTCATGTGAATCCTCCCTCTTTATAATAATAATAATCATTACTGATATTGATATGATATACTATATGAAATATTTTGTCAATAGAAATTTTAAAGTTAATGGAAAAATTAAAAAAGATGAAGTATACTAGAGAAAGAAGAAAGGTAGGCAGACAAATGAATAAATCCAAAGTATATTTTACAAATTTACACACTCAAAATAACGATAATTTACAACAGAAATTGACACGTCTTATGAAGTGCGCAGGAATGGAAACGATTAACTTTCATAATGTCAGTCCCGAGACCAATTGGAGAATTGCTATAGAACATGGGGTTAAGATCGGACTTGGGAACAGTGAATATGAGTTGATAGAAGTGAAATAAGATAAAAAAGAGTGTACATTCATTGGCTCCTGCCACGGATGTACACTCTTTTGATTTTATTTCGTTTTTATTTCGTTTTCTACATCAATTGGAATATAAGTAGATTTTTCATATTGGGTATGAATTGTTTCAATTAGCTGTTCCATTCGTTGTTCCACATCTTCTAAAGTTTCTTTGCCTACATTATGGTTTAAGAATAAATGTTCCATTTCCTGCACCATCTGGTTGCCTGTCTCGGAAATGTTTAGAAATGTTTGGAAATTGCTGCTGTGACTGGCATTACGAAACTTGGTAATATCTGTTTTGATAAACTCTACAATGTCCTTATCATTTGCAAATTTCCCGTGGGTCATTGCATAAGGACGCATTCTCTGAAGAAAATATTTATCGTTTTTGGTAATGTTGAATACGTAAGAAACCTTTAGGCCCCCGTCCAATTCAAAATCCACAATATTCATTTGACTGTTTATTACTTTGATACTTGTTGCTCCCAGCTGGCGCAAAGTTACGCCCATTATATCGCCTGTTATAGAATCCTGGTTCATGTTCTCTCCACCTTTCGTTTTTGGAATTCCCCATTATAATTATGTTTTATGCAAATCGGACCAGTAAATACACGGTACTTATTACAATTGAAATCAACATCAATGGGAATCCAACTTTGAAATAATTTTTAAATGTAATAGGATATCCTTGTTTACTACTAATTCCTGATAGTACCACATTGGCAGAGGCACCAATCAGTGTACCATTTCCACCAAGACATGCTCCAAGGGATAATGCCCACCAAAGAGGTGTTACGTCAATGTTGCCACTGGCTTGCATGGTTAGGATCAAAGGAATTAATGTGGCTACGAATGGAATATTGTCCAGGAAGGAGGATACAATTGCCGACACCCATAAAATAATAATCATGGTCATAATCATATTTCCCTTTGTTGCATCCATTAATAGATTTGCAAGAGTATTGATTACACCAGTTTCCTGCAATCCACCAACTACAATAAATAATCCAACGAAAAACAAGATGGTTGACCATTCAACGCTGAGGATAATTTCCTCTGCATCCTGTTTCCCAATCAAAAGCATAATTGCAGCAGCTGATAATGCAATGGTACAAGATTCTATTCCTAATTGGCTATGGAAAATAAATGCCAATACAACGATTATAATTAAAACAATACTCTTTACCATTAAAGACCTATCTTTAATGGCCTTGCGTTCATCTAATTGCATAACTGCATTGATGTTCTCTTGTTCCACCATAAGTCCCTTGCCATAAATAAAGCGAAAACAGATAATCGTTACAAGTAATACAAAAAACACAGCACCACCGGTATTTGTAATAAAATCAACAAAGCTTAAATTTGCTGCACTTCCAATCATGATATTGGGTGGGTCACCAATTAAAGTAGCGGTACCACCAATATTGGAAGCTAAAATCTGTGTCATTAAATAAGGGACTGGATTTATTTTTAAAATATTTGTAATGGCCAACGTCATAGGTCCTACTAAGAGGACTGTAGTCACGTTATCAAGGAATGCAGAAAGAATTGCCGTGATTAATATAAAAGCGACCATAATAGCCCATGGCTTACCCTTCGCTATTTTTGCTGCTTTAATAGCAATGTATTCAAAAATCCCGGAATTCTTAACGACTGCTACAAAGAGCATCATTCCAACTAGTACTCCAATGGTATTAATATCCACATAGGACATAGATTTCTCTACGGTCAAAATGTGAAATAATAATAATAAAATAGCGCCTGTAATAGATGCGACTGCTCTATGCACCCGTTCTGTCATAATTACAATCATCGTAATTAAAAAAACAACAATTGCAATAAATTGATGTGTCATCATATATTTCCTCCTTGTGTTGAAATGTTTATACCCAAGAAATTAATCTTCCAGGGTCTTTTACTAGTGATTTTGGAGGATATTCTTTCTTTCCATCTACCTTTTGCAGTAAGGATAGAATTCGTTCTAAGTTCAACCATGACATAAAATTACTCTTTTTTAGATAACGTTCATATGTATTATTAAAAAAGACTAGTAAAAATGTAAATATCATTAAGTAACATAAACCGGATAGAAAACATTGTGGAGTAGTCATTCCCCAATATATAAATGATTCCGATTCCAAAGCACTGTTGTGGTTGACAGCAAAAAAAGTATCTTGCAATTGGGTTGAATCATGCTTGTTTTCATAATTATGTAGTAAATAATTATTTGAATTCAGTGATAAAGCATGAGAATCCAGCTGTCCATTGCCAGACAACATAAATAGTGTAAGGAGGAATAATACCATAACAGTCAGCATATTCATAATATTATAATTTGTCTTCATTTCCTGCATGATTTTCCACCTCGATTATTTCTTTTATCCAACCTAATTATATTAGCTTTGGGACAAACATACAACCATTTTTCATTTCAAAAACAAGAACAATCACATAGAGAGATTCAATAAGCAAATATATAGACAAACATTTTGGCGAATGTTGACTTTAAAGTGGAAATATTATATAATTTTACTATAATTAATAGTGAATATCGAATAATAAGTTTACTTTGAGACCAGATTCTTGAAAAACTAAAAAAATGTCTGATTTCAGGCATTTTTTTAACGTTAGTTAGTTCTTATAACTGACAGTTTATACTCATCCACAAAAAGGAGGCAATATCATGAGCAAAAAGAAAGTAGAACCTTATTTAATGTCCGTTTTATCAAGTCGGCTTTATAGTATTGGGCTTGAAATGACAAATACTCTGATGAGAACAGCACGTTCGCAGCTAATGAGCGTTTGTCATGATTTATCTACTGCAATTTGTGACAGAAATGGAAATGTCATTGCATTGGCAGAGAGCATCCCAGTACATTGTGCGAATATGGGGTTGACTGTCAGACCATGTTTTACACATCCGGAAGGAATCAAAGTAGGAGATTTATTTTTAAATAATTCTCCTTACCATGGAAATACCCATCATGCGGATTATACATATATTGCACCGGTATTTCACGATGGAGAGCTGATGTTTTTTGCTATTACTAAGGGACATCAGGCAGACTGTGGGAATTCAATTCCCAGCACCTATCATCCAACTGCAACTGATTTATATGAAGAAGGTGCGTTGGACTGGCCTTGTATTAAAATACAAAAGGAATATCAAGATGTCACGGATATTATTGCAATTGCAATGGCACGTATTAGGGTTCCACATATGTGGTATGGTGACTATTTGGCTTGTGTTGGTTCATCAAGAACAGGAGAGAAACGTTTAGAGTCTTTATGTGAAGAATATGGAAATGATTTAATTAAGAACTTTTGTGATGCTTACCAAGAATACGGCTCCAAAAGGATGAAGGAAGAATTAAAACAATTTCCGTCAGGGCATTGGGAATATGCAATTAAAGCGGATGCTATTGAACATGTTATACCGGAAATTACCATTCATATCAAATGTGATGTACATCCGGAAAAAGGAATCATGGAATTTGATTTGACGGATAATGTGGATTCCCAGCCTTGTGGACTGAATATGTGCGAAGCAACAACGCTTGCAAGTGTTGTAACTGGGGTATTGAATCGGCTGCCTCCTGATATCCCATGTAATGAAGGAGCTATGAGCCGTATTAAGGTCAAGATGCGGGAAGGCTGTGTGGTTGGGAAAGCAAAACCGCCATTTTCTTCATCCCTTGCTACCACCAATTTAGCAGATCGCCTGATATCGGGTGTACAGGCATTGATGAATCAAATTACAGACAAACGTGGGATGGCAGAAGGTGGAGCCGTACAGTGTCCGGCTGTAGCAGTTGTGTCGGGAACTGATTTTAGGAAAGACTATGAACCTTATGTCAATCAAATATTCTGTGGTATGACAGGGGGTCCGGCAGTAAAGGGTTACGATGGGTGGGTGACCTATCAATATCCGGTAACCGGAGGAGCCATGAACTGGAATTCAACAGAAGTCTTGGAGCAGCAATATCCATTCCTTGTTGTAGAGGAAGAAATCATAAAAAATACAATTGGAGCAGGCACTTATGACTCAGCGCCCTCTTGTAAATTTGTATTGACACCTAGGAAAACACCGGTTACTTGTGCGTATTCCTGCGATGGAATAGATAATCCACCAAAAGGTGCTTGTGGAGGATTGAATGGGCATCCATCAGCTGCCTGGAAGTATCAGATCAAAGATGGAGAGGAAAGCCGTGTTGATTTACCACCTTTTGCAGAACCAGTGATTCCATATGGGGAAGCAATTGTATCCGAAGGTTCTAGTGGAGGAGGATATGGCTCCCCATTGGAACGTGACCCGCAGTTAGTATGCCACCGGGTTCGTGAAGAATGGATTTCTGAAGAATTTGCAAAACAAGTCTATGGTGTGGTGATTGATACATCAAAAGAAGAATATGTAGTTGATTTAGAAGCAACAGAGAAACTTAGAAACCAATTAAAACATACAATGTAGATTGGAGAAGGTCTTATGGCTAAATATGCTTGTGTAGATGTTGGCGGTACGTTTACGGATGCCGCTGTATTAGACGAAAAAGGTGAAATTAACGTATTTAAATCCCCGACTACCCCTGAAGACTGGACGGAAGGAATTCTTGGCTCACTAAAGGTAGCAGCAGAATATTATAAAGAAGACTTTCGGGAATTCCTGCAAGATATTAGTATTGTAAATGGAGGCGCTCTTACCCATGGTTCTACGATTGCCACCAACGCAATTGTAGAAAAGAAAGTAGGAAAAGTGGGTATCTTATGTACGAAAGGTTTTCGAGATGTATTCTTATTTCGTGAGGGACCCAATAAGAATCCATTTGATATGTTCTTAGATTATCCGGAACCATTTGTTCCGCGTTATTTGACTCTTCCCATTGAGGAACGTATTGATTCAGAAGGTGAGATTCATACACCCTTAAATGAGCAGGATATTAGAGATGGAGTAGCAAAGCTGAAAGAATATCATGTGGAAGCGGTTTGTATCTGTTTTCTATGGTCCATAGCTAATTCGGTACATGAAAAACGTGCCAGAGAAATCGTTTGTGAAGAATGGCCGGAAGTAACGGTGGTTATCAGTTGTGAAGTAAATCCCAACAGCAGGGAGTATCGAAGATGGGTATCAGCAGCAATGGATGCCTCCCTTAGAAAATTAGTTGCAAGCTATGCCCTAGACCTTAATAATCGCTTAAATCAAGAAGGTTTTATAGGGAATCTTGGAATGTTGAATGCCTCAGGAGGAGTCATGAGTACCGAGGAGATTGTGGATTGTCCACTTTATTCTGTGGATTCTGGACCATCTATGGGACCTGTATCTGGGAAACGATATGCCATGGATGATTTGGGCGAGAAAAACGTGGTTGTTTTGGATATGGGCGGCACCACATTTGATGTAAGCTGCGTAATTAATGGTGATATTTCCGTATCTAGAGAAGCAATTATAGGAAATGAAATACCTGGTATTTCTCGTGTCAATGTACATAGTATTGGTGCAGGCGGAGGAAGCATTGCATGGGTAGATGGTGGCGGTATGGTGCGTGTAGGGCCTAGAAGTGCAGGATCTGTTCCTGGGCCGGCTTGCTATAATAGAGGCGGTACATTGCCAACAGTTACAGACGCTAACTGTGTACTGGGATATTTGAATCCGGATTTCTTTAATGATGGGAAGATGAAACTGTATCCGGAATTAGCATACCAGGCAATTAAAGAACAGGTAGCAGACAAGCTGGGAATTAGCGTAAAAGAAGCAGCCTATTCTATTTGGACTACGGTAAATGCAAATATGATTACAGCAATTAAAGATATTACTATTTGGCAGGGAATTGACCCACGTTCTTATGTTATGGTAGCTGGTGGCGGTGCATGCGGACTTCACGCAATTGCGCTTATGAAAGGCCTGGAAATGAAACGTTTGCTCATTCCGAGGACAGCAGGAGGATTAAGTGCAGTTGGAGGAATTTTTACAGATACCATTTCGGTATATAATGGAAGCTACTATACAACTACAAGGGAATTCGACTTTGCTGTAACCAATAAACTGATTAAAGAACTGCGTCAAAAAGCAATGGATTTTCTAGAAAGAAATCAAATTGCAGAAGAAAACAGAAGAATAGAATTGTATATGGAAGCACATTATCCATTCCAGGTATGGGAATTAGCCGTTGAAATTACAGATTTCTTAAATGATGATTTTGAAATCACAACAGAGAGTATACCGAAAATGGAAGCCGCATTCCATGCAGAACATGAACGAACATTTTCTATTAAAGATGACACCTATCTGCAATGTATTTATTGGCGTGTAAAAGCCATTGGAAAACAGGGAAAGAATATTGTGATTCCAGAACAGGAATTAGCAGATGCCAATATAATCAATGTTCCGGATAAACGAACAGGTTCTAGAAAAATATATTTCAAAGCTTACAACAAAACAGTTGTCACACCTATTTTTTATGGAGATAATCTTGTGTATGGAGATGTCATACAAGGACCGGCGGTGATTGAGGAACCAACGACTACAGTGATTGTACTGCCAGGTTATGCTGCCAAGGTTACAAAATATAACAACTATTCAATCGAAGTTCAATAAGTAATCATAGATAAATAAAACCACTTCTTGATGGAAGTGGTTTTATTTATGAAAACTGGTATGGTCAAAATGAACAAAACTGGATGTTTTGAGAAAACCAATTTAGTGTATAATAATGGAAGAAGCAAATGAAACAAATAAGGAAGGTAAAATAAAATGGAAAAAACTAGATTTGAGTTTAATAAGGAATTGGCACAGACATTGAAAGGTGGGGTCATTATGGACGTAACGACTCCAGAACAGGCAAAGATTGCAGAAGAAGCAGGAGCTTGTGCGGTTATGGCTTTGGAACGGATTCCAGCTGATATCAGAGTCTCAGGAGGAGTATCCCGTATGAGTGATCCCAAGATGATTGGAGCAATTCAGAAAGCAGTGTCTATTCCGGTTATGGCAAAATGCAGGATTGGTCATTTTGTAGAAGCACAAATCTTAGAAGCAATTGGGATTGATTATATAGACGAAAGTGAGGTGCTTTCACCGGCAGATCACATTTATCATATTGATAAGAAAAAGTTTCAGGCCCCTTTTGTATGTGGTGCCAGAGATTTAGGAGAAGCCCTTCGTCGTATTGAAGAGGGTGCATCTATGATTCGTACAAAGGGAGAAGCAGGAACAGGAGATGTGGTGCAGGCAGTTAGTCATATGAGAGCAATGAATGCTCAAATACGTCAGATACATAGCTTGCGAAAGGATGAATTATTTGAAGCTGCAAAAACGTTACAGGTGCCATTAGAATTATTAGAACAAGTACATGAAACAGGAAGGCTTCCGGTTGTGAACTTTGCTGCAGGAGGGGTGGCAACACCGGCAGATGCTTCGCTTATGATGCAGCTGGGGGCAGAAGGAGTGTTTGTAGGGTCAGGAATATTCAAATCAGGGGATCCTTCCAAACGCGCCGCAGCGATTGTAAGAACAGTTTCTGATTACAAGAATGCAAAATTAATCGCAGAATTATCTACGGATTTGGGAGAAGCTATGGTAGGAATTAATGAGCAGGAAATAGAAGTAATGATGGCTGAACGGGGACAATAATACATAAAATCATAGGGTGAAAAATTATCTTGGTTATTCTTTGGAATTTGTATATAATGTAGAAGTGAACTCTATTATACGTTCATTATAGGTAAAAGGACAGAGAGAGGATAAAAATCATGGGAATAAATCATCATATTATCATGGGAATTTTAATTCCATTTATTGGAACAACACTGGGAGCTGGATGTGTGTTCTTTTTGAAAAACAGCATGAAGCCATTGGTTCAAAAAGGATTGCTGGGGTTTGCATCGGGAGTTATGGTAGCGGCCTCGGTGTGGTCTTTGCTGATACCAGCAATTGATATGTCAGACGGTTTTGGTAAGTTCTCATTCGTGCCGGCAGTCGTAGGGTTTGCGGCAGGCATTGCTTTTCTGCTTCTTATGGATCAGATTGTACCACATTTACATTTGCAAAGTAATCAGGCAGAAGGACCGAAAAGTAAATTAAAGAAAACCACTATGCTAGTGCTGGCGGTGACGCTTCACAATATCCCGGAGGGTATGGCTGTAGGAGTGGTGTTTGCAGGATTACTCAATGGAGATAGTAACATTACTATGGCAGGGGCCTATGCATTGGCAGTTGGAATTGCTATTCAGAACTTCCCAGAAGGGGCCATTATATCCCTTCCTCTCAAAACGGAGGGAATGGGGAAAAAGAAAGCCTTCCTATATGGAACGGCTTCCGGGGTGGTAGAGCCAGTGGCAGCAGTACTGACCGTATTACTTATGCAGATTGTAGTTCCCATTCTGCCGTATTTGTTAGCTTTTGCAGCGGGCGCCATGATTTATGTGGTAGTAGAAGAGCTGATTCCGGAGGCTTCTGAAGGGGAGCATTCTAATATTGGAACCATTGGGTTTGCAGTGGGCTTCCTGATTATGATGACGTTGGATGTAGCACTAGGTTAACTGGGTGCATAACAGATAAGATTAATTTTTCTTCCAAATGGTGCTGGGCTGTGCTTTATAGGTAGGATACCGAAAGAGCAGGGTCTTCAGCGCCTTTCCATTGAATGGGTAAAGTGGCCAAAAGTAGCTTTTCCCAGCAAAAGTAGGGGTTGTGATCATAGAAATAAATACGAGAATCAGACCTAGACCAAAGCCCCATATCCCTAAGAATCCGGTACAAAGCACCAAGAAAATTCGATAGATACGTAAGGCCTCTCCGAATTCAATGCTAGAAAGACTTAAGGTGGCCAACATGGTAGCGGCACCATAGAAGATTACCTCTAGATTCGCCCAATTAAGCTGAATGGCAACATCACTGATAATCAGTCCCCCTACAATGGCCAAAGAATTAGAAAAGCCACTGGAAGTGTGGGAGGAGGAATATTTGAATAAGTCCAATCCAAGCTCAATTAAAAGAACATAGATAAATAAAGTGATAGGACCAATTTCTCCTGTAGTTAGGACTTGAAAATTGGGAGGCAGAGAAGGAAGATAAGCACCAAATAACAAAAAAAGAGGCATCAAAATCAAACTGATTATCAGACAGCCAAAACGAATGCTGCGTAAATAAGTCCCTACAATGGGACTTTTATAATAATCCTCCGGACTTTGGGTGAACTGGAAAATCGTACAGGGCAGAATCATTACCGTAGGAGAATTGTCAACAATTAGGGTAATGTAGCCTTCTAACAGGTAACTGCATGCTACATCTGGACGTTCAGTCAATTGCACATTGGGCAGTGGATTGAACCATCTTTTTTTTACCAACAGTTCCTCCAGACTTTTTGCTCCCATGGTCAGGGAAGTTACATGAAGAGCAGCCAGGGTCTCTTTTAAATGTTCTAATAGTTTCCAATCTACAATTCCATCAATATAGCCAATGGCAACATCGGTTTTGCTATCGGTTCCAAGAGAGGTGATCTCAAAGGTCAGTTTCGGATTGCGGATACGACGGCGAATCAGGGAGGTGTTGAAAAGAAGTGTTTCTACAAAGCCATCCTTTGCACCTTTAATTATTTTCTCTGTATCAGGTTCTGTAATACTGCGTACAGGATAAGAACGGGTATCAATGATAATGCATTGGTCAAATCCATCCAGAAACAGAGCAGAGGTACCACTTAACACATTCTTTACCACAATGTCCCAGTCGGAAGTAAGCTCAGCTTGCGCATATCCTATTTTTGCATTCATATAGTGCTCAAGATGTTCGATATGAGCATCTTTGGTATAAAGCGGATTTTGTAAATCAGAAAATAATTGTTGGAGTAAATCGTTTCGGCAAAAACCATTGATTCCAATCCAAAAAGCTTTGGTTTCACCTAACCAGAGATTACGGCTGATTAAATCAAAGCTTTTTTCTAGTGCGAAGATTGTAGTAGCTGATGTGATATTTTCCTCTAAGTTTTTGGATAAATTCATTTCATGTACCTTCTGTTTTTCTAGTTAGTATTCACAAATGAGAGAAAAATATAAGAAGATTCTAAATATTTCTGTAATAAAATAAATTGGATTGCTGTTTCTTATCCGATTATAATTCCACAATTCGAGCTCGATGTCTGATGTGGGGTAAGAATACGTTAAGTAATTGTTTCGTCTTAATCTTAATGTGGCTAGTGTTGATGCCCGGATTACAGCCAAACCACTCTGCATCGGCTACTTCTTTATCAACCAACAACTGAACGTAATCATCTTCGTCATTCATAAGCCCCATAACGGTTGCAGAACCGGGAGAAGTACCAAGGTGCTTTTCCATTAATTCGGGAGAAGCGAAGGATACATGGGAACATCCGGTTTTCTTGGAAAAGGCAGCAGTATCAAAAGGCTTGCCGGCAGGAGAAATCAACAAATAAAAGCTGGTTTTTTTTTGATTGCAAAGAAAGATGCTTTTGCGAATTTCCACACCTAAAGCGCGGTCAATTTCTACGCAATCCTCCATAGAAGAGACAGAATCATTGTCAACTCGTTGGTAAGGAATTTTCAATTTATCAAGAGTTTGATAGACGGTTGTTTCCAAAGGAATACGTGAGTCAACAGGTGGGGTAGTATAAATTTCGCTGATATGTATCATGGTAAATCCTCCATTTCACTATGTTTGTTTCTATTATAACAGATGAATTGATTTTACTATAGTATTTTGGTACAATGAATAAATAATATAAGTGAATAAAAATAGAAAGGCTTGGGATGAGAATGAAAAATAACAACAAGAACAGCACAATCGTATCTGCCCCTACACATAAAAGTGAGATATTAAATGTTGCCATGGAGCAGACAAATATTCATGTTTTTTTATACGATACCCTTTTAAAGAAAATTTATTTTTTTCAAAGTTCCAAGCAGCCATTTGGAATATTAAAGAAAATGGAATATTCTGTACAAGAGATTCGTGCAAGTGGAATTGTGGATGCAGATAATGAAAATGATTTTAAGAATATGTTTGACAGCTTAGACCGGGGAGAAAAGAATATTAACTTGGTGGTAAAAACACAGTCTCAATCCGTACCTATGTGGAATCACATTATTATGACAAATTATTATGATGAAGCAGGCAACCCCATTCGTGCCATAGGATCAATACAAGATGTAAGTAAGCGTATGGAAACAGAGCTTCGATATTCCCAGGAAAAGAAGTTCAGGTTTGCAATGTTAGCAGAAGCAAGAAGAGTCTATGAGATTAATGTTACCAGGGACAGATTTGTGCGTCTGGAGTCTATTCAAGATACTACGGATTATGGGAATTGGGACTTGTATACAGAATCTATGGCACAACTTTGTAAAACCAAAGTATACAGGGAAGATTGGGAAGATTTCTTGAAAATTGCTACCAGAGATCATTTGTTAGAGGGCTACAAAAAAGGAATTACAGAATTCTATTGTGAATACCGTACGGTTGATTGTAATGGAGAGACTGCATGGGCAAGCAGTGCTACACATTTGCTTCAAGATCCTATCTCAAATGATATCAAAGGATTTATTTATGTCAAGGATATTGATCAGCAAAAGAAAAAGGAAATCGAATTATTTGAACAGGCACAACGAGATCCCTTGACTGGAGTATATAACAGACGAACAGCGGAACAACTAATTCAACAGTTATTAATATCTTCAAGAGCAAAGCAAATCCATGGATTTTTGATTATAGATGTAGATGAATTCAAGTGTATCAATGATAATTTCGGGCATTTGCAAGGGGATATTTTCTTACAGGAGATGGTGAAAGCAATTCGTGGAGTCTTAAGGACCCAGGACATATTTGCACGTATGGGTGGCGATGAATTCGCAATATTCGTCCATCATATAGATGGGGTAGACACCATTCGTAATGTGGCAAGACGTATTAGCCAAAGTGTACAACATCTTTGTGTACAACCCAATGGAGAATACCATACCACTGTTAGCATCGGCATATCTATGTATCCAAGAGATGGAGATACCTTTGAAGAGCTCTATAGAAATGCAGATATTTCACTTTATGATGCAAAGTCCCATGGCAAAAATAAGGTATCAATTTATGGGATTGATAATCATACAAGCGTCCATGTAAAAAAAATACATTAGAGGCTTAGCTTTGCAATTTCATGTAAAACAGTTCGATTATTTTTAATTACCATGCGGGCGGCCTGCTGGAGCCGAAGAATATTTTCGGGGCTTACATCATCCATTTTAAGTGTTTCGTGCGTGAGGCTGGCTTGGAGGCGGTAGTATGTGTCCCCATGTGCCGTAAGGCTGCGCAGCATATAATTAATAGTAGAATCAGAGGAGATGGAAGTCTGTCTGAAAAATGGAAGAGCCCACTGTAATATACCCCAGTGTTGAATCTGATGATACTGATATCCAATCAGATCTTCTCCAGTACCAATGGAAATAATAACGAAAGGCTCTGCTTCTCCATACATATTTTTGGCTTGTGCATAGGCACAAAGTGCAGGATTATTGGCAAATATGCCTCCATCTAAGAAGGTATGCTCGCCGAGTTGACAGGGCTGGAAGTAGCCATTGGCAGCACTTGTGGATCGGGCACATTCCCATAAATAAGGGTTGCTGGAAGAATCTGTTGATTCTTTGGCATGAGGAGTCTTGAAAAAATACGGAGAAGGGGAACCACTAATCTGATAAGCCGGCAGGAGTAGATTGGTAGTAGTTTCAGACAACCGTACAGAACCAAAATAACTTCTTAGTAACAGTTCTAAGGACTGGTGACGGTATTTCGTACCAATTAGTCCATCGAGAGTCAGCGCCTTACGCAGCCAGCTTCGGGCAAAGACGGTCTTTCCAAATTCCTTGTAAAGCGTGACAATGTCCCTTGCACTATAGGCTGGTTTGCAGTTTGAATCAGGAGTAGAAAGAAGGCAGGCGATAATCCCGCCGGTTGAAGTACCGGCAATTAAATCACAGAAATCAGACATTGGTTTCCCAGTCAGTTCTTCTATTTCGCTAAGGATAATGGCAGGAATCAGGCCGCGGATGCCCCCACCGGAAATGGATAAAATTATTTTCATTTAGACCTCTTTCATTTATTTTTAATGTTAGTTATGATATGATATGTTTACATTTGGAAAATGTTTGGAAAGAGTGACAACTATGAAAGCAAAATGGAAACTGATTATATCAATGGCAACCTTTGGCACCATTGGATTGTTTATAAAATATATTCCGCTGTCATCAGCGGAAGTTGCTCTTTATAGGGCGGTTATAGGAAGCTTGGCAATTCTGTTGTACAAGTTTATAAGTAAAGAAAAGCTTGATTTCTTTCAAATAAAGAAAGACCTTTTTCTATTATTCTTGTCGGGTGTGGCAATTGGAATGAATTGGATATTACTCTTTCAGGCATATCGTTACACCACACTTTCAGTTGCTACCCTAAGCTATTATTTTGCACCCGTTATTGTAATGATTTTGTGCCCCTTGTTATTCCGAGAACATCTAACAGGAAAACAGGTGTTATGTTTTGTTATGTCCACGTTTGGCTTGATATTAGTTATTGGGATAGGTGGATTTGGTTTTAACCGCAGCCATTTGATTGGAATTCTCTTCGGTCTAAGTGCAGCCGCTTTTTATGCAGCTGTTATTATTTTAAATAAATTCATCAAACACATCACAGGAATTGACAGGACGCTGATACAATTTATTGCGGCAATCATCGTGCTGCTGCCTTATGTGGCAGTGACTACAGGAATCCATTTGGACGGCATCGGATATAGAGGTGCAGGGAATCTGCTGGTAGTAGGTGTGATTCATACTGGAATGATGTACTGTCTCTATTTTTCGTCGGTGAAGGAACTTCGGGGGCAAGAATTAGCTATACTTAGTTACATCGACCCACTGGTGGCCATTATTGTCTCCGTCTTGATATTGGGAGAGGCAATTAGTGGACTGCAAGTCTTAGGAGGAATTTTGATTTTGGGATTCACTTTGTATAATGAAGTAAAAAAATAAAAATATTTAAAAAAACATATAAAAATCTGCTATTATTTGATATAATGTTGAACATAAACAAAAAAGGGGGATAAAACATGTTAAAAAACAAAGTAGCCATCATTACAGGTGGTACAAGAGGAATTGGTCTTGCCATAGTCAGAAAATATCTGGACAATGGTGCAAAGGTTGTTTTGTGTGGATCACGTCAAGAGACGGTAGACAAAGCAATGAACCTATTAAAGGAAGAATATCCAGAAAGTGAATTAATGGGACTACATCCAAATCTTTCAGATATTGCATCCGTAGAGGAAGCCTTTGCACAGGTAAAAGCTGCATTAGGCCGTGTAGATATCTTGGTAAATAATGCCGGAATATCAGCAAGAGACAAATTATATGAGTATGAAGCAAAAGAATTTCAACGTATTATGGATTTGAATGTTGTTTCTGTTTTCAATTGTGCTAAAGTAGCTGCAACAATTATGAAAGAACAAGGTGGCGGAGTAATTCTGAATACCAGCTCTATGGTAAGCTTATATGGACAAACAGCAGGTTGTGGATATCCAGCATCTAAATTCGCAGTAAACGGAATGACCAAATCACTGGCAAGAGAGCTTGGTAAGGATAATATCAGAGTCAATGCAGTTGCACCGGGCGTTATACGTACGGATATGATTGCTGCATTACCAGATGAGATGATTCAGCCACTTATTGCAAGTATACCGCTTCACAGAGTTGGTGAACCAGAGGATGTGGCAAATGCATTCTTATTCCTTGCAAGTGACATGGCAAGTTATGTAACAGGAACTGTTTTATCTGTAGATGGGGCAACAATGACCTAGAAATATGAAGATACAAAGAGGACAAGGACGCGTTTTTTATTTCGTGTACCTTGTCCTTTCTGATGTAGATGATAAAAAAATCATTCATTTTATCATTAATAACTATTGAGTATTCCATAAAGTGAGTTTTTTTGTTATAATGAGTCGATATAGTGTAAGAACATGTCGAAGATAAAAGCTGCAAGTATAAGCAAACATAAAACATGGAGGATAGAAATGAGTAAAAGAGAAGATATACATAAAATATTAATTATAGGTTCAGGACCTATTATCATTGGACAAGCGTGTGAATTTGATTATTCGGGTACTCAGGCATGTAAGGCATTACGTAAATTGGGATATAAGATTATCTTAGTCAATTCCAATCCAGCTACGATTATGACAGATCCTGGTACGGCAGATGCGACTTATATTGAGCCTTTAAATGTGACAAGGTTAGAACAGATTATTGACAAGGAAAGACCGGATGCAATCCTTCCAAATCTAGGGGGACAATCAGGTCTAAATCTTTGCTCACAATTGGAAAAAGCTGGTGTCTTAAAGAAATATAATGTTAAAGTAATCGGTGTTCAAATCGACGCAATTGAACGAGGAGAAGATCGAGTGGAATTTAAAAAAGCCATGGATAAATTAGGAATTGAAATGGCAAGAAGTGAAGTCGCATATTCGGTAGAAGAAGCACTTCAGATAGCAGAGCAATTAGGATACCCGGTAGTGCTTCGACCTGCTTATACTATGGGGGGAGCAGGCGGCGGTCTTGTTTATAATGTGGAAGAATTGAAAATTGTATGTGCCAGAGGTCTGCAGGCTAGTATGGTGGGACAGGTATTAGTAGAGGAATCCATTCTTGGCTGGGAAGAATTGGAAGTTGAGGTAGTTCGAGATTCCAAAAATAAGATGATTTCAGTTTGTTTTATTGAGAATATTGATCCCCTTGGTGTTCATACCGGAGATTCCTTCTGCTCTGCGCCTATGTTAACCGTACCTAAAAGTGTCCAGGATCGATTGCAGGAACAGGCATATAAAATAGTGGAATCGGTGGAAGTAATTGGTGGAACCAATGTACAGTTTGCTCATGACCCAGTAACGGATCGTATTCTGGTAATAGAAATAAATCCACGTACTTCCCGTTCTTCTGCACTGGCATCTAAAGCCACAGGCTTTCCAATTGCTTTGATATCCGCGATGCTTGCAGCGGGACTTACTTTAGACGAGATCCCATGTGGTAAATATGGAACTTTAGATAAATATGTTCCAGATGGAGACTATATTGTAATCAAATTTGCGAGATGGGCATTCGAGAAATTTAAGGGAGTAGAAGACAAGCTTGGGACCCAAATGCGAGCAGTTGGAGAAGTGATGAGTATTGGGAAGACATATAAAGAAGCCTTCCAAAAAGCAATTCGGAGCTTGGAAAATGGGAGATATGGACTGGGCTTTGCAAAAGACTTCTCACAGCAAAGTAAGGAAGAACTTCTAAAGAAGCTTCATATCCCTACCAGTGAACGTCAATTTATTATGTACGAAGCGCTTCGTAAAGGTGCAACGGTAGAAGAATTATATGAACTGACAAAGATCAAACACTATTTTATTGAACAGATGAAAGAATTAGTAGAAGAAGAGGAAGCATTGCTAAGCTTTAAAGGCCAAATTCCCTGTGAAGAGAAATTGACCCAGGCAAAGAAAGATGGATTTTCTGACAAATATTTAAGCGAAATTCTAGAGATTCCTCAAAAAGATGTACGAGAGGCAAGGATTGCACTTGGTGTAGAAGAGGTATGGGAAACGGTACATGTTAGTGGAACGAAAGATAATGCATATTATTATTCTACCTATAATGGAACCGACCAAAGCAAAATCAATACAGATAGAGAGAAAATCATTATACTAGGTGGTGGACCCAATCGTATTGGACAGGGAATAGAGTTCGATTATTGCAGTGTTCATGCGTCATTAGCACTTCGTAAGCTTGGATTTGAAACGATTATTATCAACTGTAATCCGGAAACCGTATCTACAGACTATGATACATCCGATAAATTATACTTTGAACCATTGACCCTAGAGGACGTACTTAGCATTTATAAAAAAGAGCAGCCGGTTGGTGTGATTGCGCAGTTTGGTGGGCAGACACCATTGAATCTTGCGGCACAGTTAGAGAAAAATGGGGTCAGGATCTTAGGAACTTCCCCAGCTATTATAGACTTGGCAGAGGACAGAGATCTCTTCCGTGCGATGATGGATAAATTGGAAATACCAATGCCAGAGGCAGGCATGGCGGTGAATGTTGAGGAAGCAGTAGCCATTGCAGAAGATATTGGTTATCCGGTTATGGTGCGCCCTTCCTATGTGCTTGGAGGCCGTGGAATGGAAGTGGTTCATGAAAGAGCCAGCTTAGAAGAGTATATGAAAGCAGCCGTAGGAGTGACTCCAGACAGACCGATTCTTATAGATCGGTTCTTAAAGCATGCCTTAGAAGTGGAAGCAGATGCAGTGAGTGACGGAACCCATGCCTTTGTACCGGCGGTGATGGAGCATATTGAATTAGCTGGTGTGCATTCAGGTGATTCGGCATGTATTATTCCATCTCTTAATATATCCGAAGACAATTTAAAGATCATCAAGAAATACACGAAGAAGATAGCGGAAGAAATGCATGTAACAGGATTGATGAATATGCAGTATGCAATAGAAAATGATACCGTATATGTATTGGAAGCAAACCCTAGAGCTTCAAGAACGGTGCCATTGGTATCGAAAGTATGTAATATTGAGATGGTGCCTCTTGCAACGGATATTATTACATCACAGTTAACAGGAAGACCATCTCCGATTCCAACATTAAAGGAAAAGGAAATCCCTTATTTTGGAGTGAAGGAAGCAGTATTCCCATTTAATATGTTCCCAGAGGTAGATCCATTATTAGGACCGGAAATGCGTTCTACAGGAGAAGTTCTGGGATTGGCAGATACCTTTGGAGAGGCATTTTATAAAGCCCAGGAAGCTACACAGACAGTACTTCCATTAGAAGGGACTGCATTGATCAGTGTTAATAGCACGGACAAGGCAGAGGTAGTGGAAGTGGTGAAAGATTTGGTTGCGTCAGGGTTTAAAATTATGGCAACAGGCAATACTTATCAGACCATAGTGGATGCCGGTTACGAAGCAAGGAAAGTAAATAAAATGTTTGAAGGAAGACCCAATGTTTATGACGTGATTACCAATAAAGAGGTACAGCTGGTCATAAATACTCCGGTAGGCAGCGAAAGCGTTCATGACGATAGCTATGTGAGAAAAGCTTCCATTAAAGTCAAGGTATGTTATATTACCACTATGGCAGCAGCCAAAGCAGCAGCGAAAGGAATATGGACCGTTAAAAATCAAGAACAAGTAAAAGTACATTCGCTGCAAGAATTACACAAACGTATAAAAGAAGTGCAGATATAGACAGATAATTTAAGGGTGGTGGTGAATAACATGAAAAAGAAATGGATGTGTATAGTAATCTGCCTGTTAATGGTTGCCACCCTTTTTGCCGGGTGCGGTAAAAAGGATTCCAATAATAAAGATACAAAAACAGAGAATACTTCGGATACAAAACCACTGAAGATTGCATTTGTTACAGGCCCGTTAAGGACCGTGGATGGAAGTATGAACCAAAATATTTATCAGGGCATTGAGAAATTCATACAGGCCCATCCAGAATCGTCTGTTGTGAATGTGGTATCAGAAACGGATAAGCCAGAAGATATGATGAAGACAATCGGTGAAGCTGCAGGAGACTTTGATGTATTAATAGGCAGCGGATCACAGTGTAAAGGAATCGGTAAGATCGCTTTGGAACACTCCAAAACCTGCTTTATACTTGTAGATGCATATCCAACAGATAGTGCTGGAGCTGTAAAAAGCTACGAGAATGTCTATGCTATGAAGTATGCGGAACAGGAAAGTGGTTTTTGTGCAGGGATGGCAGCGGCCTTAGAATCAAAAAAAGCAAAAGTAGCAGTGGTCAATGGAGTACCAGATTCTTCTAACAGGAATTATCAAACAGGATTTTCAGCAGGTGTAGATTATGCCAATAAGCACTACCAGACAAAAGTGGAAATAATAGAACTTTCAGATTATGCAGGAAAAGATGCTGCACAGCAAAATGTGGGAGGTAATTATATTGGGGATAATGCAGATATAGAAAAAGGGAAAATCATAGGAAATGAATTGATAAAGAAAGATGTAGATGTTATCTTTGCTGCGGCTGGCGTGGCAGGGCAAGGAGTGTTTACAGCAGTGAAAGAGGCCGTAGACAAGCCAAATGTGAAAGTAATCGGAAGTGATGCAGATCAATATGATAGTGGTGCTTTACCGGATAGAAATATCGTGCTGACTTCAGCGTTAAAGGTGGCAGATGTGAACACGGCCAAACAGTTAACCAACGTAATGAATGGAACCTTTAAGGGTCAAAACGTATTACTGAAAGCAGATACTTATGCTACCGGCTATGCCAAGAAGCGGGGCAGACAGCAGCTTTCGGATGACACCATAAAGAAAATGGATGATGCATTTAATTTGGTGAGAAACAAAACCATTGAGATACCATCTTTCTAATCTTTCTTTGAAAAATAGAATGAGGTGATTAGGATGAATGAACTAAATTGGATAGCGGGTCCGTTAATTGGTGCAGTGATTGGATATTGCACCAATTATATTGCGGTAAAAATGCTGTTTCGACCACTTTACCCTGTGAAAATAGGGAGGTTCACATTACCATTTACTCCTGGTATGATACCAAAGGGAAAAGAACGGCTGGCCAAAGCGTTAGGTACAGTGGTAGGGCATACCTTGCTGACGAAAGAAGATATTGAAGGGACACTTTTGACGGAAGATATGACTTCGTCTGTGATTTTACATGTGTTGGGAGATTTAGAACATGATACGCATACAACATTGGCCCAAATACTTGAACTTCATATGGGCGTATGTAAAACAGAACAACTAAATCAACGGTTAGAAGAAAGTCTGACTCAATTAATCGTGGATAAGCTCTTAGAAGTTGGAGTAGGGGACATGATAGTTGAAGAAGGTGGTAAAGCAGTCAGGGACAAGATACAGAAATCCTTTCTTCGCATGATGGTCAGTGACGATTTGATTCAAAGCATGATGGACCCTATGGGAGAACAAATGGATGATTATATTAGAGCACATGGTGTGGAAAAGATTCAGCCAATTGTATTTGAAGAAATCCATAACCTAGAGGAACGTCCTATATTTCCATTGCTGGCAGAATTTACAGATTCAAATCAAAGTCAGTTATATGAACTGGTAAAGAATATATACGAAAGTTTTGTGAGGAGCAAGGCAGGAGATTTAATAGACAAGATAGATATTTCCAAGATTGTAGAAGAAAAGATATGTCAGATGGATGTAAAAGAAGTGGAAACATTAACCTTGTCGGTTATGAAGAAAGAATTAAATGCAATCGTGAATCTGGGTGCTTTAATTGGGTTTGTGATTGGACTGGTCAATTTGCTATTTCGTTAAATAAGGGAGGTTTAACCTCCCACTTTCATCATCTGATCAAAGGATGCAAGAATTAACAGATTATTTAAAATAAAAATGAAAAAAGCATTGACAAATAGAAGATACAAGGATATAATAGCAATATAAACAAAAACAAATCAGCATAAACAGTTAACAAAGCTGAAAATTATGAATAGGAGGTACAGACCACCAAAATATTAAATGTTGTATGCCAATTAGAATTAGTAAGTGAAGGTGTTGAAAATATCAAAAGGTATTGGAGATATCGAAGGATGTAATAGATATAGGATGGTGTTAAAGATATCAGAGGTCATTGAAAGTATCAAAGGGTATTGAAAGTATCAGAGGATATTGAAAGTATCGACAGATAATTAAGACATTGTAGAGTGTCAGAAGAATCGAGTGATATTGAAAGTATCAAAGGGTATTGAAAGTATCAAGGGATATTGAAAGTGTCAGAGGATATTGGGTATATCGGAATATATGGAAGATATCATAAGATATGGAAGGTATTAGAGATATTGGAGATATCAAAGATTAAGAAAATGAGAGAACGAGGTAGAAAGAATGTTCGAAGAATTTCATTAGAGGCGGGTGTCAATTTCATACAAATTGGTGCCCGTCTTTTTGGTGCGCTCATTTGTAATAAAGAGGGAATGAAATAAGGAACTTTACTCTCATTGTATTTGATGGTAGAATGGGAAAGAATCTTATGTATGGTTACGAGAAAGCAGTGGAGCGGATTCAAAGAATCTGTTTTGGTAAGAAGCACCGAAAGGAATTAAAATAAATGAATTTGTTGACAATAAATAATATGACCAAGGCACATACAGATAGAGTATTGTTTCATCATGCTGATTTTAGTATTGGTGAGGGTGAAAAGGTTGGTGTAATTGGAATTAATGGTACCGGGAAATCTACACTACTGAAAATGATTGCCGCAAGAGAAACCCTAGATGAAGGGGAGCTTGTAAAGGGGAATAATGTGGTGGTGCAATATCTGCCCCAGAATCCTGAATTTTCGGAAGGAACCACAGTCTATGACTATGTCGTTGCTAGAAATGCAACAAAGGAACATGGGTGGATGATTGAGGGGGAAGCCAAATCCATCTTAAATAAATTAGGATTTTCTAACTATGACTTGGAGACACAGAATTTATCTGGTGGGGAGAAGAAACGGGTAGCTTTGGCAGCGGCAATACTATCCACTTGTGATATTCTAGTGTTGGATGAACCAACCAATCATTTAGATAGTGCAATGGCAGAATGGCTGGAGAATTATCTGAATCGTCGTAAGGGAGCGCTGGTCATGGTTACTCATGATCGCTACTTCTTAGACCAGGTGTGTAATCGGATTGTGGAAATTGATCAGAAGACTATATATAGTTACGAGGGGAATTATGAGAAATATTTGGAATTAAAAGCCCAAAGAGCAGAGATGGATGAGGCCAGCCAGCGGAAACGCCAAAGTATTTTACGTGTAGAGCTAGAGTGGATGAAGCGTGGGGCAAGAGCAAGAAGTACCAAGCAGAAAGCAAGAATTGAACGGTATGAAGATCTAAAAGGCCAAAATGGAATTTCAGTAAATGAGAATGTGAAAATGAGTTCCATTAGCAGCCGAATGGGGAAGAAGACGATAGAATTACAGCATATTTCCCATGGCTATGAGGGGAGAACACTAATACAGGATTTTAGTTATATCTTTCTAAAACAAGACCGCATTGGTATTATTGGTGCAAATGGATGCGGCAAATCTACACTGATGAAGATCGTTACGGGGAATCTGCTGCCAGATGTAGGACAGGTAGAGCGTGGTATGACCGTGAAACTTGGATATTTTTCCCAAGAAAATGAATACATGGACACTTCGTTGAAAGTGATTGATTATATCAAAGAGACGGCAGAATATATTCAGACTGTGGACGGTATGCTCACAGCATCCAAGATGCTGGAACAGTTTCTGTTTGACAGTACTTTACAATATCAAACCATTGAAAAGCTCTCAGGGGGAGAAAAAAGAAGGCTATACCTATTGAAAATCTTAATGGAAGCACCCAATGTATTGATTTTGGACGAGCCAACAAATGATTTGGATATTGAGACCCTTACTATTTTGGAACAGTATTTGGATGGCTTTGATGGAATTGTAATTACAGTCTCTCATGATCGATATTTTCTGGATCGAATTGTTCGGAGAATCTTTGCATTTGAAGGGGATGGAATGATTACTCAATATGAAGGAAATTATACGGATTATTATCAATCAGATAGAAGGAAGACAACTGCAGATCAAGAGAAGCAGTTGGGAGCTTCACTGGGAGAGAAGACGCAGAAACCCAAGACAAAAAAATTAAAATTTACATTTCAAGAGCAGAGGGACTATGACACAATAGAACAGGATATAGAATATTTGGAAGGACAAATAGAGAAAATAGAAGAGGATATACCAAAAGCAGCGACGGATTTTATAAGATTGGAAGAATTGATGCAGCGCAAACAAGAGACTGAGAATCAACTAGAAGCCAAAATGGAACGCTGGATATATTTACAGGAGCTAGAGGAAAAAATTAACGTTTCATTGAATACCTAGTATATATTTATATTTTGTGTTAAAATATAGGTGAGATTATTTTGCAGAAAATACAAAGCAAAGGAAGTGGCGTTTTATGAAGATAGATATGCACTGCCATATTAAGGAAGGTTCCATTGACAGTAAGGCTGGGTTGGAAGAATATATTGAAATCCTGCAAAATGAAGGGTTTCAGGGGCTGTTAATTACAGATCATAATACGTATAAAGGATATCGGTATTGGAAGAACAATTTTAAGAACAAAAAGCACACGGATTTTGTTGTACTAAAAGGGATTGAGTATGATACCTTTGATGCAGGACATATCATTGTTATTATGCCACAAGGCGTGAAGATGAGACTTCTGGAACTACGAGGACTTCCGGTTTCTATTTTGATAGACTTTGTTCACCGTCATGGGGGAATTCTTGGCCCGGCACATCCCTGTGGGGAGAAGTATATGAGCTTTGCCAACACCAAGTGCTTTTATAAATCACCGGAAATTATCAAGCGTTTTGATTTTATCGAGACGTTTAATGCATGTGAACCACCGGCATCCAACGAGGCGGCAGCGAAACTGGCAAGTAAATACCAAAAGCCAGGAATCGGTGGCAGCGATTCCCATAGACTGAATTGTGTAGGTATGGCTTACACAGAATTGCCGGAAGATGTCACTTGTGAAACAGAGTTGATCTCTCAAATAAGAAGAAAATTACCACTGATAGCAGGTGGAACTATATATGATAAGACGACCAAGGATAAAATTGGAAAGGCAAATAAAATCTTGGTATATTCTTTTTGGCTATACAATAAGAGCGGTGGGATACTAAAACATCATAGAAGGAAGAAGAAAATCGAACTGGAAAATCCAGTAGATCCAATTGATCCAATTGAGATTCAATACTATGGGAGGTAAGTACCAGATGAAAAAAAATAAAAGAATGAATCAAGGGTTTACCCTTGTGGAATTAATTGTTGTTCTGGTTATCTTAGCTATCTTAGCCGCACTTTTAATACCGGCATTAACTGGTTATATTGATAAAGCAAAGGACAAACGATTGTTAGCAGAAGCGAGAGCGGTGCTGGTGGCAGCTCAGACTATCGCATCTGAGGAGTATGGGGATGGAAAATCGGGAGATGCTATAGTGGCTAAAATAAAAGCGGATGCAACGAAACTGGCAGAGGTGGATGGAGGACTAGCAAAGGAAGTTTTAGTGACGAATGGAAAAATTATGGCTATGACATATAAAAATTATGGCAAGCAGATTCAATACACGTCGGACAAAGATCTGCCTCCATGGGGAGAAATAAGAGATATAAAATGATCATCATAGATAAGTTCAGATATTAACAAAAAGGGGATGAAGAACCAGTCATTCCCTTTTGTACTCGATAATTTTACAGATCAACCTAAAATGTAATCATAACCACCGAATTATATAAATGAATGTTTTGAAAAAGTTGAGTGATTTGGTTAATTGTGTTATACTTTTAATATATATATTGCAAAATATTGCATTTTAGTGGAAACTGTTTTATTTCGTCTGATACAACTAGGGGGTTGTCGTAATGAAAAATAATAAAATCAGAGAGAGAAAGGGGTTTACCTTAGTAGAACTAATGGTTACATTGGTTATCATTGGAATTATATTAGCCATTGCAGTTCCAAGCCTTATGAACTACATACGGAATTCTCGATTTCAGCAGAATAATAGTTATGCTGAGACGGTATACTATGCTGCTCAGTCCTCCCTGAATCACTATAAGGCGAATGGACAGTTGGATGAGTTTCGTAAGGCTTGTGTGAAAAAGAATGGAGCTATTAAGGTTGGGAAGGATCAGATCAAGGGCTTGTCGAAAGTCCCACAATATAAAGAATGGAAATATGAAGAACGTCTATATGCTCTGATTTTAAATGCAGATAGTACAAATGTAGAGGAAAAAGAACTTTACAAGCTATTGAGCGATTATATCTATGATAAATCAATTTTAAAAGGTACCATTTGTGTGGAATTTGATCCAGTAGAAGGAGTGGTTTATTCTGCCAGCTATAGTGACAAGGCGGATGAATTCTATTATGATTTAAAGGGAGAAGATGATAACGATACCGGAAAAGTAAATATCAGCGACCGTGAGGAAGGTGTTAGAAAGAAACGCATGGTTGGCTATTATGATGCCTCCCTAAGTGCACAGTCACCATCTTCCAGATCAAAGCCAGCTATGGAGAAAGTAGAACTGGTAAATGGGGAAGAATTAACCTTGGAGTGGAAGCTAAAGCCAGAATTCAAGGATTTGACTCAGCGACTAGCCTATAAGATCAAGATTTATAATCATGACACGAAAAAGCTGCTATTTACCATGGATATTAATAAATCCAAAGAAGCTGCCACAATCATAAGAGGGAAGGATTCCCCCAATGGCAACCAAATCAAGTGCAAGCTTACCATGTACGATAAAGATGGGAAAGAGATTCATGATCCCAAGGGCTTGTGGAAAGATGTGCCTTTTAGAGCCTATGCAGAAAATAATAAAATCACACTGGTATTGGATGCAGTAGATTTGGCAGCAATCAAAGCACCGGAAAAAGCGGAAGAAGAATACAATAAGAATACATACAGCATTAGTAGATTTGGCATGGATTTTCATAATATCTATGCAAGGATCCAAACAACGGGAGTGAATCAAAAGAACAGCCCGTGGAAACAAAGCAATGTAGAGAATCCTTACTTTGCAACGGCAGCATCTAAGGGAAAAGACAAGACTTATACGATTAAGAATGCTCGTCATTTATTTAATATAAGATACTCTGAATTTAAAGAAAAAGAAGCATCGCATATCAGCTATCAGCAAAAAGGAAATGCAGTATGGAGCGGTAAGAAAAGTATTTTGGAAAACAAACATGTGTATAATAAGTGCGTGTTACCAAAGACGTCAGACAAATCTAAAGTGGCATTTCCGATGATGGAAGAATTATCCAAGAACTCATCCTTCGATGGAAAGAATGGAAATGTAAAACAAGAAATCCAGGGCTTGATTCTAGATTCTAAAGAATCGGAAAAAGCATTGGGTCTATTTGGTGTTAATCATGGAACCATTGTGAATACAACCTTGCAGGGAGTAGAGGTAACTGGAGTAAATGCAGTAGGGGCACTGTGCGGCGTAAATGAAGGAACAATCACCCATACGAGTGTGAAAGATGGAACCGTTACAGGCATTGCATCGGTAGGTGGTATCATTGGAAAGGATGTAAGAGACCGAAACAATATAAAGCCTTATGAGCATCTAACGAATGGAGCCATGGTATCAGGAAGTACCAGTGTTGGAGGTGTGATTGGCTGGATAGAAGATTCTTCGTCAAATGCGAATACTCTTCGTAGAACCGTGCTGTCCAATTGTAAGAATTATGGAGCAGTAGTGGGGCAGTCCCCAGAACAAAATCCAGAGAAGAAAGAAAGCAAATATATTGGAGGAATTGCAGGTTTTGTAAGTGGTGGAACGATTTCTAATTGTACCAGTACACCACTGGCAGAAGTAAAGTTTAATGCAGCGGGGAAACCAGCGAACCTTTATGGAGATTATGTGGGTGGTATTGCCGGTATGGTAAGAAATAGTACCATAACAGACTGCAGTACAGGTAAAAAAGATGAAAATAATAAACAAGTAACCCCATATGTCATTGGCCGCAATTATGTAGGGGGCATTGTGGGTATTTTAGATCAGGGAACGCTGACGAATAAAGAGATACAATATAACAGATCACATGTAGTGGGAGCTTCCTATGTGGGAGGAATCGTGGGTGCCAATGCCCAGTGCGTTTACAATGAGGATAAGACAGAGGTTGTGGGTGTCCGATTGGAGTATCAAGAAGGTCAACTTATACAAAAGTGGACCAATACGGGTGTGGTTATGGCCACGGATTCTTATGCCGGTGGTATTACCGGATATAATGCAGGTAAAATAGAAAATTGCAGCAGTGAGGCAGATACCTCTGTTAAAGATGGCAATACATTACTGGAGGAAGCCGTCAAAATCGGTGCTGCCGGAAATTATGTAGGAGGGATTGCCGGATATAATGTAGGCTCTCTTTACTCGGGAAGGTCTACAACCAGTATTGTAGCAGGCAATAATTATGTAGGTGGGATTGTAGGATGCAATGTAAGGGGGGATCGAAAAGGATATCCAAGTCTTAGTGAATATGGTTTGAGTGGCGGATATATCTCGGGAAATCGCTTTGTAGGAGGCTGTATAGGTCTGAATACAACAACAGATATGTATACCTTGAATTCCAATCCAAACGTAGTAAAAGGCAACTATTATGTTGGCGGTGTGCTAGGCGGCAATATCATTAATGAATCCAATGGGGTCTCAATTGATTACCAGTTAAATAACTTCCTGGGTGTGGTGCAATCCAAAACCGGCGCTTTTGTAGGGGGTTGTGTAGGGTATGCTCAATTATTAAGTGGTGTGGAGCCACTGGAGGTGGCATCACAATTATGTAATCCAAATGCATCAGATGATCTGCAAACCACCATTGCAAACACACGGGCTGTTGGGAATCTTAATCAAAGTGGGGGAACCATGAGCTTTGTTTCCTCATCAGGAAGAAATAAAAATGTACTGGATACGGTGTCGGCACAGCTCTATGTAGGAGGCATCATAGGATATAGTGCACAAGGGACCAACTTATATATCAAGAATATGGTCAATGAAGCGAATGTACGTGCATTTGGCAGCATGAAAGACCCAGACCTTTCCCAGACAAAACTACCAGAAGGTCAAGTGGAATCAACAGATGCCACCTATTCTTACGCAGGTGGGATCATTGGGATTGCAACAGAAAAAGTTACCATAGAACATTGTTCTAATGCAGAAAATGTACTCATTCAGACAACTGGAACTTACACCGGTGGGTTGGCAGAAGCCAATCTTGGAAGCATGATAGATTGTACGGTAGGAACCTTAAATGGTGAGAATTATATCGGCGGAGTAGTTGGGTTAAATAAGCCATTAGGAACAATCAATAACTGTAGGCTAAATGGGCAGATATATGGCAATTCCAATCTAGGTGGGATGGTTTCCAGAAATGAAGGGAAAATTACAGGATGTACAGTAGCGCAAGCCACAGGAATTCAGGCGGTGGTTATTGGAAACGGAGAAAATATCGGAGGAATTGCAGCTGTTAATGTGGGAACGAGTGGTCTGCTAGATACCTGCAGTTTACGTGGAAATATACTGGGAAACGGTACGAATGTAGGGGGGATTGCAGGACGAAACATCAAAGGTGCAGCAATTTCTAAGTGTGATAATCGGGGGGAAAAGGAACCACCATGGATCATACAGGGAAAGTCAAATGTGGGAGGTTTTGTTGGATATAATGATACCACCAAAGAAATCGGACGTTGTGTAAACCGGAATCAAATACTTGGAAGTCAGGGAAGTGCTGGCGGAATCACTGGATATAACGGTGCGCATAGTATCTTAAATGATGTGATGAATAATGGAACGATTTCCTCTGTTAGGGGAAAAGCCGGAGGAATTTCAGGAGAAAATCTTGGACGTATTACGGGAGTTACCAACACTGCTTCCGTAGATGCACCTCGTGATATGGCAGGTGGTATTGCAGCGGTTAATAAAGGTCATATATCCTCTTGCTATCAGATGAGTGGTGCCATTGGAGGAGCACAGTCTGTAGGAGGAATTGCAGGGGAAAATACTGGATGGATAGAAAGCTGTCATGTACAAAATAATGCCGTTACAATAGCAAATAAAAAAAGCAATGGAACCAGTTGCGTAGGAGGCATTGCGGGAACCAATGAAGGGCAGCTTACAGACAATATGGTAGGGAACTTGCAAGACCAGGAACATGGGCTGATCACGAACATAAAAGCCACTGGAAGTGATGTGAATATAGGTGGAATAGCTGGTGAGAATAGGTCGAAAGGTAAGATCATTGGTGGAAAATCACCCACTCTATCCATTCCAATCTTCGCCCAGCTTGCTCTTACGGAAGCAGATCAGGGAAATATTGGTGGTGCTGTAGGTAAGAATCTAGGTCAGATTCAGAACTACTCTTTTGATGGCAGCATAAAAGGAAATCAGGGTTCCAAGTATGGAACCGGAGGAATTGCCGGTATCAATGGAAGTAACACAGAAACAGGAACCATAGATGGCTGCAGCTTAAATGGAACCGTAATCGGAGGGGGAACCGAAGATTCCGATAATGGCAGAGCCTACGTAGGTGGAATTGCTGGACAGAATAAGTGGGCAGGTGTGATTACCAACTCTACCCTTGCAACAACGAAGAATGTAGAGGTAGAAGCAAATTTGGGCTATCTAGGTGGTATGACTGGAAATAATCAAGGTATCTTAAGTGGAAATCAGGCATCAGATAAAAACACACCAACAGCCACAATAAAAGCAACAGCAACTAGTAAGGTCGGCGGACTGGTAGGTGTGAATACTGCATCTGGTCGGGTGAATGATTCATCTACAGGCAAGGGGTGGACGATTCAAAGTGTAGAGGCGAAACGAGATGATATCGGTACTGGTGGCATCATAGGGGTGAATCAAACCACTTATGAACTGTCAGGTTTGGTGAACCGAGCCACCGTAATAAGTCCGCAAGCTACATTTGTGGGAGGCATTATTGGAGTTCAGATGAATGACACCACAGAAAGAAGTGTGATTTCAGATTGCAGAAATGAAGGCACTATTTCCGGTTACCGTGCAGTAGCAGGTATCATTGGTTATTGGTATGAGTATGGCGGCACTTTGCTAAGGTGTTATAATCAGGGAAATGTTGAAGTAGTAGGAGATGGTGGATTTCAGGCGAGAAGTGGTGGTATTGTAGGTGAAGTGTGGGCCAATCAGCCAGGTATGAAAATAGATATCATTCAATGTGGCAATGATGGGAATATTACGGTGTCTACTTCAAACACTCAATATATAGGTGGCATACTTGGGTATGCAGTCACAGATGCAAGGGGAACGTCATTAACTGTTAGTGATTGCTATCATGCAGGAATCATTTCAAATAAGGAGATGAATGCTGCTATCGTGTCCAAGGTTCAAAATAGAGGTGGGGATATGCAAACCACTATTTTGAGGTGCGTAAATTATGGCAGAGGAACAAGCTTAACTGGATACTTTAATGGTATATGTGGAGAATTATCATCGGCATCCATTGAACACTGCTTTAATATGAACCAGACATATTATGCAATCTCTAAGCAAACGGATAAGAATAAAAGCAAAAACTATTATATTAAGTACGCAGATAAAATCAGTGGAACAGCACTTGGAGAACAGATTGCAAAATTAAATTGGAACGGTAAGAGTTTAGACTGGACGAGACCACTGTATGATGGTTCTACACTTAATGGAGTAGAACTGAAACTAGATCAAACGCCAGGCGATCGATGGGATCCACAAGAGATTAAAAAGAACTATCAAACAGAGATTGAAGCATATTATAAACGGTACTATGGTGGAGTTAAATTGTCTAAGCCAGATGTTGCCAGTATAAATGAGTCAGGTGGAACTTATACAGTTCAATGGAACAAGCCTAAAAATGAAGCAGAAAAAGTATATTACTATGAGCTTAAGGTATATAAAAAGGGCGACTCCTTACCTGACCAGACGATATGGATTTCACCGGATCAGACGAATGCAGAATTCGTATTAAATAAAGCTTGGACACCGAAAACAGAATTTTATCTAACACTCCAGGCTATAAGTGGAAACCCAAGCAATCATTCGGATTTATATACATCTGCGCCACTTCAGGTTGCCACAACTTTGCCGAAGCCAAAAGTTAGTTTTATAATGGAATATGGTAACCCCGATGAATTAAAAGGGCATTATGTTTTGGATAACCCAGAAGAATACAAGTCACTTGGTATAGCAAATTGGCAGGTATCTGTGACATCAAGCGGTTCGGGAAAATCAATTCGTTTAAAGGAGGGTCAGCTGCAGTCAGGTCCTTTGACACTTGGAAGGAATACTGGCTACATTAGGCTTCAAACAACGGCACAGGCAACTACTACGGACAGTAGGTATCAAGCATCTAAGAAAATGGAGAATACCTCATTTCCAATACAACCAAATCGCACCCAACGTGCTTCGGTAATTGGAACAGGACAACTAACGGGAACCACACCAAAGGACTTGAAATTCCAGTGTAAGGTAAAGAATCCAAACAATGAGGATTATCTCACGGAATATCGTGTGGAATTGGTGCAAGATGTTACATTGCCAAGTAAAAAAGTATTATCGGAGACCTTGGTAACGCTTCCTCAAAGAAGCGGGGAATCTATGGTATCCCTTGACTTCGCTGCACTTACCCAAGGAGAGCTGGAGGCAATTGCAGGTACAAAGATTCAAGTGAGACGTTATCCATGGACCATGGGCATTGCGCGTTATTATGAAGATCTGCCGGCAGGAGATCTGGGTGGAAATGGAGTATATGTGAATGGAAACAGATTCCAAAGCATTGTTCTGGCATCGAATACCAAAGATGGAGTGGGCTTTACAAATAATGGTAGATCCGTATTGGAAACATTTGATCTTACAGTACCTAAGATGCAGCCTAAGCCTAAGAATCTGCAGTCCCAGCTTGTAGAAACCAATGGAAAAGCAGAATATACATTTACTTGGGACGCAGGTTCTCATTTACCATGTGACGTTCAATTGATCGGATATAAGGGAAGTGAACCCGGAATAGAAGTAGCATCTGGAACCGATATTACCACGGGTCAATTGGTGGTAGATGGAAGTAATTGGAAATACGATGCGGTAGAACTCGTGGTGTCTTGTCTTGGAGAAAGTAAAGCCGATGGTACCACCGTGTCCTTAACTAGTGTGGGCAGTCAGCGATTCCCTGTTTCAAGAAAACTGACCACGATTCCACGTCCTACCGTATCCCTTGCTTCTAATTCGGAACTGCAGTATAACGTTACCTGGAATGCATTAACAGATACCGAGGAAGTGGGGTATTTGAAAGAATATAAGATTACAGCAACGAATCAAAGTGGTACAAGTCAGACGGAAGTTGCGGGAAAGGGAGTAACTACTCAGCAGATTGATTTAGGCAAAGACGAGAAATTTGTAAGTGGTGACAAAATTCAGATTACCGTGACCGCCATTTCCACAGATCCACTGAAATATGGAGATTCTATTCCAAGTGTTCCGGCACAGCTTACCTTGCCGGCACGTATGACCATGCCAAGTGAGGTGGATGGTTTTATAGGACAGGTGAAGCCTTCCTATGATATTATTTATGCAAATGCCATTACCCAGGCAGAATTGCAGAATCCAGGCGTTGCATTTACAGTAACCTCACCAAAGAACAAAGAATCTGGCAAATATAAATGTGAAGCAGTTATTACGGATACAGCAGACGGAGATGTAACGGTGCCATTAGTAAAGCTTTCAGATGCTGTAATGGATGGCACATTAAAGGATGCGCAGCAGTACGTTGCGGGCATTGATCCGATTTATGCAGGTAAATACTTGCGGATACGGATACGGTCTACTTCAGATAGCCAGATTAGTTCAAAATGGACCCCGTGGTTTAGCTATCAATTGCCAAGGGTGAAGATTGCAACGCCAAATTTAGCACAAGGTACTGCTACATCAAGAACATGGACGAAGGTTACTTATGATGGGGTACATCTACCGACGGACAGTTTGGTGCAAGGGTCACATGTGACACTGGATGGCACAGGTTCTGCATTTGCCAATAGCTATCGGGTGGAAATGAATACGTTGCCTGTAGGCAATCCCCTTAAGCAGCAGCATTATTCCTTGTTGGTACAAGGGACCACAGATCCAGCCAATCCATTCCGGGTATTGGTGAAGTATGAAGAGATAGACCAGGAATTTAAAGATGCTATGGCGTTAAGTATTTCACCAGATCAGCTACCAACTACCTATGTTGCCCTGCCAGTTGAGGTGACACCAATCGAAGGCACAGGGGAAATGATTTATACATATCAGATTCCGCGAAGCAGTTTGGTTGAAGGGGTGGATGCAAATAAGTTTGCTTATAAAATCAATGTAAACCCAATCCTGCAATGTATCGTAGATACCAGTGGTGCAGTTCGATTTCAATTAATTGCACCAGATCTAACAGTAGAGAATCAGGTAGTTCCATTCATGGAAGAAATTACGGTTCGAGGTGTTGCTGGAACCAGTACAGTAAAGGATCCAGGAATCCATCAGTATACCTGGACAACGGATGCATATTATGCACCATCCTTCCGGATGAGTTGGCATTTGTTGCCCAATATGCTTCCTACTTACCAATATGAATTAGGTGAGATAGGAGATCAAGAAGGTGAAGATGGAACCACACTGGGACTTCCGACCAGCTACTATGAGTATCCCCTTAGTCCGGAAGAATTTCAAAAAGGTACACAGGCAAAAACGGATCAATTAAAGAAGTCGTTTCATCCTTAAAGGGAGGTGCAGATTGCGATGAATCATAGAATAAAAGAAATAGTTGCACCTGCCAGGAGGAAGGAAAGCGGGTATGCCATGATTGTTGTCCTCTGCCTGCTTGCCTTATTCATGGCATTGGGGCTGTCTGTGCTATTTGCATCCTCCCTATCGGTGAGCAGGGCAAACCTGTCTTATACAAGGGAACAATGCCGTATTTCAGCAATCTCACTTAGCAAACAGGTGGAAGATGAACTGAAAGACCCAGGGACAGCAATCACCCAATATATCTGGCGGGAAATAGAGACAAACAACTGGCAGGCCTATAACGAAGAAAGTCAGAATGATGAAATAGCAAAACGAACATATCATATGACAATGAATTCGGAGCTGTTAGCCAAAACCGGTGACATGACTATGAAAATGTACTGGCAGGTGGCAGATGAAATTGAGAAGGTAAATCAGAATTATACCTTAGTGGTTTGTATTACCAGTAAGAAGGGTGAGGAGCAATATAGTGTAACCACAGAATATGCCACGGACAAAAAGGATGCCGATGGTAAATGGACCGGAGGCTGGGCTTTTGTTGGGAGAGATGTATAATGAAAAATAAAAAAGGAATGACACTGGTAGAGGTAATTGTTGCATTTTCCATACTGCTCTTAGTGATTGGGCTCTTTTCCCAGGCAATCAATGTTTCGTTAAATCTTTCTACGAAAGCAGATGAACTATTACTCGATACTACGAAGGCAGTCAATCAATATTATGAGGATGATCCAAAGACAGCAGTGACATCCGATATTACCTTTGCCGCCCCGGCGGGGCAGGCAGGAGGATCCTTTCAGATGCAGAGCACCATTAAACAAAATGGGACTCCCATAAAGGAGAAAACGCTGTATTATTTTAGTAAGTGACATGAGAATGGAAAGGAGAGAGGTCCATGCAGGATAACAAATATAGAAAAGAAAGCACCAGTGGAACTACTTTAGTAGAATTGGTTGTGGCCTTTGCGTTAGCTGCAGTATTTATGACAGCAGCAGTAGCACTGATCTCTCCCTTCACCAATGTGTATCTGCGCGTCGTGAATATGAACCGTATCCATAATATCAGTAATGTAGTAATGGAAAAAGTAGTAAATGAATTGGCATTTGCAGGTGCATCGAATTCCACGAAAATTCTTCTAAAAGAGGAAACAGGTGCAAAAGAGGGCTACCGATCGGCTATTGAATACTCAGATTATACAGGAAGCCGGGTGACTATGAATACCCAGGATGGGGAATTGGTGTTAACCTATGCACCTACTGAGATTGAACCCAAAGAAATTGTGTGGCAGTTTGGAACGGACTTCTATCAGGGCAATAAGGTGGAGCTTGCATTTCAACACCGAGATAACACAAATCAGATTAAGATATATTTAAAAGTCTATTCAGGCAAGAATGAGAAAGCCTATTTTCAGACTACCGAGACCTATGTGGAGTGTGTAGATGTAGATAGTGGGGATATAATGATTCAGGGAAAACCATAAATCCAAAATAGACAAAATAAAGGTAATTGTCAATGAATGACAATTTGTCTATGGCAAAAGTAAAAAAACAGTATTTGGAGTTCGAAATGTTGACACAATGCAGATAATATTATATAATTCATCTAAAGAGGATGAAAATTGTCAAGTGAGGCATGAAAAGTCATTTTTTTAAAAAATATGCATGAAATACAGGGATTTTGTTTTCTTGGATTCAAGTTAGGTCATAAAATAATCATGACTACATAGGATATTCTCAAGTTTTAGATTATAACATATGGAGGCAGTGATTATTTTGACAATAGATTCTAAAGTAGTGAGAGCGGTAAACAAAACAAAAAAAGGAGATAATGAGATGAAAATGATGAAAAAGTTAAGAGAAAAAAGCAAGAACAAAAAAGGTTTTACTCTAGTAGAACTAATTGTAGTATTAGTTATTTTAGCAATCCTTGCAGCTTTATTGGTACCAGCTTTGACTGGGTATATTGATAAGGCAAATGAAAAGAAGGTTATTGCAGAAGCAAGAAGTGCACTGATGGGTTGTCAGACTATAGCATCTGAACAATATGCGGATGTAGCAGGAGGTACGGCTATTGCTGCAGCAACCGTTGTAACTAAGGGAGCTGCATTAGCTGAAGTTACAGACACCAAAATTACCCTCACTGATGCAGATATTTCAGCAGGAGGTAAAATCACCAAACTAATATATACATCTGATGGATACACAGCAACATACACGGTTACAGCTAACAAAGGCACATGGAAAGTTGCAAAGGTATAATAAAATAACCTTTCATTCCAGTTGTAATCTACTCGTAAGCGTAAAAAATAAGAGCCTATAAAAAATCAAGGCAGAATTTCCGACAGGAAAAAGAACAAATTATTACAGCATCACCATATTGGAGATTCTCGTTAATCTTGTCATTCTTATGATGATAGTAGTGGTTGAACTGATTTGGGAGATCAAAATGATTGAAAAGCTAAAGCATGATAAAAAAGGATTCACAATGGTGGAACTGATTGTAGTATTAGTCATTTTAGTGATTCTCGCAGCTTTATTCATACCAGCTTTGACAGGGTACATTGATAAAGCGAGAGAAAAAAAGGTTCTCGCAGAAGCTAGAATGGTTCTGACAGCAGCACAGACAGTTCTTTCGGAACAGTATGCAATGCTAGGTCCAGATTCGGAAATTCCTGATTTGACTAGGATTGCTGCATCAGAGCCTTCCTCTGATGCAGCAGCAGAAGTTTTTAAATTGGCAGAGATGAGTGGTGCGGCAACAGCGGGAATATTAAAGAATGATGGTGCGTCTACATCCGTAGACTCCAAAACACGAAAAATACTTCGCATGACGTATGATTCAGATGATGGCAATGGTGCATGTTATATATATGACGGGCAAAAAGGAACTTGGTTCTTTTATTGATAATACTATTATAAGAAGCCGTATTCCTTTTGCCAGTTGTAATCTACTATCAAAAGTATAGAAGTGAGAGAAAATGGAAAAGTCAAT
>JAVXHY010000001.1:20597-54923 GCA_036656615.1 Lachnospiraceae bacterium | reverse complement strand
CCAGTTGTAATCTACTATCAAAAGTATAGAAGTGAGAGAAAATGGAAAAGTCAATGCAAGATTTCAAGCAGGAAAAAAGAACAAATTATCACAGCGTCACCATGCTGGAGATTCTCGTTGGTCTTATCATTCTTCTCATGATGATAGCAGTGATTGCACCGGTTACCGTGCATTATCTGAATAAAGCCACTGCCAGAGCAGTTTTAGCGGAAGCGAAGGCAGCGAAGATGGCTATGACGTCCGTTTCATTAGAACATTATGCACAAGACACCTTGTTTTATGATCAAAGCCAGCCTTATGGTTTTGCGAAAGGGGTGCCGGAAGAAATCAAAGAATTGGGGCGTTTCCCCGGGGAGCTTTACTTGCAACAGTATGACCCCTCGAAGAGAGTTGTGAGAATGCTTTCTTATCAAGAAGATCGTTATGTGGCCGTGTATACTCAGGCGAAGGAAACAGGACGATGGAATGTATATCGTAATCAGCATCTCATTAAGCATTAGGATGTGAAAAGACCCCCTATAGGCAAGAAGTTCCTGTAGGGGGTATTCTTTAGAATAGGAGATTGTATGTGATTTATTTCATGGAATTTGTGTTATATGGTTTGGTATTTATGATGGGAGCCGCAGTGTTTTCATTTTTAAATGTAGTAATATACAGGGTTCCAAGGAATCTGTCATTTGTAGGGGGACGAAGTTTTTGTCCCAATTGTAAGACAAAGCTGCGCGGTGTAGATATGGTACCGGTAGTCAGCTTTTTGTTATTAGGAGGAAAGTGTCATACCTGTAAGACGAAGATATCTATCAGGTATCTGGGAATGGAATGTCTAGGGGGCGTGCTGGCAGTACTGACGGTGCTGGAATTCCCGGCTACACTTCAGGCAGTAACAGCTTTCGCATTTTTAAGTTGTGCAACGGTGGTTGCACTGGTGGACTGGGATACAATGGAGATTCCAAATGGATTCGTCCTTGCTACAGGAATCTGTGGATTGGCTGCAATCTTTGTATTTCCAGATGTTTATTTAATAGAGAGAATAATCGGAGTTATATCCGTTAGTGTACCGCTTCTTTTGATGACCTTGGCAATTCCAGGGGCATTTGGTGGCGGTGATATAAAGTGGATGGCAGCCTGTGGGCTGTTCTTGGGATGGAAAATGAACCTTCTGACCTTGTTTCTAGCGGTATTGACAGGTGGAATCTATGGAGGTTATTTACTAGTAACAAAGAAAAAAGGAAGAAAAGAACATTTTGCGTTTGGTCCCTTCCTATGTATGGCAGCAGGGATTGTACTTTTTGCGGGGGAAGACATTCTAACATGGTATTTGGGATTTCTCATCCATTAAGGAGTATTGCCCGTGAACAATGGGTATATGTAACATCGTTTTGCATAAGAGCAGAAGGGCAGGTGATGGAATTGCCAAGATATAAATATTCCGCAAAAAATCAAGAGGGAAAGCTGGTACAAGGCTTCTTAGAAGCAGCAGATGAAGATGCCTTATATCAGAAATTAAGAGAACAAGATCAGTTCCTGATCAGTGCCAGTAAGAAGGAAGCACATTTCTCGGAGAAGAAGCTGAAACCGGCGATATTGTCTGACTTTTGCCGGCAGATTGGTACCTTATTAAGTGCAGGAGTTTCTTTGGTACGTGCTTTAAATATTATGGCAGAAGATCATAATTTAAAACCGGCAGTAGCCAGGATCTATCAGAATCTGTTGCGTCTAATTCGTCAAGGGATTCCCTTGTCGGATGCTATGGAACAGCAAGGGGCTGCGTTTCCGGAATTATTAATCAATATGTTTCGCTCAGCAGAGGCTAGTGGAAGTATTGATAAGACGGCCAAACGGATGGCTGTTCACTATGAGAAAGAACATAAGATGAATGGAAAAGTGGTCAGTGCCATGATGTACCCTATGATATTAATTGTTTTGGTATTTGTAGTGGTCATCTTTATTGTGTCTTATGTAATTCCACAGTTCCAGACTATTTTTGCAACCATGAAAGAGCTGCCTCTTCCTACACGTATTATCTTAGGGGTAAGTGGTGCCATTCAAAATCATTGGATCATGATTTTGGTGATTGCAGTAATTGCGGTGATTACCATCATTTTACTATTTCGTATCCCCATTATCCGGTTGTATAAGGATAAATTCAAGCTGAAAATACCCCTTATTGGGAAGCTACTGCGTACGATTTATACCGCTCGGTTTGCCCGAACCCTAAGCTCTCTTTACAGTAGTGGGCTACCCATTGTAACCGCTTTACAGGTGGGACGTAAAACAGTGGGAAATCGTTATATTGATGTACAGTTTGATGAGGTCATACGTTCCATACGTTCCGGGGAAACACTTTCCAAGTCCTTGGGATTGATTGATGGATTTGATGGAAAGCTTCATGCAACCATTTTGATTGGAGAAGAAACGGGTAGTCTGGACGAGATGTTAATATCCATTGCGGATGCATTGGAATATGATTCTGAAATGGCTTTAGGTAAGATGGTAGCTATCTTAGAACCGGTACTGATTATTATTATGGCAGTGATTATTGGATTTATCATGGTTGGCGTTATGCTGCCCATTATAAAGTCCTATGCAGAAATAGAAAAAGCAGCAAATTAACCCCTTTGTCCAATTGGTTTGATCGGATAAGAAATAAGGAATAGGGTATGGTTAAGATTGGGGGAATCAAAAAGATGATTTCAATATATTTATCAAATAATCAAGTACAGATTGTAGTCGGTACAGGAACGAAGAATAAGGTGACGGTGAAACAGTGCTATTGTGGATATATTGCGGAAGCGAATCTGATCAATGGTGTGATTACCAATGAGGCGGAATTCACAGAAGAAATCCGCGAACTGTGGGAGAAGTATAAGCTTCCCAAGCGTCAGGTAGGACTGGTCATTGACAGTACAAGATTTATCAGCAGAACAGCTACTATTCCCAAGCTGAATAGGAAGAAGAGTGAAGAGATTGTAAGACGTGAATTCGCAGATGTGGAGGAACGGGAGGACCCTCTTTATGATTATATGGTGCTGGAGGATGTGGAGCATACAAAGATGCAGCAAGTTCTGGGAACTACCGTGGATCGAAGCTTTATTGAAGGCTTTGCAGACATCTTTGAACATCTTGGTATTCAGATTACATTTGTAGATTTGGCTCTTTCTGGTGCAATTAGATTGCTTCGTTTGCACCCGGCCTTACAGAGTAAGACTTGTGTCATTCAGGTACTGGATGGAGATAATTTGGTCAGCTTTTTATTTATCAATGGAAAGTACAAGTACTCCAATAGTTCCCGCTTGTTCAGTGAGCATGGAACTTCAGAATTTGGAGTAGAGATTGGAAGAAACGTCAGTTCTATCGTGCAATTTAATGCTTCAGAGAAAAGTGAGTATGAGATTACGGATGTATATTTTGCAGGATTTGCTCCAGAGGATTTATCGGTCTGCATGGAGCATATTAGGGCTTTGAATCTGGAGGCACAGGTGCTCCCGGATGCACCCAATTTCACACTTCGGGGAGCCAGTCAGAAGGAATCGGAGTCTCTTGGAAATTATGTATATGCAATCGGAGGTCTTCTGCCACAGGGAATGAACTTTTATACCAAATATAAGAAAAACTCCAAGTTAGAGGAACAAAAAAAGAAGAGAAGGGCTGTGGTGGTTCCACTTTGTATCCTGGTGGGTGTGTTGATTCTAGCCAGTGGAGTCTTGATTGGATCCAACCTGCTCTTGCAAAGACAAGTAGATGAATTACAGGTATATGTAGACCAGCCTCTTCGAGTAGAGCAGTATCAGAAGTCTGTGGAGCTGCAAAAGAAGAATGAGAAGCTCCTCCATGACATTGGGAAGGATACGATGGCACTTCAGGTATTACAATCTTACCCCAAGCCCAATAGCCAGATACTCAATGCAGTGACTGCCTGTGCAGCCGGTCAGGTTGGCATTACGGTAGATAGTTACATATCCGAAACAGGGATTTATTCCTTTATAGCAACGGCAAATAATGTAATGGAAATCAATCAATTTATTGCAAGGCTGGAACAGGTTAAGGCTTTTGCCAAAGTGGATTACACAGGGTATCAGTTCTTGGACGAAAAGAATGTATATAATATTACAGTTTCCTGTTATTTAAGTGAAACAGCGGGGAAATAGGAGGGGAAAATGACGACTAATATAACCAAACGAGATAAAACATTATTAATCCTGCTTGTTGTTTTCTTACTGGGTACTGGTTTCGTTGTTTTTATTGCCATGCCTTCCCTGAATAAACGAGATGAATTGAAGACGGATTTCACGCAGCTGCAGGAACAAAAAGATCTACTAGATGAGCAGACAGATATGCTTCCCATGTATGAAGCAGAAGTAAAGGCAAACCAGATCAAGAGAAAGGAATGTATAACGAATATATATCCCATGATGGAAAGCCAGGAAATCGATGGTATGCTGACGAATATTATATTGAGTTTCAATTTGGGAGCGAAAGATTTGACCATCGGATCGAAACCCGAACACAAAGAATTTATTCCTTATATTGGTTCCCAATTAGCTGTAGATCAGGGGATTACAAAGCCGGAAGACGGAACAACAGGGGACACCGGTGAAGGCACTGCAAATGCAGATGGGACCAAGAAGGATCAAGAACCAATGGATATTCGTACTTCTGTTATTTCGGTAAAGGCAATAGGAAATCCAGCGGATATTCAGCGTCTGATTGATAGCCTGACAAGTCAGTATCCGGCCATTCGGATTGTCTCATTTGCCATGGAAAGTAAGGAAAACCAGTCGCTTAATGTGGATCCTCTGGCACCCCGTGTGATGGATGCGGAGCAAACAATTGTGACACTTGGTTTGGAATTATACATGTGTGAAAAGGAGTAATCGTGAAGAATATACCAATAGGAGAAGTGTTAAAAGAATATGGTTATATTACAGATGAGCAGGTAGAGAGTGCTCTTGCTTATCAGAAGGAAAATCGTGGAAAACGATTGGGTGCTATTTTAATTGAGTTGGGATTTGTGTCTGAAACACAGATGCTAGAGGCATTGGCTCAGCGACTTAATCTGGAAACCGTGGATTTGGGTCAGATGGATGTCAGCGTTGATGCGGTGGAGAAGATTCCCAAACAGTTGGCGATAAAATATAATATGCTGCCGATTCAGACGGATGGACAGACCTTAACCGTTGTGACCAATGATCCATTGAATTTCTATGGTCTTGAGGATATCAGACAGCTGACAGGGCAGAGCCTGAAGGTACTGCTTTCAGAGGCTGAACCCCTTACAAAAGCCATTGAATATTATTATGCAGAAGTAGATGCCAGAAAGGCAGCCAAAACTGCAAACCAGGGGAGCTACGAGGATGTGGAAGAGCTGGAAGTGGAAGAAGGGGAAGGAGATGTACCTATCATTAAGCTTTTAAACAGCTTAATTAGCCGAGGCTACAGTACCAATGCCAGTGATATTCATATTGAACCTTTTGAGGATAAAACCATAGTGCGTATGCGTATTGATGGTACTATAATAGATTATGTAACTTTAAAGCGGGCATTGCATCCATCTTTGGTAGCGCGTATTAAGATTATTGCAGACTTAGATATAGCCGAGAAACGTATTCCCCAGGATGGTCATTTTCGTATGAAGATGGAATCAGAGAATATGAATGTTCGTGTATCCGTTATTCCGACGGTATTTGGAGAAAAAGTGGTCTTACGTCTCTTGTCGAGTAATGCGGTCATTGATTATGTGGGACAGTATGGTATGGATGAGGTTAGCTATAAGAAGTTCCAGAAGATGCTGAATTCGCCCAATGGAATTATTTATTTAACAGGACCTACAGGGGCGGGTAAGACCACCACGCTATATATGGTGCTGGAACAGCTGGCAAAGAGGCAGGTGAACATCTCTACCATTGAAGATCCGGTAGAGAAGAATCTCCCCAGAATCAATCAGATGCAGGTGAATAATCAGGCAGGCCTTAGCTTTGATAATGGACTGCGGGCATTGCTCCGCCAGGATCCAGATATTATCATGGTCGGTGAGACCAGGGATGCGGAAACAGCGTCCATTTCTATTCGTGCGGCGATTACAGGACACCTGGTATTATCTACGTTACATACGAATAGTGCAGTGGCATCCATTGCCCGTTTAATTGATATGGGTATGGAACCCTATATGATTGCCAGTTCTTTGGTAGGGGTAGTAGCTCAGCGTCTGATGCGTAAGCTTTGTCCACATTGTTCCTATGAAGACACGCCTACTCCTCAGGAGGCAGCGATTGTCGGTCCGGATATTTTGACCATTCACAGAGCCAAGGGGTGTAATCAGTGCAATTATACCGGGTATCGGGGACGTACAGCTATCCATGAGATTGTGAATATTGATAAAGAAATTCGCAGAATGATTTCAGAAAGTGCCAGAATCGAAGAGATTATAGAGTACGCAGAAACCAAACAGCAAATGAAAAGCTTGAAAACAAGTGCATTAGAATTAGTTGCGAATGGAATAACTACCATTGATGAATTAATTAAAGTATCATATTATGCATAGAAAGCGGGAAAAAAATGACCATTAATGAAGTGATTCTCCATGCGCGGGAATGCAAGAGCTCCGATATTCATATCACAGTGGGAATGCCTATGTTTTATCGTATTCACGGGCATTTGACTAGGAGTTCCTTGGAATTAAGTGAAGAGGAGACTAGGACGACTATCTTAGAAATGCTCACCGAACCCCAAAGAAAGCTTTTGGATACGGGTACGGATTTGGATTTTGCCATTCAGACAACGGATGGAAATCGCCAGCGTGTGAATGTATTTCGTCAGCAGTCTGAATTGGCAGCTACCATTCGACTGTTAAATAACACCATTCCTACCCTAGAAGAATTAAAGCTTCCTAAGGTATTGGTGCAAATGGCGGATCAGCCAAGAGGGCTGATCTTGGTAACAGGACCAACGGGAAGTGGAAAGTCTACTACTTTGGCAGCCATGATTGATTATATCAATTCCAGCCGTTCCGAGCATATTATTACCATTGAGGATCCCATTGAATATGCATATGATAGGAAAAAGTCAATCATTCACCAAAGAGAAGTAGGTCGTGATGTCAGTTCCTTTGCGGCTGCATTGCGTTCGGCACTTCGTGAAGATCCGGATGTGATTTTGGTAGGGGAAATGCGGGATTATGAAACAATTTCAGCGGCATTGACTGCTGCGGAAACTGGGCACCTTGTAATGTCGACACTTCATACAACAGGAGCAGCGCAGACCATCGACCGTATTATTGATGCGTGTCCACCTTCGTCACAGAATCAAATACGTACCCAGTTAGCAGGGGTGCTAAGAGGTATTGTTACCCAGTGTCTGCTGCCACTGGCAGGAGAAGCAGGACGTTGTGCCGCAACGGAAGTATTGGTGGGTACGGATGCAGCGTTAAATCTTATTCGTGAGAACAAATGTCATCAGATGAATACAGTTATGCAATCAGGAGCAGCTTCGGGAATGCATACATTAAATGGAGATTTATCCAGATTAGTGAGCATCAAACAGATCGCGAAAGAACATGCAGTTAAATATTCCAATGATCGAAAAGATTTGGAGCAATATTTGAAATAACGGTAATGAATCAATCGAGGGCGAGATACTTCTTTGTGTATTTCACCTCGATTTTTGATGGGTGTATTCCTATCCTTTCGCTTGTTATATAGACAGAAATAATATATACTTATCACATGATACCAGGGTCAAATAAGCACAGGGTGTGTAGTGATCGGTGGGTATCATTTGCAAAAGACAGGCATGGGAGGAGTGTCATGAGATACCGATTAAATAAAAAGCTAATTCATATGGAAACAGGAGATCTTGTTCAGCCAGGGGAATCCTTGATTGAAGTAATGACGGAGTCAACTTATAGACAAAAATACGAACACACGATGCATCAGCATTTACTTTGTAAGAGTATGGGAAATGCAAGATATTGTAAGGCCGATACATTGCAAAGCTGTGTGGTTGGAACATTTTCGATTCCGGTTAAAAGTAAGCTCTTAGGAGAAGAGCTTTCCTTTGGGTATTATATGGATCGCGATAAAATGATTTTTGTAGATGATACAGGAGTTGTTTCTAAGATGTTACATGAGCTTGCAGAAATACAGATTTGGGACAAAACAGCAGTTCCACATTTCTTTTTTGAATTTATGGAGTTTTTAATTCGAGAAGATGTTATTTTTTTGCAACGTTATGAAGAAAAGCTGACGAATATGGAAGAAAGGCTGATAGACAGCAAAGTCAGAGAATTTTATAAAAGTATTCTGGAATGCCGGAAGGAAATTCTTCAGCTAGAATCCTATTACCGTCAATTAATAGATTTGGGTGAAACATTAGCCGAAAATCATAATCGGCTTTTGACAGAGGAAGAGTGTCGGCTGTTTCGTTTGTTTAGTGCAAGAGTGACCAGACTTTATTCCAATGCTATGGAGTTAAGAGAGTATGCAATTCAGATTCAGGAAATGTACCAGTCCCAATTAGATATTCGTCAAAATAGTGTCATGCAGTTCTTGACCATTATTACTACGATTTTTATGCCTTTGACGTTAATTGTAGGTTGGTATGGGATGAATTTTATCAATATGCCGGAACTGCACTGGCGATATGGGTATGTAGGGGTAGTGGTGGTCAGTATATTGATTACGATGATTCAGATTTATTATTTTATAAAAAGAAAATGGTTTTCATCATAAAATTTATATTTATAGGTGAATAAAATAGAAGGAAAATGAGGAAAAAGCATGCGTGAAGCAGATATAGACAAGAAAGACAAGAAGGATGAGAAAAGGAAAAAGCCGGTTCTAAAAGGATGTAAATTTTGTGAACAGTGTGGTGGCTGCAGAGGACAGGAAGAATCCTATGAGGTGCATTTAGAACGGAAACAAAAGCAAATAGAAGCGGCAATTGGCGATATCTGTAAAGTGGAGCCTATGATTGGGATGGAGGAGCCTTATTATTATAGAAAAAAGATCTACTCCATATTTGGACATGAGAGACAAGGAATGGCTATAAGGGGTGTAAGGGACAAAACGACGAATAAGGTGATTTCTATTGATCATTGTTATTTGGATGACCAGAAAGCCGCAGCGATCATAACATCCATTCGCGATTTGTTGAGATCGTTCAAGATAAAAACTTACGATGAGCATTCAGAATACGGATTATTAAGGTATGTATTAGTTAGAAATGCAGTTTCTACGGGAGAAATTATGGTTGTACTTGTATTATCCAGTGCAATTATGCCTTCTAAGAATAATTTTGTGAAGGCACTTAGGAAGATTCACCCAGAGATCGACACGGTAATTGTAAGCGAGAATTATAAGAAAAATAAAGTGATTTTAGGTGAAAAAGAGAGTGTTATTTTTGGCAAAGGGTTTATTAAAGATCAGCTTTGTGGAAAGGAATTCCGGGTTTCTTCTAAATCTTTATTTCCCACCAATACCATACAGGCAGAAAAGTTGTATGAAACAGTCATTTCTTTTGCAGATGTAAAGGGAAATGAAATCGTATTAGATGCTTTTTGTGGAATTGGAAGTATTGGAATTTTGATGTCAGACCATGTGAAAAAGGTGATCAGTGTTGATTCTAATCCCAATGCTATAAGGGATGCAGTATCTAATATCAAACGGAATAAAATCAAGAATGTAGACTGCTATACAAAAGATGCAGCAGAATTAATGGTTCAAATAGCAGATTCTGATAAACAAGGGGTAGATGTTGTATGTATGGATCCGCCTAAATCAGGAGGGGAAGAACGTTTCTTAGATGCGTTAATTAAGCTTAGCCCTGAAAAGATTGTTTATGTTTCTCACAATGTAATGGTGCTGGCAGAGGAATTGAAGTATTTAAGCCGAAGGGGATATCAAGTAAAAAAAGCAGTAGGAATTGATTCAGCTCCTTGGACGGTGCATTGTGATGTTGTTGTATTATTGGAACGAAAACAGCAAAGATCATAGGAGTATTTTATGAAAGAAATAGTGGAAAGTCAAAGAAGATTCTATCATACAGATGTAACGAAGAGTATTCGTTTTCGCAAGGCCATGTTAACTAGACTGCAGACTGCAGTATTGCAAAATGAAACACTTCTTTATCATGCATTGAAGGTGGATTTAAACAAATCAGAAAGTGAAGCTTACCTTACGGAAATCCAAATGATTCTGTCAGAGATTCAAACGGCAATAGCTCATTTGCAGGCGTGGGATAAGCCGAGAACTGTAAGGACACCACTGCCCTTATTTCCAGCTTCTGGATGTGTTTATCGGGAACCCTATGGAAATGTCTTAATTCTTGCTCCTTGGAATTACCCGGTACAGTTAGCCTTGGCACCACTGATTGGTGCTATTTCCGGTGGCAACTGTGCTGTGATTAAGATGTCGAGACATAGCAAAGCAGTTTCAAAAGTCATCAAAAAGATGCTGGATGAAGCATTTCCAACCAAATATATCTGCTGTCTGAGTGAGGAGTATTCTTACGATACGATTCTAGCAGAACCGTATGAGCTCATCTTTTTTACAGGAAGTCCACGAGTGGGAAGACTGGTAATGGAAGCAGCAAGCAAGCACTTGACACCTGTGGTATTGGAGCTAGGTGGGAAGAGTCCCTGTATTGTGGAGAAGACTGCTCATATTAAATTAGCAGCAAAACGTATTGCCTGGGGCAAATTCTTAAATGCGGGGCAGACCTGTGTCGCACCGGATTATGTATTGGTAGATGAGACGGTGAAAGAGAAATTGATCGAAGAACTGAAATTACAGATAACGAAGATGTATGGTCATGCATTAGAAAATAAAGATTATCCAAGAATCATCAGCCGACATCATTATGACAGACTGCAAAGCTATATAGATGAAAATCAGAAGATATGGGGCGGGGAAAGTAATGCTGCGACCTGCCGTATTGCGCCTACACTTTTCTGCAATGCCTCTTTTGAAGACCCGATTATGGAAGAAGAAATCTTTGGACCTATTCTTCCAATCATCTCTTATAGTGAGATCAATCAGATGGTACAGCTGTTAAAAAAACGAGACAAGCCACTTGCCTGCTATATCTTTAGTCAGAACAGACAACTAACAAAGAAGCTTCTTTATACACTTTCTTTTGGTGGCGGTTGTGTGAATGATGTGGTGATGCATTTGGCCAATGACCACTTACCTTTTGGAGGTGTAGGGAACAGTGGAATGGGTAGCTATCACGGAAAATCTAGTTTTACTACATTTACCAGGGAAAAAAGTATCCTTACTGGTAAGAATTTTCTAGATCTTCCGCTGCGCTATCCTCCTTATAGTTCTGGAAAATTATGGCTGCTTCGTAGAATTATCGGGTAGCATGCTATGTTTGATTTCGGCCATTTTTAATGCACGAACCTTAAGTGGCAGACCAAATAAATTAATAAATCCTTCTGCATCATGATGATCATACAGTTCTCCTGTGGTAAAGCTTGCAAGAGATTCGCTGTATAAAGAATAGGGTGAGGTAGTTCCGGCTTTGATGATATTTCCTTTATAAAGCTGGAACTTTACTTCTCCAGTCACTTCTTTTTGTGTACTTTCAATAAATGCCTGTATGGCCTCTCGAAGAGGGGTGAACCATTTTCCTTCATATACGATTTGAGCTAATTTATTTCCCATTTCTTTTTTCACTTCATAGGTAGCACGATCTAGTACCAGTTCTTCTAATTGCTGATGTGCTTCCATCAATATGGTTCCTCCTGGAGTTTCATATACACCACGGGACTTCATGCCAACTACACGGTTTTCTACAATATCGCAGATACCTATTCCATGTGTTCCACCCAGTTTGTTTAATTCAGTAATGATTTCTGATACCTTCATCTCTTGTCCATTTACACTGACCGGGATTCCTTTTTCAAAGGTCATGGTTATGTATTCCCCTTGGTCTGGTGCATGTTGGGGATCTACACCTAAGACTAACAAGTGATTATAATCAGGCTCTACAGATGGGTCTTCCAATTCCAATCCTTCATGGCTAATGTGCCAGAGATTACGGTCACGGCTATAACTAGAGCTGGCATTGAAGGGCAGGTCGATTCCATGCTGTTTGCAATATTCGATTTCATCTTCCCTTGACTGCATGGTCCATACATCTGTCATCCTCCAAGGTGCAATGATTTTTAAATCAGGAGCTAAAGCTTTGATTCCAAGTTCAAAACGAATCTGGTCATTCCCTTTGCCGGTTGCACCGTGGCAAATAGCTGTTGCACCTTCTTTTCTTGCTATTTTTACCAGTGCCTTTGCAATTCCAGGGCGGGCCATAGAGGTTCCCAGGAGATATTTATTCTCATAGATGGCATTTGCCTGCACACAGGGAACGATGTAATCATCACAAAATTCATCAATAATATCTTCAATATATAACTTAGAAGCACCGGATAATTTCGCACGCTCCTCTAACCCATCTAATTCTTCCCCTTGTCCACAGTCGATGCAGCAGCAGATGACTTCATAATCAAAATTCTCTTTTAACCATGGTATAATTGCGGTGGTATCCAACCCACCAGAGTATGCTAATACAACTTTCTCTTTCATTATAAATTCCTCCTAATTAATATTTATAAGTTTTCTTGCATTGATGATAGGATTACTATACATCAAAAACATTGATATATCAAGCAAATTATAAAAATTTCAAAAAAAACTTGAATAAAATACATATAAGATGTATAATTATACAAAAGTAAAGAGGAAGAGAAAGAGGGGAAGGGTATGATTAAAGTTGGTATTATTGGTGCAACCGGATACGCAGGTGGAGAATTAGTAAGACTCTTAATGGGTCATAAGGGAGTAGAAATCAAGTGGTATGGTTCCAAAAGCTATATTGATCAGAAATATCAAGATGTCTATCAGAATATGTTTCAAGTGATAGATGCAGTGTGTATGGACGATCATATGGAAGAACTGGCAGAGCTGGTAGATGTTATATTCACAGCAACTCCCCAGGGATATTGTGGCTCTTTATTAAAGGAAAGCATTCTATCCAAGGTTAAGGTGATTGATTTGAGCGCAGATTTTCGACTGAAGGACGTGAAGACCTATGAGTCCTGGTATCAAATCAAACATCAAAGTCCCAAGCTCATAGAGGAAGCGGTCTATGGGTTATGTGAAATCAATCGGGAAGCAATTAAGCATGCAAGACTGATTGCGAATCCGGGATGCTATACTACTTGTTCGATTTTAACAGCCTATCCATTGGTAAAAGAAGGAATTCTAGAGTTAGACACCTTAATTATAGATGCCAAATCCGGAACCTCAGGAGCAGGAAGAAGTGCGAAGGTATCCAATTTGTATTGTGAGGTCAACGAGAATATTAAGGCTTATGGTGTGGCGACTCACAGACATACTCCGGAAATAGAAGAACAGCTGGGGTATGCAGCAAATGAAAAGGTGGTGTTGAATTTCACTCCCCATCTAGTACCCATGAATCGCGGCATTCTGGTGACCGAATATGCTACATTAAAACGAACAGTTACCTATCAAGAAGTGAAAGATATCTATGACAGTTATTATGGGAATGAGCAGTTCGTACGAGTACTAGATCAAGGAAAGTGCCCGGAGACAAAATGGGTAGAGGGAAGCAATTATGTGGATGTGAACTTTCATATTGACACCAGAACCAATCGTATCATTATGATGGGTGCCATGGACAATCTAGTGAAGGGTGCAGCGGGGCAGGCAGTGCAGAACATGAATCTGATATTTGGTCAAAAAGAATCGGAAGGGCTGGAGCTGATTCCTATGTTCCCGTAAGGTGAAGCCATGATACGAATTATGACAAAAGAAGATTATACAGAAGTATATGGGCTGTGGACGAAAATCAGGGGCTTTGGTCTGCGAAGTGTGGATGATTCTAAGGAAGGTATTACCAGATTTTTGGAGCGTAACCCAACGACCAGTGTGGTAGCGGTTGAGGATCATAAAATAGTAGGAAGTATTCTTTGCGGACATGATGGAAGAAGGGGATGCTTTTACCATGTATGTGTGGACGTAAAGTATCGGCTTCGGGGGATTGGAAAAGCCATGGTAGTAACCACCATGGAAGCGTTAAAGGCAGAGCATATCAATAAAGTATGTTTAATTGCTTTTACCAAAAATGATATTGGAAATGCTTTCTGGAAGGAAATTGGGTGGTTAAAAAGAGAGGATTTGAATTATTATGATTTCGTATTAAATGACCATAATATTACCTCATTTATATAAGCTTAAGAAAGCAGTCAACGATAAACAAGAGAATTAATACAAGGAGGAATCAATATATGAATCAGACAATAAAGCAAATACCAGGTGGAGTAACAGCAGCAAAGGGATTTGAAGCGGCAGGGGTGTCGGCAGAAATCAAATATAAGAATCGCAATGATATGGCAATTGTATATAGCAGTGTTCCCTGTGTTGTGGCAGGAACATTTACAATGAATGTAGTGAAAGCAGCACCGGTAAAATGGGATCAGGAAGTCCTGCATCAATCGTTATATGCACAGGCAATTATCGTAAATTCAGGTATTGCCAATGCCTGTACCGGATTAGAGGGCTACGGATATTGCAAAGAAACAGCAGTCAAAGCTTCTCAATTGCTTGATATACCGGAAAATGCTGTATTGGTGGGTTCTACAGGTGTCATTGGAAAGCAGCTTCCGATGGACCGTGTGAAGGCGGGTATTGTGAAATTGGTCAAGGATAAGGATGCTGGTATAGCTGCAGGAACAAGTGCAGCCAAAGCAATTATGACAACCGATACCTGTGAGAAAGAAATCGCAGTTACCATAGATATTAAGGGGAAGAAGGTCACCATTGGAGGCATGGCGAAAGGCTCTGGCATGATTCATCCTAATATGTGCACCATGTTAAGCTTTGTCACAACCGATGCAGTGATTGCAAAGGAAACACTTCAAAAAGCACTAAGTGAGGATGTGGATGACACGTATAATATGATATCTGTGGACGGAGATACTTCTACCAATGATACGGTCTTATTATTGGCAAACGGTTTGGCTCAAAATGAGGAAATTCAAGAAGATACCAAGGAATATGTGCTGTTTACTCAGGCACTTCGTCAAATCAATGAATATCTGGCAAAGAAAATTGCCGGTGACGGAGAAGGTGCTACGGCTCTTTTTGAAGTGAAAGTAGTGGGAGCAGAGAGTAAGGAGCAGGCGAAGCTTTTGAGCAAAGCCATTGTTACTTCCAATCTGACCAAGACTGCCATTGCCGGACACGATGCGAATTGGGGACGTATCCTGTGTGCCATGGGATATTCCGGTGCACAATTTGACCCAGAGCAGGTGGATTTATCCTTTGAAAGTCAAGGGGGAAGTATTCAGATAATTAAAAATGGAGTCGCTACTTCATATAGTGAGGAAGCAGCAACCAAGATTTTATCAGAGCCTAAAGTGACTGCAATTGCAGATGTGAAGATGGGAACACAGGAAGCAGTTGCCTGGGGATGTGATCTGACCTATGATTATATAAAAATTAATGCAGACTATCGCTCTTAGGTGATCATCTGTAAACACTAGAAAGGGGTAGAGAAGATGGGAGATAATATGCAGCAGTATTTGGAGAAGGCAGAGGTGCTAATCGAAGCACTTCCCTATATCCAGAGATTCAATCGAAAAATCATCGTTGTAAAATACGGTGGAAGCGCCATGGTGGATGATGAACTGAAACAGCATGTGATTCAAGATGTTACCTTATTAAAGCTGGTGGGTTTTAAACCGATTATTGTACACGGCGGAGGGAAGGAAATCAATCGGTGGGTGGAGAAGGTAGGTATGGAGCCGAATTTTATCCATGGTCTTCGGGTGACGGATGAGGAAACTATGGAAGTGGCTGAAATGGTTCTTGGAAAGGTGAATAAAAGTCTGGTGCAGCTGGTACAAAGCTTAGGGGTACGGGCAATTGGAATCAGTGGCAAGGACGGGGGACTTTTAAAGGTGAAAAAGAAGTTGTCTAATGGAGCAGATATAGGCTTTGTAGGAGAAGTAGAAGAGGTACAGACCGATATCCTTCATGATTTGCTGGAGAAAGACTTTTTGCCGATCATCTGCCCGGTAGGTATGGATGAGAATTTTCAGACTTACAATATCAATGCAGATGATGCGGCTTGTGCAATTGCAAGGGCAATGCAGGCAGAAAAACTGGCATTTCTAACTGATATTGAGGGTGTATATAAGGATCCAAAGGATAGTGGATCACTGATATCAGAGCTTTCGGTCTCGGAAGCAAAGGGGCTCATGAAAGAGGGCAACATTGGTGGTGGTATGCTTCCCAAGCTTCAAAATTGTATTGATGCCATTGAACATGGAGTATCTAGAGTGCATATTTTAGATGGACGGATTGCACACTGTTTGTTGTTGGAGTTCTTTACCAATCGTGGAATAGGAACTGCAATCATTGAAGATGATGAAAGTAGGTTTGATCATGGAAAATAAATATATCGAAGAAATAGAGAATGGACTTTTGCACACCTATCATCGAATGCCCATGATGTTAGAACGTGGGGAAGGGGTGTATGTATATGATACCGATGGGAAAAAGTATCTGGATTTTGGTGCAGGTATCGCAGTTTCTTCCCTGGGGTATGGAAATATGGAATTCAATGATGCCTTAAAGCATCAGATTGATCAAATCATTCATACTTCTAATCTGTATTATCATACTGCATGTGCAGGAGCGGTCAGTGGGCTGAAACGAATTACAGAAATGGATCGGGTATTCTTTACCAATAGTGGAACAGAAGCAATAGAAGGTGCGTTGAAAGCGGCTAGAAAATATGCCTATTCCAAACAAAGTGGCAAATATGAATTCATTGCGATGGAACATTCTTTTCATGGGAGAAGTATAGGAGCGGCATCGGTGACCGGGAAAGAAGCTTACCGCACTCCATTTGAACCTCTGATGCCAGGAGTTCGTTTTGGTGAATTTAATAATTTAGATAGTATCAAAGCATTGGTCAATGACCATACCTGTGCCATTCTGATGGAACCCATACAAGGAGAGGGAGGCATTTATCCCGCTACACCAGAATTCATGGAAGGGATTCGAGCAATTTGTGATGAGCATGATATCTTGTTCCTCTTAGACGAGATACAATGTGGAATGGGTCGTACGGGAAGTATGTTTGCCTGGCAGCAGTATGGGGTAAAGCCAGATATTATGGCCACAGCCAAAGCAATTGGAAATGGAATTCCAGTAGGTGCCTTCGCCATGACCCAAGAGGTAGCGGAACATTCCCTTGTCCCTGGAGATCATGGGACTACATATGGAGGGAATCCTCTTGCGTGTGCAGCGGTTCAAAAGGTCATTGAAATCTTTGAACGTGATCATATGGTGGAACATGTAAGGGAGATGGGATCCTATATGGAACAACAATTGGATCGGTTGGTTTCTAGTTATGCATGTGTAACAGCCAGAAGGGGAAGGGGCCTGATGCAGGGCTTGGTGGTTACCAAACCATTAGCTCAGGTGACAAAGGCGGCAATGCAGGAAGGACTTTTGATTATTGGCGCAGGAAGTGACGTGATTCGCCTGGTACCACCATTGATTATTAACCGGGATCATGTGGATGAAATGATAGAGAAATTAGAAAAAGTATTGCAGTAAGTTATAGAAACCCAATGCATTGGATACACTAGAAAAAAGTGATTTCTAGGAGGTGTCTAATGATTGGGTTTTTCATTGCATTTATTTCAGGGGCGTTAATGAGTGTACAGGGTGTGTTCAATACCCAGGTGACCAAGACCACCGGTATGTGGGTGTCTAATGCATGGGTTCAGCTTACGGCTCTTGCAGTTTGTGTACTCATGTGGTTTCTCATGGGTCGGGACCCAGTGTCTGCACTTGCGAAAGTAGAACCCAAATATCTTCTTTTGGGTGGAGTGATTGGTGCAGGCATTACATGGACGGTGATGAAAAGTATGGAACAGCTAGGACCGGCAAAAGCAGTATTGTTGATTGTGATGGCACAATTGGTGGTTGCTTACATCATAGAGGTTCTTGGTTTGTTCGGAGTGGATAAAGAACCGTTTGAGTGGCGAAAAGTTGGTGGTATGGTATTGGCATTTGTGGGAATTGTAATTTTCCAATGGAAATAGGAAAATGCAGTTGTAATTCTATGTAAAATTCGTTACAATAAAAGTACTAGGCATAGAGGGGTATTTATAGTTTGAACGCTATAAAGGAGGATTTATGCATAGAAAAAGAAAGCAGTTCATAAGCTTCATTATTGTGCTGTTATTAGCAGCGGGCTGTATGAGCTGTAAGAAGGAAGAACCATTCCAACAGAAGCGAAAAGAGCTACAGGTACAAGCACACAAAGATCATAAGGCTGATAAAGCCCATAAGAAGCAGCAAAGAACGGATACACAGACTGCAAAGGAAACAACAGTGTCTCTTTATATTTATGTATGCGGGGCCGTAAATCGACCCGGTGTATATGAGGTCCCAGAGGGCAGCCGTGTGTTTCAGGCAATTGAACTGGCAGGGGGAATGAATGAACAAGCAGATCCCAATGCTCTGAATCAGGCAGAGCTATTGGCAGATGCCCAGCGCGTTTACGTGCCAGTGGCAGGAGAAATAGGAGCACCGCCTTTGTCAGATCAAAAGATGGACAATCAGGAATCACCAGGTGAAGATGCGACGAAAGAAGGGCAGGTTAATTTAAACACTGCGTCTAAAGAAGCACTGATGACTCTTCCAGGCATTGGGGAAGCGAAAGCAAATAGTATTCTTCAATACAGGGAGCAGCAGGGTGAATTTGTGTCAATAGAGGATATCAAGCAGATTGAAGGAATTAAGGACGGAGTATTTCAGAAAATCAAAGATAGAATTATAGTCTAAGTAAGGAAATAAGGGAGAAGAAAATGGCAAAGAAAGTATTAGTAGTGGACGATGAAAAGCTAATCGTAAAGGGGATTCGTTTTAGCTTGGAACAAGATGGCATGGAAGTGGAATGTGCTTATGATGGTGAAGAAGCTATTCGACTGGCGAGGGAAAAGGAATTTGATTTGATATTACTGGATGTGATGCTTCCCAAACATGACGGATTTGAAGTATGTCAGATGATTCGTGATTTTTCAGATGTGCCCATTGTAATGCTGACTGCTAAAGGGGAGGATATGGATAAGATATTGGGGTTGGAATATGGTGCGGATGACTATGTTACAAAGCCATTTAATATTCTAGAAGTAAAGGCACGTATTAAAGCAATTATGCGACGTACAGGCAAAAAAGAAGCGGAGACCGAAACAAAGAAAGTCATTGTAAAAGGTGATATGAAGTTGGATTGTGAAAGCAGGAGAGTGTTTATTGGAGAGAAAGAGATTAATCTTACTGCAAAAGAATTCGACGTGGTAGAATTATTGGCATTGAATCCAAATAAAGTATACAGTCGTGAAAATCTATTAAATATCGTATGGGGATATGAATATCCAGGGGATGCAAGAACGGTTGATGTACATATCAGACGCCTTCGCGAAAAGATAGAGACCAATCCAAGTGATCCTCAATACGTACATACAAAGTGGGGAGTTGGATACTATTTTAGGGGATAAACTAAAGGTCAAATTCATAAAAAGCTTACGTTTTCGTATTATATTATTGGTAGCAGTTGCAGGGATGATTCCGTGTATCGTTATGCGGATGGGAATTCTGGAAAGCTATGAACGTCGGGCGGTAGATGTTAGAACAGCCGAAATACAAAATCAATGTACGATTCTATGTAATCAGTTGAGCAGCACTAGCTACTTAGCTGATCCCACATCTGAGAATATCAATGCAGAGTTAATGCAGTTATCCAATGTTTATAATGGAAGAATTATGGTGATCAATCAAGAATTCCAAATCGTAAAAGATACGTATGGATTTGAAGAGGGAAAAACCATTGTATCAGAAGATGTAGTGAAGTGCTATAAAGGTACTGGAACTCAAAATTATGATGCGAAAAATAAATATATTGAGATTACCCATCCAATTTCCGAGAATGGTTCTAATCAGGTTGAGGGAATGATGCTGATGAGCGTGTCTACGGATTCTATTGTGGATAATTTGGGTGTGTTAAAGAAAAAAGCAGTGGCCCTTCAAGCAATGGTCATTCTAATCGTATTGGTATTGGGATCTGCGATTGCTACGCTGATGGTGAGACCTTTTGCAAAAATAACCAAAGAAATTGAAGATATTACAGAAGGCTATGATTCTGACACCCTGCATGAAAATGGATATACAGAAATGGTGCTTATATCGGAAGCAGTGAATAAGATGCTTGCACGGTTAAAGGTATTGGATGATTCAAGAGAAGAATTCGTATCTAATGTATCCCATGAACTGAAAACACCACTGACTTCTATGAAGGTATTGGCGGATTCTCTGCTTGCCCAAGAGGGAGCACCCTTGGAATTATATCAGGAATTTATGGGTGATATTACGCAAGAGATTGAACGGGAAAATAAAATAATTAATGATTTGCTATCCTTAGTTAAAATGGATAAAACTGCGGCTGATTTAAATATTAAGCCGGTAAATATAAATGATTTACTGGAGCTTATTTTGAAAAGACTGCGTCCCATTGCAGCTATTCATAATATTGAGGTAGTATTTGAAAGTTTTCGACCAGTTACTGCGGACATTGATGAAGTGAAGCTGACACTGGCAATTTCTAATCTGGTAGAAAATGCAATCAAGTATAATATACCGGAAGGCTGGGTGCATGTCTCTTTAAATGCAGACCATAAGTATTTTTATATTAAAGTAGCAGATTCAGGAATTGGAATTCCTGAAACGGCAGTGGAGCATATTTTTGAACGGTTTTATAGGGTAGATAAGTCTCATTCTAAGGACATTGGTGGTACGGGTCTTGGACTTTCTATTACAAGAAATGCAGTTGTAATGCATCGAGGTGCTGTGAAGGTGTATAGTAAAGAGGGAGAAGGGACAACCTTTACCGTTCGAGTCCCTTTGAATTATACCATGTAGAAAAGAGGTCAAATGTTGAAAAAAAGAATATTGGGAGCGTTGTGTGCAGTCTTGCTTTTCGTTATCACAGGATGTAGTACAGATGCAAAGCTAGATGATACTGGTACGTTTATCTATAACATTAGCAGTGATGGAAATGCATTAAATAAAATGGAATATCACATTGTAGAAACCGATGAAAAAAAAGCCATAACTTCTATGTTGGATGCATTAGCGAAGAAACCCAATGATATTGAATATAAGTCAGCCATTCCAAGTGATGTAAAGGTATTGAACTTTGAGATTCAAGATAAACAGCTGCAGTTGAACTTTAATGGTGCTTATGCCAATCTATCAGAGGTGGAAGAGGTCCTTTGCCGTGCAGCAGTGGTGCAGTCGTTGGTACAGATTAAAGGAATTGAATATGTATCCTTTTATGTGGAGGAGGCTCCGATTATAAATAATCAGGGAGTTCCTATTGGTTTAATGTCAAAAGATGATTTTGTTAAGAATACAGGTACTTCGGTTCATTCCTATCAAGCCGCCACATTACAGCTATACTTTGCAAATAAGGCGGGGGATAAATTAGTAAAAGAAACCGTACATGTAAAATACAGCAGCAATATGTCTATGGAAAAGTTAATTGTAGAGCGTTTGATGAAAGGACCGGATATGGATGAAGCTTATCCGGTCATACCAAAAGAAACAAAGCTTTTAGGTATTTCCATCAAAAATGGCATTTGTTATGTGAATTTCGACAAGGAATTCTTAACAACTACCTATGATTTAAAGCCCAAAATACCCATTTATGCCATTGCTAATTCCTTGATTGAAGGTGCCAATGTCAATCAAGTGCAGATACTTATTAATGGAGAAACAGATGCTGTTTATTTAGGAGAAATTAATTTAAAAGAACCTTTGGAACGAAATTTGGAGTTGGTGGAGGAATCAGAGACAAAGTGATCAAGAGACGAATCTGTTTCTTTGGCAGTATATTTTTACTGATAATTTTTTTCTGTCGTATTGTAATTGGGGTGCAGTGGAAGCCAGTACTGCACCCCGAAATCACAACGGAAAAAGCCGGAACCCCGGTTACAATTTATGGTAAAGTAGTGGAAAAGAAACAACAATCAGATAAGCAAATCTTATATATTTCATATAAAAAATCCAAAACAATGATCTATAACAATCAAATACAAGATATTTCTTATGGTGACCAAATCGTAGTAAACGGAACATTGGCACCTTTTGAAGCACCCCGTAATCCGGGTAATTTTGATCAGGTATTTTATTATTACAAAGAAAAAATAAGCATGTCAGTTTTTGCAAATCGTGTCTGGGTGGAATCTTCTAACCATATTACACCCAAAGACCGAATGTATGAATGGCTTTTTCGTGTGCAAAAAGCATGGGCGGATCTGCTTATAGAAAGCATGGGTAAGAATAAGGGCGGTATTATGATGTCTATCATCCTTGGAGACAAAAGCCAAATGGATGGGGAAGTTAAGGAGTTGTATCAAAAGAATGGGATTGGACACATATTGGCCATATCTGGACTGCATATTTCTTTTATTGGTCTGGGCATATATCGGCTGCTGCGTAAAACGGGTTTGTCCTTCCTTGGTGCAGGAAGTATTGGTATGGGGATTCTGATTCTTTATACGATTATGGTAGGTGCAGGCGTATCTAGTGTACGTGCTATGATTATGCTTTTGCTTCGTATTACGGCAGATATATTGGGTCGGGTATATGATATGAAAACAGCCCTTGCTTTGTCTGCTGTGGCATTGGTTCTATGGAGTCCGCTTTATTTATTTGATGCTGGATTTCTATTATCTTTTGGAGCTTTAGTTGGAATTCTATATGTATACCCCTTGCTTCGGCCAAAGCAACAAAGGAAAAATTCCATTCTGGATAGTCTTATCCTAAGTGGAAGTGTTAATCTTGTACTCTTTCCCATTCTGCTGTATTTCTATTTTGAGTTTCCCATTTATTCCTTATTTTTGAATCTAGTTGTAATTCCTCTCATGTCTATCCTACTTGGTGCAGGAATCATTGGTTCACTGGTATGTGTGGTTTGTGCTTTCTTGGGGAACTTCTTATTACAGATATGTGGTCTGATTCTGTGGTTTTATGAATGGATTTGTAAGGTGGGAATGGAGCTGCCACTATCTAGGGTAGTATTTGGAAAGCCTACATTGGTACAAGTGGCAGGGTATTATCTATGTCTTTTTCTCTTGCTTGGAATAGTTAGATTCATTCAAACAGAACATATTCAGGTAAAGAAAAGGATGGGGATAGGTGTAGGTGCTGTTTTTCTAATTGTCATGTGTGGAATCTGTTCTTTTGGACATGGAAAGAGGGGGTGCTTGGATATTACAATGCTGGATGTGGGGCAGGGGGATGGAATTTTTATGAGGGGTCCAACGGGGCAAACCTATTTTATTGATGGAGGCAGCAACAATGTGAAAGAGGTGGGCAAATATAGAATTGAGCCTTATTTAAAGTCGGAAGGAGTAGATTGTATTGATTATGTATTCCTATCTCATGGACATGCAGATCATTACAATGGAATGGAAGAATTGTTGGAACGTCAGTCTTATGGAATTAGAATTAGAAATTTAGTACTTCCAAAACATGTAAAAATGGACGAAAACTTATTGAAAATTGCAAAAAAAGCAAAGGAAAAGGGAGTACATTTATATGAAATGCAAGGAGAGGACCAGCTGATAGAACAGAAAGGAAGCAGAAAATTATCGCTTACTTGTCTGCACCCTATGGCAACATGTGGAGAAGAGGAGAAGAATGAATCTTCCATGGTCTTGTCTCTTCAAATGAATGAATTTCGCATGCTGTTTACTGGTGATTTAGAAGGAAAGGGGGAAACGGAGGTCTGTGAAGTATTGGATGGAAGACCCTATGATATTTTAAAGGTTCCTCATCATGGATCTAAGAATTCGGGATTGCCAACTTTCTTGGAAAAGGTAAGGCCGGAGATTGCTTTGATTTCTGTTGGGACTAGAAATCATTATGGACATCCCCATAAAGAAACGCTTCATCGGCTCAAAGAAATTGGGTGTGTGGTTCGAGAAACGAGAAAAGAAGGTGCTATTTTATATCGCATAACACCTTGAAAATCAAATCCTATGATTGTGTGTCCGCATGCTGATGTATGATAAAACGAATACATTCATTTAGGTAAGGCTTTAATTCTAAAAAGCGAATGGGATCTTGATATAAAATCGTACTGTGGCAAGTAGAGCTTGCTAATTCGACAATCATAAAAAGCATAATTTCAGGATCTTTTAATCTATATTCTTGGTTATCTGCCAGCATTTTATGATAAATATCCAAAAAATGGACATCCGATTCATTGGAATGGGAGGTCAAAGCTTGTTTAAATATTCCCCAGCTTAAATTCTTAGATATAAATTTCAATAAAGAGTGATTGTGACTTAAGGCATCCAGAATATGATCTACAATAAAAATAATGCGTTCTTCAAAAAGTGGAATATCCTGAGTTGATAGGGAAACAAGAGCATCTGTAAATAATTTACCGGAGGTATGAGAAATTAATCCATCTCGTATTTCATATTTATCTTTAAAATACAAATAAAATGTTCCTTTAGCCACTCCGGCACCTTTGACAATATCTGAAACAGAAGTTTTTTCTATTCCTTTTGTAAGAAAAAGCTTGTAGGCAGATTCCAGAAGATGCTCTAATTTCTGTTGTTTATTTTCTAATAGTTTTCCCATATTTCACCGACTTTCTATCTTATTTATATTTACTATTATAATTGGAATCAAAAAAAAGTCAAATTTATAAAAAATTATTGACTGTTAGTCATTTTAGGAGTATATTACGTATTGAAAACAAATGACCATTAGTCATTCGTAAAAAGATAAGGAGGTTTTTATATGGAAAAACTAGGAAAACAGATTGTTAAGTACCGAATTCCAATATTGATTCTTAGTCTGCTATTGCTTATCCCTTCCGTATTGGGAATGATAAAGACAAGAGTCAATTATGATATCTTGTATTATCTTCCAAAGAATATTGAAACAATGAAGGGACAAGATATTTTGTTGAAAGATTTTAAAAAAGGTGCATTTGCTATGGTAGTTGTAGATGGAATGGATACCAAGGGTGCAGCGAATGTAAAGCATCAAATGAAGGGGGTAAAAGGTGTCGCAGATGTGATATGGTACGATAGTTTTGCTGATACCTCCATTCCTATAGAAGTATTACCAGAAAAGTACAAACAATTATTCCAATCGGAGGATGCGGCCTTGATGGCTGTTTTTTTCAAGGATACAACATCGGCAGATGATACGATGAAAGCGATTGAGGGTATTCGAAAAGTGACAAGTAAGCAGTGCTACTTAAGCGGTATGTCGGCTGTTGTAACGGATACGAAGAATCTTTCCGATCATGAGACACCGATTTATGTGTTGATCGCCGTGATTTTATGCAGTTTGGTATTGGCTTTATTTATGGATAGTTGGCTACTTCCTTTCTTTTTCATGATTAGCATTGGTATGGCCATTCTCTATAATATGGGGACGAACTATTTCCTGGGAGAGATTTCTTATATCACCAAAGCCCTAAGTGCAGTGCTTCAGTTAGGCGTTACCATGGATTACTCGATTTTCTTATGGCATAGTTATAAGGAGAACAAAGAACGTTTTCCAAAGGATAAGCAATGTGCCATGAGTCATGCAATTTCCAACACCTTTACGTCTGTGATAGGGAGCTCTATTACTACGGTAGCCGGATTTATTGCTTTGTGTTTTATGAGCTTTACCTTGGGGAAAGATCTGGGAATTGTAATGGCTAAAGGGGTGGTATTTGGGGTGCTTGGCTGTATTACTATATTACCGGCTATGATTCTTACCTTTGATCAAGCAATCGAGAGAACGACACATCGTCCGCTTATGCCTAGTGCAGAGGGAATATCTAATTTTGTGATGAAGCATTACCGAATGATGCTGGTGTTATTTTTCCTAATACTTATTCCGGCATTTTATGGATATAGAAATACAGAGGTTTATTATAATCTAGATCGTACCTTGCCAAAGGATTTAAAGAGTATCGTCGCAAATGCCAAACTAGAAAAAGAATTTGATATAAATTCTACCCATATGGTACTAGCAGATGCTAATTTATCCTCAAAAGATGGCAAGGCAATGCTCCATCAAATGTCAGAATTAAAAGGGGTAAAATATGCAATTGGTTTAGACAGTCTGCTTGGATCAGCTATTCCAAAAGAAACCATTCCGGATTCTGTAAAAAATCTATTGGAAAGTGAGCAATGGCAATTACTCTTAGTTAGTTCAGAGTATAAAGTTGCATCAAATGAGGTGAATAGACAGGTAACCCAGTTGAATAAAATTGTAAAGAAATATGACCCCAAAGCTATGGTGATTGGTGAGGCACCTTGTACCAAGGATTTAATTACCATAACGGATAAAGATTTTAAAGTAGTAAGTGGGATTTCTATTCTTGCCATTTTTCTAATTATAGGCTTTGTATTCCAATCAGTTTCTTTGCCAGCTATCTTGGTGGCTGTGATAGAATTTGCAATATTTATTAATTTGGGTATTCCGTTTTACACCAAAACACCATTGCCATTTATTGCTTCAGTGGTAATTGGTACCATTCAACTAGGAGCAACGGTTGACTATGCTATTTTAATGACCACTCGATATAAAATGGAGCGGCGGATGGGATTGGAAAAAAGAAATGCAATACAGGTAGCTTTGTCTACTTCTGTAAATTCTGTGATTGCATCAGCACTTGGTTTCTTTGCAGCAACTTTTGGGGTGGGATTATATTCTAATATTGATATGATTTCTGCTCTGTGTACATTGATGGCAAGAGGTGCAGTGATTAGTATGTTCGTGGTTATCCTGATTCTCCCATCTATGTTATTGGTATGTGACAAATTTATTTGTGCGACAAGTAAAGGGTTTTGTGAGAACAATAGAAAAGAAATTCAAAGAAAAGAGGTACAATATGAATCGTAAAAATTATAAGACAACAATTGCTATGGGCATGATTGCTGCTTTAGCAGTCACTACTATTATACCAGCTGTTACCTATGCGAAGTCTCCTAGCCTGAAAGAGGAAACTGTATATGCTAAAATGGATGGGGAAGGAACTGTTCACCATGTAATTGTTACGGATCAGTTAAAAAATATAACAGAATATTCTAGTATTTCTGATGAATCAGCATTAACGGATATTCAGAATATCAAAGGAAATGAGACGTTTGTTCAAAAGGGAAATCAATTGACATGGAAAGGTGACAAACAAGATATTTGTTATCAAGGGACTACAAAACAACAGCTTCCAGTTGGTGTGAACATTACATATTTGTTAAATGGAGAAATGAAAAAACCAAAGGAATTAAAGGGAAAAAGCGGACATCTTCAAGTTCATTTTGAGTATGAGAATTTAAATAAGCAAGGGGAAGTATATACGCCCTTTCTTATGGCTACAGGTATGGTGCTGGATAACGAAAAATATACCAATATTGAAGTGACTGGAGGAAAGGTGTTGTCGGATGGAGAACGTAATCTAGTGGTTGGGATTGGAATCCCGAAATTAAAGGAAAGTCTTGGAAGCAATCTGGCAGATCTGCCAGACGGATTTGAGGTATCGGCAGAGGTGAAGAATTATGATCCACTTTCGATTACTACAATTGCAACGAATGAATTTTTTAATCAGCTCCATCCATCCAATTCCAATGAAATGGATACGTTGGAAGGCGAGATGAATGAATTACACGCTGCTTCGTTGCAATTAGTGGACGGAACTTCCGTCTTGAAAAATGGAATGGATGAACTATTTACTAAGTCAGGGGAATTCACCACTGCTATACCACTGCTTTCGGAAGGCAGTCGTTCTTTGGCTGCAGGGACCACGAAATTAGAAATGGCTACCAAGGAACTATCGGCAGGGAGCAGCCGTTTAGCATCGGGAACACAGCAATTACAAGAAGGCTCCTCTAGGCTGCAGGAGGGTCTGATCTCTTTAAATGGTGGATTGGAAAAGGCAGCTATCCGTACACAGCAGTTAGCATCTGGGGCAGGACAGCTTTCACAGGGGGTAAATGGTTTGGATACTGGAGCACAACAGCTGCAGACCGGAATACAAACGATGGGGGATGGAATGCAGAATGCAGCTGCCACACTAGGCAATGGGACAAAGGCTGCGAATTGTGTGCTGACCTCTTTGCAGTCAATGGATACCTCACAGTTAAGCGAAGCGGATGCAGCAACTCTGCAGCAAGCTATTCAAGGTGTGGGACAGGTTCTGCTTATTCAGGAAGGAGTGAGTCAATCGCTTACTTCTGGAGCGCTGGTAAATGGTATATCGGGATTGCAGGGAGGTGTCACTTCTTTACAAGGTGGAATTGGGCAAGTTCAAAATGCAAGCGACCAGTTGACTGGTGGTTTGGGAAGCTTGACTGGTGGATTAGAAGCATTGCATCAAGGAGCAGTTCAAGCGATGAAAGGTGGTCAGGATTTGTACGCAGGTATTGAAAATGCAAATCAGGGAGCAGCCAGTGTTTCAAAAGGTTCTAGGGAACTTGCCAGCGGAGCGGGAGAGGTGTCACAAGGAGCTTTTCGATTGGATGGAGGAGTGGAACAACTTCAGACGGGAAGTGGACAGCTTATTGGCGGAATACAGCAGTTAGATATAGGAGCACAGGCGTTAAACACAGGGATGACAGAGTTCCATTACACCGGAATTGAACAGTTAACCAGTGTGTTTCAGGAAGATATTAGGAATATGGTAAATCGGATGTCCAAGCTATTAAACACATCTAAGGAGTATCGTAATTTTTCCGGAATATCAGATGATATGGAGGGAACAGTAAAATTTATATTTATTACAGAATAAGATGATATGAAACCCCTTTAAAAGGAGTAGGAAAAAGATGAGAGAATAGAAAAACTCTCGTCTTTTTTTCGATTTTATGCTAGAATGAAATAGGATTTTAAGGAAGGATCATAAAGATGAAACGTTTAAATGAAGACTTAAAGACGGGTGATTTTAAACAGATTTATTTCTTATATGGGGAAGAAAATTATCTGAAAAGACAATATAAAAATAAACTATCAGAGGCTATTATCCCTTGTGATCATAGTATGAATTATGCATATTATGAGGGAAAAGGTATAAATGTAAAGGAAATCATTGACTTGGCTGAGACGATACCCTTCTTTGGTGATCGACGGTTAATTGTAATGGAAAACACTGGGTTTTTCAAAAATCCTACCCCGGAACTTGCAGATTATATCAAAGCATTACCAGAGACTACGTATTTGCTATTTATTGAAGCTGAGGTTGATAAAAGGGGCAAGTTATTTAAATCTGTGAAGGATCGTGGATTGATTGTGGAACTTTCCAGACAAGAGGAACGAACTTTAATCAAATGGATACAAGGCATGGTAAAACAAGAAGGAAAGCAAATAACAGATGCTACAATCCGCCATCTCCTTACTAAAGTAGGATCGGATATGGAACAGATTCAAAAGGAGCTGGAAAAGCTGTTTTGTTACGTTTTAGATAAGAACATGATTACGCTGGAGGATGTAGATGCTATTTGCACTACTCAAATTACGAATCAGATATTCAGTATGGTCAACGCGGTGGCAGATAAGAAGCAAAAACAGGCTTTGGACTATTACTATGAATTATTGGCTTTAAAGGAACCACCTTTGCGTATCCTTTTCTTACTTGCAAGGCAATTTCGATTGTTATTACAGGTAAAGGAATTGGAAAAGCAAGGCAGCAATCGTAAAATCATTAGTGAAAAGACAGGACTTCAAAATTTTGTTGTAGGTAAATATATGGATCAGTCAAAGCATTTTACAACATCGGAATTGATTCATATTTTAGAGGCTTGTGTAGAAACAGAAGAATATGTGAAAACAGGACGATTGGATGGTGTAATGGGAGTTGAGCTTTTTATTGTCAAATATAGTATGACATGATATACTTCGAGAGGTAATAGATTCAATGAATACAGAGAAATATGGAGGATCAGAAATGTCAGGAATTATCAATCAAGAAAACATTCGCAATTTTTGTATTATTGCTCATATAGATCATGGAAAATCAACCCTAGCTGATCGTATTATTGAACGCACTGGTCTGCTTACCAGCAGAGAAATGCAGTCTCAGGTGCTGGATAATATGGATTTGGAGCGGGAACGTGGAATTACGATTAAAGCTCAGTCGGTCAGAACGGTATATAAGGCGCTGAATGGGGAAGAATATGTGTTTAATCTCATTGATACCCCAGGACATGTGGACTTTAACTATGAGGTATCTAGAAGTCTAGCTGCCTGTGATGGAGCAGTGCTTGTGGTGGATGCGGCACAGGGTGTGGAAGCACAGACCCTAGCGAATGTGTATTTGGCATTGGATCATGATTTGGATATTATGCCAGTGATTAATAAAATTGATCTGCCTAGTGCAGAACCAGAACGTGTGATAGAAGAAATTGAAGATGTGATTGGAATTGAAGCTGCAGATGCACCACGTATATCAGCCAAGACTGGACTGAATATAGAAGAAGTTCTTGAACAAATTGTAAAGAAAATACCAGCTCCAGTAGGTGATCCTAGTAAGCCGCTTCAGGCATTGATCTTCGATTCTATTTATGATTCTTATAAAGGTGTTATTATTTTCTGCCGAATTAAAGAAGGCTCCGTAAAAAAAGGAACTCCAATTAAAATGATGGCAACGAAGACTTTAGCAGAGGTAGTAGAAGTTGGGTACTTTGGAGCAGGTCAGTTTCTTCCTTGCGAAGAATTAAGTGCAGGCATGGTTGGATATATAACGGCCAGCTTGAAAAATGTAAAAGAAACTCGAGTAGGGGATACGGTTACGGATGCAAATAACCCTTGTGCTGCACCCCTTCCTGGATATAAGAAAGTCAATCCAATGGTATACTGCGGTCTATATCCAGCAGATGGGGCAAAGTATCAAGATCTCCGAGATGCATTGGAAAAATTACAATTAAATGATGCAGCCTTGCAATTTGAACCCGAAACATCTATGGCTTTAGGCTTTGGATTTCGTTGTGGTTTTTTAGGCTTGCTGCATTTGGAAATTATTCAGGAGCGTTTGGAAAGAGAATATAATTTGGATCTAGTGACAACGGCACCAGGTGTTATTTATAAAGTGTATAAAACAAATGGGGATGTATTGGAATTAACCAATCCATCCAATCTTCCAGATCCAGCAGAGATTCTTTACATGGAAGAACCAGTGGTGAAAGCGGAAATCATGGTGACTTCTGAATATATAGGTTCTATTATGGAACTTTGTCAAGAACGTCGTGGAGAATATCAAGGCTTGGAATATATAGAAGCAACCAGAGCAGTTATGCATTATCATTTACCTCTGAATGAAATTATATATGATTTTTTTGATGCTTTAAAATCTCGGTCCAAAGGTTATGCATCCTTTGATTATGAGATGCTAGATTATGAGAAATCAGAATTAGTGAAATTAGATATCTTAATCAATAAGGAAGAAGTGGATGCGCTGTCCTTTATTGTTCATGCAGAAACTGCTTATGAGCGGGGGCGTAAAATGTGTGAAAAATTAAAAGATGAGATTCCAAGGCAGTTATTTGAAATTCCAATTCAGGCGGCGATTGGAAGTAAGATTATATCTAGAGAAACAGTCAAGGCTATGCGAAAAGATGTGCTTGCAAAATGCTATGGTGGTGATATTTCCAGAAAGAGAAAGCTTTTGGATAAGCAAAAAGAAGGAAAGAAGAGAATGCGCCAGGTGGGAAATGTAGAAATTCCACAGAAAGCATTTATGAGTGTATTGAAACTAGATGATAAATAAAGATATGGATTGGATGGGTACAGTATGGAGAAAGAGGAATTAGAGTTGTATATTCATATTCCATTTTGTGTGAAGAAATGTGCATACTGTGATTTCCTTTCTGCTCCGGCAGATACAAACCAGCAGGTGGAGTATGTAAAAGCGTTACAAGAGGAAATGAAAAGTTATCAAAAAACAGCAGAAGCATATATTGTGACTTCTGTTTTTTTTGGTGGGGGAACGCCTTCTATTTTGGATCCTTCCTTGATGAAAGATATGATGAGAACACTGTACAGCATCTTTGAAATGAAGGAAGAAGCAGAAATAACCATCGAAATTAATCCGGGTACGGTAACGAAAGAGAAGCTGGAGGTCTATAAAGAAATAGGCGTGAATCGAATTAGCATCGGACTGCAGTCTACTCAGGATGCTGAATTAAAGCTGTTGGGACGTATCCATTCTTATGAAACATTTCTGCAAACATACAAATTGGTTCGTCATCTAGGCTTTGAAAATATTAATATTGATTTGATTTCGGCAATTCCTGGACAAAGCTGTGCATCTTGGGTTCAAACCATTACAACGGTAGCACAATTGAATCCAGAGCATATTTCGGCATATAGTTTAATCATTGAAGAGGGAACACCATTTTATGATCAATATGGAGGGGATACTTTGGAGAACAAGGGATTAGAACAAGATGTCCCCCCACTTCCCAATGAAGAGGATGAGAGACAGATGTATGAAGATACAAGGCGGATACTTCATACTTACGGATACCATAGATATGAAGTATCCAATTATGCTAAAGTAGGATATGAATGTAGACACAATCTTGGGTATTGGAGAAGGACACCGTATTTGGGGTTCGGTATTGGAGCAGCTTCTTTGCTTGGACATGTTAGATTTGCCAATGGTTCGGACATTCAGAAGTATATTCAAACTTATCTTCATCAGGAAACTACAGAAGAACTGGTTTTGTTAGAGAGAGCTGATCATGAAGTATTAACAGCAAAGGAAGAACGAGAAGAGACTATATTTTTAGGATTACGGACCATGGAAGGAATCGAATTAACGGATGAGATCAGAGAACATTACCTGCCCATTATTCATAAATTTATGGAATCAGAATGTATGGAAATAAAGGAAAACCGTTTGATGCTTACAGAAAAAGGAATCTCTGTAAGCAACTATATTCTATCGGAATTCCTGTAAATCAGTATTTGAACTGTTGCGTAAATCATAGTTTTAACACAATACCAAGAAATGCTCCGCCTACAAGCCAAACCAGTGGGTGGAGTTTTTCTAATTTTTTTATTTGCATGAGCAACAATGCAATGATACAAATAGCAAAACTGGTACCATCAAGGATGTAGCCTTTCCCGGAAGCCTGAAACAACGAAATCTTGCACAATTCAAATACTGCGTAAGAAATAATGGCGGCAACGGTGGGACGAATACCATAGAATATTGCTTTGACTATTTTATTTTCACTAAAATTTTCCATAAATTTAGCAATGATGATAATTATAATCAAAGATGGCAGCACTAAGGATAAAGTAGCAGTTAGGGCACCTAAGATACCGGCACTCTGGTAGCCGGCATAAGTAGCCATATTAATTCCTATAGGTCCGGGGGTGCTTTGGCTGATGGCCACCATATTTGCTAATTCACTGGTGGTATACCAATCATATTTGGTAGTTAGTTCCACAAGAAAAGGAAGCGTGGCCATGCCACCACCGATGGAGAATAGTCCGATTTTAAAGAATTCATAAAAGAGAGTTATATAAATCATGATTTTATGCCCCCCCATTTCTTCACAATTACTCCGAAAATTCCGGAGAGTACTATAATAATAGCAGTTGGAACAGGAGAAAATGAAGCCAGTAGGAGTGCAGATAGAAATAATAAGATGCCAAGTTTATCTTGGATTCCTTTTCGGGCCATCATAATAGCAGTATTCAGCATAAGGGCACACACTACAACTCTAATCCCAGCAAATGCATGCTGTAAGGTGGTATTCTCCATATAGGGACTTAAAACAGATGCAATAATGCATATAATAAGAATAGAAGGGGAAATGATGCCTAATGTGGCTAATATTCCACCCCAAATACCTGCCTTCTTATATCCAATATAAGTAGCAGTGTTTACTGCAATGACCCCAGGGGTGCACTGGCCAATGGCAAAAATATCCAGCATTTCTTCTTCTGTAATCCAACCATGCTTTTCGACTACTTCTCTTTTTAACATAGGAAGCATGGCTAAACCACCACCAAATGTAAGTGCTCCTATATGGAAGAAACTAATATATAGGTCTAGTAATTTTTTCATGATATGTTCAAGCCTCCAATCTAGTAAATATATCTACCATATATTACAACTTTTTGGGGGAAGACGCAAGATGGGGATTATATTCAGCTATGCTAGCTCAATTTCGCTGCGGCTCATTTCGCAATGGTTCAAGAAGGGTTATTC
>JAVXHY010000001.1:0-20497 GCA_036656615.1 Lachnospiraceae bacterium | reverse complement strand
AGAAGGGTTATTCAGCCATGCTAGCTCAATTTCGCTGCGGCTCATTTCGCTACGGCTAAACGCCGTATACAAAAAAAGAATAGAATGCTCTTTAGCAAGTAAACTTGCACAGAGGATTCTATTCTTTTTTTGTGCATGGCTAGATAGTTATAAAATATTTATAAACAGTGTTGACAAACAATTTTGTTAGTGTTATCTTAATAATCGTAAGGTGTTAGCACTCGGAAGTCATGAGTGCTAATAAATGCCATAATGTGAAAGGGGAGGGAAATGACGCAGCTAGATGATAGGAAAATGAAAATTTTGCAGGCAATCATCCAGACTTATCTTCAAACTGGTGAACCGGTTGGTTCTAGAACGATTTCTAAATATACGGATTTGAATCTGAGTTCTGCAACCATTCGAAATGAAATGGCAGATTTGGAAGATTTGGGCTATATCATGCAACCTCATACATCGGCAGGACGTATACCATCAGACAAGGGGTATCGGCTTTACGTAGATATGTTAATAGAAGAAAAGACACAAGATGTAACCGAGATACGGGAGCAAATGCTAGATAAGGCAGATAAGATGGAACAATTGCTTATGCAGGCTGCTAAAGTATTGGCAAGCAGCACGAATTATGCTACCATGGTTACCGCTCCGAGGAATCATCATAATAAATTAAAATTCATTCAGCTTTCAGAAGTGGATAAGGAGCAATTAATAGCAGTTATCGTTTTGGAAGGCAATGTGATTAAGAATAAAATAATCACAGTGGATGAAGAATTAGATAATGAGATGTTATTAAAGTTAAATATGCTTTTGAACACCAATCTAAATGGGCTGCCCATTGAACAGATTAATTTAGGAATGATTGCTGTATTAAAAGAGAAGGCAGGTATTCATAGTAAGGTGATTAGTCACGTCATTGATGCGGTTGCGGAAGCAATTCAAATTGAGGAGGACTTGGAAATCTATACCAGTGGTACAACAAATATTTTCAAATATCCAGAACTTAGTGATAATCAAAGGGCGCAAGAGTTGATTAGTACTTTTGAAGAAAAACAACAGCTTGCAGAATTGGTGACACAGACGCTCACTGATCAGGATGGGAAAAGAATCCAGGTTTATATAGGGAATGAATCACCTGTGCAGACCATGAAAGATTGCAGTGTAGTAACAGCTACGTATGAGCTGGGAGAAGGAATGCAAGGTACAATAGGTATTGTTGGTCCCAAACGTATGGACTATGAAAATGTAATGAAAACGCTGAAAACTCTTATGACAGAGTTAGATGCAATATTCCATAAAGAAGAATAGGAAAGGTGGTAGAACCCTTGGATAAGGAGAAAAATGTAGTGGAAGAAGCAATCAAAGAAGCAAAAGAGGCTGCAAAAGAAGTAGATGAGGAAATAAAAACAGAAACAGATGATCAATTAGATGAGGATGCTCAGGAAACACCAGAATCTGACACGGAAATAGTGGTAGAGGATACTGATCAGGAAGTGGAAGCTGCAGAGGAGTCCAATCAGGAACAAGAGGCAGCAGTTGATAATAAAGACAATAAATTCTTCAAAAAGAAGAAAAAGAAAGATAAGAAGGATGAGCAGATAGAGGAATTGACCGATAAGCTGACTCGTCAAATGGCAGAGTTTGATAACTTTCGTAAACGCACAACAAAGGAAAAGTCGATGATGTATGAAGTGGGTGCGAAAGAGGTCATAGAAAAAATTCTTCCGGTGGTAGATAATTTGGAACGGGGTATAGCAGCGATTCCAGAGGAAGAAAAATCCAATCCATTTATAGAAGGAATGGATAAAATTTATAAGCAATTAATGACAACCTTAGAAGAAATTGGAGTAAAAGCAATTGAAGCAGTTGGAACTGAGTTCAATCCGGATTTACACAATGCAGTGATGCATGTGGAAGAGGAGGAACTAAGTGAAAATGTAGTAGCTGAGGAGTTTCAAAAGGGTTATATGTACCATGAAAGTGTGATTAGACATAGCATGGTAAAAGTAGCAAATTAGTTTATCGTAGTAATATCAACCGACAAAAACAAACAAATAAAAAATCAAAACAATAGGAGGATTTTTATCATGGGAAAAATAATAGGAATTGACTTAGGTACAACAAATAGTTGTGTAGCAGTTATGGAAGGTGGTCAGCCAGTAGTAATTTCAAATACAGAAGGTGCAAGAACAACACCATCTATAGTAGCGTTTACCAAAACAGGAGAGCGTTTGGTTGGAGAACCTGCAAAGCGTCAAGCAGTTACCAATGCAGACAAAACAATTTCTTCAATTAAAAGAAAAATTGGAACAGATAGTAAAGTGGCAATTGATGATAAGAAATATTCACCACAGGAAATCTCTGCTATGATTCTTCAGAAAATGAAGGCAGATGCAGAAGGTTACTTAGGAGAAAAGGTAACCGAGGCGGTTATTACAGTTCCAGCTTATTTTAATGATGCACAACGTCAGGCAACAAAGGATGCAGGTAGAATTGCAGGATTAGACGTAAAACGTATCATTAATGAACCAACAGCAGCAGCACTTGCTTATGGTCTTGATAATGAAAAAGAACAAAAAATTATGGTATATGATTTAGGTGGTGGTACGTTTGATGTATCAATCATTGAAATTGGTGATGGAATTATTGAAGTACTTTCTACATCAGGAGATAATAAATTAGGTGGAGATGACTTCGACCAAAAGATTACAGAATATATGTTGGCAGAATTCAAAAAGGCAGAGGGCGTAGATTTATCCACTGATAAAATGGCTTTGCAAAGATTAAGAGAAGCAGCTGAAAAAGCAAAGAAAGAACTTTCATCAGCAACTACAACCAATATCAACCTTCCATTTATTACAGCAACTTCAGAAGGTCCAAAGCATTTTGATATGAATCTTACAAGAGCTAAATTTGACGAATTAACACATGAATTAGTTGAAAGAACAGCAAAACCGGTTACAACTGCTTTGAGTGATGCAGGAATTACGGCTTCTGAATTAGGAAAAGTATTATTGGTTGGTGGTTCTACACGTATGCCAGCAGTCCAGGATAAAGTTGCAAAATTAACAGGTCATGAGCCATCTAAAGCTTTGAATCCAGATGAATGTGTTGCATTGGGTGCATCTGTTCAAGGTGGAAAGCTTGCAGGAGATGCAGGCGCAGGCGATATCTTGTTGCTTGATGTTACACCTTTGTCTTTGTCTATTGAGACTATGGGTGGCGTTGCTACTAGACTCATTGAAAGAAATACAACAATTCCTACCAAGAAGAGCCAGACATTCTCTACAGCAGCTGATAATCAGACAGCAGTTGATATTAATGTAGTACAAGGTGAAAGACAATTTGCAAAAGATAATAAATCGTTAGGACAATTCAGACTTGATGGTATCCCACCAGCAGGACGTGGAATTCCACAAATCGAAGTAACCTTTGATATTGATGCAAATGGTATTGTAAATGTGTCAGCAAAAGATTTGGGTACAGGAAAAGAACAACATATTACGATTACAGCAGGTTCGAATATGTCTGATAATGAAATTGACAAAGCAGTTCGAGAAGCTACTGAGTTTGAATCTCAAGATAAGAAACGTAAGGATGCAATTGATACAAGAAATGATGCGGATGCTATGGTATTCCAAACAGAAAAAGCAATGAAGGATGTTGGAGATAAGATTGACGCAGCTGATAAAGATGTGGTAGAAGCAGATGTTAAAGCATTGAAAGAGTTAATTGAACAAACAAATGTAGAAGAAATGACAGAAGCGCAAGTAGAAGAAATGAAGGCATCGAAAGAAAAACTCATGGAAAGTGCACAGAAATTATTTGCTAAAATGTATGAACAAGCAGGAGCAGCAGGAGCAGGAGCGGAAGGAGCAGCAGGTCCAGACATGGGAGCAGGTGAAGCACCAGAAGGTTTCCAAGGTGATGATGTTGTAGATGGCGACTACAAAGAAGTTTAAGAGATACTTGGTAAACACGACAAGGGATCAGGCGTGAACTTAGTATGAGAATGAAAGGTAGAAGCTTATGAGTGAAACAAAAAGAGATTATTATGAGGTGCTAGGCGTTGATAAGAATGCTGATGATGCGGCTTTAAAAAAAGCTTATAGATTATTGGCAAAGAAGTATCATCCGGATATGAATCCGGGTGACGCTTCTGCTGAAAAGAAATTTAAAGAAGCTTCAGAAGCATATGCAGTATTAAGTGATGCAGAAAAAAGACGAAAATATGATCAATTCGGCCATGCAGCATTTGACGGCGGTGGTGGTGCTGGTGCTGGTGGATTTGGTGGCTTTGACTTTAATGGTGGAGACTTTGGCGATATATTTGGTGATATATTTGGTGATATATTTGGTGGAAGACGTTCGGGGGGCCGAACAAATAATGGCCCGATGAAAGGTGCGAATATTCGTAAAAGTGTTCGGATTACCTTTGAAGAAGCTGTTTTTGGATGTGAAAAAGAGTTGGATGTTATTATTAAGGATCCTTGTAGTACTTGTAGCGGAACTGGTGCTAAACCAGGCACATCTCCTGAGACATGTTCAAAATGTGGTGGGAAAGGACAAGTAGTCTATACGCAGCAATCTTTTTTTGGAACAGTACAAAATGTTCAGACTTGTCCAGATTGTCGTGGAACAGGTAAGATTATTCGTGAAAAATGTGGAGACTGTAGTGGAACAGGATTCGTAGCAACGAAAAAGAAAATCAAAGTATCTATTCCGGCGGGTATCGATAATGAACAGAGTGTCAGAATACGTGATAAAGGGGAACCAGGGGCTAATGGTGGACCAAGAGGTGACTTATTGGTTGAGGTTTCTGTATCTAGACACCCTATTTTCGGAAGGCAGGATATGAATATCTTCTCTACTGCCCCTATCACGTTCGCACAGGCTACTCTCGGTGCTGATGTGCATATAAAGACGGTAGATGGAGAAGTCATTTATACAGTGAAAGCTGGAACAAAGACAGATACAAAGGTACGCTTGCGTGGAAAAGGGGTACCGTCCATTCGTAATAAGCAGGTTCGTGGGGATCATTATGTAACTTTGGTTATCCAGACACCAGAAAGATTGAGTCCAGAAGCAAAAGAGGCACTTCGTAAATTCGATGAATTATCAGGTAAATCTTTGGGAAGTTCGATACATCTAGAAGAACCGACGGGAACAGAGGCAGCAAAAGAAGAAAAGTCTGGTAAAGGAAAGAAAAAAGGATTTATGGGAAAATTTAAAGAATCCTTAGATGATTTATAAAAGTCTGAAATACCCCACAGTGTGGGGTATTTCTTTGTGTAATTCAATATTTCACCTCATAAAGTAGTAAAGTAGATTCTGAATATCCGTTTTGACTGTTATAAATCAAAGATGTTTGAAATGAAAAACAACGAGAGTAAATGGGTTTCCAAAGAAATCGATGTATGTTATACTAAATAACAATAGTAATGTATAAAATCCACTTCTGTGATGAAGTGGATTTTATGACGTGGTCGATAACGGAAGTATAAGAAGGGAAGGTAGGAAGGATGAAGAATTTTACACAATATTTGCCAACAGAAGTTGTGTTTGGGAAAGAGACTCACATGCAGGTAGGGAAACAGGTTAAGAAATGGGGCGGTACAAAGGTACTCATTGTATATGGCGGTGGCAGCGTTGTGAAAAGCGGTCTGTTGAATACCATAAAAGAAAAATTGACTGAGGAAGGTATTGAATTCCAAGAACTGGGAGGTGTACAACCAAATCCACGTTTATCATTGGCAGAAGAAGGTGTGAGAAAAGCCATTTCATGCAAGGCAGACTTTATTTTAGCAGTAGGTGGAGGAAGTTCCATTGATACAGCCAAGGGAATTGCACATGGAACTGCCAATCCAAATGAAGTATTATGGGATATTTGGACAGGTAAAGTTCCACTTACCAAGTCACTTCCGGTAGGGGTAGTATTGACCTTGGCAGCAGCTGGAAGTGAAACCAGTGATTCAGCAGTATTGACGAATGAAGCCATGGGAAGAAAAGCCGGGATTAATACAGATTTTAATCGTCCTAAATTTGCAATTATGAATCCAGAGCTTACATATACGCTGCCAAAGTTTCAATTAACCTGTGGAATTGTAGATATTATGATGCATACCTTGGATCGCTATTTTACCCCAACCAAAGGAAATCAGCTGACAGATGAAATTGCGGAAGCATTGCTTCGAGTGGTCATTGAAAACGGAACAAAAGCATATGCCAATCAGACCGATTACGATGCTATGAGCGAAATTATGTGGTGTGGCAGTATTTCCCACAATAATTTGACCGGACTTGGAGCAGAGAAAGACTTTGCACCTCATAAAATAGGACATGAACTTAGTGCAAAGTATGATGTGGCTCATGGAGCAAGCCTTTCTGCCATCTGGGGAGCCTGGGCTAGATATGTCTATGAGATTGACCCAGCGCGTTTTAACAGATATGCATTTAAGGTATGGGGTATTAGAGAAGAAAATCCACTGGTAGGAGCAAGGAAAGCAATCGAACAGACCGAAGGCTATTTTCAATCATTGGGAATGCCGATTTGTCTTGGTGATCTTTCTATTGGTGTACAGCCAGATGAAGAATTACAAGATATGGCAAGGCGCGGTACTTGTAATGATACCATTCGTCTTGCAAAATTTAAGGAGTTAGATCAACATGACGTTTATGAAATCTTCAAAGCAGCAAACCATAGTTGAATCAGTAGATGGACCTATTAATTGGAAGGTATTTTATCATAGTGTCTGGTTACTGATTATACCAATGGCAATTCAAAATTTAATTAATGTAGGTGTGTCAGCAGCAGATGTGATTATGCTTGGAAAAGTCGGAGAAAAAGTACTGTCTGGAGCTTCTTTGGCAGGACAAGTACAATTTGTAATGACCTTGATATTCTATGGGATTACATCGGGGATTACGGTACTGACAGCACAATATTGGGGCAAAGGGGATACCCGTTCCATAGAAAAAATATTGGGAATTGGCCTTACCTGTGGAATTTTAGTAGGAACATTATTTACCGCAGCAGCATTTTTTATTCCTAAATTGCTTATGCAAATTTTCACCTCAGATCCTCAAGTCATTCAAGAAGGAGTGAAATACCTACAGATTATAGCACTGTCTTATATTTGCATGGCATTTACCCAAGTATATCTTAATGTTATGCGGAGTATTGAACGGGTGATTATAGCAACCATTGTCTATACCTCCTCCTTGGGCGTAAATGTAATTGTAAATGCTGTGTTGATTTTTGGATTGTTGGGATTTGAACCAATGGGCATTAAAGGGGCGGCAATTGGCACTTTAATGGCAAGAGTGATTGAACTTGTAATTGTGCTATTCTATGCCGTTAAGAAAAATAAAATTGTAAAAATAAAAATTAGGGATTGTTTTCATTTTGATCAGATATTATTTAAGGATTATATCATCTATGCCCTTCCGGTTATTATTAACGAAATGCTTTGGGGGATGGGCTTTTCAGCGATTTCCGCGGTGATTGGTCATATGGGAAGCGCCGCTGTGGCGGCGAATGCAGTCGCTCAAGTGGCAAGGCAGCTTTCTATGGTCATTGCATTTGGCGTAAGCAATGCTACGGCCATTTATTTAGGGAAGACGATTGGTGAGAAGAAGTTCGAGCATGCAAAAGCATATGGAAGAGCTTTTTTAAAGCTTAGTTTGATCACAGGTCTGTTGGCAGGTGTATTTGTTTTGTTAGCAATTCCAATTGCCAGTGCAAATATGGTATTAAGTGCTCAGGCACAGAACTATATGGTGTTTATGTTTTGTGTTATGTGTTATTTTACAGTAGGTCAATCAGTGAATTGTACTTTAGTGGTAGGAGTGTTTCGATCAGGCGGAGATACTAAATTTGCTTTGGTTGTGGATACCGCTATTATGTGGGGAGTATCCATTGCATTTGGAGCATTTGCAGCCTTTGTATTGAAGTGGAGCGTCCCAATTGTATATATAATATTACTAAGTGATGAGGTACTTAAAATCCCAATTACATTGAAAAGATTCTACAGTTATAAATGGATAAAAGATGTAACAAGGGAGTTGCAAATATAAAGTAGAAGGTATATTATAAGGACATGCAGTTTTTTATTGGATATAAGCTGTCAAAAATAAAATAATCAGTTAAAAGGAGAATAAAATTATGAAAGCAGTAGCAACAGAAAAAGCGCCAAAAGCATTAGGACCATATTCACAAGGATTTGTACATGGAGGAATTTTCTATTCAGCAGGTCAAATCCCAATTAACCCAGCAACAGATACAGTGGAAGCTACTACTATAGCAGAACAGACAGAACAAGTGTGTAAGAACTTAGGTGCTGTTCTTGAGGCGGCAGGTACTTCTTATGATAAGGTATTGAAAACAACTTGCTTCTTAAGTGATATGGCTGATTTTGCATCTTTTAATGAAGTATATGCAAAATATTTCACTGGAAAACCAGCAAGAAGCTGTGTAGCAGTGAAGACATTGCCTAAGAATGTATTGTGTGAAGTAGAATTAATTGCAGTCGTAGAAGCGTAATAATAGAAGAATAGATTGGAGAATGAGATGTCAGAACAAGAACAAACAAGTACATGTTCCCCGGACAGCTGTTCAAGCTGTGCCAGTGCGGGAACATGTGATCATGCAGCAGCGGACATGAAGGTTCCTGCAAATGAATTTTCGCAAATCAAGAAAGTAATTGCTGTTATAAGTGGTAAGGGTGGAGTTGGTAAATCCTTAGTTACAGCTTCTATAGCAAGGCAGATGAGAGCAAAGGGATTAAGTGTTGGAATTTTAGATGCTGATATTACAGGACCATCTATTCCAAAAATGTATGGAATACATGAACGCGTCCAAGGAAGTGATGCAGGTATGTATCCAATTGTAGCCAAAGACGGAACAAGAATTATGTCTGTCAACCTTTTACTAGAAGAGGAAGATTCTCCTGTGATTTGGAGAGGACCGATTATCGCTGGAGTTGTTACCCAATTCTGGAATGAAGTTATTTGGGGAGAACTAGATTATCTGCTTGTTGATATGCCACCAGGTACAGGAGATGTACCTTTGACGGTATTTCAGTCATTGCCAGTGGATGGAGTTGTGATTGTATCTTCCCCACAGGACTTGGTACAGATGATAGTGAAAAAGGCTTATAATATGGCTATGCAAATGAATATTCCAGTTCTTGGATTGGTAGAAAATTATAGCTATTTAGAATGTCCAGATTGTGGAACAAAGATTTCTGTATTTGGTGAAAGTCATATTGATGAGGTCGCAGCAGCTCTTGATGTGAAAGTATTGGGAAAGATACCAATAGATATCAAGCTTGCTCAGCTGGTAGAAGAAGAACGTTTTTTTGAAGCTGATAATATGTATTTAAATGATATTGTTAATCAATTCTAAATCTGAAGATAAGAATGGCTTTTTAATTGTTTGAGGATTTATATCCGTGGAAGGAGCGAAGGTAATGGAACATAAATGCAAAATCAAGTTGAATAAGACAAATGAAGTTGTAGAATTTGTGAATTCAGCAGAAAAATGTGATTTTGATATCGATGTATTTTATAATCGAATTATTATTGATGCCAAATCCATTTTAGGGGTTTTAAGCCTAGACTTATCAAGCGTTTTAACCGTTCGATATGGTGGTAAAGATCCTGCGTTTGAAAGCACTTTAAAGAAATACTGTGTAGCATAAGAAAGTTAGAAAAAAGAGTGTGCGCTGCATACTCTTTTTTAGTCAAGAGAAAATTAAAAGTTGGTGTGACATGAAAGAAAGGCAAGTGGTCCATATATCCGTTAGAAGTCTTGTGGAATTCATTTTGCGAGAAGGGGATATTGATAATCGGGTATCAGCAAGTCTGGACAAGAATCTTATGCAGATGGGAAGTAAGATCCATAAAAAAATACAACGTCAAATGGGGGCGGATTATCGCTCTGAAATTCCTTTGGGGATACAGATAGAGTGCGATGGATTTGAATTGCAGGTGGAAGGGCGCGCCGATGGCATTATAGAAAATGAAAGTGGCGTAGTAATTGATGAAATCAAGGGTGTATTAAGAGAATTAAAGTATATCAAAAAGCCAGAAGCTGTGCATTTAGCACAGGCAAAGTGTTATGCATATATATACGCGGTTCAGAATCAGTTAAGCAAGATTGGTATTCAAATGACTTATTGCAATATGGAAACAGAAGAATTGAAGCGTTTTGAGGAAATCCAAACCATAGAAACATTGGAAAAATGGTTCTATGGTTTGGTTAAAACATATGAAAAATGGGCAAAATTTCGAATTGAATGGAAACATACAAGAAATACTTCCATCAAAAATATAGAATTTCCATTTCCGTATAGAGAAGGTCAAAAGGAGCTGGTTCATTCTGTATACAAGACCATTCTTCGAAAAAAGAAGCTTTTTATTCAAGCACCTACAGGAGTTGGAAAGACGATGGCAGCCCTGTTCCCATCTATCAAAGCTATGGGAGAAGGTTTGGGAGATAAACTTTTTTATTTGACTGCAAAAACGATTACAAGAACAGTCGCCAAACAAGGAATCTCTATTTTAGAAGAACAAAATCTAAAGTGTAAAGCAGTTACCCTGACTGCAAAAGATAAAATCTGTTTATGCGAAGAAAAGAATTGCAATCCAGAGGTATGTGCCTATGCAAAGGGGCATTTTAACCGCGTAAATGAAGCTGTTTTTGAACTATTAAATACCACCTGTGATTTCAGCCGAGAGGTTCTGGAAAAACAGGCAAAGAAACACATGGTGTGCCCTTTTGAATTGTCCTTGGATATATCAATATGGGTAGATGTAATAATATGTGATTATAATTATCTCTTTGATCCCAATGCATATTTGAGAAGATTTTTTACGGAAGGAACAAAAGAAACATATTTATTTCTTATTGATGAGGCTCATAATCTAGTAGAACGTGGAAGAGATATGTATAGTGCAAATTTATACAAAGAAGAATTTCTTGCTATGAAAAAATTAGTAAAATATGAGGACATGAGATTAGCAAAAAGATTGGATAGCTGTAATAAACAAATGCTGCAATGGAAGAGAGAGTGTGAAACTTATCAGCTTCATGATGGGATTGGACATTTTGCAATTCAGCTTATGAATTTAATGGTTGAATTGGAGCACTTTTTAGAAAATTGTGAGGAAATAGAATTAAAAAAAGAACTATTAGAGTTCTACTTTCGTATTAGAACATTTTTAAATATTTATGATCGTCTGGATGATCATTATGTAATTTATACAGAATTTGAAGAAAGTGGAATGTTTAAATTAAAGCTGTTCTGTGTTAATCCAGCCCGTAGCATACAGGAATGTCTAGACCTTGGAAACAGCACAATATTTTTTTCGGCCACATTACTACCTATACAGTATTACAAACAATTGTTGAGTACGGATCAGGAAAATTATGCTGTTTATGCTCATTCTTCTTTTGATGCACATCAATGTTTGGTGTTATTAGGGACGGATATTAGCACAAAATACAGCCAAAGAACCGAGGAAATGTATGATCATTATGCTGAATATATTATGAGGACTGCAGAAAAAAAGCGAGGGAATTATTTGGCTTTTTTCCCATCTTATCATGTTATGGAAGAGGTGTATCAGGGCATATTAAGACATGGAGTGGAACATACAGTATATAAGGTGCAGTCTGCTCATATGGATGAAGAAAGCCGAGAAGATTTCTTAAATGAATTTGAAAAAGAACGAATGGAAAGTTTGGTTGGTTTTTGTGTTATGGGTGGAATCTTTTCGGAGGGGATTGATTTGACTCATGAACGTTTAATTGGTGCATTTATCATAGGTACCGGTTTGCCACAAGTATGTAATGAGCGAGAGATGCTGAAGAATTATTTTGATAGGAATGGTAAGAATGGTTATCATTATGCGTATTTATATCCAGGAATGAATAAAGTGCTGCAGGCTGCAGGCAGAGTCATTCGGACAGATACAGATAGGGGCATTATTTTGCTTCTAGATCAAAGATTTACCCAAAGACAGTATCAAGAAATATTTCCAAAAGAATGGAAGTACTGCCAACGTTGTGATCTTCATACAGTTCAAGAAAAAATGAATGATTTCTGGAATTCCTAAGAAGTAAAATAGCTTAAAAACTCTAGGGTGGCATTGGATGCAGGTATTTTATGATTATAAACGATTGCCAATTGTCTTGCAGGAAGCTGCTCTAAGGTATCTACAATAAATAAATCATTTGACTTACCGGAAATACAATAATCTGGTATGAAAGCAATTCCAAGTCCAATGCTGGCTAAATCAATTAATAAATCATTGCTGCTTAGTTCGATTTCCGGAACTAAATCCAATTGATGCTGTTGGAAAGTATGGTGAAGAAACTCACTGGTGGTGCTATGACGCTCCAACATTAAAATGGGGTAATTTAAAAGCTCTTGAAAGGATATCTGCTTCTTGGAAAGTTCAAGAAATGCATGGTTGGCAATAAATACATCTCTAAACTGTTTTATTTCTTTTACAAAATGCATATTACTAAGACGCGAATTGGGTAAATTTGTAATAATCAGATCCACCTGACCGGAATCAAGTAAATCAATACAGTTTAAAGATGTTTGGTTCGTTACTTTAATGTGAGTATTAGGAAAATCTTTGTGAAAGCGCTCTAAATATGGTACTAAAAAATAGCGGCAGATGGTGTCGCTGGCTCCAATACGTATTTGTCCGCCGTTAGAGGAGGCATCCATAATCTGTGACTCCCCACGTTTGATTAAGTTGAGGGCTGGTTCCACATGGCGCAGTAGAATTTCACCAGCAGGAGTTAACTGCACTTTTTTAGTACTTCGGATAAAAAGGACTAGCTCAAGTTTCTTTTCCAATGTCTTAATCGATTGGCTAACTGCAGACTGTGATATAAATAACTGCTTGGATGCTTCCGAGAAGCTGAGTGTAGCAGCGACATAATAAAAAACCTTATATAATTCATAATTAATGTCCATGCGATATCCCCTGCTTCCATTTACAATCTTTTTAAATATGAATCATAACTTAGTTCGTATAATTATCAAAATATCCTTGCACTAGGACAATTGGTGTACCCTTGTCTCCAGAACCACTGGTCAGGTCACAAAGAGAACCAATTAAATCAGTCAGCTTTCTAGGAGTAGTGCCCTGAGATGCCATGCTTCCAACTAGGTTACTATCTTTTTCTTTGATGCGGTCGGAAATGGCTGCTTTCAGTTCCTCCCCATCCAAATCTTTAAAATCATTATCTGCTAAATATTTCAGCTTTAATTCATTGGGAGTTCCGACTAAACCTTGGGTATAGGCTGGAGATACACAAGGATCAGCTAATTCCCAAATCTTACCTACTGGGTCTTTGAAAGCACCATCCCCATAAACCATGGCTTCAATATGCATGCCTGTTTCGACAAGAATCTGATTTTGGATGTCTAATACTAAATCAAAACAGTCTCGAGGAAATAATTTGATCGTATCTTCGGTAGACTTGTTTGATCCAAGTAATCCATATTCGGTGTTATATCCGTTGTGATCAATGGAGGTATTTAAAATATCATCCATACCATATACACAATTAGCACCTTCTTTTAACAGGAGACGCTTTGTACGTGCCCGAGTATGAATGTCGCAGGTAATGACATTCTTCGTATATGATAGTATGGTTTTGGGCTGATTGGAGAAAAGAATCTCTACCTCAGCACCGGTGCTGGTAATTACATCGCTATAGTAGGACACGTAATCCATACCTGTAAATGGATGCCGGTTATCTCCAAAGAGTTCTCGGTACTGTTTTAAAGTAATTACATCACTATAAGGATTGATGCCAGCTTCGTCTAATTGATCCAGTGACATCAGTTCATTTCCTACCTCATCACCTGGAAAACTCAGCATCAAAACAACTTTTTTTGCACCCATAGCCATTCCCTTTAAACAAATGGAAAAGCGGTTTCTTGATAGAATTGGGAAGATAATGCCAATTGTTTCGCCACCTAGTTTTGATCTTACATCCTTAGCAATGGCATCTACGGTTGCATAATTACCTTGTGCCCGAGCTACAATGGACTCTGTAATGGCAATGACATCTCGATCTTTCAAATCAAAGCCCTCACTCTTAGAAGCATCTAATACACTAGATGCTACGATTTTTGCTAAATCATCGCCTTCACGGATAATAGGGCAACGAATACCTCTCGAAATTGTACCTGTTTTTCTTTCCATATTAAAAACCTTCTTTTTCATGATATAGTTTTGTCCACTTATTATACTATACTATGCAAGATACATAAACCCCAAAATCAATTTTTATATCACTATTGATAAAGATAAGGGAAATAAGGTATAATAAAACGGTAAATTTAGAAGAAGAAAGGGAATCATATATATGGATAAAAAAAGGATTGCAACTTGGATTGGAAGTATCATAGGTTCTTTGTGTATTATTTTTGTATTATTGATTTCAGCAGTAGAAATAGGTGCTTATGGAAGTAATGGATTTTATGAAAAAGAATATGCAAAATATGATGTATTAAAGGATGTTAAGATGAAGATGCCGGATGTGATGTATGTAACGAAAGAAATGATGGCATTTTTAAAAGGAAAAAGAGAAACTTTAATTGTTCATACAGTTGTAGATGGACAGAAAAGAGAGTTTTTTAATAAGCGTGAAATTGCTCATATGGAAGATGTACAGCACTTATTTGTGAAGGGAATGGAATTGCGAATGAAGGCATTGATCATGATACTTGCATTACTTATGGCTGCTAGACTTGGGAAGACACCTTGGAAGCAGGTGCTGCCAAAAGCGTTTCAATACACGGTCATAGGGTTTGGAGCAATATCGGCGATATTAACGGCAGTGATAGCTACTGATTTCACGAAGTATTTCACGAAATTTCACGAGATTTTCTTTTCCAATGATCTCTGGTTATTAGATCCAAGCACAGATTTGTTAATAAATCTTTTGCCAGAGGGCTTTTTTGTAGATATAGCAATGAGAATTGGACTTATTTTTGGAGGATTATTAATAGGCAGCTTTCTAATTGCAACATTGATTAGAAACGCTTATAAAAAAGTTAAGATATATTAATTATACTAATAATGAATCTTATGTTACTATGAAATCAGAAGCAATGAAAATGGAAGGTATCGAACTGGAGGACGAATAATGACTGGTGTATTACGTGTATATGTAGAAAAAAAAGCAGAGTTTGCAGTGCAGGCAAGAGAATTGAAACAGGAGATTAGAAGCTATTTAGGAATTAAATCCATAAAAAATGTACGAGTGCTGATTAGATATGATATAGAACATCTTTCAGAGGAGACTTTTGAAAAGGCCTGTAATGGTATTTTTGCAGAACCACCAGTAGATATGCTCTATCGAGAAGTGTTTGAAGCTTCAGAAGGCAGCAGGGCTTTTACAGTAGAATTCCTTCCTGGACAGTTTGACCAGCGTGCAGATTCAGCAGTACAATGTGTGCAGTTTATTAAAGAAGATGAACAGCCAATTATACACTCGGCTACCACATATGTAATGGAAGGAAGTATTACAGATGCAGAATTTGAGGCGATTAAGAATCATTGTATCAACCCAGTGGATTCAAGAGAAACTGGAATGAGCAAACCGGAAACTCTGGTTACAAAGTTTGAAGAACCAGAAAATGTTCGTGTGTTTGAAGGATTTCAGCATATGCCACAGGCAGAGCTAAGTGAGCTTTATCATTCGCTAGGTCTTGCTATGACCTTTGAAGATTTCCTTCATATTCAGGCTTACTTTAAGACAGAGGAACAGCGCAATCCAACGATGACAGAGATTCGTGTGCTAGATACCTATTGGTCTGATCATTGCCGTCATACTACGTTTTCTACGGAATTAACAGAAGTTAGCTTTGGAGAAGGGGATTATAAAGCACCGATTGTGGATACTTACCAACAATATTTAAGGGATCACAGTGAAATATTTGCAGGCAGAGAAGATAAATTTGTATGTCTTATGGATCTTGCGCTTATGGCAATGCGTAAATTAAAAAAAGAGGGCAAATTAGATGACCAGGAAGAAAGTGATGAAATTAATGCTTGTAGCATTGTTGTACCTGTCCATGTCGATGGTGTTGAAGAAGAATGGTTGGTAAATTTCAAGAATGAAACTCATAATCATCCAACGGAGATTGAACCATTTGGTGGAGCAGCAACCTGTCTTGGTGGAGCAATTCGAGATCCACTTTCTGGTCGTACATATGTATATCAGGCCATGAGAGTGACCGGAGCTGCTGATCCCACCACCTCAGTAAAGGATACCTTGAAGGGGAAATTGCCACAGAAGAAATTAGTGCGTCAGGCAGCACATGGTTATAGTTCTTATGGAAATCAAATTGGATTAGCGACTGGAGCGGTAAAGGAAATTTACCATCCAAATTATGTTGCCAAACGAATGGAAATAGGTGCCGTATTAGGGGCAGCACCACGAAGAGCGGTTATTCGGGAAACTTCTGATCCAGGAGATATTATTATCTTGCTGGGTGGAAGAACAGGACGTGACGGATGTGGTGGTGCAACTGGATCTTCCAAGGTCCATACAGAAGAATCCATTGAAACCTGTGGGGCAGAAGTACAAAAAGGAAATCCACCAACGGAACGAAAGATTCAGCGTTTGTTCCGAAGAGAAGAGGTTAGTAAATTAATCAAAAAATGTAATGATTTTGGTGCAGGTGGTGTGTCAGTAGCAATCGGTGAGCTGGCGGATGGTCTTCGCATAGATTTAGATAAAGTCCCAAAGAAGTATGCAGGTCTTGATGGCACAGAAATCGCGATTTCAGAATCTCAGGAACGAATGGCAGTTGTGGTAGATCCTAAGGATGTAGATGTATTTTTGGCTTATGCAAAAGAAGAAAATCTAGAAGCCATAGAAGTAGCAATTGTTACTTCTGATAAAAGACTAGTATTAACATGGAAAGGAACTCAAATTGTTAATATTTCCAGAAAATTCCTAGATACCAATGGTGCTCATCAAGAAACAAAAGTTACAGTAGATATTCCCAATAAAGAGGATAGCGTCTTCTGTCGGGCAGAGGTACACCATGTAAAGAATCAGTGGATGGAAACCTTAAGAGATCTCAATGTTTGTTCCCAAAAGGGATTAGTGGAAATGTTTGATGGATCAATTGGTGCAGGATCTGTACTGATGCCTCACGGAGGTAAATATCAACAAACGGAAACCCAGGCGATGGTAGCAAAACTTCCAGTCTTGACGGGTGCTTGTGATACGGTAACCATGATGAGCTTCGGGTTCGATCCCTATGTATCTAGTTGGAGCCCTTATCACGGAGCCGTATATGCAGTAGTAGAATCAGTAGCGAAAATCGTTGCATCCGGTGGAGATTATCGGAACATACGTTTCACCTTTCAGGAATATTTCAGAAGAATGACAAAGGATTCAGCTAGATGGAGCCAGCCTTTTGCTGCTTTACTAGGTGCATATGAAGCCCAGCTTGGGTTTGGACTTCCCTCTATTGGTGGAAAAGATAGTATGTCAGGGACTTTCCAGGACATTGATGTACCACCTACACTGGTGTCTTTTGCAGTAGATATAGCGACAGAATCAGACATTCTGACACCGGAATTAAAGACTCCAGGAAATAAATTAATATGGATCCCTATAGAAAAGGATGCATATGATCTGCCAATCTATACACAACTGATGAATCAATATGGTAAGTTCACGAAAGATATTAGAGATGGAAAAGTGGTTTCTGCCTATACATTGGATCGTCATGGCATAGCAGCGGCAGTTAGTAAGATGGCATTTGGTAATGGATTGGGATTGCACATAGAACATCATATAGATGCAAGAGATTTATTTAGTCCTGGGTTTGGAGAAATTATTGCAGAAGTTCCGGCAGATTTGGTGAAGGAATTAAGCATGGAGTATACCTTGATTGGAGAAGTTACTGCACAACCAATTATTTCATACAGAGATACAAGTATTACACTAGAAGAGGCATTGGCTGCATGGACAGCTACACTGGAACCAATCTTTCCAACTACCTCAGGGGAATCAGCGAAAGAAACGGTGAAAGAAGTAATCTATCCGGGATCGAATGTTCATATCTGCACCCATAAGCTGGCACAGCCAACGGTGTTTATTCCGGTATTTCCGGGAACCAACTGTGAATATGATAGTCGAAAAGCCTTTGAGAGAGCAGGAGCATCTGTCATTACAAAGGTGTTCAAGAATTTAGATGCATCCGATATTCGTGATTCAGTAGCAGAATTTGAACGTGTCATAGGGCAGTCTCAGATGATTATGTTTCCAGGTGGATTTAGTGCAGGGGATGAACCAGATGGTTCGGCAAAATTCTTTGCAACTGCATTCCAAAATGCAAAATTAAAAGAAGCGGTAGAGCAATTATTAAATGAGCGAGATGGATTGGTTCTAGGTGTATGTAATGGATTCCAAGCACTTGTAAAACTTGGTCTTCTGCCATTAGGGGAAATAACAGGTCAAACATCAGATTCACCAACGCTTACTTACAATACGATTGGACGTCATATCTCTAAGATGGTATATACGAAGGTGGTTTCTAAGCAATCACCTTGGCTGCAGCAGGCAGAACTGGGGGGTGTTTATACGAATCCGGCTTCTCATGGGGAAGGGCGTTTTGTAGCCAGTGATGCATGGTTGGAACGTTTGGCTGCAAATGGACAGATTGCGACACAATATTCTGATATAGAGGGACGAGTTACCATGGATGAAACATGGAATCCCAATGGTTCTTATCGTGGAATTGAGGGAATTACAAGCCCGGATGGAAGAGTATTTGGCAAGATGGCGCATTCGGAACGTCGTGGAGAGTCTGTGGCGATTAATATTTATGGGGAACAGGATTTGAAGATATTTGAGTCTGGAGTCGCTTATTTCAAGTAAAACAGCCAAGAAAATAGTTGCGGATTTGGAAAAAATGTTTTACAATAAACAGGAATGAAATGAACATTATGCAAGATTCCTAATATAAACTTGCAAAACATCCCAAAACTATCTAGGAGGTAATGAAGTATGTCATATGTAGATGAAGTTATGGATCTGGTTGTGAAGAAGAATCCGGCAGAGCCTGAATTCCACCAAGCTGTGAAAGAAGTATTGGAATCACTGCGAGTGGTGGTGGAAGCAAATGAAGCAGTATATAGAAAAGAAGCATTGTTGGAGCGTTTGGTAGAGCCGGAAAGACAATTTAAGTTCCGAGTGCCTTGGGTTGATGATCAGGGACAGGTACAAGTTAACAGAGGTTATCGCGTGCAGTTTAATGGTGCCATTGGGCCATACAAAGGAGGAATTCGTTTACATCCATCGGTAAACTTGGGTATTATTAAGTTTTTGGGATTTGAGCAGGTATTCAAGAACTCACTGACGGGACTTCCAATTGGTGGTGGTAAGGGCGGTTCTGATTTTGATCCAAAAGGCAAATCAGACAGAGAAGTGATGGCATTTTGTCAAAGCTTTATGACGGAATTATATAAATATATTGGGGCAGATACAGACGTACCCGCTGGAGATATTGGAACCGGTGCTAGAGAAATTGGTTATATGTTCGGACAATATAAAAGAATCCGAGGTATTTATGAAGGCGTCTTTACAGGAAAAGGTTTGAGCTATGGAGGCTCGTTAGCACGAAAAGAAGCAACTGGATTTGGAGTGTTATATTTAACAAAAGAAATGTTAAAGTTGAATGGACAGGAAATAAAAGGAAAGACGATTGCTATATCTGGGTCTGGAAATGTTGCAATTTATGCAGTACATAAGGCACAGGAAATGGGCGCAAAAGTAGTAACGATGAGTGATTCCAGTGGCTGGATCTATGATGAACAAGGAATTGATTTAGAAGCAGTCAAAGAAATCAAAGAAATCAAGCGAGGCAGATTAACAGAATACACGAATTACCGTCCTCAATCAGAGTATCATGAAGGAAAAGGTGTGTGGAGTGTAAAGGTTGATATTGCAATTCCATGTGCGACACAAAACGAGTTATTGATCGAAGATGCAAAGGCGTTGGTAGCAAATGGTTGTATAGCAGTTTCAGAAGGTGCAAATATGCCAACTACACTGGAAGCAACAGAATACCTCCAGGCAAATCACGTATTATTTGCTCCTGGTAAGGCAGCCAATGCAGGAGGAGTTGCAACTTCAGCACTGGAAATGTCACAAAATAGTGAGCGATTAAGCTGGACCTTTGAAGAGGTGGACGAGAAATTAAAGGTAATTATGGTTAACATTTGTCATAACATGGCAAATGCGGCAAAGAAGTACGGATCAGAGGGAAATTATGTGGTAGGTGCAAACATTGCTGGATTTGAAAAGGTAGTAGACGCAATGATGGCGCAAGGTATCGTATAAAAAGATAAAAATACCCCATGGATGTTGAATCTATGGAGTATTTTTTTGTGCTATACTCATTGCTTTAATCAATAAGCATAGATATTTTATAGAAATTAC